>NZ_AYXC01000003.1:0-580574 GCF_000502275.1 Mesorhizobium sp. L103C131B0 | reverse complement strand
GTGTCCGAACCGGATAGATAGGTAACAGAATGGACCGATAGCATGGGTGACAGTTTTCTTGTCCGCCGGAGGACCGGCGATGGTTTGGCGAGAGACTGGCATCATGGACGAGCGGCTACGGTTTGTTGTGGAGTGTCTTTCTGGGGATGAGACGATGGTTGCGCTTTGTGCGGCCTACGGGATCTCACGCAAGAACGGCTACAAATGGCTAGGACGCTATCGGACGTTTGGGCCTGAGGGTTTGCACGACCTGCCGCGAGCCCCGCTCAATCATGGCCGTGCGACAGCTCAGGATCTGGTTGAGCGGATTGTGGCGGCCAAGGAGCTGCATCCGCTTTGGGGTCCAAAGAAGATCGTGGCACGGCTCAGGCGCACGGCTCCCGAGTTCATGTGGCCTTCAGCCTCGACGGTCGGCGCGATCCTTGCGCGGCATGGGCTTGTCCGCGCCCGCAAGCGACCCCGCCTGCGGGCCTGCGGCAATGGACCCTGGCCACAGCCGCAAGAACCGAACGCGGTGTGGACTGGCGATCACAAGGGCTGGTTCCGGACCCGCGACGGCTGGCGTTGCGAACCCTTGACGGTGATGGATGCGTCGAGCCGCTATCTTCTGGCGCTCGAAGCGACGGGGTCGACGGCCGATAGCGAAGCCTGGCCGGTGTTCGAACGGCTGTTTGAAGAGCATGGCCTGCCGGATCGCTTCAGAAGCGACAATGGCCCGCCCTTCGCATCGGCCGGCGTCACCGGGCTGACGCCGCTTGTCGTGCGCTTCATCAAGCTCGGCATCACCCTGGAGCGGATCGCACCCGGCAGGCCACAGCAGAACGGACGTCACGAGCGCTTTCACCTGACCATGCTGCCGATGGCCGAGGCACCGGAAGCCGACCGAACGGCACAGGGCCAGGCCTTCGAGACCTTCCGCCACAGCTACAATGAGGAACGTCCCCATGAGGCGCTGGGCATGGATACGCCCGCCCAGCACTACCGGTCCTCACAGCGCGCCATGCCCAGGACACCACCCGAGCCCGTCTATCCGGCCGAGGCCTCGGTCCGCCGCGTGCGCCACAATGGCGAGATCCGATGGAATGGCGGCTTCATATATGTCTCGCAAGCGCTGGCGGGCGAACCGGTCGCTGCGTTGGAGACCGAAGACGGACAATGGACACTCTCATTCCATGCCCACCCGCTCGGCATCATCGACACACGGCACATGAAGCTTGTCCGCCGCAGCGCCGCGCCAACCAATCCGCTTGGCGCTGCGGCGGACGCATAGGGGGAGAGAAGTGTCACCTATGTATCCGGTTCAAAGTGTTACCCATCTATCGGCTGGNGGCGGACGCATAGGGGGAGAGAAGTGTCACCTATGTATCCGGTTCAAAGTGTTACCCATCTATCGGCTGGACAGCGGCAGCCGGATGAGGGGCAGCGCCAATCTTTGCAGTTGAGGTGAGATGCACAGCGGCGATATTGCGAGAAATGCCTCGGTCAGCGCCGCCCCTCATCGCCCTGCAGGGCGTTGGTCACTCGAAAAGCCAAGCAATTGGCTTTTCGTCCGCTACGCGGACCGCTCCTCAACCCCCGTATAGTGACGGGGAGAAGAAGGCTGTCGTCGGCGGTTTCGCCAATCGCCGGTCAAGCTACTCCCGCGAAATAATCTCCTGGCCGTCGATCACCAGTCTCAGCCCGAGATTGCCGGCCCTGCGGCGGGCGAGGAAGCGCGGGCGGCGCGTGGTCGAGACCCGGCCCTTGCGGCGATCCTTGGCCGGCAGCGCCTTGATGGCGGCGCCGAGCGATTCCTCAAGCGTGCGGGCAATGCCGTCGGATTCGATCAGCAGCATCTGCAGCCGGTAGGCGTCGGCCCAGGCGCGCCAGTCGGCGGCGACGTCGTCGAGATCGTCGGCCACCAGCAGCGGCACCGACAGCATCGGGTCGTTGTGCAGGAGTTCGAGGGTTACCGTGACATTGCCTTGCGCATCCTCCATCGCGCGGGCGGCGACGCCGCGAAACGCGTTGGCGGGCAGCGCGATGATCGCCGGCACGCCGCTCATCTCGAGCGTGCGGCGGATGACGGCGCCGCGCTGGTCGATGGTGAAGGTAACGTCGCCATAGTCGTCGCGCGTGGCATAGCTCACCACTTGCGGCAGGCGGAATGGGTCGAGGCGCATGTTGCGCCCGGCCCAGACGGGCTTCAATACACTGTTCATCTGCTGCCTTCCTGTGTTTCTCCTGAGAGCCGCTTTCACGGATCCCACCGGGCCAGTTTTCCCGGCCTCGTTGTGTGAAACATTAGCGCGAGCTTCTGCCGCGCGGCTTAAGAAAGTCAGTTAAATTTTGCTGATCTCAGGCGATGGTTATCGGAATGAAACCAGCCACAAAATGTTGAAAGGATCAGATAACCTTACCGGGATTCATGATGCCGGCCGGATCGAAGACGGCCTTCACCCGGCGCATCAGTTCGATCGCCATTGGCGGCGCGGTGGCGATCAGTTCGTCGCGCTTCAACTGGCCGATGCCATGCTCGGCCGAGATCGAACCGTGGAAGGAGCGCACGACATCGTGCACGGCATGGTTCATGGCGTGGTAGAGGCCGAGAAACGCTTCGTCGTCACCGCCCTCCGGCCGGGAGATGTTGTAGTGCAGATTGCCGTCGCCCATATGACCGAAGCAGACCACGCGCGCCTGCGGACTGACCGAAGCCACTGCACCGGCCGCCTTTTCGATAAACGCCGGGATGGATGCCACCGGCACCGAAATATCATGCTTGATCGAAGCACCTTCGGGCTTTTGCGAATCCGGCAGCACCTCGCGGAAGTTCCAGAACGCGTCGCCCTGCGCCAGGCTGGCCGCGATCACCGCGTCGCCGACGATGCCTTGCTGGAGGCCTGCCGACAGCACTTCTTCGATCAGCCCCCTGGCGTCCTCGGCTGAACGGCCCGACGACACCTGCATCAACACATACCATGGCCAATCCTGCGCCAGCGGCCGCGTGACGCCCTGCGCATGGCGCAGCGTGAAATCATACGGACGCCGGCCGATCAGCTCGAAGGCGGTGAGTGCCGCCCCTGCCCGGTCCATCGCCAGGCTGAACAGCGAAAGCGCTGCTTCCGGCGACGACAGGCCGGCAAAGGCCACTTCGCGCCCCTTGGGCTTGGGAAACAGTTTCAGCACCGCTGCGGTGATGATGCCGAGCGTGCCTTCGGCGCCGACGAACAGGTTCTTCAGATCGTAGCCGGTGTTGTCCTTCTTCAATTTGCGCAGATCGTCGAAGACCTCGCCGGTCGGCAGCACCACTTCGACGCCGAGGCAGAGTTCGCGCGCATTGCCATAGGCAAGCACGCCGGTGCCGCCGGCATTGGACGAGAGATTGCCGCCGATCTGGCAGGACCCTTGCGCGGCGAGCGACAGCGGAAACAGCCGGTCGGCGGCATCGGCCGCTTCCTGCAGCGTCTGCAGGATAACGCCGGCCTCGACTGTTACCGTGTTGGAGAAGACGTCGATCTCGCGAATGCGGTTCAGCCGCGACAAAGAAAGCACGATCTCGCGGCCGGATGCGTCAGGCACCTGGGCGCCGACCAGCCCGGTGTTGCCGCTTTGCGGCACGACCGGCGTTCCCGTCTCGCTCGCCAGGCGCACGATCCGGCTGATCTCGTCGACGCTGCCGGGGCGCAGCACCAAGGCGGTCCTGCCGTGCCATAGGCCGCGCCGCTCGGTCAGATACGGCGCAATATCGGCCTGGTCGCGCAGCGCATATTTGTCGCCGACGATTGCCGCGAAGCGGGCGATGAGAGCGGGATCGAGGTCGAAGGGTGCGTCGTTCATGGGCGCAAACTATGGCGCTCAATCGAGCTTGTCACGGGGGGCAGCGGCACGAAACAGCCGATCGTTGATCGCCTCGCCGAGCCCATCGAACGGGATCGGCTCGACGGCGATCGTCGCCGCACCGCTGCGGTCGAGTTCCTGCAAATACGCGAACAGATTGCTTGCGGCTTCGCGCAAATCGCCTGACGCGGACAGGTTGCGCAAGGCGGCCGCCGCTTGCCAGCCTTCGGCGCGGTCGCCACCAAAGGCCAGCAAGGCCTCGCCTTCAGCCACACTCTGTGCATCGAGCCGCACCGATGCGCGCGGCGCATAATGCGACGCCAGCATGCCGGGCGCCTCGATGCCGGCTGTCGCGCCGCGCTGCAGCTTAATGCCGGTGACGGCCTCGATATCGGCGGCAGCGATGCCGCCTGGCCTCAGCAGCCGCACGCTGTTGCCTTCGACCTTGACGATGGTCGATTCCAGCCCGACCGGGGTGGCGCCGCCATCGACCACCAGCTGGATTTTGGCGCCGAGATCGGCCGCGACGGCTTGCGCGGTCGTGGCGCTGATCTTGCCCGAAGAGTTCGCGCTGGGCGCGGCCAACGGCCGGCCGAGTCTGGCGATCAGCTCGCCGCCGAACCCCCTCGGCATGCGCAGCGCGATCGTATCGAGCCCGGCGGTGACCAGCGGATGGATGCCGTTGCCGGGTCGGAGCGGCAGCACCAGCGTCAGCGGCCCCGGCCAGAACGCCTCGGCCAGCCGCTTCGAAAGCGGGTCGAAGATCGCAATGCGCTCGGCCATCGCCAGATCGGCGACATGGGCGATCAGCGGGTTGAAGCGCGGCCGGCCCTTGGCTTCGAAAATGCGGGCGACGCCGACGCCATTGGTCGCGTCGCTGGCCAGTCCATAGACGGTCTCCGTCGGGATGGCGACGACGTCGCCGCCCTCAAGCAGCGCCAACGCCTGCTCCATCGCTTCGCCGACGGATAGTATCTCAGCCACTCGCTTCACCTCACAGGCACCGGACCTAAAGCGCGTCGCGCTGAACCGGATTCATGCGACGCGCTTTAGGTCTTTGTTTTGATGCATGTCGTTCTCTCAAAACCGGGGCCACTTTTGAGCGACATGCATTAGAGCGGTTCAGCGGTTCGCTGAAACGCTCTAAGTATTTGTTTTTGCGCAATTCCGGACGGAAAACCGCTACTCACTTTTCCTGGAATTGCTCTAATACGGCAGTGGTTTTCGGGCAAGCCGGCGTTGGCGAATTATCAATGCCTAAAATGCTACGTTTCCCTGCAAGCCGGCATCAATCCACTGGGGTTAAGGCTATTTGCGGTTAGGGCTGGCGGCTTGTCGGGCAAGGGGACGGTTTCGATGTCGATGCGTGTGCTTGGAGCGCTTGGTTTCACCCTGGCGGCGATGACCGGTGGGGCGCACGCCTCGTCGATCGTCTTTCTCGGCGTCTCGACCTCGACGCCATCGGTCATCAAGGTTGGCGGATCCGAACCGGTCAGGATCGCCTCGTCGCCATCGATCGTCGCACTCGGCGATGCCCAGCCCGATGTGACTTATGAAAAGGTCGCGGCGATCCCCGAAAAGCCTAGGCACGGCCAGGACCCGATGATCATTCGCGGCGGCATCGTCGGCGGCGCCTTCGCCGCGCCGGCTCCGGCCAGGGCGAGCGCCGCGGCGCCGGCGACTGAGCCGACGGCAGAGACCGCACCAGCCGGAACTGCAACGGCATCGAACGGCAAGCCCGAGTCGCAACCGGCAGCGCCGCAGCCGGCAGCAACACCGCAGCAGCCGATCGAGGGCGTCGGCAAAGCCGAGTAGGCCATTCAGCCAAAACAGTCGGCCAAGACAGTCGGCCGATCCATGCCGCTTGACGCCGATCGACGCCCCGGCGCAGGATCGGCTTGGCGGCGGCGGCCCCAATTTCGCCAATCGGGTTTGGCATGAGCGCGCCGGGTTCTAGGAGAGCGAGGGGTTATCATGAACATGACGAAATCTTTGACTATTACCGGCCTGTTGCTGGCGTCACCTATAGGTGTCGGCGGCGCGCAGGCCGGTGACGAGCTAGGGTCCTACGTCGCGCGCATTTCCGATCGCGACCACCATGCCAGCGACGGCTATGAGCTGAGCAGCGCAGCACAGATGGTGCGGCAGGACCGTGCCAACTGGCACAAGTTCCACCGGCGCGATGCCGACGACCAGGGCGATGACTGGTTCCGCAGCAACGATGATCGCGCGTATCTGGAACGCATGCTGAAGCGCGGTGGCGCGATGAGCTCCTCGACACGGAACGCCATCGTCAATGGCGAGCCGCTGATCCAGGTCGACGTCTATTCAGACAGCGTGCATGTCAGCATTTTGGAGGACTGACGGAGTCAGCCTCGGGAGGACTGAAAACAAGACGGGCGGCGTGTGAACGCCGCCCGTGTTCGGGCTTGTCCGTCCCTTAGCCAGCTATTCTGGAAAAATCCGCGACCTGATCGGTGGCCGTGCGGATGCGAGCCAGCAGCGCCAGGCGGTTGGCGCGCACGGCCTGGTCCTCATCATTCACGAGAACGCGTTCAAAGAATGAATCAACCGGTTCACGCAACAAGCTAAGCGCCAGCATGGCGGCGGAAAAGTCTTCGTTTTGAATCGCTTCGCCGGCTTCTCTCTCCGCCTGATTCACCGCCGCAAACAGCGATTTCTCGGCCTCCTCGCGAAACAGCGCCGGCTCAACAGTCGCGGCGACGCGCGTTTTCTTCTTCTCCTCGGCAGCCAGAATGTTGGCCGCGCGCTTGGCGCCGGCGAGCAGGTTCTTGCCGTCCTCGGTGTCGAGGAAGGACCCTAGCGCCTCGACGCGGCGCACGATCTGCAGGAGGTCATCCGAGTGCGATTGGCCGATCTCCCCCCTTGTGGGGGAGATGCCCGGCAGGGCAGAGGGGGGCGCGCCAGAATGAGAGGTCGGCGGGACAGCGCCCCCCTTTGTCGGCTTCGCCGCCCCCAAAAGGGGGGAGATTGGCGCGCTTCCACCACCTGCCAGCACGGCGTCAATGAGATCATGCCGAGCGCCCTGGTCGCGGAGATAGACTTTCAGGCGGTCGTGGAAGAAGGCGAGGAGGTCGGGCCCAAATGCCCGTCCAGCCTTGGACGCGAGATAACTCGCCGTTTGATAGGCACTATCGAAGAGCGATGTCAGCGGCAGTGAGATCCCATTCTCGATCAGGATTCTCACCACGCCAAGCGCGGCCCTTCTCAGCGCGTAAGGGTCCTTAGACCCCGTCGGCTTTTCATCAATGGCCCAGAAACCGACCAGCGTATCGATTTTGTCGGCCAGCGCGACGGCAATCGACACCGGATTGGTCGGCACGCTATCCGACGGACCTTGCGGTTTGTAGTGCTCCTCGATCGCCGCGGCCACGGACGGATGCTCGCCCTGCAGCAGCGCGTATTTGCGGCCCATTGCGCCTTGCAGTTCCGGAAACTCGCCCACTGCTTCTGTCGTGAGATCAGCCTTGGCCAGCACGGCGGCGCGAGCGGCGAGCGCGGTAATCTCCCCCCTTGAGGGGGAGATGTCGCCGAAGGCGACAGAGGGGGTCGTCTCGCGTGGAGTGCCAACTCCCTCTTTCTTCGAGAGACCGGACGGCGTCGCGGCAGCCGAAGCGACCCCCTCTGGCCTGCCGGCCATCTCCCCCTCAAGGGGGGAGATCGACTGCGCCACTGTTGGCGCCAGCTCCTGCGCCAGCCGCTTGATCCGCTCCACCCGATCGCCTTGCGTACCGAGCTCGGCGTGAAAGGTGACATTGAGATGGTCGAGGCGGGCCATGCGCTGGTCGAGCGGCTTTTTCAGATCGAGCCCGAATTTCTTCGCCGACGCCTCGAGCTGCTCCAGATCCGGCAGATCGCCCTGGTCGGTCTTCCAGAAATACAGCGCGTCCGACAGGCGGGCACGCACCACCTTGCCGTTGCCGTGCGCGATCTCCTTGCCGCCATCCTTCGCCTCGATGTTGGCAGTGAGGATGAAGCGGTTGGAAAGGTTTTCGCCGTCGCCTTGCGGACGGGTGACAAAGCATTTCTGATTGGCGCGAATGGTCAGCCGCACCACCTCGGGCGGAATGGCAAGAAAGGCCTGCTCGAATTCGCCCATCAGCACCACCGGCCATTCGACCAGGCCCGACACTTCCTCCAGCAGCCCTTCGTCCTCGACCAGATCGAGCCCGTTGGCGAAGGCGAGGTTGCGGGCGTCGGCAAGGATGATCTCCTTGCGCCGGTCGCCGTCGAGCACGACCTTGGCTGCTTCCAGCTTGGTCACGTAATCCTCGAAGCGACGCACGGTGATTTCACCCGGCGCCATGAAACGATGGCCGTAGGTGATATTGCCCGAGCGGATGCCATCGATCTCGAAATCGACCACCACCGGCTCCTCGGTCTCCGGCCCGAAGGTGCACAGAATCGTCTGCAGCGGCCGCACCCAGCGCAGCGAACCGGGCTTCGCCGAAGCCGGCCCCCATCGCATCGATGTCGGCCAGGGGAAGCCGCGAATGATGGCCGGCACCAGTTCGGCGATGATTTCTTCCGCCGCCCTGCCCGGCTTCGAAATATGGGCGACGTAGAAGTCGCCCTTCTTCGGATCGGAATGGACATGCGCCTCGGCAGCCGAGGCAAGACCTGCCTTGCGCAGAAAGCCCTGCACCGCCTGTTCCGGCGCCGTCGTCGACGGCCCCTTGATCTCCTCGTGGATATCCTTCGAGCGCGCGGTCAGGCCCCTGACATCGAGCGCCAGGCGCCGCGGCGTCCAGTATTCGCGCGCGGCGTCATAGGTCAGACCCGCCTCGACCAGACCGTCGGTCAGCATCTTCCTGAGATCGCCCGCCGCCTTGCGCTGCATACGGGCGGGGATTTCCTCGGAGCGAAGTTCCAGCAACAAATCCGGCATCAGAGTTTCTCCACCCGCATGCCTTCTCCCTGATTGCGCGTCCTCGCGCCTCCGGCGCTGCGGTTGCGCGGCCGGGCGGGGATTTCCTCGGAGCGAAGTTCTAGCAAAAGATCAGGCATCAGAGTTTCTCCACCCGCATGCCTTCTCCCTGATTGCGCGTCCTCGCGCCTCCGGCGCTGCGGTTGCGCGGTCGGGCGGGGATTTCCTCGGAGCGAAGTTCTAGCAAAAGATCAGGCATCAGAGTTTCTCCACCCGCATGCCTTCTCCCTGATTGCGCGTCCTCGCGCCTCCGGCGCTGCGGTTGCGCGNGGGATTTCCTCGGAGCGAAGTTCTAGCAAAAGATCAGGCATCAGAGTTTCTCCACCCGCATGCCTTCTTCCTGATTGCGCGTCCTCGCGCCTCCGGCGCTGCGGACGCGCGGCTGGGCGGGGATTTCCTCGGAGCGAAGTTCTAAGAGCAGGTCTGGCATGGTTAAGCTCCCACTCTCCCCTTGATGGGGAGGGTCGGCGCGTAGCGCCGGGGTGGGGTGGCGACCTCTCAGCCGCCGATACCTTCGGCACCATCGCGCAAACGCAGGTGTGATTTTCGTTCTTCCACCGCCGCATAGATCGTATCAAGCACGGAATCCAGTTCGTTTTTGATTTCATGGTTCCAGAAGCGAATGACGCGGTAGCCTTGGCTCTCGAACCATTTCGTTCGACGCTCGTCATGGCGCAGCTGGTCATCGAAGCTGTGATGGGCACCGTCCACCTCAATGATCAGCTTCAGCCGGTGGGAGATGAAATCAGGGAAGTAAACGCCTACCGACGCCTGCCTGCGAAAATGAGTGCCTTCTACTGGAATGCGCCACAGATGCCGCCACAGGATGCGTTCCTCGTCGGTCATCGCCGCGCGAAGCCTTTGCGCAGACTGCAGCTTGAATCGATCGAGTTTTGGCATGGAACGTCGCGCTGTCACCCCCACCCGCCGCTTCGCGGCGACCTCCCCCATCTAGGGGGAGGTAAGAGGGCATGGCAACTCGGCTGACCGCTGTTTCCAGGAATTTTGACCCCCCCTGTCGGGCCGCAACCAGCCCGCCCGTCCTTTGATCAAAGATTTCCATGAACCAAACGCAGCGCTGAAGCGACCAACGCTCAGGCAGGGACCTATTGGCTGAACGACCATGAAAACGGCATCGAGACTTCTCCAGATCATCGCGCTCAGCGCCTGTTTCGCCGCGCAGGTGCATGGCGCCTTCTCGATGCCGGGCGTACGGCAGGCTATGCGGACCATGGCGGGGTCGACTGGCCCGATGTTGGCCCCAATCAACATTTCCCTCGAAATGATGAAGTGAGCCTCAGGCGGCGAGCCCGCCGGCCTGGGTCTGCAAAAATGCCTCGCCGCAGGCCTTCGCCAGATTGCGCACCCGCAGGATGTAGCTCTGCCGCTCGGTCACCGAAATCACGCCGCGCGCGTCGAGCAGGTTGAAGACGTGGCTGGCCTTGATGCACTGATCATAGGCCGGGAAGACCATGCGGTGCATCGGCAGATTGTCGTTCGAAGCCGGGGCGCCGGCCGCGAGCAGCGCCTTGCATTCGGCTTCGGCGTCCTCGAAATGCCTGAGCAGCATGGCGGTGTTGGCATATTCGAAATTGTGCCTGGAATATTCCTGCTCGGCCTGCAGGAAGACATCGCCATAGGTGACTTTTTCGGCGCCTTCTCGGCCATTGAAGTTGAGGTCGTAGACATTGTCGACGCCCTGCACATACATGGCCAGCCGCTCCAGGCCGTAGGTCAGTTCTCCCGCCACCGGCGCGCATTCGATGCCGCAGACCTGCTGGAAATAAGTGAACTGCGACACTTCCATGCCGTCGCACCAGCACTCCCAGCCGAGCCCCCAGGCGCCAAGCGTCGGGCTTGCCCAGTCGTCCTCGACGAAGCGAATGTCGTGCAGCAACGGATCGACGCCGATCGCCTTGAGCGAGCCGAGATAGAGTTCCTGCAGGTTCGGCGGGTTGGGCTTCAGGATCACCTGGTACTGGTAATAATGCTGCAGCCGGTTGGGGTTTTCGCCGTAGCGGCCGTCCTTGGGCCGGCGCGAGGGCTGGACATAGGCGGCGTTCCAGCCCTTGGGCCCGAGCGCGCGCAGCGTGGTGGCCGGATGGAAGGTGCCGGCGCCGACTTCCATGTCGTAAGGCTGCAGGATGACGCAGCCATAGGCGGCCCAGTAATTGTGCAGGGTCAGGATCAGCCCCTGGAACGAGCGGCTGGGATGCATATGGGCTGGACTGTCTGACGTCACGGCGGCCTCGGAAAGCGCTGAAATGATGCCATTCCCTAGTTGCCGGGCCGGTAGGCGTCAAGGCAGCGCCTATCGCCGCCTTGATGAGAGGTTGAACGCTTTGCTTCGGACTGGCCCATTGCCGGACGGTGCCGGTGGCCGTTTGCTCGCCCAGCTTCAACGACAAAGGTTCAGCCATGCAAGGCCAGCTCACCGTACGCCCCGTCACCCGAGAGGATTACGAGCAATGGCTGCCGCTGTGGGACGGCTACAATGCGTTTTACGGCCGCTCGGGCGAGACCGCCTTGCCCGGTGACATCACTGCAATGACATGGTCGCGCTTCTTCGATGCCTATGAGCCGACGCATGCGCTGGTCGCCGAGAGCGAAGGCAAGCTTCTCGGCCTTGTCCACTATCTCTACCACCGCACCACGACGGCGATTTCGCCGAACTGCTATCTGCAGGATCTCTTCACCAATGAGGCGTCGCGCGGCAAGGGCGTCGGCCGGGCACTGATCGAAGACGTCTATACCAGGGCGCAAACCGCAGGCTCCAGCCGCGTCTACTGGCTGACACACGAAACCAACCACACGGCGATGAAGCTCTACGACAAGATCGGCGATCTCTCGGGGTTCGTCGTCTACCGAAAGCTGTTCTAGAATGAGCGCCAACGCTGGGTCTGCGCCGCGTCGCTTCGCTCCTTGCTCCGCCATAGAATGACGATCGCGATAGGGCGTCTCTATCTCTTTGTTTCTGTCGCAATTCCGAACGGAAAACCGCGCACACTTTCCTGGAATTGCTCTAAGACGCCAAGCCGAAAAAACGGGGCTCAGCGAGCCCCGTTTCATCAGAAGTATGGCCCGATCACCCCTTCGGCGCTGGCGGGGTGGCCGGCTTGACCTTCGGGGTTTCCTGCGCCGTGTTGGATTCGATCGGCGGCAGGCCCTTCATCAGCTTCTGCTGCAAAATGGCAAGCACATCGGGATCCGGCTTCAGGTCGCGCGCCTGATTCCACTGGAAAGTGGCTTCGAGCTTGCGGCCGACGCGCCAATAGGCATCGCCGAGATGGTCGTTGAGCACCGGATCTTCCGGCTTGAGCGACACGGCGCGCTCCATTTCGCGCACGGCGTCGTCGAACCGGCCCATGCGGAAATAGGCCCAGCCCAGCGAATCGACGATGTAGCCGTCGCTCGGCCTGAGGTCGACGGCCTTCTGGATCATCGCCAGGCCTTCCTTGAGGTTCATGTTCATGTCGACCCAGGAATAGCCGAGATAGTTCAGCACCTGCGGCTGGTCGGGGAACAGTTCCAGCGCCTTGAGGAAGTTCGGTTCGGCCTTGGGCCATTCCTTCAGCCGCTCATAGGCGATGCCGCGCTGATAGTAGATGTTCCAGTTGGCATTGGTCGGCGTCTTCAGCACCGCGACCGCCTTGTCGTAGAGAGTGGCGGCGGAGCGGAAATCCTCTTTCGAGGCATAGACCCCGCCCAGCGCCAGATAGGCGCGCATGTCATCGGGGTGAGCTTCGACGAATGCTTTGAGATGGGCGATCGCCTCGTCGTGACGGTTGAGATCGGCAAGGTTGAGGCCGAGCTGCAGGTCGGAAAGCTCCTTCAGCGGCGAGGAGGCTGGAATGCGGCTATAGAGCGCAATGGCGCCTTCGCCGTCCTTCAGCTGCTCCGCAACGGCCGCAAGCTGCACCAAAGCGGCGTCGCTGTCGGGCTTGAGCGCGAGCGCATATTGCAGATAAAGGCGCACGAACGGCTCGCCGCCGCCGCGATTGAGCGCGATGGCGAGGTCGAGCAGGATTTCAGCGGCGCCTTCGGAGGGACTGGCGACGAAGGGCTCGATCTTGTCGCCCTTGCTGATCCTGTCGCGAAGCGCCTGGATGTCGAGCTTGCCGGGCGCGAACGCCTCGGCCTTGTCGAGCACGTAGAGCGCCTTGTTCTTGTTTCCCTTGCGCGCCAGGAAAGACGCGTAGGCCTGGGCGTTGCGCATCCATGTCTCGGGCGCGGCACCGCCGGCCGTGACGTCGGTCAGGGTCGCGTCATAAAGCGCGTCGGCCTTGTCCGATAGGCCTGCGGCATCGGCGATCAGCGCGCGGTGGAAGGACTTGAACAGGCCGAACCAGTCAGGCCCCTGCAGTTTGTCGATCGAGGCCATCGCCCCGGTGGGGTCGCCGGCGCCCTCTTGTGCCCAGCCGGACATGACGCCGGAAATCAGCCGGTCGAGATCGGATTCGAGCGACAGCTTGAGCCAGTACTGCGCCTTGGTGAAATCCTTCTTGTGGAAGGAATCGACCGCCAGAGCCAGACGCGAGAAGCGCTCGACGTCGGGAACTGCCTTGAGCTTGTCGGCATAGACCAGCGATTCCTCGAAGCGGCCTTGCGCGATCAGCGACAGCATCAGGCTTTGCTGCAGCGAGGTGTCGCCGGGATTGAAGGCGAGCGCCTGCTTGTAATAAGCGATGGCATTGTCGAGGTCGTTGTCGCCTTCGGCGATGCGGGCGGCGAGATAGGCGCCCGAGAAGGAGGTGATCTTGACCGGGTCGGTCGATTCCTTGGCGTAGGCAGGCAGCGGAGAAATCGCCATCCCTGCCACAATTGCCAGCCCCGCGAGCCAGCGCGCACGTCCTTGCCGCATCGTATCCCTTTCAGCCAAGCGCCATCCCGCGTCGGCGCGGAGAAGCCATAGACTCGATGTTTCCTGACAAAGCATGGCCTTTTTGGGGTCAGGCTTCAATCCGGGCCGAATTCACAATCGGGTCACCCGATTAACAAACCATGGCGACGCAGACACTGTCGGTTCCGACAATAGCAGATCGGGGTTGGGAGCTACAGCCTGACATCGCGATATCCGCCTGCCGCTATCGTGCTGCACAGGCCGGCCCACTCGCAACCCTGGCAGGCCTCACGCGTCACGCCGGCTGAAAAGGCCGCGCGCAAGGCGGCAAGCGTTGCCGCGTCGAGGCTGAAGCGGACGCCGGCCCGGATCGGCCGGGTCAGCAGCTTGCCGACATCGCGTGCTGCCAGCTCGTCCCGGCCTGCGGCGCTTTCGCGCAAGCAGTGGGGCTCGGCCTCGCCGAGCAGCGGCCGACAGATGTCGTCGGGGCCGGAGACGATCAGAATATCCTCGCCCCGGCCCAGACGTTTCGCGATCACGTCATAGTTGGCGACGAAGGCTGCGCTGTACCCTTCGCCGATATAGGTCAGCAGGCAAAGCAGATGGTGGGAGCGCAGCCGGACGGTCATCGGTCAGGACGCGCCAGCGGAGCCTGTTCCATCCCGATGGTATCGGGATGGGGCTCCATTTTTTTGTTTGAGCATGATCTCTTCCGAAAACCGGACTCTACTTTCGGGATCATGCTCCTGCCGGGTCCGCCTTGTTGCTCCAAAACAGCTTGAGCGTCGCGGCGCCGAGCGCCGATTTCAGCAGGCCGCCGACGAGGAACGGCAGGAAACCGAAGGCGATGGCCTGTTCGAGGCCGATCATGACGGCGAGCCAGGCCGTTCCGAGAACCAGGCAGGCGAGGTTGCCGAGGACCATGCCGGCGAAGGCGAGCAGCACGCGGTTGCCGTTCCAGCCGCGTTCGGCCAGCCAGCCGACAAGCGCGCCGACGAGCGGGAAGGCGAAGAGATAACCGCCCGTTGCCCCGACGAAATACGACGCGCCCGCTGCCCCTCCGGACAGGACAGGAAAGCCCACGGCGCCCTCGGCGAGCCAGGCGATGATGGTCATGGCGCCAAGCCGCCAGCCATAAAGTGCGCCGACCAGCGTCACGGCGAAGGTCTGCATGGTGACCGGCACCGGCACCATCGGCACCTCGATCTGGGACAACAGCGCCAGAAACAGCGTACCGAGGACGACGGCCGCGGCCTGCCAGCTATGCGAGCGGGTTTGCAGGCGCAACGGGCTGAAGGACGGCTTGGACGGCGAAAAGGCGATGTCGGTCATGGCGGCTTCCCTGGCTGGTTTGAATTTATAGATAATTTTGTTGTTCGATCTATTATCGAATCCATATTTGCGCGGGAATGGCAACCCTCACCCCTAAAAAGGCTTGGGCTTGCGTGTCGAATAAAGGACATTTGGAAAGGCTGGCGGGACAGCACCCCCCTCTGGCCTGCCGGCCATCTCCCCCGCAAGTGGGGAGATCGGATGTCGCCTTTGCTTTCGCCAATGGCCGACGTTGCAGGACTAACGCAACGGCAAAGCTGTTGATCTCCCCCCTTGCGGGGGAGATGTCCGGCAGGACAGAGGGGGGTGTGAAGGATCGCTACGCGCGGAATCCGACGACTTGTCCCTTCGTCCCTACCCGACGATGGCAAACGCTTCGCGCATCTTGCCCGACGCGGTCTTGACCGGTTTCTGGCCGATCCACTGAACGTGCCGGCCAAGCGTGGCGGCGGCCGATTCGGTGTTGCCTTGCCGCAGCGCGCTCAGGATCGCGCGATGATCCTGGTCGGTGCGGATTTCCCATTCCGAGCGCCAGGCGGCGAACAGGAAGCGGGCGCTTGCGGCGTGCAAATCGTCGATGGTGGCGATGAGCCGCGGCATGCCGCAGGGCGCCAGGATCAGCCGGTGGAAGGTGCGGTTGGCCTCCTCCCAAGAGCGGACATCGCGGGATTTGTCGCCGGCCTTTGTGGCTTCTTCGGCAAGGTTGAGAATGGAAGCCGTCAGATGCGGCGCGGCATGGCGCAGCGCCAGCACTTCGAGGGCTGCCCGCATTTCGGCGACTTCCCTTACCTCGCCGAGATCGAAAGCGGCGACGCGCACGCCCCGCCTGGGCTCACTGACCGCCAGCCCTTGCGCCTCCAGGCGCCGGAAGGCTTCGCGCACCGGGACATGGCTGGTCTGGAATTCCTCGGCGATGTGATCCTGCCGCAGCCGGGCGCCGGGTTCGATCGCGCCCGATATGATGCGATCCGCCAGCACCTTGCTGATGCGCACGGCGATGGTGTCGTCTGCGGTCTTTGCCATGTTTTATAGATAATTTGCACTGCTGCCGATTGTCGAGCGGTGATTGCCCGATTTTGCGTGCAAACTTGCTTTGGCGCCAGGCGCGGGTCAGTTCACCCGGCTGATGCAGAAGTCGATGACGTCGATGAGCGCCGATTTCTGCGGCGTCGCCTCCAGCGGTGCCAGCGCATCGCGGGCGATCTCGCCGAAATGGCGGGCCCGTCCGATGGTGTCGGCAATGGCGCCATGGCGGGTCATCAGGCCGATCGCCTTTTCCAGGCCGGCATCGTCGGTGACATTGTCCTCGATGGCGCGCTTCCAGAAGGTGCGCTCGGCCTTGGTGCCGCGCCGGTAGGCGAGGATGACCGGCAGTGTAACCTTGCCTTCGCGGAAATCGTCGCCGACATTCTTGCCCAGCTCCTGGCTGGAGCCGCCATAATCCAGCGCATCGTCGATGAGCTGGAAGGCAAGGCCGAGATTCATGCCGTAGGAGCGCAAGGCGGCGCGATCGTTGCGCGTCGCCGATGCGATGACCGGGCCGACCTCGGCGGCAGCCGAGAACAGCGCCGCGGTCTTGGCCTTGATGACGGCGAAATGCTCGTCCTCGGTGGTATCCAGGTTCTTGGCTGCCGCCAGCTGCATCACCTCGCCCTCGGCGATGATCGAGGCGGCGCTGGACAGGATGTCGAGCGCTTCCAGCGAACCGACATCGACCATCATGCGAAAAGCCTGGCCGAGCAGGAAATCGCCGACCAGCACGCTCGCCTGGTTGCCCCAGATCATGCGGGCGGTCTTCTTGCCGCGCCGCATGCCGCTCTCGTCGACGACATCGTCATGGAGCAGCGTGGCGGTGTGCATGAACTCGACCGCGGTGGCGAGCTTGACGTGGCCCTCGCCGGAATAGCCGAACATCTGGGCCGCCGCGAGCGTCAGCATGGGACGCAGCCTTTTGCCGCCCGACGAGATCAGATGATTGGCGACCTCCGGGATCATCTCGACGTCGGAGCCGGCCTTGGACAGGATCAGTTTGTTGACGCGCCCCATATCGGCTGCTGTCAGGTCGATGAGATCCTTGATGGAGGCGGGTTCCCGCTTCCCGTTTTCGATGTTGAGAACGACACCCACCAACAAACACTCCCGTCTTTGATCACGCGTGCGACGGCACCCTGGTCCCGCCTGGGACTCTAGGGCGGCACATACGGGCACGGCAAGAGGCGAATTGGCGCGGCTGCGGTGACGGCGTGTCAACCTTAGCGACCGCATGCCGTTGCCCGAAAACCGCTCCACACTTTTCGGCGCCATGCTCCAGCGTTTACATCAACGCTGCAACCTGCGAACTTCGTCCGATGATAGAACTCGTGCGCACCAACGATGCCGTGATCATCTCCTTCGTCGAATCGCTGATGCGCGATGCCGGGATTGCCTGCTTCGTCGCCGACCAGAACATGAGCATTCTCGAAGGGTCGATCGGTCTTTTGCAGAAGCGCGTCATGGTCGATGCCGACCAGGCCGATCAGGCGCGGCGCATCTTGAAAGACGCCGGCATCGAGAACGAAATCCGCCAGACATAATGGCTGAAGCGAGCGCGCTTACCAGCGATACGCCGGCCCATACGGTCGATGCCTTCCATCGCGGCCGCTTCTGGCTGGTCCAGCCCAGGACAGGGCATCGCGCCGGGATGGATGCCATGATGCTGGCGGCAGCAGTTCCATCCGGCTTTGCTGGACGCCTCGCCGATTTCGGCGCCGGCGCCGGTGCGGCGGGTCTTGCCGTGCTGTCGCGCTGCCCAGAGGCGCAGGTCGTGCTCGTCGAACGGTCGACCGAGATGGCAGGCTTCGCCACAACCACGCTCGCCCATCCCGGCAATGCGCATCTCGGCAATCGCGCCTCGGTGCTGACCGCCGACGTCACGCTGTCGGGCCGGGCGCGGACGCAAGCCGGCCTTGCCGACAATTCCTTCGATTTCGTCATCATGAACCCGCCCTTCAACGCGGCGCAGGACCGCGCCACGCCAGATCCGCTGCGGCGGCAAGCGCATGTCATGGACGACGGGCTGTTCGAGAGCTGGATCCGAAGTGCGGCTGCCGTCGCCAAGCCGCGCGGGGGCCTGGCCGTCATTGCGCGGCCGGAACAGCTTGGCGACCTCCTCCATGCGCTGTCGGGCCGCTTCGGCGACGCCGAGATGCTGGCCGTGCATCCGCGCCCGGAAGCAGCCGCAATCCGCATTGTCGTCAGGGCAGCGCTCGGCGCGCGCGGCAAGCTGTCGATCCGCCAGCCTTTGATGCTGCATGGGCAAACGGGCGACGGCCCGTCGGAACGAACCGAGATGATCAACAACGGACTGGCGTCGCTGTTTGGCGATTGATTTAGGCCCGTCAGTGTCGTTGCCGCAAAACCGGCACACAGTTGGCTGAGATGGATTGCAGCATTGCCGTTGACCGGCAAATCCCTACATGCGTTGAAGCCATTTGGAGACAGCCACCTCGTGAAACGCCTTTTCAACCGCCTGCTGCCGAAATCCTGGCGATCCAGCGTCGTCACCATTCCCGTCATCAGGCTGCATGGCACCATCATGGCCGGCGGCGGCCCGTTCCGGCCGAGCCTGTCCTTGGCGTCCACCGCCGCCCTCATCGAAAAGGCGTTCCTGTTCGATGCGCCCGCCGTCGCCATTTCGATCAATTCGCCTGGCGGCTCGCCGGTGCAGTCGCGGCTGATCTTCAAGCGCATCCGTGACCTCGCGGTCGAGAAGAACAAGAAGGTGCTGGTCTTCGTCGAGGATGTGGCGGCCTCGGGCGGCTACATGATCGCGGTCGCCGGCGACGAGATCTTTGCCGATCCGTCCTCCATCGTCGGTTCGATCGGCGTCGTCTCGGCCTCGTTCGGCTTTCCCGAACTGATGAAGAAGATCGGTGTCGAGCGTCGCGTCCACACCGCCGGCCAGAACAAGGCGGTGCTCGACCCGTTCAAGCCGGAGAAGAGGGAAGACGTCGAGCGCCTGAAGGCGCTGCAGCTGGAAGTGCACGAGACCTTCATCGACCTGGTCAGGGAACGCCGTGGCACCAAGCTGAAGGACGATCCGGACCTGTTCACCGGCCTGTTCTGGACCGGCAAGAAAGGGCTGGAGCTTGGCCTCGTCGATGCGTTGAGCGACATGCGCACGGTACTGAAAACCCGCTTCGGCGCGAAAACCCAGCTCAGGCTGGTCACCGCGCCGCGTGGCCTGTTTGGCCGCATCGGCCTGTTCGGCTCGAACTTTTCAGCGCCCGATATTGCCGCCGCCGCCGCAAGCGGCGTGATCGATGCGGCGGAAGAGCGCGCATTGTGGGCGCGCTTCGGGCTTTGAAAAAGCAGGGAAAGCGTCTAGCATGAGGGCTTGACAGTCTGCCTTGCCGCCTTGCGAGGGAGGAGCTTTGAAATGCCACAGATCATTTTCTTCGCAGTTGTCGGCGCAGCCGCTTATTTCGGCTACCGCACCTTCGTCCGCGAGGCCGAACGTGTGACCGCCAAGGTGCGGCGCACCGAAAAGCAGGCAGCCAACGGCACCAACGGCACGCTGGTCCAGGATCCCAAGACCGGCGAATACCGCCTGGCCAAGGACTGAGCATCATCCCGTCAGCAGCCGCCAGTTTGGATGCCGCAGCCCGGACGTGGCTTGCGCCCGCCAAGATAAATCTGGCCCTGCACGTCACCGGCAGGCGCGCCGACGGTTATCATCTGCTTGAGAGCCTGGTCGTTTTCACCCGCTTCGGCGACAGGGTCGAGATCGAGCCTGCCGACGCCGACCGGTTCTCCGTATCGGGCCGTTACGCGACTTCCGTGCCGATCGACGACAGCAATCTGGTGGTGAAGGCGCGCGAGGCGCTGCGCAGGCAGGCCGGCCAGCAGCGCACGCCGCCGGTTGCCATCCGACTTGAAAAGAACCTGCCGGTCGCCTCCGGCGTCGGCGGCGGCTCGAGCGACGCGGCGGCGGTATTGCAGGGTCTTGTCCGGACCTGGGGGCTCGACATCGGTGAGGCCGAACTGAGCCGGATCGGTCTCACGCTCGGCGCCGACGTGCCGATGTGTCTTGCGGCAAAACCGCTGGTTGCGCGTGGCGTCGGCGACGAGCTGTCGCTGGTGCCGGATTTTCCGGCGCTCGCTTTGGTGCTGGTCAATCCCGGCGTCGCCGTCTCGACGCCTGATGTGTTCAACGCACTTGAGAAACGCGACAATGAGGGATTGCCGCCGCTGCCGCGTGCATTTGACTTCCACAGTGTCCGCAACTGGCTGGAGATCACCCGCAACGATCTCGAACCGGCGGCGCAGGCGATCCAGCCGCCCATCGGCCGAGCGCTTTCCCTGCTGAACAGGGCCGGATCTGGATTCTCGCGCATGTCGGGATCCGGCGCGACATGCTTCGGGCTGTTCGAGACCGGCAATGTCGCCAAGCGCGCCGCCGCCGAGATTCGCAGCCGCGAACCGGAGTGGTTTGTCGCCGCGACACGAAGCATCGCTTCGGAGGGGGCCGATGGCCAAAATTGACGAGAGCCGGCCGTTCATTCCGGTGCGCATCGCGGTGCTGACGGTGTCCGATACGCGCAGCCTTGCCGACGACAAATCCGGCCAGACGCTGGCTGATCGCATCGCCGAGGCCGGCCATGTCCTGGCCGCGCGCGACATCGTCACCGACGACCGGGAGAAAATCCGCGACAAGGTGCTGGGCTGGTCGCGCGACGAAGACATCGATGTCGTCATCACCACCGGCGGCACCGGTTTTACCGGCCGCGACGTGACGCCGGAGGCGCTGGAGCCGATCTTCGAGAAGCGCATGGATGGCTTTTCCGAAGTGTTCCACCGCATTTCCTACGACAAGATCGGCACCTCGACAGTGCAGAGTCGGGCGACGGGCGGCGTCGTCAACGCCACCTTCGTCTTCGTGCTGCCGGGCTCGCCCGGCGCCTGCAGGGACGCCTGGGACGGCATACTGAAACCGCAGCTCGACTACCGCCACATGCCCTGCAACTTCGTCGAGATCATGCCGCGCCTGGACGAGCATTTGCGGCGCGGCAAGGCCGCCTCGTAAACCAAGGCAAAGCCGGCCAAGTGCTGCCTTTGTCAGGCAGAATGGCGGCTGCGCCTTCGAGAGGTCATTTCCTCCGGGTCGTCGGGCGGATAGTCTGTCGCCAAGTCAAGACGGAAGAGATCCAATGAGCGCGCACCGCGGCGGCTGCCATTGCGGCAACATCCACCTGACGTTCGAAACGGGAATCGAGCCGGCCGAGGTGGAGATCCGCGCCTGCCAGTGCGCGTTCTGTGTCCGGCATGGTTCGCGCGCCGCCGCCGATCCGCAGGGCCGATTGATCGTCTCGGTCGAGGACGAGGCGCGGCTGCACCGATACCGGTTCGGATTGCGCACCGCCGATTATCTCATCTGCCGGGACTGCGGCGTCTATGTCGCTGCTGTGACCACCGACGGCGAACCGAGAGCGATCGTCATCGTCAATGCGCTGGATGACCGGCCGCGGTTCAACCGCGAGCCGGTCCCAATGGACTATGATGCCGAGAACAAAGAGGGTCGCATTGCCCGGCGGCAAGCGCGCTGGATGCCGGTCGAGATCCGCTCCGGCCTCAGCGGATGACCGGTTCGCCGTGGAAACGGCGGCGCGAGGGCGGCGAGACGCCGAAGCCGACCTCCATCATCAGCCGTGGCGTGGTGGACGGCACGGTGCCCATGTGGAAGCCGAACGGGTCCTCGACGAAGCCGAGGCCGGCCTCGCCGGTCAGCGTGACTGGGCTGTCGTCGCCATAGACCTTGAGCACGTCTTGCGCCGGATGGCCGACCAGCAGCGTCAACTGGTGCTTGAGGCTGCGCCTGTTGTGGCTGGCTTTGACATAGACATGCGGGCCGGTGCCGGCATCGCAGGGCTTGAGATAGAAGAAGAATTTCAGCATCCGCCAGTCGTCGAGATCGAAATGATATTTGCCGAGCGAGGCAAGGTTCTTGTCGGCGTCGGAAGCCTCGCCGGTCGGAAAGCTCCACCAGACACGCGTGGTGATCAGCTTTGCCTGCCCGCCCAGATAGTGCTGGGCGATGTCGAGCAGCAGCGGGTCGTTCTGGATGGCGAGTGCCGCCTTGCAGCCGAGGATGCGCTCGAAATAGTGTCCGCTGAGCAAAGAGCGGCCGAACCGCTTCTCGGCTTCTGCGTGTTCTCCGGGCATGAATTCGAGCCGGCGGTCGAAATTGCCGAAGCACGGCGTGCTCTGAGCAAAGCTGGCGATCTCTTCGTGGATTGCCTGCGGCAGGACCAGTCCGGAGAACAGGCCATCGGCGCGCAGCGCCGCGACGATCGACTTGAGGTCGACGCCCCTGAACATCGTCGCTCCGGCACTCTGCGCGGGGCGCGCGGCTTTGGCGCCAAGCCAGTGCAGCTTGCGCGCCGGCATGGTGCGGGCAAGCACGAACATCGGCAGCCATGCGGGATTTTCGCGCAGGTCGGACAGATAGGTCGGGATACGCACCGCAATGCGGCGGAGCAGGCTGCCGTTGCGGGCAATGGCTTCCAGACTGGGGGCGCCGGATTTGTCAGGGGACGAAAGGTTCATCGGGGTCCTCAGATATGAACGGCAGCAACGACGACGCGGCGCTTGCTTACCGCTCCGGCACTACCCAAACCCCGATATCCCGCATCAACGGAATGCTAATCCCGCGTCAGCTTTTGTGCAATGCACAATAGCTTTTTGCGGCGAAAAAGAGGGATGGTGCTGCGACCGTGCCAATGCGGATGAGACGCCGACGCTGCCCCTCATTCGCCCTTCGGGCACCCTTCTCCCTGGAACGGGAAAAGGGAGAAACATCACTTCTTCGGCGCCAGCCAGATTTCGGCGTCGAGCCGCCTGGTGGCGAGACCGCGCGCAAGGGCTTCGGCGCTGTGCGCGTTCTTCGACAGGGCAGCGGCCTGGCGCTTGCTGATGACCAGCCCTTCGGCCAGCGCCCGGTTGCCCGAAAACACCCGTGACAGGAACGGCGTGCGGCTGCCGCGCGCACGGGAAAAGCGCGCCGGCATGGTTTGCCGCGCCGTGTGAGCGACAACGTCGTCGATCCAGCCCTCCGCCAGCCTTGCGCCGGGTTCCAGAAACAGCAGCCAGTCACTCTTCGCCTGCCTGATTCCCGCGGCAATGCCGCCGGCGACGAAGTGGCAGCCGGCATGATCGGCAACCCGATGCGTCTGGTCGGTCGAGCCGGTGTCGCAGACGATGACATCGCGTACCACGCCCTCGACCGCGCCGCCGATCAACGAGGCGAGCGTGCGGGCAAGGCCTTCTTCGTCATCCCGGGTTTCGATGAGAACGCTGAGCATTTTTAGCCGAATAGCGGAAAGCCCGGCGCAGCGCCAGTTTTGCATGGCCCAACGAAAAAGTTCTTGCTTTGTTCTCATCAGCGAAATAGGATTATTTTCATGAACAGAGCGATTCGACAGCCAGCCGACAGTCCTTGGGAAAGGGCCAAAATGGAACATATCGTGCGTGCGGACATTGCTGCTTTCGGAGCAGGGCGAGCCGAGATGGCCAATGCGATGATCGAACAGAGCGGCATGCGCGTCCGTCCGGATCGCAACCGCGGCCGTTCCGCGGGCATCAACCCGTCCGGCCGGTTCGAGCCGGTCAGCCGGCATGTGTTCGACGACGGCTGGAATTCGCTGGAGGAATTGCCGCCGTTCAAGACCGAAGTGCAGGTCGAGAAGCCGCGCACCATCATCACCCGCAACGAATCGCCCGACATTTCCTTCGACCGCTCGATCAACCCCTATCGCGGCTGCGAGCATGGCTGCGTCTATTGTTTCGCCCGGCCGACGCATTCCTTCATGGGCCTGTCGCCGGGGCTGGATTTCGAAGCGAAGCTGTTTGCCAAGCCGGATGCGGCGCGGCTGCTCGACAAGGAACTGTCGAAGGATGGCTATCAGCCGCGCACCATCGCGATCGGCACCAACACCGATCCCTACCAGCCGATCGAGAAACAATACCGGATTATGCGCGAGATCCTCGAAGTGCTGGAGGCGCGCGGCCATCCGGTCGGCATCGTCACCAAATCCCATCTGGTGACGCGCGACATCGACATCTTGTCGCGCATGGCCGAACGGGGCTTGGCCAAGGTGGCGCTGTCGGTGACAACGATGGACCGCATGCTGGCGCGCACCATGGAGCCACGCGCGTCGACGCCGACCAAGCGGCTTGAGGCGATCCGGCAGCTTTCCGATGCCGGCATTCCGGCCTCTGTCATGGTGGCNGTCGACGCCGACCAAGCGGCTTGAGGCGATCCGGCAGCTTTCCGATGCCGGCATTCCGGCCTCTGTCATGGTGGCGCCGATCATTCCCGGCCTGACCGACCAGGAGATGGAGCGCATCCTCGATTCGGCACGCGCCGCAGGCGCCCGCGAGGCCGGCTATGTCATCCTGCGCCTGCCGCTCGAGGTGGCGCCGATCTTCAAGGACTGGCTGCTGCGCCATTATCCCGACCGCTACCGGCACGTGATGTCGCTGATCCGTTCGATGCGCGACGGCAAGGACTATGATTCGGAATGGGGCAAGCGGATGAAAGGCGCCGGCCCCTATGCCTGGCAGATCGGCCGGCGCTTCGAGATCACGGCCAAGCGGCTCGGCCTCAACGCCGAGCGGCGCACGCTCCGAACCGACCAGTTTGTCGCCGCCGCCAAGGCGACCGAGCAGCTGATGCTGCTCTGAGAGTAGCGCCTGCCCTGCCCTCGTGGCTGTCAGGCGACCCAAGAATCCCGTCCGGCCTGTCCCCCGGCCTGCAGACGGTGCCCTCCCGGTCTTGCCCCCCTCGACCCTGGAGGGACTTGCGGAGAATCGGAGCCGATGCGAACCTCGCCGCAACATGGCTCGCGCGCGTTCCGATTCTCCGCTTCTTTTCGAAATCGTCGAAAAGCCCGACTTCTCCTTCGAGACGAAGGCGATGGCCGAAGGCCTGTGGCCGGTGGCAGGCATGGACGAGGCCGGCCGCGGTCCGCTGGCCGGGCCGGTGGTGGCGGCGGCCGTGATCCTCGATCCCGCCAACATTCCCGACGGGCTCGACGATTCCAAACGGCTCAACCATTTGCAGCGCGAGGCGCTGTTCCTGAAAATCCTGGGGTCAGCGCTCGGCGTGTCGATGGCCTCGGTCAGTGCCGAAGGCATTGACGGCAGCAACATCCTCAAGGCCAGCCTGGAAGCCATGCGCCGCGCCCTTGCCGGCCTGCCGATCCTGGCGAAGCTGGCGCTGGCCGATGGCCGCGATGTGCCGCCGGGCCTCCTCTGCCAAGGCCGCGCGCTGATCAAGGGCGACCAGCGCTCGCAATCGATCGCCGCCGCCTCGATCGTCGCCAAGGTGATGCGCGACCGCATGATGTGCGGCTGCGGCAGCCACCACGAACGCTACGGGTTCGAAGTCCATATGGGCTACGCCACCGTGCGGCACCGCACCGCGATCGAAGAGCATGGGCCGGTGGCACGGCTGCACCGGGCGTCATTCGCGCCGTTCAGGCTGGGTGGGGTTGAGGTGGTTGAGGAAGAAGGGTTTGTCGGGTTGGACAGCTAATCTCCCCCCTTGAGGGGGAGATGGCCGGCAGGCCAGAGGGGGGCGCCGCGCGTCAAGCGCTAGCCCTTCTTGGTCGCAGAAAGAGCGTCGCGCCTGGTCGAACGGACCCCCTCTGTCGCCTTTGGCGACATCTCCCCCTCGAGGGGGCAGATCAGGCGCACCACCGCCTTCGCCAATCTCCGTCGCCGCTCAACAAAAAAGCCGCCAGGTTGCCCGGGCGGCTTGATGTCAGCGAGTTAACCCCGCTCAGTTCAGCCTGGCCTTCACGTCCTGCAGCGCGGACTTGAACAGGTCGGCGCCGGCCTTGGCGTCGATCTTGCCGGCAAGCAGCGTGCGGGCCGCCTCGACGGCGATGTCGACGGCGCTGGCGCGCACTTCGGCGACGGCTTCGCGCTCGGCCTGGCCGATCTTCTGCTCGGCAAGCGCGGTGCGGCGGGTGACATAGTCTTCGGTCTTCTTGTGCGCCTCGGCGGCAAGCATGTCGGCCTCGCGCTTGGCGGCAGCGACGATGGCTGCGGCCTCCTGCTCTGCTTCCTTGCGCTTCTTCTGGTATTGGCCGAGCAGTTGCTGGGCCTCTTCGCGCAACCGGCGGGCTTCCGCAAGCTCGTCGCTGATCTTGGTCGCGCGGGCGTCGAGCGACTTGGCGATCAGGCCCGGCACCTTGATGTAAACGGCAACGCCGAGGAAAATGACGAGGGCAACCGTTGCCCAGAGCGTTGCGAGAGATGTGGCGTCCATAATGTGCTCCTCACCGGGCCACGGATTTGACCGCAGCCGAGATCTCGGCCTTGCTGGTCTTGCCGCCGACAAGCGCATCGACGATGGCTGAAGCGGTGTCCTCGGCAATCGTGCCGACTTCCTTCATGGCGTTGGCCTTGATGGAAGCAATGCTGGCCTCCGCCTCGCCGAGCTTCTTGTCGAGGGCGGCCTCGACCTTCTTGCGGGCAGCCTCGGCTTCAGCCTTGGCAGCGTCGTTGGCCTGCTGGCCGATCGCGTTGGCCTTGGCCTTGGCTTCCGCCAGTTCCTGCTCGTAAGCGGCAACGGCGGCGTCGGCCTCGCCCTTCAGCTTGGCGGCCTGGTCGAGGTCCTGCGTGATGCGATCGCTGCGGACGTCGATGATGCCGCCAAGGCGCGGCATCACCACCTTCTTCAGGAACAAATAGAACAGCCCGAACGTGATCGCCAGCCACAGAAGCTGGGACGGAAACGTCGCCGGATCGAATGGCGGGAACGTGCCGTGCGCCTCGGCAGGCACGCCGGTGCCGGAATGCGTGTCGCCTTCCGTACCGGTGTGGGCGCCTTCAGCGGCGGGTGCGGACTCTTGCGCAAACGCAGATGTCACGAACATGGACTATCCCCTCATATCAGGCATGGCCGCAGGAATGCGGCCAGCCAATTCTTCCCAATGCTCGTCCGACCGATAATTGGCCGAACAGGGGCTCAGCCGAACAGGGCGAGAAGCGCGATGAGAAGCGAGAAAATGCCCAGAGCTTCGGTCACGGCGAAGCCGAAAATCAGGCGGCCGAACTGGCCATCGGCGGCCGACGGATTGCGCAGGGCGCCCGCCAGGTAGCTGCCGAAGATGTTGCCGAGGCCAATGCCCGCGCCGCCCATGCCCAGGCAAGCGATACCGGCGCCGATGTACTTTGCTGCTTCTGCGTCCATTTTAAACTCCTTTGGATCTGTAATTCGTTGCAATTCCATCCGGCGAAAGATGCCGGAAATTCTATCTAGTGCGAAGGATGCAGCGCATCATTCAGGTACATGCAGGTGAGCACGGCGAACACATATGCCTGCAAGAGCGCCACGAGCAACTCCAGCGCGGTCAGCGCCACAGCCATCGCCAGCGGCAGGATCGATCCCGCAACGCCGAGCGCGCCGAGCGCACTCAGGCTGACCACAAACCCGGAAAACACCTTCAGGGTAATGTGGCCGGCGAGCATATTGGCGAACAGACGAACCGATAGGCTGACCGGACGCGAGACAAAGGAAATCACCTCGATCGGAACGACAAGCACCATCATCAGGATGGGCACGCCCTTCGGCACGAAAAGCTTGAGGAAGCCCAGACCGTGCTTCATGAAGCCATAGACGATGACGGTTCCGATCACCAGCGCGGCCAGGCCGAAGGTGACAATGATGTGGCTGGTGATGGTGAAGAAATAAGGAAAAAGGCCAAGCAGATTGGCAACAAGCACGAACATGAACAGCGAGAACACTAAGGGAAAGAACTTCATACCTTGGGTTCCGGCTGCATCGCGCAACATGTTCGCGACGAACTCGTAGGCCATTTCCGAAACCGACTGCAGGCGGCCGGGAACAAGGCTGCGGCTTGCGGTCGAGAGGTAAAGAAACGCCGATGCAATGGCCACGGTCGCGACCATGAACAGAGCCGAATTGGTGAAGGACAGGTCATAGCCGCCGATATTGATCGGAATCAGCTTGACGATATGGAACTGGTGGATCGGATCGACCTTGTCAGCAGCCATTTACATCCCCGTCAAAACCGCGAGCGGCCTTAAGTGTCCTTGTGCGCCATTGGCGGCGCGCCATTTCATTCTTTCGGATCGTGCGACTTCTCGCTTTTTCCGAATTCCGCCACAACACCTGACGAACGCAGGACATTGAGCACGCCGGCGCCAAAGCCCAGCAACAAGCCGACGACCAGACCCCATGGCGAGGTTCCCGCCACGCGATCCAGAAACCAGCCAAGGCCCACACCCACCACTATCCCGGCGATGAACTCGCTGGACAGCTTGAGCGCCTGGCCATATCCGGCCGTCGCCTTCGCGCCGTCATTCCCCTCGAGCTGATCCGGCCGTCTTGTCGCAAGCGATGCTCCAAGCTCACGCCGGCGGCGTTCGAGATCTTCGTCGCGGATGTCGGCCTCGTGCTTGCTGCCGCGGCCGGTTTCTCCGGTTCCGTCTGGCCCATTCTTGTCGGCCATCGTAACCCCCCTGCCCGGTCAGACCGTCACCGTCCGTCCGCTTCTAAAGTCGCCGGCAACATAGTTAGAGGGTTTGCGCCCGTCAAGCCACGGGCGGGACTTCAAAGCCATGTATTTTTTCTATTGAAATCAATCACTTGGCGAGGTGCGACATCGTGCCCGGCACTATCGGGTCGGCACATGCCCCGAATCCGTCCGGCGACCGCTGTCCGATTTCGGCTTCCAGGGCCTTTGCGGTTCGTTTGCGACAGGCAAGCCGAAGGGCTCAGCTCCAGCCGCCGCCATAGGTGCGGTAGAAGATATGCAGGCCGATCTTGGTCATCTTCTGCATCGTGCGCGCCCAGCCCGGATGGACGTAGTTGGCGTAGTAGTGGGTCGATGAGCCGACTTCGGGAATGAATATCTTGCCGGCGGTGACCGCCATCGCGACGTCCTGGGCGGTCTTATAGTGGGCGGGGCTCTCGATGCGCTTCTTGCGGCCGTCGCAGGCGAAGGAGAACTGGCAGCGGTTCAGCCAGTTGTCGTTCTGGTAGACGACGCCGCAAATCGAGTTCGGATAGGCCGGATTGCGGACTCGGTTGAGAATGACCTGCGCGACGGCGGCCTGGCCGCGCACGGATTCGCCGCGCGCCTCGAAATAGATGCCGTTGGCGAGGCAGGCCTGCTCCTTCGTGGAGAAGACGCTGGCCGGCAGCGGGTTCTGAATCCACGAGTGGTCACCCTTGGCCATCGGCGGAATGAAGCGCCCGCTGCTCGGCTCCTCGTCCTGCAGCAGCGCCTCGAAGGGTGAGGCCTTGGCGTAATCGGGTTCGGCCTGGGCATAGGCGGTGGCCAGCACGTCCGGTCTGTCATTGTTGACCAACGCGGCAAGCGTGGCCGGCACGCCGGGATCGGGCTTCTTGTCCAGGTTGGTATGGAAGGCCTGGGCGATCTGGATTTCCTTGCCCTTGATGCCGGGCTTGGCGAAGGCGAGCTTCAGGCCGCTGTCCATGCTCGGCCGCAGCAGCGAGGACGTGCGCTGAAAGATTGAGCCGGCATTGAAGTTCTTCGGCGGCGCCACCGGCGAGACCTGGATGATGCGGCCCTTCTTGTCGGCGCGCATCACGCGGTCTTCGTCGGGCGTGACGCCGGCGACATTGCCCTTGCCGCGAAACGAGACCTTGCCGACGCCGGGCAGGCGTACGCCCGAGCCCGAGAGCGAACCGGTGGTGACGGAATCGATGAAAGGCATTTCGGCGGCATGAACCGAGCCGGCGACGGATCGCTCGACATAAGAGTTCCAGCGGGTGCCCGAAGCTTCGAGGCCGGAAATCAGGCTGCCCATGTCCTGATAGGCGACGACGGTCGGAAAGCCGATCCAGATGCCGAGCCCGATGACCAATGGCGATACGAAGGAACGTTTTTTCTCACCGGCGGCGGCGGCCAGCCGCTTCAGGACACGTCGATGCACGGGGAACTCTCCAGAAACGCAACTGAGCCACTGGAGAGCCAAAGTGAAGCATTAACCTTGATGCGGGGTTAACGCGGTCGATCGTGTTGTTCCGAAGCGGCCCGAAATGGGACGCCGTTTGCCGGCCGGCAGCCCGTCAGTTCGGCCGCAGGAAAATTGGCCATGCAATCATGGCGCAGAGCGCGCCCACCAGCCAGACGCCAGGCCACGACCAGATGAGCAGCAAAGCCGGAATGGCGGTCGGCACCACTAAGAAGGCGATGAAGACGAAGCTGTTGGCAAGACCGAGCGCGGTTCCGGCGCGGCTGGCACCGGCAAGCGTGGCGAGTTCGGTGTAGGCCACGCCATGCCAGGCGGAGACCGAAATGCCGGCGACGACCAGCAGCACGGCAATCGCCGGGATCAACGCGGCATGGGCGTCTGGCGTGGCTCCTGCCGCCAGGACCAGCAGGCCGACGGCCGCGAAGCCAAACGCGCTCGTCACGCTGCAGAGCCGCAGGAATGAGCGGCGGTTGCCGTGGCGGTCGGTGTAGCGGCCGCTCCAGACGCGCATCACCATCGCGCCGGTCTGCACCGCGGCAAGGCTGGCGCTGATCGTGAGCGTGGCCATGCCGGCGAAATCGTGCAGGAAGACGGAGGCGAAGGTGAGCACCGCCACTTGCGGAAAGCAGAGCAGGCCGATGGCGGTGGCGATGCGCCAGACCTCGACATTGCGCAGCGGCGCCGGACCGCCCGACTTTGCCATGGCCATGCTGCCGGCATTGTCCAGTTCCGGCGGCTGGTGCAGCCACCGCCAGGCAAACAGCGCAGAGACGGCGTTCATGGCGGCCAGCAGCCCGAAGACCGCCGCGAAACCGTGCACCGATGCCAGCGACGGCAGGACCAGCGCGCCGAGCCCGCCGCCGAGCGGCACCGCGGTCTGCCTGATGCTCATGGCAAAGCCACGTTCGCCTTCGTGGAACCAGGCCATGATGGCGCGGCCGCTGGAACCGTTGACGCTGCCGCCGAGCAGGCCGGTGACCAGAAGGCATGCGGCCAGCATTGCGACGCCAGGCACATAGGTCACTGAGGGCACGATGAACAACGCCATCAGGGCGAGCCACGCCGCGGTCGCACCAAGGCCGGTCAACAGCACGCCGCGATCGCCCCAGCGGTCGGTGAGCAGACCCCAGGGCAGTTCGCTCAAGGCAACGCCCAGTCCGAGAAGACCGAGGACCAGGCCGAGATTGCCATTGCTCAAGTGATAGCCCGACCGCAGAAACACCGCCGCCGCCGGTATGCCGGCGAAGGTGGCGGAGAAACTGGCATTGGCGGCAACGCCGATGCCAAGCACCTTCCAGCGATGATTGGCGCGAAATCGTTCAGCCTTCGACGTGACGGCGGCGGCTCGGCCAACCCGGCCTGGCTCACAATTTGCGTCGGCAATCGACATGGCGGGACTCCTGTTGATGCCCTCTCGGGACCTTGACGCCTCGTCTTTACCGCCATAACTTCATCCCGAATATCGGGAATTTTTTGACAATCGTTCCCGAAAAACAGGATCGTTGAGATGCGCCGCGTAACCTTCGACCTCGATGTCCTCCGAAGCTTCGTCACCGGCATGGAACTCGGCAGCTTCGCCAAGGCCGCCGACCGGCTTGGACGCTCGACCTCGGCGGTGAGCGCGCAACTGAAGAAGCTGGAGGACCAGGCGGCGACGCCGATCTTCCGCAAGTCGGGCCGCGGACTGGCGTTGACCGAAGCCGGCGAAACCATGCTCGGCTATGCCAGGCGGCTGCTCGAGTTGAACGACGAGGCGGCCTCGGCCATCCACGACGTGGAACTGGAAGGCTGGGTCAGGCTCGGCCTGCAGGAGGATTTCGGCGAGGCGGTGCTGCCGGAGGTGCTCGGACGCTTCGCCCGCGCGCACCCCAAGGTCAAGATCGAGGCGCGGATCGGGCGCAGCTATGAACTCGCCGAGCGGATCACATCAGGCAATCTCGACATTGCGCTGGCCTGGGACAGCGGCCAGGCGCTGCCTTACAGCCGACATGTCGGCGACGCGCAATTGCGCTGGATCGGGCCGGCAAAGCTGATCGAGACCAGGCTGCGCGAGGGCGAGGCACTGCCGCTGGTGGCGCTGGAAGCGCCATGCCTGCTGCGCACGGTGACGACGGAAACGCTCGACCGCGCCGGCCTGCCATGGCGGATGGCCTTCTCCAGCCCCAGCCTTGGCGGCATCTGGGCGGCGGTCGCCGCCGGCCTCGGCCTGACGATCCGCACCGATATCGGCCTGCCGGCCAATGTCAGGGCGATGGCGCCGCAAACGCTGGGCTTACCCGCGCTGCCGACCATGGCGCTGGTGCTGCACCAGAAAGACGCCGAACTGGACCCGGTGGCGGCGCGGCTGGCGGATATATTGTGGCACGCGGCGGTGGCGGCGCTGCCGCAGGACGAGCGGTTGAGAGAGGTCGCTTAGACGGAAGCGGCTGTCCAGCGTAGCGTTCCGTCACACCCCCCTCTGTCCTGCCGGACATCTCCCCCGCAAGGGGGGAGATTGGATCTCGCGAATGCTTTCGCCAATTTTCAACGTTGCAAGAGAGGCTCCAAAGACGAAACGACTGATCTTCCCCCTTGCGGGGGAGATGCCCGGCAGGGCAGAGGGGGTGCTGTCCCGCCAATCTTGCGGAGAATTCCGCAACCGTCATCGCTCACTTGCGCTTGTTCGCTCTCCCCGCGAACGGGTTGTCCGAAGTCCGCAGCGCTATCCGGATCGGCACGCCGGGCATGTCGAAGGCTTCGCGCAGGCTGTTGGAGAGGTAGCGCACGTAGGATTGCGGCATCGCGTCGGGCCGCGAGCACTGGACGACGAAACCCGGCGGCCGGGTCTTGGCCTGGGTGACATATTTGACCTTGAGCCGGCGGCCGGCGACGGCGGGTGGCGGGTGATGCGCCAGAATGCTTTCCAGCCAACGGTTGAGCTTGCCGGTGGAAACGCGGCTGTTCCACACCTTGTGCGTCTTGATGACGGCATCCATCAGCTTGTCGAGGCTGCGGCCGGTCTCGGCCGAAACCGTCACCGCCTGGATGCCGCGCACCTGCGGCAAAAGCCGTGTGGTCTTTTCGCGCAGTTCCGTCAGCAGTTCCTGCGGATTGTCGATCAGGTCCCATTTGTTGAAGGCGATGACCGGCGCCCTGCCTTCGCGGATGATCAGGTCGGCGATCTGCAGATCCTGCTTCTCGAACGGGATGGTGGCGTCGAGCACGATGATGACGATCTCGGCAAAGCGGATGGCGCGCAAGCCGTCCTGCACCGACATCACTTCCAGCTTCTCGTGGATCCTGGCCTTGCGGCGCATGCCGGCAGTGTCGAACAGTTTTAGCCGGCGGCCATGCCAGTCCCAGTCGACGGAGATGGAATCGCGGGTGATGCCGGCTTCCGGGCCGGTCAGCAGCCGCTCCTCGCCGATCAACGCGTTGATCAGCGTCGACTTGCCGGCATTGGGCCGGCCGACGACGGCGATGCGCATCGGCTTGGTGTCGTCATAGGCGGGTTCGGCGTCGGGATCGGTGATGTCCTCGCCGATCAGCACCTCGCTGGCGGCGACGTCCTCGGCCTCGTCTTCTTCCTCGCCGAAGGCGCGGTCTTTGCCCAGCGCCTCGATCACCGCGTCGCGCAGATCGGGCATGCCCTGGCCGTGCTCGGCCGAGACCGGGATCGGCTCGCCCAAGCCCAGTTCCCAGGCTTCCAGCATGCCGCCCTGGGCGCCCTTGGCCTCGGCCTTGTTGGCGACCAGCACGACCGGCTTGCCGGACTTGCGCACGATTTCGGCAAAGGTGCGGTCGTCGGGCAAAAGCCCGGACTTGGCGTCGATGGTGAAGAAGATCAGGTCGGCTTCGCGGATCGCGATCTCGGTCTGCGCGCGCATGCGGCCGGGCAACGTCGAGGCGGCGGCGTCTTCGAAACCGGCGGTGTCGATGACATCGAAATGCAGATCGTAGAGTTTGGCCGCGTGGACGCGACGGTCGCGGGTGACGCCCGGCGTGTCGTCGACAAGCGCCAGCTTCCGTCCCACCAATCGGTTGAAAAGCGTCGATTTGCCGACATTGGGCCGGCCGATAATGGCGACTTTGAAGCTCATCCGGCTATCCATATCATCGCCCAAACCGCAGCGCGCCCTTGGGTCAGGCCCGAGGGCAGGCTTTGGGCGATGCGTATCATGACGCGCCCGAGCCGCGGATCAATTCCGACATCAGCGTCGCCCGCTGGCGCGCGTTGCGCGGGGCGCCGTCATCGGCGGCGATCTGGTCGAACAGTTTCAGCGCATCCTGGGTCTTGCCTTCCTTCCAGGCGGCAAGGCCGAGCGCTTCGCGCGCTGTGTGGCGCAGCGTGTTGTTGTCGGCGGTCAGCGCCTCGACGCGGCTGGAGACGTCGGCGAAGGAGCCGTGATCGACGAGCAGCAGGGCGGCCCGCAGGCGCGCCATGTCGCGAATGCCCTGCGGAATGGCGGTGTCGGCGGCGACGCCATCGAAATCCGTAGCGGCGGCGGCAAAGTCGCCCTTGTCGGCCTTGACGGTTGCGGCGCGCATACGGGCGAGCAGTGGATAGGCGCCGTAGCCATCCTTTTCCAGCTGTTCGAGTGCTGTCAGCGACTCGTCGCTCTTGCCGTCATTGGCAAGCTTCAGCGCCTGCGAAAACGCATCGCCCGAGCGGTTGGCGCGGGTCTCGTCCCAATAGCGGTAGCCGACGAAGGCAGCGGTGCCGAGCACCACCAGGACGGCGAGGACAAGGATCGCCGGGCCGAAACGATCCCAAAGCACCTGCGCCTTTTCGCGACGGATCTCGTCGTTGACTTCGCGGATAAAACTGTCGTCGGACATCAATCAAAACCATTGCTGCCCCAACAGGGGCGCTTCTTGAGCCCGCGTTTTAGCGAAATTTCGCGGGCATGGAAGGGGCTCGGCAGGAAAATCGGCTAATCGCCGGGCGCATAGCTCCCGACATTGATCGCACCCACGCCACATTTTGCCGATAGCCGGCTTGGACTGCCTCCAGATCAAGCCCAGATTGCCGATGCCACGTTTGTCCCGCGTTGTTGCGTTTTCCTCAGCCGTGCTTGCCATGGCGGGCACTGCTTTCGCCGACCCGCCGGCGCCGCCTGCCCCGGCAAAGCCGAAGCAAATCGTCATCATCTCGTTCGACAGCGCCCGGGAGATCTCGCAATGGCAGCGCAGCCGGGCACTGGCCAAGCGCACCGGCGCGCATTTCACCTACTTTCTGTCCTGCGTGTTCCTGTTGTCGCAGCAGACGCGCGCCGAATACACCGCGCCGGGCAAGTCCGCGGGCAAATCCAACATCGGTTTTGCCGCCTCGAAACAGGAAGTAGCCGATCGGCTCGACCAGATCGGGCTTGCCGCGGCGGAGGGCCACGACATCGCCAGCCATGGCTGCGGCCACTTCGACGGCAAGGACTGGAGCAAGGCCGACTGGCTGAAGGAATTCGCCTCGTTCGGGCACATTCTGGAGAACGCCTATGCGATCAACGGCATTGCGCCCGAGCCGGCAGGCTGGCGCGCTATCGCCCATGCCGTTGTCGGCTTTCGCGCACCCTACCTCTCGACCGGCAAAGGTCTCTACGAGGCCCTGGCTGAAGCCGACTACCACTATGACGCCAGCGGCGTTTCGAATGGCCCGGTCGAGCCGCCGACCGGCGGCGGCCTGACCCGCTTTTCGCTGCCACAGATCCCGGAAGGCCCGAATTCAAGGCCGGTGATCGCCATGGACTACAATCTCTATGTCCGGCATTCCGGCGGCTTCGAGCGGCCGAGCCAGGCAGCCGAGTTCAGCGATCGGACCTACCAGGCGTTCCGCGCCGCCTTCGACAAGCAATATCAGGGCAAGCGCATCCCGCTGGTGCTGAGCTTCCATTTCACGCTGATGAATGACGGCGCCTACTGGAACGCGCTGGAGCGCTTTGCCGACGAGACGTGCGTGAAAGCCGACGTCGAATGCATCAGTTTTCGCGATTATGTGCAGCGGCAACGTGGTAGCGAGAGGCAGGCGGCGGTGGGCGGCTGAGCCGCCAACCGTCTGTGCAAATAGGATCAAGCCGGGTCGGGTTCCTTTGCCTGTTCCTGACGCTCCATGAAGTGGCGGTCAATGTCGGGCAGCGGCTCGCCGCGAATCGTCGCCTCGAAGGCGCGAAGGCGCTTGTGAACTGACAGAAGCTCGACAATCGTCGACCAAGAATTGACGAGATACTGGAATGAGTTGGTTACCTGACTGAAGGCTGAACTGACCTGGTTGATGAGACCCAGCGTCAGCGTTCCAGCGATCATGGAAGGCACCATCAGGAAGTAGGAGAAGACGTTGTTGGTCTGAAGATAAAGATAGCGGACCACGTTGAAATACACATAGTGGAAATACAGGCGAAAGTAGTTTTGCCGCACACTCGCAAACAGCTCCGCGACGGTCTGCGGCTGCGCCCGGGCCGGATCGTCCTCACCGTAGACGAGTTCCTTGCGATATGCTGCCTCGACGCGCTGGTTACGAAACTGCAAGCCAGGAAGCTTGATGCCTGCGGTCGCAATGATGACTGTACCGAAGACTGCCCAGAAGATCGCAGCCAAAACCAGCGGCTGAGGAACATGACCGATCAATGGCAACTCTGTGACATGCTTAGAATAACTGAGCAGGATCGGCATGAAAGCGATAAGCGTCATGATGGAATCGACGAAGCTAGTGCCAAGGTCTTCCATTATCTTGGAAAACCGCATCGTGTCTTCCTGCACACGCTGTGCAGCGCCCTCAATATGGCGCAGCTTCGGCCAATAGGACATGTAGTAATTGTTCATCGCAGTGCGCCAGCGAAACACCCAGTGGCTGACGAAGAAGTTTGTCAAAACGAACACGGTAACCGCGACAAGAGCGATACCGAGGAAAGTGATTATTTGAGCGTAAAGATCAGCCTCGGTTGCCTTGACCGTTTTGCTAACGATGCCCTGAATGAGGTCCCAGAATGGTCCATACCATGCGTTGATCGCCACGCTTACCTGCACCTGAAAGTAGGTCGTGAACAGGAGCAGCGAACTGCCGAGGATAGACCATTGGTCCCACGGGTGCGGAGAATACCAGTGCCAGAAGCCATAGAATATCAAAACGCCAAGCGCATAGTAGATGTAGAACCAGAGGAACGGAGGCGACCAGAACACCGAGACGCCTATGATGGGCGGCGCGTCGGCAAGAGCCGGAGGCAAGCCGAGAAACGCGCCAAGCTGGTCAGCACCGAGGAACCAGGCTGCCACGAGAACCGCAGTCCAGACGACGGCCGAGATGAAAAACAGCTTCGGCTGCGGGAAGAAGGATACGAACACTGTGGTGAAATCCTCGGTCGGTGCGCAAATCAGCGGGGTTCGGCGGGCATAAAGTCACACATTAGGTGGAAAGCAAATGCCCGTACCCGATGCCCGGCATCGAGCAAGACCACAATCATGGCGATTTTGGCGCGGCCGACCAGGTGATCCCAGCAGATACCAGCAATACGCCAGCAGCGACGATCGAGGCCAGGAAGAAGTTGCCCGAGGCTTGCGCCAGCAGTCCGGCGACGATCGGGCCGACGATCTGGCCGATGCCGAAGGAAGCGGTCATCAGCGCAAAAATCCGGCGCGGCGCCTCCGGCACGAGCTGCCTTGCCGTCTGCAGGCCGAGCGCGGTGATGGCGATGAAGGTGCCGCCGAGCAGGACGCCCGCCAGCAGCGGCCCGGCGGTGCCGCCGATGGCGACGCTGGCGGTGACGCCGACCACCTCGACCAGGCAGCCCACGGCATAGGCGGTATAAAGCCCGATCCGTGCCGCTACCTTCTGCCACAGCCAGACCGAGGGAAAGCCGGCAAGGCCGGTGACCATCCAGACGCTTGCCTCGAAGACGCGGCCGCCGCCGCCCTGGCGCACGATGGCGACCAGGAAGGTCGCCGTCACCACATAGCCGAAGCCGAACAGGCCGTAGGCAACGATGACTTTTGCCAACGACCGGTCCCTCGGCAGTGCCGGTTCGCGGTCGGCCACGCCGCGGCCAGGTGCGGTGCCGCCGGCGAGCAAGGCGACCATCGCAAGGCCGCCGGCGGAAATCGCTGCCGACCACAGCCAGCCCGAAGCCCAGCCGGCATGTTCGGTGACCAGAACCGCCATCAGCGCTGAGGATGCCGCGATGCCGAGGCCGACGCCGCCGAAATGCAGCGCCTGCAGGTCGCTTCTGTTGGCGGCTGCCAGGTGACCGAAGACGATCGAGGCCATGAACACCATGACGAAGGCGCTGGCGAGACCGGCAAGGAAGCGGAGGACGACAAAGGCGGTCATCGTCTCACTCAGCCCCATCAGGGCGGCGAGCGCAGCACTGGCGGCAAGGCCGCCAAACATCAGCAGGCGCTCGCGCCCATGCGCCCAGCCGCCTGCCGCCGCAAGCGCGCCGACGAGGTAGCCGAGATAATTGGCCGACGCGATCCAGCCGGCATCGGCCGGCGACAGATGCAGTTCTTCCATCATTCCGGGCAGGATCGGCGTGTAGACGAAACGGCCAATGCCCATGGCGACGGCCATGGCGATCATGCCAGCGAGAGCAAGGCGCAAGGGTGATGGAGCGGCGTTCATTGCAGCGCACCATAGAATTGGCGACCGATGAAACAATCCGCTTTGTGTTGGGCCAGCGGGCGCGACTAACGCCCCCGCATCTCAGCCGCAGCCGACCGCCCCGGTCTCGTAGGCGGTGCGGCGCGCCGTCAGCCGGAACGGGATATCTCCGAGTTCGCGTTCCGACATGGTGTCCAGCACCGGATGCGACAATGGGTCGGTAACCCAGTCGATGACATCGCCGCCGTGCATCCCATCATAGCGGTCCGGCCGGAGGCCGGCAGCGGCTAAGATCTTGAACAATGATACGATCGTCATCCTCGCCTCCTCGGTCTGACTGTCCCACTAAAATCTGCCTTGTCGGGCTGTCTTTCAATTGAGATTTCAGCCGCGCCGGTTTAGAAAAACTGGAATGGCTATGCTGAACCGCGTCCATCTCAACGGCCTGCGCGCCGTCGAAACCGTCGCCCGCCTCGGCTCGCTGGCGGCCGCTGCCGGCGAGCTCAACGTATCCGTCAGCGCCGTCAGCCAGCAGATCAACCGCACCGAAAAGCAGCTTGGACAGGCGCTGTTCGAACGAACGGCGAGCGGGCTGGTGCTGACCGAGTTCGGCACGGTTTTTTCCGCCCGGCTGGGCGCCGGTTTTCGCGAGCTGGCGCAAGCGGTGGCGCTGGCCGACGAGGCAAGCCAGTGCACGCTGGTGGTTTCGGTGGCGCCGGCCTTCGCTTCGAAATGGCTGCTGCCGCGATTGTCGCGGCATTTCGACCGCCATCCCAACGTGCTGCTGCGCATCGACGCCTCGGTGCGGCTGGCCGATCTCGAGCGCTCCGACATCGACATCGCCATCCGGCTTGGCGACGGCAAATGGCCGAGCGGGCGGGCGGAGCTGCTTCTGGCGCAGGAAGTCTTCCCGGTCTGCGCGCCGGTGATCGCCGAGAAACTGAAATCGATCGAAGACCTCGCGCAGACCTGCGCCATCACCGACGAGCGGGCGATGATCAACTGGGAGAGCTGGTTCAAGGCTGCCGGGGCCGAGCCGGTCAGCTTCCGCAAGGGCGCGCGCTTCACCGACCCGATGCTGTGCCTGGAATCGGCGATCGCCGGCCATGGCGTCATGCTCGGCTGGCAATTGCTGGCCGCCGATGCGCTGGCCGACGGCCGCCTCGTCGCGCCTTTCGGCGTGCGGGCGCAGAGCGGCCTCGGCTACTGGCTGGTGACCTCGGCGACCAAGACCGAAAGCCGCAAGGTGCGCGATTTCAAGATCTGGATCCGCGAGGAAATCGCGGCGACCGTGGCGCAGTTCAGCGCGCTGGAAAGCGCTGCCTAGGGCTGTCCGTCGCGACAGTGCTGGAAAGCACAGCCGCGCCGATCTATGTTGGAAGCTTCACCCCCTAGACCAAGACAGGCAGGATCATGACCACACATTCGCGCGGCGTTTCCGCAACGATCGACCCGGTGAAGCTCGACAGGCTGGCGGAAGTCGCCATCAAGGTCGGGCTGCAATTGCAGCCGGGGCAGGATCTGGTGCTGACCTCGTCGATCGCAGCCCTGCCGCTGACCAGGCGCATCGTCGAGCACGCTTACAAGGCGGGCGCCGGGCTGGTAACGCCGATCTTCAACGATGACGAGATCACGCTGGCGCGCTTCCGCTACGGGGCGGATACCGGCTTCGACCGCGCCGCCGGCTGGATGTATGAAGGCATGGCGAAGGCCTTTTCCAACAATGCGGCGCGGCTTGCCGTGCGCGGCGAGGACCCGTCGCTGTTGTCGGCGCAGGACCCGGCGAAAGTGGCGCGCGCCAACAAGGCGAACTCGATGGCCTACCAACCGGCGCTGGAAAAGATCACCGGCTTCGACATCAACTGGAACATCGTCGCCTACCCGGATCTCGCCTGGGCCAAGCAGGTCTTCCCCGGCGATGCCGACGATGTCGCCGTGGTCAAGCTTGCCGATGCGATCTTTTCGGCATCACGGGTCGATGTGGAAGACCCGATCGCAAACTGGACGGCGCACAATGCAGCGCTGCGCGGCCGCACAAAGTGGCTGAACGAGCACAATTTCCATGATCTGCATTTCAGCGGCCCGGGCACCGACCTCACCGTCGGGCTGGCCGATGGCCATGAATGGATGGGCGGCGCCTCGACTGCCAAGAACGGCGTCACCTGCAATCCGAACATCCCGACCGAGGAGGTCTTCACCACGCCGCATGCACGGCGCGTCTCCGGCCATGTCTCCTCGACCAAGCCGCTGTCCTACCAGGGCACGCTGATCGACGATATCTCGGTGCGCTTCGAGGACGGCAGGATCGTCGAGGCCAAGGCTTCGAAGGGCGAGGACGTGCTGAAGAAAGTGCTCGACACCGACGAGGGTTCGCGCCGGCTCGGCGAGGTGGCGCTGGTGCCGCATTCCTCGCCGATCTCGGCCAGCGGCCTGCTGTTCTTCAACACGCTGTTCGACGAGAACGCCGCCTGCCACATAGCGCTCGGGCAGTGCTATTCAAAATGCTTCGTCGACGGCGCCTCGCTCAGCCAGGACGAAATCGCCCAGCGCGGCGGCAACAAGAGTTTTATCCACATCGACTGGATGATCGGCTCGGACAAGATCGACATAGACGGCGTCCACGAGGATGGCCGCAAGGTGCCGGTGATGCGCAAGGGTGAGTGGGCGTAAAGTTCGCGGAGGGGCGGATGGCCTTCGACTTGACGGTCAAGCGAATTTACGAAGCACCCGCGCCCGATGACGGGCAGCGGGTGCTGGTCGATCGCATCTGGCCGCGCGGCGTCAGCAAGGAGGATGCCGCGCTGACGCTGTGGCTGAAGGACATCGCGCCGAGCGATGAATTGCGGAAGTGGTTCGGACATGAGCCGGCGCGGTGGGCGGAGTTTCAGGTGCGGTATTCGGTCGAACTGGATGGGAATAGCGAAGCGGTGGCGCAACTGCGTGGCTTGCTCGGCAAGGCCAAGGTGACGCTGCTTTATGGCGCACATGACGAGGCGCATAACAATGCGGTGGCGTTGGCGGGGTATTTGCGCGGGACGGGTTGAGAGACAGCGAACCGCTGCATACGCCGCAAGCGAAAGCCTTCACAGTTAGCGATCGCCCCACGCGTTCGTCATCCTCGGGTCTGCGCTGCGTCGCTTCGCTCCTTGCTACGCCATAGGCTGACGAGGCAAGGCTACGCTACTTCACCACCCCTTCATAAGCCTCCGGCTTGAACCCCACCAAAATCTCATCCCCGACCTCGAGCACCGGGCGCTTGATCATCGTCGGGTTGGCCAGCATCAGCTTCCTGGCCTTCTTCTCGTCGAGCCCTTGCTTGTGCTTGTCGGGCAGTTCGCGGAAGGTCGTGCTGCCCTTGTTGAGCAGCTTTTCCCAGCCAACCTTGCCGATCCATCCATCCAGTCTGCCCACCTCTATCCCCTCGGCCCGGTAGTCGTGAAAACGGTAAGGCACATCGTGGCCCTCCAGCCAGGTGCGCGCCTTCCTGATCGTGTCGCAGGTGGTGATGCCGTACATGGTGATCGTCAAAACGCACTTCCTTGGGCTGGTGGTCGAATCCGCCGGACAGCCTAAAACCGTCCTTCCCGCTTTGCCAGCACCCCGGTCACATCAGCCCATTTTTAGGGCTTGCCAATACTAAGGAATTTTCCGAAGTATCTTTCCATACCCGTCGACGGACCTCAGGATCGCCCATGCCAAGCCTCCACGCCCCAACTACAAGTCTCCCGCCGATCGACGGCATCTTCCGCGCGCTGGCTGACCCGACGCGGCGGCGCGTGGTCGAGCGGTTGAACCGCAGTCCCGCCTCGGTCAGCGAGTTGGCGCAGCCTTTCGAGATGGCGCTGCCTTCCTTCATCGAGCATCTGAAAGTGCTGGAAGGCTGCGGACTGGTGCGATCGGAAAAAATCGGCCGCACCAGGACCTATCAGCTGGCGCCCGAACCGCTGCAGCTCGCCGAAAACTGGCTGGCCGAACAGCGCACGCTGTGGGAGCGCCGACTCGATCAATTTGACGCCTATGTGATGAGCCTCAAGGAGCAAGAAAAGTGAGCTATCCCTTCAAGCCCGACCCCAGACTGGACCTTGTGCTGGAGCGCAAGCTCGACGCGCCGCGCGAACTCTTGTGGAGCGCGATGACGGTGCCGGAGCATGTCAAGCAATGGTTCACGCCCAAGCCCTGGCTGATCACCGATTGCGAGATCGACCTTCGTCCGGGCGGACTGTTCCGGACGCGCATGCAATCGCCCGACGGCAAGGAGGTCAACGACCGCCATTGCTGCTATCTCGAGATCGTGCCGAACGAGCGGCTGGTGTGGACCGATGCGCTGCTGCCGGGCTATCGGCCCTCGGGCGAGCCCTTCATCACCGCAGTCATTTCGCTTCAGTCGGATGACAAGGGCACGCGCTACACGGCAACGGCCATCCATCGCGACCAGGCTACCCGCAACAATCATGAAGAGATGGGGTTCTTCGACGGCTGGGGCACGGTGGCCGATCAGTTGGCGCAGTATGTGAAGACCATTTGAGCTTTTCCCACTGCGGCCAGGACTTTGTCCCGGCCGCCTGGTTTTTGGGTCGTGCAGCGAAGTGCGCCGGAACCCTACGGCACCCGGGCTCAGTAGTAGAAGCGCTCTTCGGTGATCTTGCCGTTCTTGACGGTGTACAGGCCAACCTCGTCCATGGTGACCCGTTCGCCGGTGGCCTTGGGCGTTATGTCGAACTTGAAGCGCACCGCGAACTGGTCGCCGTTGACATAGGGGCCTTCGACAGAGCCGCCATGGACTTCGTGGTTCTCTTGCCACCATTCGCCCTTTTGCCTGAGAGCCTCCTTGCCACGGGCGATGGCCATCGGCCCCTCCATGGCTTCGAGGCTGACGATATCATCGGCATTGTACTTTTCACCAGCACCCAGGTGATCCCCCTGCTGGAGCATTTCAGTGAAATCCTTGGCAACATCCGCGATGGTCATGTGTGTTCCTCCTGTTCAGACTGGTTTGAAGTAGGGAAGCGCTTGCCGGCCCGCCACCTTTACCCGCACGACAGCTGACAAGGTGTGTCAGGACGATGATATAGCGCGGCTGTGTGACGACGATTGCGGCGGCGTCGGACAGCGACTTCGGTTGCAGACAAAAGCCAATTCCGCAATGCTGGGTGCATGTGCAACCTCTACAACATCACGACGACGCAAGAGGCGGTCCGCCAATGGACCCGCACATTGCGCGATATCAGCGGCAACCTCGAACCTTCGCTTGATGTCTATCCCAATCAACCTGGGCTTGTCGTTCGCAACAGGACGGATGGGGAGCGTGAACTGGCGAAACTGCTTTGGGGTTTGCCAACGCCGCCCGAGCGCATGAAAGGTAAGGCCGACTACGGCACCACCAACGTTCGCAATCCGCAATATTCGCACTGGCAGCAATATGTGGGCGTCGAGCACAGATGTGTCGTGCCGGTGACCAGCTTTGCCGAGCCCAGCCCTGCGGCGAACGATAAAGACCCGGAAACAGGAATCCAGCGAAATTACTGGTTTGCCCGTGGCGAGAGCCGGCCGCTGTTCTTCTTCGCTGGTTTCTGGACGTCTTGGCAGGGCGTGCGAAAGGTCAAGGACGATCCCGGCGACTTCGAGCTATACGCCTTCATGACCACCAAACCTAATGCTCTCATTGCGCCGATACATGAGAAGGCTATGCCCGTGATCCTCACCACGCCGGAGGAAACCGAGGCTTGGCTGACGGCGCCATGGTCGAAAGCACGGCATTTGCAGCGGACGGCGCCCAACGACGCGTTGGTGATCGTTGAGAAGCCAGCCACACAGATCAAGTTCCCACCACAGGCCCCGGCCCAAGGGTCTCTGTTTTAGCCCGAAATCGGCTCTCCTCAATCGTCGTCTCGCCAGATTACCCGGCGAACCATGCGGATTTCGACAAGACGTCTGACGCGAATTTTAAGGCGTTCAGCAGCGCTTGGCAGAATGATGCCTGCATCGAGCTCACGACCTTTGCAGCGCTCGCACCGCATGTGCCGCTCCACATCCCAAAAGGGGATATCACCAACCAGCTTTGCGAGATCGCCAGGCAGATAGTGTCGAGTGATGTTGCAGTTCCGACATCGAACACGAATTAGCTGCCCGACTTCATGCGCCAAGCAGAGGGTTTGCACATTTCGGCGCGGTCGGGTGCTTAGTTCGGGCATCCCGCAAAGTAGGAATATGTTCCTTTGCGAGTCAATTCACACTTAATTCCACCTTGGCGATCTTCACAGCAGGTTAAATCCAACCGTCGATGAAGGGATTGGGTTGGATCAGCTTGGCAGCATAGGGCAGTTGGCACCACGGCGCAGGCTGATATGCGCCACGTCGCCGACGCTGAATTGAAAGCCCTCGGCCTGGCGCGGCGCATCGATCACCACCGGCAATCCCTGCCCCAGCTCAGCATGCAGCCGCAGCGTGCGGCCGTGGAAGACGATGGAGTTGACGCGCGCCGGCGCGGTGCCGGCGGCGGCATCGGTGGTGGCCAGCAAGTCCTCGGGGCGAACGCCGATGGTGCGCTCAGTGCCTTCGCCGGGTGTGTCGCCGGTTTCAGATGTTGCTTCCAGCGAAAGCCCGCCAGCGGCGAAGCGCAGGCGGTCGCCGTCGCGGCCGATGAAGCGCGATTGCAAGAGGTTCATGGTGCCGATGAAGCTTGCGACGAATTTCGTCGCCGGCCGGTCGTAAAGCGTAGCCGGCGGCGCGATCTGCTCGATGCGGCCCTTGTTCATGACGACGATGCGGTCGGAGATCGACAGCGCTTCGGTCTGGTCGTGGGTGACCATGACGAAGGTGGTGCCGAGCCGCGACTGCAGCCGCTTCAGTTCGACCTGCATCTGTTCGCGCAGATGCGCATCGAGCGCCGACAGCGGTTCATCGAGCAACAGAACGCGCGGCTCGCAGACTATGGCGCGGGCGAGCGCGACGCGCTGGCGCTGGCCACCCGACAGTTCGGAAACGCGGGCGCCGAGCTTGTCGGCGAGGCCGACCATGTCGAGGGCTTCGCGGACGCGCTTTGCCTGCTCGGCGCCGGACAGTTTGCGCAGCGACAGGCCGAAGCCGACATTCTCGGCGACCTTCATATGCGGGAACAGCGCATAATCCTGGAACACGGTGTTGACGGGACGGTCGAACGGCCTGAGCGCGGTGATGTCGCGACCATCGAGCAGCACCTTGCCGCTCGACGGGCTCTCGAAACCGGCAATGACGCGCAGGCTGGTGGTCTTGCCGCAGCCCGAGGGCCCGAGCAGGGTGATGAACTCGCCGCTGATAATGTCGAGATCGACGGCGTCGAGCCCGACAATGCCGCCGGGGAAAACCTTCGAGACCGTGTCCAGGCGTACCAGCGCATCAGGCGCCATCGCGAACCTCGGACGGCTTGGTGGTGTTGACCCAGAGGATCTGGCAAGGCTCGGTGCCGGGATTGCGGAAGGCGTGCAGAAGCGTGCTCTTGAAGGCAAAGGAGTCGCCGCTCTTCAGCACGTATTTTGTCGAGTCCACCACCAGTTCGACCTCGCCCGACAGGACATAGCCGAACTCGTGACCGATATGCGCATAGGCTTCCGCCGTGCCGCCATCGGCTTCCACGGTCACCAAGAGGCCGGTCAGCGCCGCGCCCGGCGGCGACAGCAGCGCCTTGGCGATGCCTTCCGACTTGACCGGGAGCTGCCGCCTTTTGTCGGCGCGCACGCAATAGAGATCGTTGGCGGCTTCGTTGCCGTCGGTGATCAGCGCCAAAGGCTCGATGTCGAGCGCGGCCGCAAGCGGCCAGATCACCTTGATGCGCAGCGAAGACAGGCCGCGCTCGATCTGGCTCAGCGCACCGATGGAGACGCCGGCTTTTGCTGCCAGCTCGGCCAACGACAAATTGCGCTCCAGCCGCAGCGCCCGCACGCGCCGGCCGACGCGAATGTCGGCGTCGGCCTTTGGTTTCGCTTCAAGCATGTCCATCAGTTGGTCCTTGTTGCAGTCTTTGGCGCGGCGGCAAGACCCGCGGGCTTCAGGAGATTAGTCACAATTACCTGCCGTCGGCGCTGCCCCTCATTGTCCTGCCGGACATTTCTCCCCGTATAGTGACGGGGAGAAAGCGGCTGGTCGCAAACTCGGCGCCATTTCTGCAACGTTTGCGATTTGCGAAATCGCTGGTGACAGCGCCCCTCTCCCCGTCACTATACGGGGAGAGGATGCCGGCAGGCAGGTGAGGGGCAGCGCAACCGTCGGCGATGGATCCCTCAGCCGCCCGCCTTCACTTTCTCGAACATCTTCGCCACATCGTCGTTCTGCTTCATCGGGCCGGTGAAGATGGTGGTCTTCAGCATCACCTCCGGGTCCGCCGGCAATTGCAGCTTGTCCAGTTCGTCCTTCGCCACGCCGGCGAAGGCGGTGCTCAGCGAGCTGCCATAGCCGTAGGCCTGGATCAGGTACTTACCCGAGTCGGCGTCGAGCCGGCTGTTGATGAAGTCATAGGCGAGGTCGACGTTTTTGGCGTCCTTGAGCATGACGAAGCCGCAGGCCCAGGTCAGCATGCCCTCCTTCGGCTTCATGAACTCGACCGGCACGCCCTGCTTCTTCAGCGAGGTTGCCGACGCGTTCCAGGTCATGGCGGCGACCAGCTGGCCGCTGGCCAGCGCCTGTTCGACCGAGGTCATGTCGGTGGTGTAGTTGGAGAGCAGCGGACGCTGCTCGCGCAATTTTTCCGCCACCTTGTCCATCTGCTCCGGCGTCATATCGAAGGGGTTTACGCCGGCCAGAAGTGCTGCAACGATCGGCGTGTCATGCACGGCATCGATGGTCGCCATGCGGCCGGCATATTGCTTGTCCCACAGAAGGTTCCAGCTCGCTTCCGGGTTCTTCACCAGATCGGTGCGGTAGAGGATCGAGGTGTTGCCCCAATCCCACGGCACCATCCAGACCTTGCCGTCGCCGGCCTGGATGTCGGGCAGGTTCTTGAACACCGGGAAGATCGAATCCCAGTTCTTGATGCGCTTGGTATCGATCGGCTGCAGCAGGCCTTCCTTGTTCCAGCGCGCCACCTTGTCGTAGCAGGGATGGGCGATATCGGGGCGGAAGCCGGCCTTGACCTTGGTGAAGGCATCGTCGTCGTCGCCGAAGATCGAGGCCTCGACGCCATCGGGATGGGCCGTCAGGAAGCTCTTGTTGAAGTCTGGCAGTTCATAGCCGGACCAGGTGAAATATTGCAGCTTGTCGGCGGCGAAGGCGACAGTCGACGACAGGACGATTGCAAGCGCGGCAAGCCCGGTGCGGGCTGTCTTTGCAGTGATCGATTTCGGGCCAGTGATCGATTTCAGCCCAGTAATTGATTTCGGGTCGAATGCCATTTCGGTTCTCCTCTTTTGTTATGGGTCAGGCTGGACTGGTGGGCGCCGTCCGACGGGCTGTNCGGGCTGTGCTCAGCCCGCGATGGCGCAGGATTTCGGCGATGCCGGCGATGATGACGGACACAGCAAGGATAGCTGTCCCCAGCGCCATCACGGTCGGCAGCGAGCGAGGAAAACGCAGTTGGCTCCAGATGTAGAGCGGCAGCGTCGGCTCGGTGCCGGCGAGGAAGAAGACGACGATGAACTCGTCGAAGGAAATCAGAAAGGCCAGCATGAAGGCCGAGACGATGGCCGGCAGCGAGAGCGGCAACATCACCCGCCGGAAGGTCGTCCAGTCGGAAGCGCCGAGATCGAGTGCGGCCTCGCGAATGGTTTTCGGAATTGCGGCAAACCGGCTGCGCATGATCACCACGGTGGTCGGCAGCGCCACCAGTATGTGGCCGAGAACGATGGCGATGCGCGACGGGCCGAGGCCGATGAGATTGACGAGGATCAGCAACGATATGCCGACGATGACGCCGGGGATCAGGATCGGCAGCCTGGAGATGGCGCTGATGGTGGCGGCGAGCGGCGAACGACCGTAGAGGTCCATATAGGAGACGGTGATGCCGCAGAGCGTGGCGCCGGCGGCGGCCACGACGCCAATGACGAGACTGTTCAAAAGCGCGCCGGACAGCGCCGGATTGCCATAGAGCGTGGCATACCATTCGAGCGTGAAGCCCTGCAGCGGAAACGCGGCCTGGATGGAGTTGTTGAAGGAAAACAGCGGGATCAACAGCACCGGCAGATAGAGGAAGACGAGATAGGCAAGCACATAGACGCCGAGCCAGCCGCGGCCATCATCTCTCCGCGCCGCGCTCATGTGCGGCTGCCGAATTTGCGGTCGGCGCCGCGTGCGACCAGCACCACGCAGAGGATGACCAGCATCACGCAGACTGAAAGTGCCGCCCCGAACGGCCAGTCATTGGCCTTGCCGAACTGCGACTGGATCAATGTGCCGATCATGGTGCTGGCGGGACCGCCGACCATGGCCGGGGTGACATAGTCGCCGACCGTCGGCACAAAGACGACGAGGGCGGCCGCCAGAACGCCCGGCATCGAATTGGGCAAGACGACGCGGCGAAACGCCGTGAACGGTCTGGCGCCGAGATCGGAGGCGGCTTCGAGCAGTGATTTCGGGATGGTGTCCAGCGCCACATAGATCGGCAGGATGGCGAAGGGCGCATAGGCATGCGCCAGCGTGACGACCACCGCCGCCGGCGTGTTGAGGAAGGCCAGCGTCGGCTCCGACCAGATGCCGCTTTCGATCAGCGCCGAGTTCAAGACGCCGTTGTAGGCGAGCACGATCTTCCAGGCGAAGACGCGCAGGAGATAGCTGGTCCAGAACGGCAGGGTCACCAGAAACAAAAGCAGGCTGCGGCGGCGGCCGGCATAGAAAGCGAGATAGTAGGCGACGGGATAGGCGGTGACGACGGTCGCCAGCGTCACCAGGCCGGCGATCACCAGCGAGCGCAGCGTCACCGTCCAGTAGAGCGGATCGGAGACCACGGTGATGAAGTTGCCTGCCGTGAAGCCGGCGCCGAGCAGCGAACCGTCATTGCCGCGAAGTGAGAGGAAGAGCACAAGGCCAAGGGCAAACAGGATCAGGAACAAGGTGACCAGCCCGCCCGGCAGCAACATGGCGAAGCGGAAGCCTCGGGACGACCCTGCCGGCGCTTCTGTTGCAACGATGCTCGACATCGGACTGCTCAACGGAAATATGAAATCGGCTTAGCTTTTTTCATATTTGTGAAACTGTCAAGCTGAATCCACGAGGCCTAGGCGACCGGCACCCAATCAGCGCTCGAAGGCGTCGAGCATCCGGTACCAGGCGATGGTCGCGGCGACGCCGACCTGGCGGAAGGCGTGGAACGGGATCGGCCGGACCGGCGACAGCGGGAACGGCAGTTGATTGACATCGCCGCCCGCGAGGTAGCCCGCCATGCGTTTTCCCAGCGCGGTCATCAGGCCGACGCCCCTGCCCTGGCAACCAACCACGGCGAGCAGGCCCTTTTCCGGCTCATGGATGTGCGGCAGGTGATCCGGTGTCATCGCCACGCGGCCGAACCAGCGCTTCTCGATCGAGATATGGGCCAAGGCCGGATAGAGCCGCACCAGCGCGCGCTGCAGATGCGCCCAGTCGGCCTCGCTCCTCGGCCGCGCCATGCGGCCGCGGCCGCCAAGCACCAGATGGCCGTCGGCTGTTTTGCGGTAGTAGACGAGAATGCGCCTGGAGTCGGACACCGCCTGCCCTTCCGGCAGGATCGTCGCCGCAAGGTTGGACGACAGCGGCGCGGTCGCGACCTGGAAGGAATGCAGCGGCACGATCGTTTCGGCGAGGCCCGGAAGCAGTCCATCGGTATAGGCGTTCGTCGCCAGGACAACCGCTTTCGCCCGCACCTCGGCGCCGTTTTCGGTTGAAACACGCCAAAGGCCGGCTTCCTTGCGGAGTTTCACCACCTTCTGCCGCTCGGCAATGCTGGCGCCGGCGGCGGCAGCGATGCGCGCCAGTTCCACTGTATAGGCGAGCGGATCGATGATGCCGGCGCGGCGGTCGAGCCAGCCGCCGAGATAGCCTTGCGCGCCGGTCATAGCGGCGATCTCGCTTTCATTCAGAAGCCGGACATCGGCGCCACGCGCCCGCCATTGACGATCCCTGTTCGCCGCCGCTTTCAATGCGGTTTCGGTATGCGCGGCCTGGATCCAGCCATTGCGCGTGAACGGCACCGCCAGCTTTTCGTCTTGGATGAGATCGAACACCGTATCCGCCGTCGAGGCGGCGAAATCGACCAGCGCTTGGCCACGCTCGGGGCCGAAATGCTCGAGCAGCCATTCGGGATCATATTTCAGGCCGGGAATGACCTGGCCGCCATTGAGGCCCGAGGCGCCCTGGCCGATCTCGCCAGCCTCCAGCACCTGTACACCGAGACCGAGCCGGGCTGCGTGCAAGGCGGTCGACAGGCCCATGAAGCCGCCGCCGACGATGGCAACGTCGACCGGCGCAGTGACGAACAACTGGAAGGCGGATGCGGTCTGCGGCTTCTGCCAGATCGGAACGGAAAACGGTGCGGGCAAGGCTTCACCTGGAGTATGCGGAAAATGAAAATTCTAGTGCCAGTTTCATTTTTTTGAAAGAGCGGGCCTCATGTCAGAACCGACAATTGCCTGCGCCACGGGATAGACCTTTGGCGTGAATCCGGTGAAAGTGCAGCGGCCCAGCTGCCATCTCGATCATCAAAGGACCGTAAGCCATGACGAACCCAACGCAGCTTCCCGCCGACGGGCTCTTCATCGGCCGAGCCAGGGCAAGCGATGCCTCGCATCCGCTGGTGGTCACCGTGCGCGACGGCATCGTTTTCGACGTCACCTCGACCACCGCACCCACAGTGCGCGACATCTGCGAGATGGCCGATCCGGCCGGACACGTGCGCTCTGCCAAGGGCGAACCGATCGGCTCGCTCGACGCGATCGCCGCCAACAGTTTTCAGGCCACCCGCGATCCGGCAAAACCCTATCTGCTCTCGCCTGTCGACCTGCAGGCGGTGAAGGCGTCGGGCGTGACCTTCGTGGTCAGCCTGCTCGAACGCGTCATCGAGGAGCAGGCGCGCGGCTCGGCGGAAAAGGCCGACGCCATCCGCGCCGACATTGCCGGGCTGATCGGCCACGATCTGTCGAAGCTGAAGCCCGGCTCGCCTGAGGCGATGGAGATCAAGGCCAAGCTCATCCAGCGCGGCGCCTGGTCGCAATATCTGGAAGTCGGCATCGGCCCCGACGCCGAGATCTTCACCAAATGCCAGCCGATGGCGTCCGTCGGCTTCGGCGCCGATGTCGGGCTGCATCCTGTCTCCACCTGGAACAACCCCGAGCCGGAGATCGCCATGATCGCCGCCAGCACCGGCAAGATCGTCGGCGCGACCATCGGCAACGACGTCAATCTGCGCGACGTCGAGGGACGCTCGGCGCTGCTGCTCGGCAAGGCCAAGGACAACAATGCCTCGGCCTCGCTTGGGCCCTTCATCCGGTTGTTCGACGCAAGCTTTTCCATCGACGATGTCAAGCGCGCCACGGTGGGGCTGAAGGTCGAGGGCGAGGACGGGTTTTCGCTGGAGGGCGCGAGCTCGATGGCCGAGATCAGCCGTTCGCCCGAAGAGCTGGTCGCGGCCGCCATGGGGCCGCACCACCAGTATCCCGACGGCTTGGCGCTTTATCTCGGCACCATGTTCGTGCCGTCGAAGGATCGCGGCGAGAAGGGCAAGGGATTCACCCACAAGATCGGCGACATCGTCACCATCTCGTCGGAGAAATTCGGCGCGCTGGTGAACCGCGTGCTTCTGTCGCCCGATTGCCCGCACTGGACCTACGGCGCCAGCCATCTCATGCGGGACCTCGCCAAGGCCGACCTGATCTGATTTCGGAGCAGCGGGACGAACGGATAGCCGATAAACGTTCGCATCCGGTCCCTGTAAGCCGTTTGTTAGCGGAATCCGGGTGACTGTATCGGAAATTCGCTCCAGGATCGGGGCGCGGTCTGTGGGGGCCGAATCGCATGCTCGGTTTGCCGATGATATCGGTGCGCAATCTCGCCAAGCGTTATGGCGGCGTTGTCGCGCTCAGGGATATGAACCTGTCTGTCGGACAGGGCACCATCCATGCTGTCGTCGGTGAAAGCGGCGCCGGAAAGTCGACGCTGGTGAAGGTGCTTGCCGGCGTGCTCCGGCCCAACAGCGGCACCATCCGCGTCGGCGACCAGATCGTCACCGTCGACAGCCCGATCGCTGCACGCAAGCACAGCTTCGGCGTCGTCCACCAGGGGCTCGGCCTGTTTGCCGACCGCTCGGTGCTGGCCAATCTGTTCGTCAATCGCGAGCCGTTGCGCAATGGCTTCGTCTCCAGGCGCGAAATGGAGGCACGCAGCCGCACCTTGCTTCGGCAACTCAAGCTCGACGTCGATGTCCACGCTCCTGTGGGACAACTCGGCATGGGCGAACGGCATTATGTCGAACTCGGCCGCGCAATTCTGGAAGGCCCGAGGCTGCTGATCCTCGATGAACCGAATTCTGCGCTCGACCGGCGCCAGACCGAGCACCTGTTCACCGTACTAAGTGACCTCAAGGCCAAGGGCACGAGCGTGCTCTATGTCTCGCACCGGCTGGAGGACGTGTTTGCGATCGCAGACCAGGTCACCGTGATGCGCAACGGCCGTGACGTGCTGACAAGTGAGCGCTCGGCGTTGAGCGAAGCCGATGTGATCGACGCCATGATCGGCCAGCAGCGCGGCAGCCTGTTCCCGCCTGCACTGCCGGCCAATGCCAGCACGATAAGGCCGCGGATCACGGTGGAGGGTCTGAGCGGCGGCCGGATTTCCGGCGTCAGCTTCACCGCCCGCTCCGGCGAGATCCTCGGCTTGGCCGGGCTTGAGGGGTCGGGCGTTGAAGACCTGTTCGAGATGCTGTTTGGCCTGCGCGAGGCGCAAAGCGGCAGGGTGCGGCTCCCCGACGGCTACGGCTTGCCTGGAAATCCGACCGAAGCGGCGCGGCGCGGCATCGGCCTGGTGCCGGCCAACCGCCTGTGCAACGGCCTGATGCCCGACCGGTCGCTGGCCTTCAACATAGGCAACATCGCTACAGGCGCCCGCAACTGGGGGTCTCGCCGCTACTCGCCCAAGGCCGCGATCGCCGCCGCCGCAAGGCAGATCGATGCGCTGCGCATCAAGGGCCTGCCGGACGCGCCGGTGAATTCGCTGCTGGCCGGCGATCAGCAGAAGATCGTAATCGCCAAATGGCTGGAGACGGCGCCGCAAGTGCTGCTCCTAGACAATCCGGCTGGCGGTATCGAGGCGGCTGCCAAGCGCAAGATCTATGCGCTGATCCGGCAGATGGCGGCCAATGGCTGTATCGTTTTGCTGCGTTCGGTCGAGCCGTCCGAACTGACCAACCTCAGCAACCGCGTCCTTGTCTTCCACCGCGGCCAGGTCGCCGGCGAGCTGTCCGGCGTCGAGATGAAGCGAAGGACAGTGCTGCAACTGACCACCACCGGCGAGATGCCGGAGGCGGAGCGGCCGAAAAAGAAACTCGTGGGAGCCATGGCATGACACGATTGGATCCCATGCTACAGCTTGCCGGTTCGGCTGCCCACCCGAAGCGCAGCCTTCGCCTGCCCCTCGAACTCAGGCCGCTCATCGGGCTCGTTGTCCTGGTGGCGATTACAGGCTTTGCCCGGCCGGATTTCCTCGATGAGGCCAATGTGCTGTCGTTGCTGGAAACCGCTGCGTATCCCGGCATGCTGGCGATCGGCATGGTGTTCGTGCTCGCACTCCGCGAGATCGACCTTTCCGTCGGCTGGATATTCCATCTCGCGGCCCTTCTCACCGCATTCCTTCTGGCCGCCGGCATCGACCCGTGGCTTGCCGCCCTTGCCGGCGTGCTGCTCGGCGCCGGGCTCGGCCTCGTCAACGGCCTGCTGGTGGTGGCGCTGCGACTGCCGGCCATCGTCGTTACGCTGGGCACCTTTGCAATGTTCCGGGGCGTGGCGGCGGTGGCCGTCAAGATGCAAGCGACAGCTCCGGCCAGCCCAGGCGGCGACTTCTTTGAGATCGTTCACGGCAAGCTGTTCGGCCTTGTGCCGACGGCTGTCTTTGTCTTCGTCGCAATGGCGGTGGTGATGCACCTCGTGCTTCACCGCAGCCGCTTCGGCTACCGGATCCAGGCCGTCGGCAGCAATCCGCAGGCGGCGCTCTATGCCGGCATCCCGACAGGTGCTGTGCGGCTGCAGACGCTGGTGCTGATGGGCGTCATCTCGGGGCTGGCGGGCGCGCTGTGGCTTGGCTCTCCCGTTACCGACGTCGACCAAGGCGGCGGTTTCGTGCTGATGGCGATTGCCGCGGCGATCATCGGCGGCACCTCGCTTTCCGGCGGGCGCGGCACCGTCTTCGGTGCGGTGATCGGCATGCTGATCGTCCAGGTCATCTTGAGCGGCGTGACCCTGTTCGGCATCGACGCCGCATGGAGCCCTTTCGTGATCGGCGCGGTGATGGTGCTGGCGCTCGCGCTCGACCGGCTGGCCAAGGTGCTGCGCAACCGCCAGGCCGAGCGCTTTCAGGAAAATCCGCGCGCCTGAGTTTAAGCCCCGCCTGCTTGCCGGGGAATATCTCTATCTCTTGGTTTGACGCAATTCCGGGCGGAAAACCGTTTCACACTTTTCCTGGAATTGCCCTCTAACTGATGCGATCTGATGGGATCGCTGATGGCGCGTTGCATCGCGCCACCATCCATTGGGCGGATAGAGGCTTGCCATCGGCCGCAAAAGAAGATGCTCTGCGCATCCGGGTCGGCGCTGGCAGGAGAGAGGATCAAGGGCATCGCCCGGATCATCGCCGGACGTGGAGGTCGTTTTTCAACATGGGAGGAAAGCAAATGCTGACGAGGCTACGATTACTCGTGCTTGGCTTGATTGTGGCGCTGGCCGTTCCGGCGGCGGCACAGGCCAAGACGTTCTACTGGATTTCGCATGGCGGCCCGGCCGACCCGGTCTGGACCTACTTCCTGGCCGGCGCCAAGCAATGGGCGAAGGACACCGGCAACACCGTCAACACCTCGTTCCACAATGGCGACGTTGCCTCGCAGCAGGAGGCCGTGCGCGCCGCGATCTCGGCAAAGGCCGACGGCATCGTCACCACCAGCCCCGATCCGGGCAGCCTGATCGAAATCGCCAAGGAAGCCAACACGGCCAAGATCCCGATCATCAACTTCAACACGCCCGATCCCAAGGCAAGTTTCGACGCCTATGTCGGCGGCGACAACGTCACCTTCGGCAAGCACTGGGCGCAATATCTGGTCGACAAGGGCCTGGTGAAGAAGGGCGACTTCGTCTGGATGCCGGTCGAAATCCCCGGCGCCACCTACGGCGTCCAGGAAGAGGAAGGCATCAAGAGCGTCTTCGAACCGCTGGGGATCACCTATGAGATCACCGAAGCGACCCTCGACCAGGCCGAAGCCATCAACCGCATGGTCGACTATCTCACCGCCAACAAGGCCAAGGTCAAGGCAATCATCGGCCTCGGCGATCTGGTCACCGGCTCGATCAAGCGGGTGTTCGACCAGGCCGGCATCACGCCGGGCGAAATCCCGGTCGTCGGCTGGGGCAACTCGCTCGACACCACCCAGGAAGTGCTGACCGGCTACGTCAATGCCGGCCAGTGGCAGGACCCGCAGGCGACCAGCTATGTCGCTCTGTCGCTGGCCAACATGGCGGCGTCAGGCATTCCCCCGGGCTTCAACGTCATCACCGGCGCGCTCTATGAAAAGGACACCGCGCAGGTCTACGACGACATCCTGTCCGGTAAATAACCCAGACCTTCAACAGTCGCGGCCGCAGCCGCGGTCGCGACTGTCTTTTCGCCGAGCCCTTCGCGTTGCGCGCTGGGCTCAGCCTTCCCCTTCCTGTCGCAGGTTATCAGTGGAAAACCGTTCGCTCATCCAACGCCTGATCGCGAGGCCGGAATTCGGGCCCTTCGTTCTGCTCATCGTCGAAATCGCGGTGTTCTGGAGCATCAACCACGATTTCCTGTCGCCGCAGAACATCTCCAACACGCTGGCCTTCACCGTCGAGCTCGGGCTGATCGCGCTGGCGATGACGCTGTTGATGACGTCGGGTGAATTCGATCTGTCGGTCGGCTCGCTGTTCGGCTTTTCGCCGGTGCTGATGTGGACGCTGTTCAACAGCGGCCTGACCTCGCTGGAGGTCGGCTTCCTCGCCGCGCTGCTGATCGCGGCCTTCATCGGCCTGGTCAATGGCTGGTTCGTCACGCAGCTGAAAATCCCATCCTTCCTGGTGACGCTCGGCATGCTGCTGGTGGTGCGCGGCACCGCGCTGTTCGTCACCGACGGCTTTCCGCAGCGGACGTGGAGCGCCGAGGGCAGCTGGCTGGCCGAAGCGCTGGTCGGTGATTTCTTCATCGGCCCGTTCCGCATCTACATGTCGCTCTTCTGGTTCATCGCGGCGGCCATCGCACTGGGCTACGTGCTGACGCAAAGCCGGACCGGCAACTGGATCCAGGCAGCCGGCGGCAATCCAGGCGCCGCAAGGGCGCGCGGCGTCAACGTCAGCGGCGTCAAGATCGGCCTGTTCGTGCTGTCGTCGGTGATGGCTTCGCTTGCCGGCGTCATCTCGTCGCTGCGCACGTCGGCCGCCAACCCCAACAGCGGCACCGGCTACGAGCTCGAAGTCATCGCCATGGTGGTGATCGGCGGCACGGCGCTGACCGGTGGGCGCGGCACCATCATCGGCACCGTGCTCGGCATCCTCATCCTGCGCGTCATGCGCAACGGCATCGTGCTGATCGGCGTGCCCGGGCTGGCCTACAACATCTTCATCGGCGCCATCATCCTCGGCATGATGGCGCTGCACTCATGGCTGGAACGCCGGCATCAGGCAGGGACCTAGAACCATGGCTGAACCGCTCATCCGCATGTCCAACATCAAAAAGTCCTACGGGCGCGTGCAGGCGCTCGAAGACGCCAATTTTCATGTCAACGAAAGGGAGATCGTCGGCCTGCTCGGCGACAATGGCGCCGGCAAATCGACGCTGATCAAGGTGTTGTCGGGGGCGGTGCCGCTGACCAGCGGCGACATTTTCATCCGCGGCAAGAAGGTCAATCTGCGCAGCACCAGCGACGCCATCGCGCACGGCATCGAGACGATCTACCAGATTCGGCACTGGTGACGCAGCTGTCGATCGCACGCAACCTGTTCCTCGGCCGCGAGCCGATCAAACCGCCGCGCTTTTTGAACCGCATGGACCAGGAGGCGATGAACAATGTCGCGCGCGACCTGCTGAAACAGGTCGGCATCTCTAAGAACATCCCGCCGACGACGCCGATCGGCTCCCTGTCCGGCGGCGAGCGGCAGGCCGTCGCCATCGCGCGCGCCATGCACTTCGACAGCGACCTGATCATCCTCGACGAGCCGACCAACAATCTCGGCGTCGCCGAGACGCAAGGCGTGCTGAGCTTCGTGCGCAACGCGCGCGATTCCGGGCATTCCTGCATCTTCATCGCCCACAACATCCACCATGTCTTCCAGGTGGTTGACCGCATCGTCGTCATGCGCCGGGGCAAGGTGGTGGCCGACGACATCGACCCGAAGAAGACCAGCGTGGCCGAGGTCGAACGCATCATCACCGGGATGTCGGACAAGGAGATCCGCGACGCCATCATCGAAGGCGGGCCATCGCACGGCTGAACCGTCTTCGCGCCGTCTGGCACGGAAACGCATCCGCTCTAACTCGTTGTAGAGCATGACCTTTTGACAAAACGGTTCCCGTTTGTCCGAGAAAACCGGTTCCCACTTTTCGGGATCATGCTCTATGACTACAGCCATGAAAGCCACCGTTGCCGACATAGCCAGGAGCTGCGGCCTGTCGACCGCGACCGTCGACCGGGTTCTGAACAACCGGGCCGGCGCGAGCGCCGCCAACCGCCAACGGGTGATGGAGGCGGCCAAGCAGCTCGGCTATTTGCCGGTGGTCGATCAGGTGACGCTGCCGTCGCGGCCGGCGCATCTTGAATTCTTCCTGCCGATCGGCGCCAACGGTTTCATGATCGACCTCGCCGGGCACATCGAGGACTATGCGGGGCGCCTGCCGCTGGTCGCCTCGTGCCGGATCCACAATCTCGGCGGCATCTCGCCGGCAGCGCTGCAGGCGGCGGTTGAAAATCTGTCGCTGAAGGCCAATGGCGTCGGCGTCATTGCCGTCGATCATCCGCGAACGCGCAACATATTGCGCGATGTGGTCGAGGCAGGCATCCGCCTTGTCACGCTGGTCTCCGACGTTCCAGCCGCCCCGCGTTCGGCCTATGTCGGCATCGACAACCGGGTTGCCGGACGCACGGCGGCGCTGTTGATGGGGCGCTTCCTCAATGGCCGCCAGGGTCATCTGGCGATGGTCGTCGGCTCGCGTTCCTATCGCGGGCACGAGGAGCGCGAGATGGGCTTTCGGTCGGTGCTGACAGAGGAATTCCCCAATCTCACGGTCTCGAGTGCGGTCGAGATCAATGACGAACCGGAGGGCAGCTACACCGCAACGATGCAGGCGCTGCACAACGAGCCGGAACTGCTCGGCATCTATTGCGTCGGCGCCGGGCGCTCAGGTGTGGCGAGAGCGCTGCTCGAGGCCAAGCCAAAGAAGAAGCCGGTCTTCATCTGCCACGACCTGACCAAGGAAACGCGCGGCTATCTCGTCGACGACCTCGCCGATGTCGTCATCGACCAGAATGCGCGGCTGATCGCGGAGCAATCTGTGATCCGCCTGCTTGGCTCGATCGCATCCGCCGCGCCATACCTGACGAAGAAGTTCATCGAGCCACGGCTGATCTTCAAGGAAAACGTGCCGGTGCAGTGAAGTCGCGCCGTGGCGGTTTGTCCGATTTGTACGACAAGTCGGGGTAGATGCCGCAAATCTGCACAGCAGCCATGCAACTTTCATTGTTGCCGAATCATTGGGCAACTCGTACTCATCTGGGTGTCGGCCATCTACTCCTCCCAGATGCGATGCCGACGCTGAGCGCGGTGCACCTCCTCCCGCATCTCGTTCGAAATCGGCCCGCTGCCACCTCCTCCCGGCAGCGGGCTTTTTTCATTCTCAAATGAATCTAAATTAGAGTTGACGGGCAAGTTCGGAGAATAGCCAAAAGCCCCGCCGGATGATGGGGACTCCTCAACTCCGAAAGCTGGAATTCAGCGCGCCCTGAAAGAGCTGATCAGGCCTTCAGCCATGCGCACGAACTGCGTGCTGGGGCCCTGGCAGCCCATGGTCTGCACGCTGACGCGCGCCCCTTCGAACAGCAGCGACAGCGTATCGGCCAGAAGCTCGGCCTGACCGATGCCCGCATCCCGGCACAGCGCAACGAGGCGATCGCGCTGAGCGCTCTTGAGCTCCTTGATCACGCTCCTGGCGGGATGGTCCGGCTCGGTCAATTCGGCGGCGGCATTGGCCATGTCGCAGCCGCGACCGTCAGCCGCCAGGCAAGCAGCGGCCATGCGAATCCAGGCATGCAACTGGGCGAGCTTGTCGCCGGGATGCTCAGCCTCGAATTGGTCCCACATCGCGGCGCCTTTAGCCGCCGACGCGCGCAGGCACTGGACGATCAGTTCGTCCTTCGACTCAAAATGACGGTAGAGCGTCATCTTGTTGGTGCCGGCGGCTTCCGTGATGGCGTCTACGCCGACGCCCTTGATGCCATGTTTGTGAAACATGTCCTGCGCCGTCTCCAGGATTCGATCCCGGGGACGCACGCGATCCGTAATGCCGTCTGCCATCGCAGTCTCCTTGTCTCCCTAAAAATTCGGTTCACCTCTTGACTAGGGTGTTACCGGTCTGTAACTATCCGAATGTTACTTACTGGTAACACCTATGTAGCCTTCCGTCAATAACAAGGCCGTGAACTGGTCCTGCCAGATCACAAAGGGTGAAAATTGCAGGTCATGCGGCTCCGGCCGGTGAAGAGATGAAAACCGGTTCGCGATCGTCCGATGCGGGCCGCTGGAATGGAGACGCTCCAATGTCGCAGCGCAAGGATTTGACCATCGATGAAGCCATCCGGGATCCGATGATCCGGCTGGTGATGAAAGCGGACCGCGTCAACCCGCGCGCCTTCGAAGCGATGCTGAGGACCGTGGCCGATGAGCAGGGCCTCAGCGGCGCGGCGCCGTCTTCGTATTTTTTGCAGGACCCGGGTTCGGTGCGCGGCAGGCGGCTGTCCCGGTCTGTCCGTTCTTTTAAAGAGGCCGGTTCTTCTAAAGAGGTTTGCGTGTCGTGGTAAATTTTTTCATTCATCGTCCGATCTTCGCCTCGGCGATCGCCATCATCATGGTGCTCGCCGGGACGATTTGTTATTTCCTTTTGCCGGTTTCGCAGTTTCCCGACATCACGCCGCCGCAGGTCGTGGTCAGCGCGCATTATCCGGGCGCCAGCGCGCAAGTGGTCGCCGATACGGTGACGACGCCGCTGGAGCAGCAGATCAACGGCGTCGAAGGCATGACCTACATGTCGTCGTCGAGCTCCAATGACGGCTCCTCGACCATCACCATCACCTTCGATGTCGGCTATTCCTTGAGCACCGCGGCCGTCGACGTCCAGAACCGCGTCTCGCAAGCGGCCTCCTCGCTGCCGGCGATCGTCAACCAGGGCGGCGTGACGATCAAGAAGCAGAACCCGAATTTCGTCCTCATCGTCAACCTGACCTCGCCCGACAGTTCGGTCGATCCGGTGGCGCTGAGCAACCTCGCCTATCTGCAGGTCGTCGATCCGCTGAAGCGGCTGCCTGGCGTCGGCGACGTCCAGATATTCGGCGAGCGCCGCTATTCGATGCGCGTCTGGCTCGACCCGGACAAGCTCGCCAATCTTGGCATCACCGCTGTCGATGTCCAGAACGCCATCTCGGAACAGAACGTCCAGGTGGCGGCCGGCAAGATCGGCCAGTCGCCGGCGCCCGCCGGCACCGCCTTCGAGATGCAGGTCAACGCCGTCGGCCGCCTGAGCGACCCCAAGGAGTTCGGCGACATCGTCGTGCGCGCCAACACCGGCACCGGCTCGCTGGTGCGACTGCGCGACGTCGCCCGCATCGAGCTCGGCGCGCTGCAATATTCGTCGTCGGCCTTCTTCGGCAAGGACCCGACGGTGGTGCTGGCCGTCTACCAGATGCCCGGTTCCAACGCGCTCGATCTGCAGCAGCACGTCAAGGACAAGATGCAGGAACTGTCGGCCCGTTTCCCCAAGGGCGTCAGCTACGCCATGCACTACGACACCACGCGCTTCGTGTCGGCATCGATGCATGACGTCCTGATCACGCTTGGCGAAGCGCTGGTGCTGGTCGTGGCCGTGGTGTTCATCTTCCTGCAGAGCTGGCGCACGACGATCATCCCGACCATCGCCATTCCGGTGTCGCTGGTGGCGACGATGGTGGTCATGGAAATGATGGGCTTCTCGCTCAACATGCTCTCCCTACTCGGCATGGTGCTGGCCATCGGCCTCGTCGTCGACGACGCCATCGTGGTGGTCGAAAATGTCGAGCGACAATTGGAGGCGGGCCTCAAACCGCTGGCGGCGACCAAGGCCGCGATGGCCGAGGTCACCGGACCGATCATCGCCACCACCGCAGTGCTGATGGCCGTCTTCGTGCCCGTTGCCTTCATTCCCGGCGTCTCCGGCAAGCTCTACAATCAGTTCGCGCTGACGGTGGCGATTTCGGTCGGCATATCCGCCTTCAACTCGCTGACGCTCAGCCCGGCGCTGAGCGCCGCCTTCCTGCGCCATCGCGGCGAGACGCAGTTCGCCCCGTTCCGCTGGTTCAACACGGGCTTCGACAGACTGTCGCATGCCTATGCGCACGGCGTGCGTATCCTCATCCGGCTGCGCTGGATCATGCTCGGTCTGTTCGCGGCCGGCCTGGTGGCCACCTACTTCGTCTGGCAGAAGTTGCCCTCGACCTTCCTTCCGGTCGAGGACCAGGGTTACTTCTTCGTCGTCATCCAGCTGCCTGACGGCGCCTCGCTGGAACGCACCGACGCGGTGGCGCAGAAAGCGCGCGACATATTGCAGGCAACACCCGGCGTCGAGATTGTCGGCTCGATCAGCGGCCTGAACTTCCTGACCAGTGCGGCGCAGTCGAACTCGGCTGTCGAGTTCGCCATCCTGAAGCCGTGGGAAGAGCGCGGCCCCGACCAGAGCGCGTCCAAGCTCGTCTCCGATGTGCGCGGCAAGCTGATGCAGATTCCGGAAGCCTTCGCGCTGTCCTTCGATCCGCCTTCGATCCCGGGTATCGGCACCACGGGCGGCTTCGAATTCGTCGTCGAGGACCTCACCGGGCGAGGCAGTTCAGCCCTCAACGACGCGACGCAAGCCGTGATCGCCGAGGCGCGCAAGCAGCCGGAAATCAACCCGCAGCAGCTGTTCTCGCCGTTCTCGACCTCGACGCCGCAGTTCAACTACGACCTCGACCGCAGCAAGGCCAAACTGCTCGGCCTCAACCTGCCCGACGTCTTCAACACGCTGCAGATCTATCTCGGCTCGCTCTACGTCAACGACTTCAACCTGTTCGGCCGCACCTTCCGGGTGACCATCCAGGCCGACAAGGATGCACGTGCCGACGCAGGCGACCTTTCGCGGCTCTATGTGCGCAACGCCTCCGGCGGAATGGTGCCGCTGAGCACACTTGGCAAACTGGTGCCGTTCGTCGGCCCGGAAACCGTGCCGCACTACAACAACAACGCCTCGGCCACGATCAATGGCGGCGCAGCCCCCGGCTTCTCGTCGGGCCAGGCGGTTGCCGCGATGGAACGGGCCGCCGCCACCGCTTTGCCCAGGGATTTCGGTTTCGAATGGACCGGCATCACCTTCCAGGAGCTCAAGGCAGGATCGATAGCGTCGGTCGTCTTCGGCCTCGCCATCGTCTTCGTCTTCCTGATCCTGGCGATGCAGTATGAGAGCTGGGCGATGCCGTTCATGGTGCTGCTGGCGGTGCCACTGGCCCTGTTCGGCGCCTTCGCAGCCCTGTTCCTGCGCGGCATGCAGATCGACGTCTACTCGCAGATCGGCTTCGTCATGCTGATCGGCCTCGCCGCCAAGAACGCGATCCTGATCGTCGAGTTTGCAAGGCGGCGGCGCGAGGAGGGACTGAGCATTGTCGACGCGGCAATGGAAGCCGCGCGGCTGAGGCTGCGGCCGATCCTGATGACGGCCTTCGCCTTCATCCTCGGCGTGCTGCCGCTGATGTTTGCGACGGGTGCGGGTGCGGCAAGCCGGCAGTCGATCGGCACCACCGTGTTTGGCGGCATGGTCGCGGCGACCATCCTGTCGCTGGTGTTCGTGCCAGTCTTCTACGCGGTCATCGAACAGCTGCGCGAAGGCCGCGTGCGCAGCGAACCGAACGCTGCTCATGACCAGGACAATAATGAACCGACTGCCGAACCAGCGCCGATGCGCCTGGCCGAAGCAGCCGAATAGAATTGGAGACCAAAATGCGTAAATGGAAAATAGCTTTGGGAACGGCCGTCGCCCTGGGAGCGATCTCGGTGGCAAGCGTCCACTTCCTCGACATGGGCAATCTCAGCCTCAATGCCGGCACGGCGGCAGCGACGGCAGCACCTGCGGCATTCGTCATGCCGGTGCCGGTGACGAGCGTGGTCAAGAAGACGATCCCGATCTATCTCGACTACGCCGCCCGCATCGAGGCGATCCGCAGCGTCACCTTGCAGGCCCGCGTGCCCGGCTATCTGCAGGAGCAGACGGCTGAGGACGGCGCGGATGTGCGCCAGGGTGATCTGCTCTACAAAATCTCGCCCGACGACTTCAAGACGGCTCTCGACCAGGCCAAGGCCGAAGTGCAGCGCGACCAAGCGAGCCTCGACTATGCACGCTCCAATCTCGGCCGCGGCTCCGAACTCGCCAAGAGCGGTTATCTGGCCAAGGATGGGTTCGACCAGCGCACGAGCACCTTGCGTCAGGCCGAAGCGTCGCTTGCCGTCAACCAGGCGGCGGTGCGGACGGCCGAGCTTAATTTGAGCTACGCCGAAATCCACGCTCCGTTTGCCGGCCGCGTCGGCCGCAACCAGGCTTCGGTCGGCACGCTGGTCAGCGTCGCCGGCACGGTGCTGAACACGCTGGTGCAGCTCGACCCGATCTACGTCACCTTCAATCCGAGCGAGACGGACCTGGCCGAAATCGAACAGGCCCGGGCCGCCGGCCCGATCGAGGTCGAGGTGCTGCTGCCCGGCGAGACCGAAGCCAGCCAGAAGGGCGAACTCACCTTCATCGACAACACGGTCGACCACTCGACCGGCACGATTACGGCGCGCGCCACCATCGGCAATGCGAAGTTCTCGCTGCTGCCGGGCCAGTATGTCCGGGTGCGGCTGCACATCAAGCAGCTGCCCGACGCGCTGATGGTGCCGCAGGTGGCGCTGGGTTCGAGCCAGCTCGGCAAATATGTCTATGTAGTCGGCAAGGGCAACACGGTCGACCAGCGCATCGTCTCGCTCGGCGCGACCAGCGGCGACCTTGTGGCGGTCCTCAGCGGCGTTGCCGAAGGCGACCAGGTGATAACGGGCAATCTGCAGAAAATCGGACCAGGAATGCCGATCTCGCCGTTGCCCCAGGAGAAACCGGCCAGCTGATAACCCCCATCAGCCCCGGTCCTGCGGCGCCTTCGGCTTCCACGCCGAGGGCGCCGTTTTTTTATGGAGCGCCGCACGCCGTTTTTGGAGTAACCGCAAGGCACAAGAATCCGGAACAATCATCTTGTAGGATTGTCGACAATCTGCTTGTCTCGTTTCCGGCTCTCACTGGAATGACGGAATGGCCAAGCTGGACTTCAGTCCGATCGCGGATACGACACGCCGGGCCGAGATCGTCGCGCTGTTGCGGCGCGCGATCCTGACCGGCCAGCTGGAACCCGGCCAAAAGCTCAACGAGCTGAGGATCGCCGAGCAGATGCGGGTCAGCCGTGCGCCGTTGCGCGAGGCGATGCGCGAGCTGGTGCAGGAAGGCATCCTGACCAGCATTCCCTATGCCGGCACCTTCGTCATCGATGTCACCGCCAAAGATATCGACGACGCCTATTCGCTGAACAAGGTGCTCGATGAATTCGCCATCGAGCGGACATGGAAGCTGCGCGACCAGCGCTTCTTCGGCGAACTCGACCGCCGGCACGAGGCAGTGAAGCAGGCGACGCGCGCGCGAGACACCACCCGCCAGATCGAAGCCGCGCTGCAATTGCACGGGCTGATCTATGAATGGGCCGACAATTCGGTGCTGCTGGAAACCTGGCAGCGGCTGACCAGCCGGCTGCAGATGTATTTTGCCCTGCACCAGCGGGCCCGCAACGAGCCGGTGCCGGCCGAAGATCTCCACGAGACCTATGTGCGGCTCTTGAAGGGCGCCGACATGCGCGCCGCCCAGCGCCATGCGCGCGAGCATATCGACCTCGATTTCGAAGAGCTGCTTGCCTATGCGCGTGGCCTCGAACAGCGGACATCGAAGGGCTGACCCTCCTCAACGCCTAGAGACAACGGACAGACAAGTGCAGATCAAAACCATCAAGGCCTATCGCGTCGTGCAGCCCTTCGTGGACGGGCCCTACCGCATGTCAAAGGGGCGGGTTGCAGACTGCTTCGATGCGGTGATCGTCGCCATCACCTCCGACAGCGGCGTGACCGGCTGGGGCGAGATGGCGCCGCTCGGCAATTTCTATTCGGCCGCCTTTCCGGCGGGAACGCGCGCGGGCGTGGTCGAGATTGCGCCGCACCTGATCGGCCAGGACCCGCGTGGCCTCGCCGGCATCGGCCGGCTGATGGATACGGTGTTCAAGGGCCATCCCTACACCAAGTCGGCGCTCGACATGGCCTGCTGGGATCTGGCGGCCCGGGCCGCCGACGTGCCGCTGGTGACCATGCTTGGCGGCCGCGAGAGCGACATGGCGGAGACCTACCGCGTCGTCACCCACGGCACGCTCGACCAGATGGCGGCACTGGCCAAAAGGATCATCGCCCAGGGCTGCCGCCGGCTGCAGGTCAAGGTCGGCGGCAATGTGCATGAAGACATCGACAGGGTGAGCGCAGTCGCTTCGGCCGTGCCGAAAGGCACGGTGATTTTCTGCGACGCCAATGCCGGCTGGACACCCTACCAGGCGCGGCAGTTCGCCGATGCAACGTGCGGCATCGACTACACGTTCGAGCAGCCCTGCACGACGATCGAGGAGAACATGTCGGTGCGCCGCATGCTCGACAAGCCGATGGTGCTGGACGAGAGCGTCATCTCGCTCGAGGCGATGCTGGAAATCCATCGCCTGGGCGCCGCCGACGGGCTGACGCTGAAGATCTCGCGGCTTGGCGGCGTAACCAGGACAAGGCAAATCCGCGACGTCGCCGTCGATCTCGGTTTCATGATCACCGTCGAGGATACGGGCGGCGCCGAGATCGACACGGCGGCGATGGCGCATCTGTCGCTGTCGACGCCGGAAGAACGCCGGCTGCACGCCATCGCCTTCCATGAGTGGGTGACGGTGCGCACGGCCTCCAACGCCCCACCGGTCACCGGCAGCCACATGGGCATTCCCGACGGGCCCGGCCTCGGCATCGATGTCGTGCCCGACCTGCTCGGCAAGCCTTTCCTAGAGATCGGCTGAGATCAAGCGCAGCATGAAGCTGTCACCCCACGAATCCTCCGTGGGAGATTTGGTCCTGCAGCCATTCTCCGATTTGCGGGTTGAAATATTTTTCAAATGGAAATAGGAATGTTCAAAATGATGATTTGACGCTGCGGCGCGTCGTGACTGGAGGAAGCGATATGGCCCATCCGCAATTTGCAGCGGAACTTCTGCAGCGCGCTGAAGCCCAAGGGCCTATCACCATCGGTCTCGCCGGCGCCGGGCAGATGGGCACCGACATCGTCGTCCAGGTGGCGCTGATGCCGGGCATGCGGATCGGTGCCATTTCCGAGGTGCGCCCGCAAGCGGCGATCGATGCCGCACTGCTCGCCGGCCATGACCGCTCCGACATCGTCCAGGCTGCGACCGCCTCTGCCATCGACCGCGCCATCGAGGCCGGCAAGATCGCTGTCACCGAAGATCTGCATGCGCTGGCCGCGGCCGGCCGCATTGATGTCATCATCGACGCGACAGGCAATCCCAACATCGGCACGCTGTTTGCGCTCGAAGTGATGAAGAACGGCAAGCACATCGTTATGCTCAATGTCGAGGCGGACATTACGATCGGCCGCTTCCTCAAGGAGGAAGCGCGCAAGGCCGGCGTGGTCTACACCGGTGCGGCCGGCGACGAACCCGCCTGCACGCTGGAGATCATCGGCTTCGCCAAGAGCCTCGGCTTCAACATCATCGCCGCCGGCAAGGGCAAAAACAACCCGCTCAAGATCGACGCCATGCCCGCCGACTACGAGAAGGAAGCGGCCGAGCGCAACATGAATGCGCGCATGCTGGTCGAGTTCGTCGACGGTTCCAAGACGGCGATCGAGATGGTGGCTATCGCCAACGCCACCGGGCTGGTGCCCGACGTGCCGGGCATGCACGGCCCGACGGCGACGCTGGAGGAACTGGCCAGCGTGCTTTGCCCGCGCGAGGATGGCGGCGTGCTGCACCGCAAGGGCGTGGTGGACTATTCTATCGGCAAGGGCGTGGCGCCCGGCGTGTTCTGCATCATCGAAACGAGGCATCCGCGCGTGCTGGAGCGCATGGTCGACCTCAAGGTCGGCAAGGGCCCCTATTTCACGATCTACCGTCCCTATCACCTGACAAGCCTTGAAGTGCCACTGTCGGCGGCGCGCGCCGTTGTCTACAAACGCGCCGACATGGAGCCCCTCGACCATCCGGTCGCCGAAGCGGTGGCGGTGGCCAAGAGCGATCTCGGCGCGGGCCAATCGCTCGGCATGATCGGCGAGAACGACTATCGCGGCTTCGCCATGACCTGGGAGGACGCCCGCGCCAAGGGCGCGCTGCCGCTCGGGATTGCCGAACGCGCCAAGGTGGTCAAGCCGGTCAAGACCGGCGACTTCCTTACCTATGAAAATTGTGTACCCGACGATTCGATGGTGATAACGCAGATCCGCCGCCGTCTAGACCAGTCGGATGGACAGTTTGTGACCAACGCCGCCTGAACCTTCGGGATCTCCCTGTGATGGACGATGTCGTTATCGGGATCGATGCCTCGACGACGGCGGTGAAGGCGATCGCCTTCACCGGCGACGGCGCGGAGCTGTTCCAGGCGCGCGAGGCCTATCCGCTGGCCAATCCTAAGCCCGGCCATTTCGAGCAGGATGCCGAACATTGGTGGGCAGCCCTTATCAGTGCGCTGAAGCAGGTTGCCGACAAGGTCGGCGCCGCGCGCGTGGCGGCAATTGCCATAGCCCATCAGCGCGAGACCTTCACCCTGATCGATCAGGCCGGCACGCCGCTCATCCCGGCGATCCTGTGGCTTGACGAGCGCGCCCGGCCTCAAGTCGCCAGGCTGTCGGCCGAGCTTGGCCGCGAGACGATCCGCGACTGGAGCGGCAAGCCGCCGGATCCGACGCCGGCGCTCTATGCCATCGCCTGGCTGGCGGAACACCAGCCGCAGGTGCTGGCCAACGCCGCCGCCCTGGTCGATGTTCATGGCTTCTTCGTTCACCGGCTGACCGCACGGCTGGTAACCAGCACGGCAAGTGCCGACCCGCTCGGCTTGCTCGATGTCGCGACAGGCGAATGGCACCCTGAGCTTGTCGCGGCTGCAGGGCTGCAGCCACGGCAGTTGCCGGCGCTGATCGGCCCAGGCGAAATCTGCGGCGGCCTTGCCGAAAGCATTGCCCAGCTGACTGGCCTCAAAGCGGGCACGCCAATTGTCGCCGGCGCCGGCGATGGCCAGGCCATGGGTCTCGGCATGGGCGTCTATGGTGCCGGCAGGAGCTATCTCTCGCTCGGCTCCGGCGTCGTCAGCGGCTGCTATTCCGGCACGGTCACCACTTCGGATGCGTTTCGCACGCTGGTCTCGCCGACCGGCTCCGGCTTCATGCTGGAAACCGTGCTGCGCTCGGGCATGCAACTGGTCGACTGGATCGTGCGCACCACCGGCGCGTCTTCCGCGGCAGAACTGGAGAAGGGTGCGGTCGATGTTGCGGCCGGCGGCGACGGTCTTTTGGTCATGCCCTATTGGGCCGGCGTCATGAGCCCCTATTGGGATGGCGCGGCGCGCGGCGCCGTTGTTGGCCTGTCGCTCGACCATGAGCCCAGGCATCTCTTCCGCGCCACGCTGGAAGGCATCGCTTTGGAGCAGGCCATCGCCAGCGAGGCGATGGAGGCCAAAGCGGCGGCAAGTCGGGAGAGATGATTTCCGCCGGCGGCGGCACCAATTCGGCGCTGCTGATGAAGATCATGGCCAGCGTGCTGGAGCGGCCGCTGTTCGTGTCGCCGGTCAACGAGGCGGCGGCCCTTGGCGCGGCCATGCTGGCTGCTTCGGCGATCGGCTGGTTCGCCTCGGCGGAAGACGCCGCCAAGGCAATGGCGGCGGCGCCGGCCAGGCGTGTCGATCCGGATATGACGCTGGTGCCGGCTTACCGGGCGCGCAAGGCGATCTACCGCGACCTCTATCACGCGACACGCGACATCCACGCGCGGCTCGGTGCGATCTGAGTTCAAGCGCAGCTTGCCTGCGTGAGGCTCCCATGCCCAACCTGCCCAGCTTGCCGATTTTGCGTCCTGCCCGGCCAATGCTAGACTCATCGGGCTCATGAAAGCAGTATTTCACCTTGCCGCCCTGCCCTGGATTGTCGCGCTTGCGGCAGCTCCGATGACGGCGCGTGCGCAGGACGAGCCGCCCTTCGAGGTCACGCTCGACATGGACAATGACGGCAGGATGGATCGGGCCGCGATCGCGGCGGATTCCGACACCGGGCTGGCGGATCTCTCGATCTATCTGGCTGCCGGCGAAGGAAAGCTCGATCCTTCGCGCAAGCCTGACTTTGTCAAAAAGGCGCTGACGCAGGACCGTATTCTCGGGCTCGAAAGCAAGGGCAAGGGATCGCTTGTCGTCACCTCGTGCTTCGGCTGCGGCGCCAACAAATCATGGGATACAACGCTGACCATCGTCTGGCGCGGCGGTAAATTCCTTGTCGCCGGCTACAGTCGCGACTGGGACTGGAATGTTCAGAAAGCCGACGGCTCGGTCGAGACGACGCTGGGCGGTTGCGACATCAATTTTCTCACCGGCAGAGGCGTTGCCTCAAAGGACCTGGACGACGGCAAACCGGTCGCGGGAAAATTCGTGCCGATCGCACTGACCGACTGGTCGGACGACAGTCGTCCGGAGCCCTGCGAATTCTGACCGACGCCGGACAGCGCTCAACGATTGAGCAGGCCTTTGGCCGCATCCTCATCGGTGATCAGCACCGAAATCCTGGTGTTGGCCAGCGCCGCGCGCATCACAGCGACCTTCTCCTGACCACCTGAAACCAGTATGATGCTCGGAATATCGGACAAATCCTGCAGCGGATAGGCGCAGACGCGGCGGTTGACCTCATGGTCGACCGGGTGGCCCTCGGCGTCGATGAAATGGCACAAGAGGTCTCCGACCGCGCCGGCGGCCTGCAGTTCCTCAAGTTCGCTCGGCTTGATGAAGCCGTAATTGGCGATCGGGCTGTCCTTGGAAAACGAGCCGACGCTGAGCACGGCGATGTTGGCGCGGCGCGCGCGGAAGACGACATCCTGGACGCTGCGCTGGCTCATGAAGGCATCGCGCTGTTCCGGCTTGTCGGCATAGACCGGCACCGGCAGCAGGAAACATTCAGCGCCGATCTTTTCGGCGAACTCCCAGGCGCTTTCGGTCGGGTTGAGCGGCTGCGCGTGGGTGAGGCCGCCGAGCATCGAGACGACCGTCGTCCTGGCGATCGGCCGCCTCGGCAATTCGTTGATGGCGAATTTCAGCGTGCGGCCCCAGCCCAGCGCAATGACGTCGCCGGCATTCACATTGTCGGCGAGATAGGCGGCAGCCGCGTGGCCGATCATCAGCGGCGCGTTGCTGCGATCAGCGGCTGATGGCACCACGACCGCCTGGCTGAGCCCGAAACGCTGCTTCAGGCTCTCCTCGAGCTGCACGCATTCGACGACACTGTCGCGAATGCGGAACTGCACGATGCCCTCCTCTCGCGCAGCGGAGAGAATGCGGTGCACCTTGATGCGGCCGACGCCGAGGATCTCGGAAATGCGCTCTTGCGTCAGACCTTCGACATAGTAATGCCAGGCGGCCCGGGCCTTGAGCTCGGCATCGGGGAAGCGCGAGGCCTTCTCGTTTTCGACGGTCGCCATCTTTTGCCCTCCCGCGGCAGATTTCGGAAATCTTTCCGCAAGCGCCGCCCCCTGGCCTTCCCTAGGACAAACCGCCCGGTGGCGCAAACCACCGCCGAATGGCGCAACGGCTCTTGACAATTTTCTAATGAACAGTTTAGCTGAACAAAATTGCATATCAAAGATAAATTGTTCACAGGGAGGTGCCTGGTGAACAAGAGCGGACGGCAGGCCATCGCCGTTTCGCTGACGGAGGAGACGAAGTGGCCGTGAGTAATGATGCAAGCGAGTCGAAGGCTGGCGAGTTGAAAGCCGCGCCCGGCACTCAAGGTGCGACGGCCGCGAAGCTTTCGGCACTGTTTGCCGGAACCATGGGGCCGCTGATCGGGCTGCTGCTGCTTTGCCTGGCGCTGACGTTGACCACCGACACGTTCCTCACCGTGCGCAACATCCTCAACGTGCTCGACCAGATCACGGTGCTCGGCATCATGGCAATCGGCATGACGCTGGTGATCCTGATCGGCGGCATCGATCTCTCGGTCGGCTCGGTGCTGGCGCTGGCCGCCATGGTGATGGGCTTTGTCTCCCATCCCGACTATCTCAATCTCGGCCTTGCGGCCGGCGTCGTTGCAGCACTGGTCGTCGCCGGCCTTTGCGGACTGGTGTCCGGCCTGCTGGTGACCGTCACCCGGCTGCCGCCGTTCATCGCGACGCTGGCGATGATGTCGGTGGCGCGCGGCCTTGCCAACATGATCACCGACGGCTCGCAGATCGTCGGCTTTCCCGACTGGTTCACCAGCCTGTCGATCATCCGCCATTTCGGCTTCCTGTCGGTCACAGTCGGGGTGATGATGGTGCTGGCGATCGTCTTCGCCATCTTCCTCAACTACCGCGCCACCGGCCGCAGCCTTTACGCCATCGGCGGCAGCGCCGAGGTGGCGCGGCTCTCCGGCATTCCGGTGAAGTCGCTGACCAACTGGGTCTATGCCATCTGCGGCGTGCTTGCGGGTCTTGCAGGCATTGTGCTTGCCGCGCGGCTGGATTCGGTGCAGCCGAGTTCCGGCCTCGGCTATGAGCTCGACACCATCGCGGCGGTGGTGATCGGCGGCGCCAGCCTCTCGGGCGGCGTCGGCTCGATCGGCGGCACAGCGGTCGGCGTGCTCATCATCGGCGTGCTGCGCAACGGCCTCAATCTGCTCGGCGTCTCGCCCTTCATCCAGCAGGTGGTGATCGGCGTGGTGATCGCGCTGGCCGTCGCCAGCGACACCTGGCGGCGCAGGGCGCGATAGAGAGCGGGGCACAATTGAGAATTCGCCCGGAACGTCCGGGCGATAGACGGATCGGTCGATCCGAAACTGGGATGTTCCAAGGGGCGCGATGCGCTGGCGGGACAGTTTGACTATCAACGGAGGAAACATATGCTCACCAAACGTTCACTGCTGCTCGCCGCTGCCGCAATCATTCCCCTGCTCGGCCTGACCGACATGGCCTCGGCCAAGGAGGCCAAGAAACTCGGCCTCGCGGTGGCCAATTTGCAGGCCGACTTCTTCAACCAGATCAAGCAGTCGGTCGAAGCCTACGGCAAGGAGAAGGGCATCGAGATCGTCACCGTCGACGCCAAGGGCGATTCGGCAACGCAGGTCAGCCAGGTACAGGATTTGATCACGCAGAACATCGACGCGCTGATCTACATTCCGGCCGGCGCCACAGCCGCCACCGTGCCGACCAAGACCGCCAAGGCCGCCGGCATTCCGGTGGTCAATGTCGACCGCAACGCAGACGGCGCGCCCGGCGACACCTTCATCGCCACCAACAGCGTCGCCTCGGCGCAGGCGGTGTGCGACTACATCGCCAAGCAGGCCGGCGGCAAAGGCGAACTGATCATCATCCACGGCCAGAAGGGCACCACGCCGGAAGTGGATCGCTCGAAGGGCTGCGGCGAAGCGCTCAAGGCCTATCCCGATATCAAGGTGGTCGGCGAATTGTGGAGCGAAGGCTGGCACCAGGACGAAGGCTTCAAGCTGACGCAGGACCTGCTGCAGTCGCATCCCGATGTCTCCATCGTCATCGGCCAGGCCGATGCGCTGGCGCTGGGTGCGGCACAGGCGGTCAAGGTCGCCAATCCCGGCCACAAGGTCTGGGTTGCCGGCTTCGATGGCGACGTGGCCGCACTCAAGGCGCTGAAGGACGGCGTGTTCGACGTCACCGCGACGCAGCAGACGCAAGGCATGGGCCGTCTCGCCGTCGATGCGGCGATCAAGCTGGTGGCCGGCGAAAGCGTTCCGGCCGAGCAGCTGCAGGATGCGACGCTGACCACCAAGGACAATGTCGAGCAGTTCATCGCCAAGCATCCGTAACGAACGGCACCGCTTAAGAGAGCACCACGATGTCTCCTGATCCTCGCCACAGCGAAAGCCCGCACAACGGGCTCTTCGTCAACGGCCTTTGCAAGAGCTACGGACCGGTCCAGGTCCTGGCCGATGCAAGCTTTGAGGTGCGGCCGGGCGAGGTCGTGGCGCTGCTCGGCGAAAACGGCGCCGGCAAGTCGACGGTGTCCAACATCATCGCCGGCTCGACCCGGCCCGACGCGGGCACCATCATCTGGCGGGGGAAGCCCTATTCCCCCGCCTCGCCTGCCGCGGCAATCGATGCCGGCGTCGGCATGATCCACCAGGAACTGAAGCTGCTGCCGGATCTGTCGGTGGCGGAGAACGTCTATGTCGGGCGCCTGCCGATGCGCGGCGGCCGCATCGACCGCGCCGAGATGAACGCCAGGGCCTCGGCGCAGTTGAAGCGGCTTGGCCTCGACGTCTCGCCCGAGCGCAATGTGGGCACGCTGCGCATCGCCGCCCAGCAGCAGGTCGAGATCGCCAAGGCCCTGACGCTGAATGCCGAATTGCTGATCTTCGACGAACCGACCGCAGCGCTCGGCGGCGAGGAAACGGAGCTTTTGTTCCAGCAGATCCGCAAGCTCAAGGCGGAAGGCATGTCCTTCATCTATATCAGCCATCGTCTCGACGAGATCGCGCAGATTGCCGACCGCGTGGTGGTGATGCGCGACGGACGCATCGTCGCCCGCCACGAGCGCGCCGATATTCCCGTGCGCACCGTGGTGGAGCAGATGGTCGGCCGCTCGGTCGAGCGGATGTTCCCGCACTTGACGCCGCCGCGCGAGGAAACACTGCTCGAGGTCGACAACCTGTCTTCGCCGGAGAAGAGTTTCAACAACGTCTCCTTCTCGGTCAAAGCAGGCGAGATCCTCGGCATTGCCGGGCTGATCGGCGCCGGCCGCACCGAACTGGTGCGGGCGATCGCCGGCGCCGATCCGATCTCGTCGGGCTCGGTGCGCGTTGCCGGCAAACCGGTGCATCTCAGCGGGCCGGCGGCAGCCATCAAGGCCGGCGTCGTGCTGGTGCCGGAAGACCGCAAGGCGCAAGGCGTCGTGCTCGACCAGACCATCGGCGAGAATTTGGCGTTCGGCAATTTCGACCATGTCGCGCCGAAAGGCTGGGTGTTTCCGAAAGCGGTGCAGAAATTCGCCGAAGCCGGCATCGCAAGGCTCGGGGTCAAGGGCAAACCTGGCCAGGCGGTCAGCAAGCTTTCCGGCGGCAACCAGCAGAAGGTGATCATCGCCAAATGGGTGTCGCGACCGCCGAAGGTGTTCATCCTCGATGAGCCGACGCGCGGCATCGATGTCGGTGCGCGCGCAGCGATCTACGACGTCATCGCCGACCTCGCCCGCTCCGGTATGGCGGTGGTGGTGGTCAGCTCCGACCTCGAGGAGGTGCTGGGGCTGTCGCACCGGGTGCTGGTGCTGAGCCGCGGCCGCCAGCGCGGCATTCTCGACCGCAGCGAGGCGAGCAATGTCGCGGTGATGGAACTCGCCACGAGCTGAGGACAGGAGTCGGAACAAAGCGCAGCAGGTGGTATCCTCCCAAGGACCGGACCGCGCGGGGCGCCAGCAAAAACTGGCGCCCCTTCATTTCAGGAGGGGGAACAACATGAAACTATTCGATCTCAGCGGCGACGTAGCGCTGGTAACAGGCGCCGGCAGCGGCATTGGCCAGGCCATTGCCATCGGGCTCGCCGAAGCCGGCGCCGACATAGCCTGTTTCGGCCACACCTCCAAGGGCGGGCTGGACGAGACGGCGCACAAGATTTCGGCACTTGGCCGCAAGGCGCTGGTGCTGACCGGAACGGTGACGTCGGAGGCCGATCTCGCGTCAGCGATCGAGCGCACCGAGAACGAACTCGGCGCGTTGACCATCGCCGTCAACAATGCCGGCATCGCCGGGGCCGAGCCGGCCGAGACGCTGCCGCTGGAAAAATGGCAGAATATCTACGACGTGAATGTCAGCGGCGTGTTCCTGTCCTGCCAGGCCGAGGCGCGCGCCATGCTGACGCGGCGCAAGGGCTCGATCATCAACATCGCCTCGATGTCGGGCTCGATCGTCAATCGCGGCCTGACCCAGGCGCATTACAATTCGTCGAAGGCGGCGGTCATCCACATGTCGAAAAGCCTCGCAATGGAATGGGCCGATCGCGGCCTGCGCGTCAATGTGGTGAGCCCAGGCTACACGCTGACGCCGATGAACAAGCGGCCGGAGGTCGCCGAACAGATCAAGATCTTCGAACGCGACACGCCCATGGGGCGCATGGCGACGCCGGAAGAAATGGTCGGCCCGACCGTGTTCCTGGCCAGCCGCGCCGCGAGTTACGTCACCGGCATCGACCTGATCGTCGATGGCGGCTTTGTCTGCTGGTAGGAGAAGAAAAGTGCAGAAGCGTTTTGAAGGCAAGACTGCGGTCATCACCGGCGCGAGCGGCGGCATCGGTGCGGCGATGGCGAAGCGCTTTGCCGAAGAAGGTGCCGCGGTCGTGGTCAGCGCCATCGATACCCGCGTCGAGGACGTCGCCGCCAGCCTGAAAGCCGCGGGCGCCAAGGTCGCGTCGATGCGCATGGACGTTACCAGGAAGGATGAGGTCACCGCGCTGTACGACCTCGCCGAGAAGGAATTCGGCCGCGTCGACATTTCGGTGCAGAATGCCGGCGTCATCACCATCGCCCGCATCGAGGCGATGACCGAGGCCGAGTGGGACAAGGTGATGGCGGTCAACACCAAGGGCGTGTTCCTGTGCTGTCAGGAAGCGATCGCCCGCATCCGCAAGCATGGCGATGGCGGCCGGCTGATCAACACGGCGTCGGGCCAGGCGCGGCAGGGTTTCATCTACACGCCGCACTATGCGGCGTCGAAGTTCGGCGTCGTCGGCATCACCCAGAGCCTGGCCAAGGAAGTAGCCAAGGAAAAGATCACCGTCAACGCGATTTGCCCCGGCATTATCGACACCGACATGTGGGCCTATAATGACGCAGCGTGGGGCAAGCTGATGGGTGACTACAAGCCCGGCGAGCTGATGGCCGAATGGGTGAAGAACATCCCGATGGGACGCGCCGGCAGCGGCGAGGACGTGTCCGGCCTGGTCAGCTTTCTCGCCAGCGACGACGCCACCTACATCACCGGCCAAACCATCAATGTGGATGGCGGCCTGATCATGTCGTGAACGTCAGCTCTGGCGGTTGGCAATCGACCAGTCTGAAATTCCGCAGTGCACAGGGCATCAGCCGTTGCGCCGCATGAACGTTGGTATATATAATTTCATCTCATGAAACGGCCTTGGCGGGGATGGGGCTCGCCGGCCGAGACCATGGGACCTTGATGGCTCGCACGTCTGAGAGCGCCGCTGGAGCGGCGATCGATCTGTTGACGATTGCTCACGCAGCAATCCATCCGATGCCATGACGCGGGCCCGCCCGGCATCACATAAACACCAAGTCGAGCAACCATTTCGCCTGCGCAAGTTGCGGCCGCGGCACTGGCTTGGTGCGAACGAGCTTGCGTAACGACCCGCCTTTCCAACACAATCAAGAAAAGACGCAAGAAGGGAACGATCAAGAAATTTCCACATGGTTTGACAGGAGAACAAGCATGTCATTTCGCAGTGTGATTTCGAACCTATCAATGGGAGCCTTGGCGCTTGCCGCCGCAAGTGCGCTTACATCACCGGTCCACGCAGCAGCACCTGAATCCAACGACCCGATCAAGATCGCGCTGTTCGACTGGACCAGCGTCAACCTCAACGCCAAGATCCTTGGCGGTATCCTCGAAAAGCTCGGCTATACCGTCGAATATCCGACCGCCGACTACCTCTCCAGCCTGACCACCGGTCTCACCAATGGCGACCTCGATGTCGGCCTGGAGTTCTGGGACACGACGGCCGGCGAGGCGATGAAGGCTTCAGACGCCACCGGCCAGACCGAGCGGCTGGGCAAGCTCGGGCCGAAGGCCAAGGAGGAATGGTGGTTTCCCGAATATATGAAGGAGAAATGCCCCGGCCTGCCCAATTGGGAAGCGCTGAAGGACCCGAAATGCGCCGAGGCGTTCTCGACGGCGGAGACGGCGCCGAAGGGCCGCTATCTCGGCGGCCCGGTAACCTGGGAGGGTTTTGACGACGAGCGCGTCGAGGCGCTGAAGCTGCCCTTCACCGTCATCCATGCCGGCACCGACGCGGCGATGTTCGCCGAACTGGACTCGGCCTATCAGCGCAAGGCGCCGATCATGCTGTGGATCTATTCGCCGCACTGGGCGCCGGCCAAGTACAAGGGCGAGTGGGTTGAATTCCCGGAGTATACGCCCGAATGCTACACCGATCCGAAATGGGGCACCAACCCGGGTGCCAAATACGATTGCGGCAAGCCGCATGGCGAGATCTGGAAATACTCCTGGTCCGGCATGAAGGACAAATGGCCGGTCGCCTACAAGGTGGCCAAGGCCTACACGATCGACACCGATGAGCTCAACAAGATGAGCGGCGAGATCGACCTCGGCGGCAAGACGCCGGAAGACGTCGCGGCCGCCTGGATCGCCGCTCATGAAGCCGACTGGAAAGCCTGGGCGCAGTGATCGCCTGACTGGAAGCCAGACCCGGCCCTGGCGGCCGGGTCTTATCTCCATTTTCCAGAAGGACCATTGGATGACGGAAGCGACTGAACCGCAGGCGGCTGGCACGCCGGAGGATGCGCGGCCGATAAAGCTTGCCTGCCGTAATGTCTGGAAACTGTTCGGATCGAACGCGGCCAGCTTCATCCGCGAGCGTAACGGCAAGGCCAGCATCGACGATGTCGCTGCCGCCGGACTGGTGGGTGCGGTGCGCGCCGTCGATCTCGAAATACGCCAGGGCGAGATCTTCATCATCATGGGGCTGTCCGGCTCCGGCAAGTCGACGCTGGTGCGCTGCATGTCGCGGCTGGTCGAGCCGACCCACGGCAAGGTCGAATTCGAAGGCAACGACCTGCTCAAGATTTCCGATGCGGCGCTGATCGAACTGCGGCGTCATCGCATGGGTATGGTGTTCCAGAATTTTGCGCTGCTGCCGCATCTTAACGTGCTCGACAACATTGCCTTTCCCCTGAGCATCCAGGGCCAGGACCGACCGACGCGCGAAACGAGAGCGCGGGAGGTGATCGATCTCGTGGGCTTACGCGGCCGCGAGCATTTCTATCCGCGCGAACTCTCCGGCGGCCAGCAGCAGCGCGTCGGCATTGCCCGCAGCCTCGCGACCAAGCCGGAGATCTGGTTCCTCGACGAGCCGTTCTCGGCGCTCGACCCGCTGATCCGCCGCGAGATGCAGGACGAACTGATGCGGCTGCAGACCATGCTGCACAAGACCATCGTCTTCATCACCCATGATTTCGACGAGGCGATAAGGCTTGCCGACCGCATCGCCATCATGAAGGATGGAGAGGTCATCCAGACCGGCACGCCGGAACAGCTGGTTGTCAACCCGGCGACCGACTATGTCGCCGAATTCACCCGCGATGTCGACCGCGCCAAGGTGATTTCGGCGCGCAGCCTGATGCGTGCCTGCGATGGCGCCGAGCACGGCGGCACGGTTTTGCCCGACGCCAAGATCGCCAGCTTCTCGGCCAGCATTGTCGCGTCGGGTAAGCCCTTCGCCGTGGTCAACGGCAGCGGCAGGCCGATCGGCGAGGTGACGCCGCAATCGGTGATCGAGTTGCTGGCCGGTATCGAGCATACGAGAGCCGGCGCATGACGGTGACGGCAAGCGCCAGCCAAACGAGGCCACCGGTTCAGCGCTGGCTGCTGGTCTGGGCGCTGGCGCTGGCCGCCGTGCTGGTGGTGTTTCTGCTGCAGGACAGACTGCCCTGGGCCGTCAACTATCCGGCCGATGCGGTCGTTCCCGTCGCCGACTGGGTCAGTGCGCTGATGCGCTGGATCAAGCCGAACTTGTCCTGGCTGACCCGCTCGATCACCGCGGTGCTCGGCGTTCCCCTCGATTTCGCGCTCGACCTGCTGGCCAAGAATTTCAAGATTGGTCACGGCGCCGATTCCTATTTCCTGCCGCGCCTGTCCTGGATCGGCGTCTGCGTAGCCGCCTTCATCGCCGGGCACGCCGTGGGCGGTAGAAAACTCGGCATGCTGGTCGGCGGCTGCTTCCTCTACACCGCGCTGTTCGGCCAATGGACCAGCGCCATGCTGACACTGGCACTGATTTCCATCGCGGTGCCGTTCTGCATCGTCACCGGCCTGTTCGCCGGCATCTGGGCGTGGCGCAAGCCATGGGCCGAGCGGCTGATCATCTCACCTGCCCTCGATTTGATGCAGACCATCCCGACCTTCGCCTATCTCATCCCGATGCTGCTCCTGTTCGGCAACAGCCCGGTCTCGGCGATGATCGCCACCGCCATCTTCGCCACGCCGCCGATGGTGCGGGCGACGATGCTCGGCCTGTCGCGGGTGCCGTCAGAGATCGACGATTTCTCAGAGATGGCCGGCTGCACGGCGCGGCAGAAATTGTGGCGCGTGCTGCTGCCGTCGGCGCGGCCGACACTGATGATCGGCGTCAACCAGGTGATCATGCTGGCGCTGAACATGGTGATCATCGCCTCGATGATCGGCGCCGGCGGCCTCGGCTACGACGTGCTGCTGGCGCTGCGTGCGCTGAAGGTCGGCGAAGCGATGGAAGCCGGGCTCGCCATTGTGGCGCTCGCCATCGCGCTCGACCGGCTCAGCCAGGCGATCGCGCATAAGCAGGCAAAAGGCCACGTTCAACGGCAGGCGAACCAGAGCGTTTGGCGGCGCTATCCCAATCTGTCGCAGGCCATCGCCATCCTGGTCGTGACGACGCTGCTCGGCCTGTTCGTACCGGCCTTCGCGGCGGTGCCGAAGGCGATCACCTTCACCACTGCGCCACTGTGGAAGGCGGCGGTGAGCTGGGTGACGATCAACTTCTTCGACGTGATCGAAGCGTTTCGCGTGGCGCTCATCCTCAATGTACTGAACCCGCTGCGCGCCTTCTGCGAAGGCTTTCCGTGGCTCGGCGCGGTGGCCCTGCTCGGCCTCGCCGGCTACCAGTTCGGTGGCCTGCGTCTCGCCGCCTTCGTCGCCGCGCTGACCGCCTTCTGCGCCGTCACCGGCCTGTGGGAAAAGACCATGGCGACGGTTTATCTCTGCGGCATCTCGGCCTTCATCGCTTGCCTGATCGGCATCCCGATTGGCCTGATGGCCGCGCGCAGCGACCGCTTCGAAAAGATCGTCACGCCCATCATCGACACGCTGCAGGTGCTGCCGTCCTTCTGCTTCATCATTCCTGTGGTGATGCTGTTCCGGGTCGGCGACGTCACCGCCATGATCGCCACGGTCGCCTTCGCCGTGGTGCCGGCGATCCGCTACACCAATCACGGCATCCGGCAAGTGCCACCGGCGCTGATCGAGGCGGCGAAGGTTTCCGGCTGCACGCCGCGCCAGACCTTCTTTCGGGTACAATTGCCACTGGCGCTTCCCGAAATCATGCTGGGCGTCAACCAGACGATCCTGATGGCGCTGGCGATGATCATCATCTGCGCCATGGTCGGCACACGCGACCTCGGCCAGGAAGTCTTCATCGCGCTGTCCAAGGCCGATTCCGGACGCGGCATTGTCGCGGGTCTCGCCATCGCTTTCATCGGCATCGTCGCAGACCGGCTGTTCAATGCCTGGACGGCGAAGGCGCGGGCAAGACTAGGATAATTGTTGAATGTCCAATCCCGGCGAACCGCCTTTTGCCGTACTCGTCTTCGACATGGCCAAGACCGGCGAGCCGGACGGGGAGCACGTAGTTTCGGGGTTTGAGACGCTGGAGGCGGCGACGTCCTACGCCATTGCGCGGGTTCGCGCCTCGGTGGAGGAGTTGCGCAAGCCCGGCATCGCCACTGCTGAGCTTCGCCAGCTCTGGCAGCTCTATGGCGAAGACTGTTCGGTGCTGAACGCCGGAGTGCGCGGCAGCGATCTACTCGACGATTTCATTGCGACGCCGGCGACGCCAGCCGAGTGCAACTGGCAGGCGCTGGCGCCCAGGCTGCGCCGCTTCCGCGCCTCGCTGCTGATCTCCAACGGCAACAACGAATCCGTCTGGGCGGGCGGCTTCTTTCGCTCGATCTACAGGCTGACGCGAGACGGCCTCCTCGAGCGCTTTGGCGACGACGCCATTGCCGCCTTCAAAGCCAAGGGGATCGAGCCGGCGGAGCCGACGAAGCTCATGGTCGCCAATTACTTCGAGCTTCCCGACCCGCCCTACCCGCCGCCAGGCTTGACGCTGCGATCCTGGAAGGTCGAGGTCGGTTTTGTCTGCCACGACGTGAAGTTCGGTGGCGACGCCGCCGGAATCTTCGCCTGGCCGCAAGAGCCGACCGACTGGGCGCTCAGAACCATGCAGTTCCTGCTGATGGCCGACATGATGGCCATGCGCGGCGATGGCCCCGACTGGGCCAATGACTGCGAGATACTAACCGCCAAAGTGACCGAGACGGAGGCGCCTCCCGACTATCCGCTGGATTGAAGTGATGATCATCACCTGCCCCGTGGCCGGCACACGCGATCTCGGCCAGGAAGTGTTCATCGCACGGTCCAGGGTCGCGGCATTTTCGGGGGCTGGTAATAGCATGCCATCGACATCATCGCGGTCGGTCTTCGACCCCTGAGCCGCGAAAGCTCAAGCACGGCTCGGATAGAACGGTTTCGCCTCTTCTGGAGTTCGCCTCTTCTGGAAATGGCAGGCCGCGCTCCAGCTCTTGACTTTGACGCATTTTCGCGCGGAAAGCTGCTTCATCCTCGACCAGCCTGAGCTTGCTGCCGAATGCCCGATCAGCGCGAACCGCCTTTTACTGTCGTCGTCTTCGACATGGCCATGACCGGCGAGCATGTGGTTTCGGGGTTTGAGACGTTGGATGCGGCTACGTCCTACGCGATTGCTCGGGTTCGCGCCTCGGTGGAAGAGCTGCGCAAGCCCGGCATCGCAGCAGCCGAGCTCCGGCGGCACTGGCATATCCATGGTGAGGATTGCACGGTGCTGAACGCCAATGTGCGCGGCAGCGATCTGCTTGACGATTTCATCGCGACGCCGGGGACACCGGCCGAATGCGACTGGCGGGCGCTGGCGCCACGACTGCGCCGTTTCTACGCCGCTGTGAACGTCTTCAACAACGATGGCAAATCTATCCGGGTCAGCGGCTTTTTCCGCGCGACCTACCGGTTATGGCACGCTGGCCTGCTCGCACGATTTGGCGACGACGCCATCGCCTCCTTCAAAGCCAAAGGCATCACGCCGGCAGTGCCGACGAGAGTCTCGGTCGACCATCACTTCGAGCAGCCCGATCCGCCGCGCCCGCCGCTCAGCGATATCAGGCCGTTGCTGTCGTGGAAGGTCGAGATCGATTTCGGATGCACCGATGTGAGGTTCGGCGCCAAAACCGACGGCGTCTTCGCCTGGCCCGAGGAGCCGACCGGCCGGGCACTCAACGACATGACACATCTGCTGATGGCTGACAGGCTGTCTATGTACGGCACCGGCCCGGAGGGTGCCTATTATAGCGAATTGGTGTGGGTCAAGGTGACGGAGACCGATGCGGCTCCCGACTACCCTCTGAATTGAAACTGGGCCGGTGCCGGCGCATTGTTTTGCATCACGCCGACCTATTCCGCCGCCACGCCCTTCACCTGGAGATAGCTTTCCATCGAGTCGTCCAGCGCCTGCAGCCAGGGCGTATGGTGCAATGGCGCCATGGTGCCGGTCATCAGCGAGCGGTAGGCGTGGTCGCGAAAGCTCATAATGTCTTCCGCCTTGTGGTGCTCCCATTCCATGAAGGTCTGGTTGACCGCCTCGACGTCGAAGCCGGGATAGTCGGTCTGGTCCATCAGTTCCTTGGTGTAGTCGCCCTGGAACCAGATCATCTGCTCGGCGTCTTCCAGCGTCTCTTCGCGTGCCCGCCACTTGGCGCCGTGCTCGGCCATCGCCTGTCCCGACGGCAGCTTGATGCGGCCCATGATGACGTCACGGGCGAACCAGGCCTGGGCGTCGAACATGTTGAAAGTGTAGAACTGGTCCTGCATGCCGATATAGGACAGTTTCGGGTTCTTCTCCCACACGACGCCCTCATAGAGCCCGTCCGGCCACATGCGGTTGGCGGTCTTCAGCTTCAGCTCTTCCGTGAGGAACGGGAAGGAATGCAGATAGCCGGTGCACAGGATGATGGCGTCGACATCTTTTGTGGTGCCGTCCTTGAAGTGCGCCGTCTTGCCGACGACCTTCTGCAGCAGCGGCACTTCCTTCCAGTTCTCCGGCCATTTGAACCCCATCGGCTTGGAGCGGTAGCTGGAGGTGATCGATCTGGCGCCGTATTTGTAGCATTGCGAGCCGATGTCCTCGGCAGAATAGGAGCGGCCGATGATCAGTATGTCCTTGCCCTTGAACTCCATGGCGTCGCGAAAATCATGGCTGTGCAGGATACGGCCGTTGAAGGTCGAAAAGCCTTCGAAATAGGGAACGTTGGGAACCGAGAAATGCCCGGAAGCGACGACGACATTGTCGAACTCTTCGGAGTAGGTGACGTCGTTGGTGCGGTCATGCGCGGTGACAGTGAATTTCCTGCTCTCGTCCGAGAAGGTGACCATGCGCACCGGGCTGTTGAAGCGCACCCATTTGCGCAGGCCTGATTTCTCGACGCGACCCTTGATGTAATCCCACAAAACGGCGCGCGGCGGGTAGGATCCGATCGGGCGGCCGAAATGCTCCTCGAACGTATAGTCGGCGAATTCCAGGCATTCCTTCGGTCCGTTCGACCAGAGGTAGCGGTACATCGAGCCGTGGACGGGGTCGCCATGCTCGTCGAGGCCGGTGCGCCAGGTGTAGTTCCACAGGCCGCCCCAGTCCGACTGCTTTTCGAAGCAGACGATTTCGGGGATCTCGGCGCCCTTGTCGGCAGCCGACTTGAAGGCCCTGAGCTGGGCCAGACCGGATGGCCCCGCTCCAATGACGGCAACGCGCGTTTTCATGGCAGGCCTCCCGGTGTCATTCGATTTTTGGAATTGCTCTTACGAAACAAATTTCACTCACAGGACAGTAATTGCCTCTTGGATGCTGTCAACAGGCCTTGTGGAGAAACCGCGTTTCGCCCCAGCGGATTTCCGGAAAAACGGATGACGGCGTAAATCCTGTTCGGACACCATTCGACTTAAGGGGCTTGCTGCGCGGTTGCGTTTCTGTATCGGCACCGAATATGTTCACCTGGAGTGAAATAATCATGGGGATTCGGAGGCGAGATGGCGAAGACAAGTTCCGATTCCAAGACTGCTTCGACAAGGGCAAAGCCACCGGCAAAGGCCTCCGTGGACGGAAAAACCATCCGCGCGCCGCTGACGCAGAATCCGCACGCCATTCGCGACACGCGCGAAAAAGTGCTGGAGGTGGCGATCGGGCGCGAGGTGCGCGCCTTCCGCAAGAAGCTCGGCATCACCGTCGCCGATCTCGCCGTCGCCACCGATATTTCGCTGGGCATGCTGTCGAAGATCGAGAACGGCATCACCTCGCCGTCGCTGACCACACTGCAGGCGCTGTCGAGGGCGCTCGGCGTTCCCGTCACCGCCTTCTTCCGCCGATTCGAGGAAGAGCGCAGCGCCGTCTTCGTCAAGGCCGGCGAAGGGCTAGATGTCGAACGCCGCGGCACCCGCGCCGGCCATCAATACAATCTGCTCGGCCATATCGGCTCCAACACCAGCGGCGTCGTCGTCGAGCCCTATCTGATTACGCTGACCGAGGATTCGGATGTGTTCCCGACCTTCCAGCATGAGGGCATGGAATTCCTCTATATGCTGGAGGGCGAGGTGGTGTACCGGCACGGCAGCAACCTCTATCCGATGAAGCCGGGCGACAGCCTGTTCTTCGACGCCGACGCGCCGCACGGGCCGGAGCAACTGACGAAACTTCCGATGCGGTATCTGTCGATTATTTGCTATCCGCAGAGCGCGGGGTAGTCGGACCGCCGCAGCCCGCTCACCCGGATTGCCCCGAGGGGAGAGGAGTCTGGCGTCAGCGCTGGCGATCTCTTCTCCGCTCGGGGAGAAGGTGGCCGCGCAGCGGCCGGATGAGGGGGCCTTTAGTCCGGCCCGAACCCCGGTGACGTCGCACTGCCATCATCCAGCTTCGACAGCCATTCCACCAATGTCGGCCGATACCGCGTCAGGCCCTTGTAGGTGGCCAGCTCTTCCGGCAAATCCCGGATCACCCGGTGCAGTCGCCTTGCCCATTTCGGCTGTGTCACCAGTTCGTCCATCTTGATCAGATAGCAGCGGATCGGGAAGACGATGCCGTTCGAGCGCGGCAGGCGCCAGAAGCTTTGCAGTTCGACGCGCAGATGCACCTTGTCGCCGACATTTTCGGGCGTCACCGTCGCGCGGTCCGGGCCCCATTTGTGGTAATTCTCCGGACTGGTGTCGAGGCGCGGGTTGATGGTCATCGTCCAGTTGAGACGCCGCGCCGGCTTGCCCTGCTGGATGTTGGTGAGGAACTTCAGCGCCCTGACGAAAATCCCCTTCTCATGCGCCAGCGGCACCGGCGCGTGCCATTCGAAGAAATTCATGCCGATGTCGAAATCGAGCGACCAGTCGGCCTGAGTGGTGACCATGCCGGCGTCCATCCAAAGATTGCCGTCGCGCTGATCGAGAATGCAGAAATCACCCTGGCTCTGGCGGGTGATGTACTCCATCGGCCCGTAAGGCAGTGTCGAGGTGTCGCCGAAGGTGAAGGTGTCGTCGATGCCGAGCGGCCGGTTGATCCAGCGCCAGCGGTCGCCGTCGCGGGTCAGGGTGAAATGCTCGGGATAGCCAAGTGCCTGTTGCTCCATCAAAAGTTCGAGCAGGTCCCAGCCGGCCAGCGTCATATGCGGCAGCGACTGGCAGCGCAGCGGATCGTCGGCCAGCACCAGTGCACGGTCCTGCATCTCGGCGACATAGTGCTCGTCGACGTCGATCAGGTTTTCCAGAACGCTGCCCTTGGGGCCAACCACATGCGGCTCGATGTTGACCGCATACATGTAGGCGTCTTCGTGGAACGGGAACGGAAACCGCCTGATGTGTTCCGGGCTGTTCCTGAAGGTGAAATCGTCGCGAAACGTTTCCTTGCGAAAGGTGATGCCCAAGCTGGCCTCCTATCTTTCCAGGACCAGCGACTTGCCTTCGAAGCGCGACACGCACGGCATGATCTTGCAGCCGGAACGATGGTCTTCCTCGCTGAGCCAGTGGTCGTTGTGGATGAACTTGCCGTCATACGAGACGACGTTGGTCTCGCACTGGCCGCAGACACCGCCGCGGCAGAGATAGGGCGGATCGACGCCGGCGGCCTCGATCGCTTCGAGCAGACTCTGCTGCTCGCCGACGCGGATGGTCTTGCCGCTAACGGCAAGTGTGACGTCGAACGGCAGGCCGGGCTGGGGTGCCGCGAAATGCTCGTAGTGCACGGTCTCCGCCGGCCAGCCGAGAGCCGCAGCGCGCTCGCGCACCCAGTTGATCATGCCGGCCGGGCCGCAGACATAGAGATGGGTGCCGAGCGGCTGCGAGGACAAGAGACGGTCGAGTTCGATGCGCTCGTCGCGGTCGTCGTGATAGAGCCGGACGCGACGGCCATAGCGCTCCTGCAGCACATCGGCATAGGTGCCGAGCGAGGCGGTGCGGCAGGTGTAGTGCAGCTCGAAATTGCCGCCGGACCCGGCGAGCTGCGCGGTCTGCGCCATGAACGGCGTGATACCGATGCCGCCGGCAAGCATCAGATGCTTCTTTGCCCTGAGGTCGAGCGAGAACAGATTGACGGGGTAGCTGACCACCATCTCCAGGCCGGGCTTGACGCTCCGGTGCATGAACAACGAGCCGCCGCGGCCGACATCGTCGCGGCGCACCGAGATGGTGTATTCGCGGGTGTGGAGCGGCGATCCCATCAGCGAATAGGGATTGAGCCTTGTGCGGTCGCCATCGCGCATCTCGACCACGACATGGGCGCCGCCGGAAAAGGTCGGCAAAAGCTCACCGTCACGGCGGCGGAAATGGAAGCGCGTCACCAGTTCGTTGACCGGGACGACGTCGCTGACGACGACATCGAGCTTGGTGGTGCCGGTGCTCATGGGAAGACCTCCTCGATGGGAGGAATCTCCGAGCGATCCTCGGCATTTATGCAGACGCCCTGGAATGCTGCCAGCCGTCGCGAATAATGATCGCGCACCAGAAGCAGCAGGCCGCAATGCGCGCAGGTGGCCGGCTGCGTCGTCACATTTTCGGTGATGCCTTTGCAATGCACGCACTGCATGCGCCGCGCCAATGAGCCGCGATGCTCGGTCTGCATGGAGGTATGATCGATGCCGGCTTCGAGCGCCACCTGCATGGCCTGGCCGATCAGCCCTTCGGTGCCGGCGAGATAGAGGCGCAGGCCCATATGCGCGTTGGCAAGCGTCTGCTTCAGCCGGGGCAGCAGGCTGGCGAAGGTTGGCGCGACATGAAATTGCGCGGACTTCAGTGCCTCAAGAGCGGCAACGTGCTTGCCGTCGGCCCCGGGAATGAAGACGATTTCGGCGCCGTCGAAGAAGCCGGGGGGCGCCGTCCTTGCCATATCGACGATCGCCAGCGCGCCTTCCGCATCCGCCACGAAAAGATGATGCTTGCCGGGCTGCGGGGACAGGGTTCCGTAAATGGGCCGGCTGATGATCGTTTTGGCTGCCATTCTCTACTTCGTACCTCGAAACCCCTCGCTGTCGATTGTGCCTCAGCCTTTCGCCGTGCGCTTGGTCTTTTTGGGATCGTCGAAGGGCAGAGGCTGCGCCGTCGCCCTGATCGAACCGCTCTTGTTGCGGATCTCGAGCCTGGTGTCCTTGACCGCGCAGTCGACGTCGAGGCGGGCGATGCCCATCGATTTCTCGACCAGCGGCGAATACATAGCGCAGGTCACCACGCCGACCTGTTTGCCGTCGTGATAGACCGGTGCGCCTTCGTCGGCCGGTTCCTTGCCGTCGAGCAGAACGCCGTAGATCTTGAAGCGCTCCTTGCCCTTGAGGCGGTAATGCTCTTCGGCGCCACGAAAGCCGGTCTTGCCGGGGCTGACGGTGAAGTCGAGGCCGAGCTCCCACAGCGTGTCGCCGGGGCCTTCGTTCTCGAACGGATATTTCTGCGAGTTGTCATAGGGATAGAACAGCAAATAACTCTCGACGCGCAGCATATCGAGCGTGGTGAAGCGGCAGGGAATGATGCCGGCGCTCTTGCCCTCGTCGAGAATCCTGTCCCAGATCGTGCCGGCGTCCTGACCGCGGCAGAATATCTCGTAGCCGCGCTCGCCGGTATAGCCGGTGCGCGAGATCATGACGGGAAAGCCGAACAGCTGCGTCTGCATATGATGGAAATAGTTGAGGTCGCGAATGCCAGGCACATGCTTTGAGAGATAGTCGACCGCGGTCGGCCCCTGCAGCGACAGATCGTGCAGATTGTCGTCGAAGCGCAGCGATACGTCGCGGCCGACGGAAGCGCGCTGCAATTCCTCATGGCCGGTGCCGGAGCCGTGCACCACCATCCAGGCGTTCGGCCCGGTGCGGTAGAGGATGCAGTCGTCGGTGAATTTGCCGGCCTCGTTCAGCATGCAGGCATAGGCCGACTTGCCGGGATAGATCTTCTCCACGTCGCGCGTCGTTGCCAGGTCGATGAGGTGTGAGGCGTGCGGCCCGGTGATGTGAACCTTCTTCAGGCCCGACACATCCATCAGCCCGGCCCTGGTGCGGATGGCGGTGTATTCCTCGTCGGCGTCCTTGTCGTAGGTCCAGGCGGTGCCCATGCCGCTCCAGTCTTCGAGCTTCGAGCCTAACGCGCGATGGCGATCCGCCAGGGTCGAAAATCTCCAGGATGCCGTCATCCGCAAATCCTCCGTTCGAAAATTCTATTGTGTTCCCGGCTCCCTGCGCGAGGCGGGAGCATTTGGTCGAATATTGATCGCAAACGTCCTGATGTCGCAATACCCGGAAGCAAATAATTTCATTGTCAGGCAAAATTCGCGACTGGGGACAAACGGTTAACCCAACGTAAAATCGGCTTGACAATTGCTGGATTCGGCCCGAATTTATGAAAAAAATTTCACTCTGTTGAAAGAGGGCAGCGGGCGGCCAATTCGGGGTCGGGCGCTGGAAAAGGGGAAACCGATGTCAGACCTGCAGCAGCGCATCGAAGCGCTGTACCGTTCCGACCTGCGCGGATCCGCGCTCCTGATCATCTGCCTTTGGGCGACGATCCTCTTCGTGCTTGTCATGACATGGCCCTACATCCCGGACACCGGGATCAAGATCGTCGTCGCTATCGCTGCCGCCGCCGTGCTGATCTTCAATACGGCCGCCATCCTGGCGATGGTCAATCACTACAAGGAAGACAAGGACTTCATCTACGGTCTCGACATCAAGAACGCCGACGCGGCCCGCAACCGCAAGTCCTGAAAACAGAACGTCCTGAGGGGTAGAAGTCATGTCGCGCTACACGCCGCCGGAACAAGGCAAGGCCGGGCAGATTTTCGATATCGTGGTCGTCGTGGTCGCCATTTTCGTGGCGCTGTGGCTGCCATTGAAACTCGGCCTGGCGGGTGCGGCGAAATCCATCGACGCGCTCGATGCCAAAACCTGGGAAGCGTTGGGACAGAACCCGACCATGGCCTCGATCTGGGAAAAGCTCGGCTATACGCCGGAGACCGCGCACGACATCATCCAGAACCGCTTCCACTACATCATCGACTGGCCGACGCTGATCATCATGGCGGCGGTGCTGATCGGCTATTTCGTCTTCCTGTTCCGCGCCTCCGACCGCGAATATCGCGACGTCATCAACGAAAAGTTCGACGACAAGTAACGCCAGAGATTTTGGGGAAGCACGCTCATGTGGGTCGCACTCTCTTACGCATCGTGGGGCATCTCGGTCGTGCTTGCGCTGTGGATGCTCTACGACTGGTTCAAGATCGACACGACCTATTCCGAGGAGGTGCTGACTTCCTCGCGCGAAGGCGAGCTTGAAGCCGCTTCCGAAAAACACCGGATCTGAGTGGGGATTGAACAATGACGATCACGCTTGAACCGGCAATACACGGCGACAGGGTTTCACTGCTACGCGTGCTCGGCCCGGCCCATGTCTGGGCGCTTGGCGTCGGCATCGTGCTGGTCGGCGAATTCACCGGCTGGAATTTCTCGGCCGACAAGGGCGGCGCACTGGCGGCGCTGATCGTCTGCTGGGTGGTCGGGCTCTTGTATACTTCGGTCGCCATGATCGACTCCGAGGTGACATCGACGGTTGCCGCCGCCGGCGGCCAATACGCGCAGGCCAAGCACATTGTCGGGCCGCTGATGGCCTTCAACGTCGCGCTGTTCCTGGTCTTTGCCTACACCATGCTGGAGGTTTCGGACGCCATCCTGCTCGGCGACACCATCGTCGCCAAGGCCGGCGTCGAAGGGCTCACCCACAACTCCTTCATTGCCGCCACCATCGTCGTGCTGGCATGGCTGAACTATCGCGGCGTGCTGATGACGCTCAACGTCAACTTCGTCATCACGGCGATAGCCTATGTCTCGATCGTTATCCTGTTCTTCTCGGTCAGCCCCTGGACGCAGGGTGCTGTGCTGAAGCTCAACGAACTGGTCACCCCCGGCAATGCGCTGCCCTATGGCTGGATCGGCGTCATCGCGGCCTTCCAGTTCGGCATCTGGTACTATCTCGGCATCGAAGGCACCACGCAGGCCGCCGAGGAAGTGCGCTCGCCGGCGCGTTCGCTGCCTTACGGCACCATGGCCGGCATGATCACGCTTTTGATCGCCGCCGCCATGACCTGGTATGTCTGCGCCTCGCTGATGCCCTGGGAGTACCTCGGTATCACCTATTATCCCTTGTGGGACGCCGGCAAGCTGACCGGCAGCCCGCTGCTGGAAAACCTGTTGTTCGTCGCCACGCTGCTCGCGGCACTGGCGTCGGCCAATGGCTGTATCAACGATGCGGCCCGCGCGTGGTTCTCGCTTGGACGCGACCGCTATCTGCCGACATGGTTCTCGGCCGTGCACCCGAAATACCGCACGCCCTATCGCTCGATCCTGTTCCTGTTGCCGATCGCGCTCGCCTTCGCCTTCATCGCCGACCTCAACCAGGCGATCACCTTCTCAATCCTGTCGGGCGTGCTGCAATACACCTTCATGAGCATAAACATCATGATGTTCCGCAAAAAGTGGCCGCTGGGCACGATCCGCCGCGGCTATACGCACCCGTTCCACCCGATCCCGGCGATCGTGCTGTTTTGCCTCTGCGTGGTGACCTTCTTTGCGATCTTCCTCGGCTACGGCACGCAGCTGATCGCCATGGTCGCCTTCTACTTCCTGATCTCGCTGTGGTTCCACTTCTACCGTTACCGCTATGTGCGCCGCGGCGACCAGTTCACCATGCCGTGGCCGAAGCCGCAGGGCTATTGACAGGAGAGGGCCTGCCGGTCTGGGCGGGCATGGCGTGACGAGGTGTCTGACGTGACGACAGCATTGCTGGCCGGGGCGGTCGCCGTGGCTCTCGTCCTGCACCTCGCCTGGCATACGCGCGCCAGCCGCAAAAAGGCCAAGGCTGATCTTGCAGCCGAGGCAGCCAGCATCCAGGCCGTCATCACAGATGCCGTTGATGTCTCCGATGGCACAGCCGGCGTTGTCACCTGGGCCGGCACATGGAACGGACAGCGCGTGCAGCTGCGCACCATCGTCGACACGCTGGCAACGCGAAAGCTGCCGGCGCGATGGTTGAGTGTCACGATCACAGAGCCGGTTGCGGTGCCGGCGACCTTCGACATGATGATGCGGCCGGGCTCGCCGACGACCTTCTCCAATTTCGATCATCTTCAGCATACGCTGCCGAAGGCTCCGGGATTTCCGGCTGAAGCCGTGCTGCGAACCGACCTCAGGGCGGCGCGCTTTCCGCAGAACCTGATCGCCAGCCATCTCGACATCTTTGCCGAAGGCCGCGCCAAGGAACTCTTGATCACCCCGAACGGCGTGCGCATCGTCTGGCTGCTGGCCGAGGCCGAGCGGGCGCGCTACGGCGTGTTCCGGCAGGCCGCATTCGGCGGCGCAAGGCTGGATCCAACGCTGGTCGAGAGACTGCTGACCTCGGCCTCAGTGCTGCGCGATGCCATCAACCGACAGGAAAGGCAGGTCGCATGAGCGCACCCGCACCGACAAACCCGTATCTGGTGCTCGGCGCTGCCATCGTCTTACCGGCCAGCGGCCACGTCATTCTGGGCGTGCCCGTGCGCGGCCTGCAGTTCCTGTTCTTCATGGTGATCCTCGCCTGGGTGACGGCCAAGATCGCGCCGGCCGATGCCAGCTTCGTCGGCCGCCACGCCGGCGGCTTCCTGATCTATGCGCTGTCGATCCTCGATGCCTACAGAATAGCCCGCATCCGCACCGCCACATGGATTCACAGCGCCCGCGACGGCGGCGATAGTTCACAAGGCCGCATCGAGCCGGATACGTAACTACAGGAATATTTTTTTCATACGATTGAATTCGCACGACGCATTCGATACATCATCGTCTAGTGGTAACGTCGGGAGGCTGACATGTGTGGAATCGTCGGACTTTTTCTGAAAGACAAGTCGCTTGAGCCGCAGCTCGGCTCGATGCTGTCGCAGATGCTGATATCGCTCAGCGATCGCGGCCCCGACAGCGCCGGCATCGCCATCTATGGCGCGCCTTCCAGGAATGAAGCCAAGATCACCATCCAGTCCGCGAAACCCGAGCGCGATTTCCGCGGCCTCGACGCCGAACTCGCGAAGGCCATCGGCGCGCCGGTGAGCATAGCGGTGAAGTCCACCCATGCAGTGTTGAGAACCGCGCCCGACAAGGTCGATGCCGCGCGCGAAGCGCTGCAGTCAATCCGCCCCGACGTGCGCATCATGGGCGCCGGCGAAGCGGTGGAAATCTACAAGGAAGTCGGTCTGCCGGAAGCGGTCGTCGACCGCTTCGACGTCCGCTCGATGACCGGCACGCATGGCATCGGCCATACCCGCATGGCGACGGAATCGGCCGTCACAACGATGGGCGCGCATCCGTTCTCGACCGGCGCCGACCAGTGCCTGGTGCACAATGGCTCACTGTCCAACCACAATAATATGCGGCGTGAGCTGGTGCGGGAGGGCATGAAATTCGAGACCGAGAACGACACCGAGGTCGCCGCCGCCTATCTCTCGTCGCAGATGGCGCATGGCAAGAACCTCGGCGAGGCGCTGGAAGGCACGCTGTCCGACCTCGACGGCTTCTTCACCTTCGTCGTCGGCACCAAGAACGGTTTCGGCGTGGTGCGCGATCCGATCGCCTGCAAGCCCGCCGTCATGGCCGAGACCGATCAGTATGTCGCCTTCGGCTCGGAATATCGGGCGCTGACCAAACTGCCCGGCATAGACAATGCGAGGGTCTGGGAACCGGAACCCGCAACCGTCTATTTCTGGGAGCATTGAGCTCATGCCGGCAACCAAACTTTCGAAGGCGGCGCAAGACCAGGCGTCCCGGGTCTTCGATCTCGACGTGTCGTCGCTGCGTGAACTGAACCAGGCGCTGCACAATCTGACGCCCGGCTCCAACGAAACGGCGTGGGAAGTGCTGCACCCGAAGGGCAGCCATTCGGTTGCCGTCGGCGTCGACCAGCCTGTCAGCATCGATGTGCGCGGCAGCGTCGGCTACTACTGCGCCGGGATGAATGACGGCGCTGCCATCACCGTGCACGGCTCGGCCGGGCCTGGCGTCGGCGAAAACATGATGTCGGGCTCGATCGTCATCAAGGGCGACGCCAGCCAGTATGCCGGCGCCACCGGCAAGGGCGGGCTGCTCGTCATCGAGGGCAACGCCTCGTCGCGCTGCGGCATCTCGATGAAGGGCATCGACATCGTCGTGCACGGCAATATCGGCCACATGTCGGCCTTCATGGCGCAGTCCGGCAATCTGGTGGTGCTGGGCGATGCCGGCGACGCACTTGGCGATTCCATCTACGAAGCGCGGCTGTTCGTGCGCGGCAAGGTCGAAAGCCTGGGCGCCGACTGCATCGCCAAGGAGATGCGGCCCGAGCATATCGAACTGCTGCAGGGACTGCTCGACCGCGCCGGCGTCACCGGCGTCAAGCCGTCGGAATTCAAGCGCTACGGCTCGGCGCGCACGCTCTACAATTTCAATATCGACAACGCCGACGCGTATTGAGGCAGCATGACCTACAAGAACCCGCCGACGACGCCGCGCAAATCCGCGACCTTCGACGACTACACGCTTTCCGAAATCCGCCGCGCCGCGGCGACCGGCATCTATGACATCAGGGGCGCCGGGGCCAAGCGCAAGCTGCCGCATTTCGATGACCTGCTGTTCCTCGGCGCGTCGATTTCGCGCTACCCGCTGGAAGGCTATCGCGAACGTTGCGACACCAGCGTCGTGCTCGGCTCGCGTTACGCCAGGAAGCCGATCGAGCTGAAGATCCCGATCACCATTGCAGGCATGAGCTTCGGTTCGCTGTCCGGCCCGGCCAAGGAAGCGCTCGGCCGTGGCGCGACCCTGTCCGGGACGTCGACCACCACGGGCGACGGCGGCATGACCGAGGAAGAGCGCGGCCATTCCAAGCAACTGGTCTATCAATATCTGCCGTCGCGCTACGGCATGAACCCCAGGGATTTGCGCCGCGCCGACGCCATCGAAGTGGTCGTCGGCCAAGGCGCCAAGCCCGGCGGTGGCGGCATGCTGCTGGGACAAAAGATTTCCGACCGCGTCGCTGAGATGCGTACGCTGCCGAAGGGCATCGACCAGCGCTCGGCCTCGCGCCATCCCGACTGGACCGGGCCGGACGATCTCGAGATCAAGATCCTCGAACTGCGCGAGATCACCGACTGGGAAAAGCCGATCTACGTCAAGGTCGGCGGCGCCCGCCCCTATTATGACACAGCACTTGCGGTGAAGGCCGGCGCCGATGTCGTCGTGGTCGACGGCATGCAGGGCGGCACGGCGGCCACCCAGGAAGTATTCATCGAAAATGTCGGCCAGCCGACGCTTGCCTGCATCAGGCCGGCGGTGCAGGCGCTGCAGGATCTCGGCATGCACCGTAAGGTGCAGCTGATCGTCTCCGGAGGCATTCGCAACGGCGCCGACGTCGCCAAGGCGCTGGCGCTCGGCGTGGACGCGGTGTCGATCGGCACGGCAGCGCTGGTCGCACTCGGCGACAATGATCCGCGCTGGGAAGCGGAGTACAATGCACTCGGCACCACCGCCGGCGCCTATGACGACTGGCACGAGGGCCGCGACCCCGCGGGCATCACCACGCAGGACCCCGAACTGATGAAGCGGGTTGATCCGGTCGCCGCGGGACGGCGGCTGGCGAACTACCTCAAGGTGATGACGCTGGAGGCGCAGACCATTGCGCGTGCCTGCGGCAAGAACAGCCTGCACAATCTCGAGCCCGAGGATCTCGTAGCCCTCACCATCGAAGCCGCCGCCATGGCAGGCGTGCCGCTGGCCGGCACCAACTGGATACCGGGGAAAAACGGCTTCTAACAAAATCACATCAAAATAAGCGAGGAGCTATAATGGGGAACGATCTCGCCGCATTCGCCAAAGAGAACGGCGTCAAATATTTCATGATTTCCTACACCGACCTGTTCGGCGGCCAGCGCGCCAAGCTGGTGCCGGCGCAGGCGATCGCCGACATGCAGAAGGACGGCGCCGGCTTCGCCGGTTTCGCCACTTGGCTCGACCTGACGCCGGCGCATCCTGATATGCTGGCGGTGCCGGATCCGGATTCGGTGATCCAGCTGCCGTGGAAGCGCGATGTCGCGTGGGTCGCCGCCAACTGCATCATGGACGACAAGGAAGTCGAGCAGGCGCCACGCAACACGCTGCGCCGGCTGATTGCGGAAGCCGCCACTGACGGTATGCATGTCAAGACCGGCGTCGAGGCTGAGTTCTTCCTGATCTCGCCGGACGGCAGCGTCATCTCCGACAAATACGACACGGCTTCAAAACCCTGCTACGACCAGCAAGCAGTGATGCGCCGCTACGATGTCATCGCCGAGATCTGCGACCACATGCTGGCGCTGGGCTGGAGCCCCTACCAGAATGACCATGAAGACGCCAACGGCCAGTTCGAGATGAACTGGGCCTTCGACGATGTGCTCGCCACCGCCGACAAGCACTCGTTCTTCAAGTTTATGGTCAAGTCGGTGGCGGAAAAGCACGGCCTGCGCGCGACCTTCATGCCTAAGCCCTTCCAGGGCCTGACCGGCAATGGCTGCCACGCCCATATTTCGGTGTGGGACAAGGCCGGCAAGGTCAACGTCTTTGCCGACAATGCGATGGAGCTCGGCCTGTCGGCCAAGGGCAAGAATTTCCTCGGCGGCATCATGAAACATGCCTCGGCGCTGGCCGCGATCACCAACCCGACGGTGAACTCCTACAAACGCATCAACGCGCCGCGCACCATTTCGGGCGCCACCTGGGCGCCGAACACGGTGACCTGGACCGGAAACAACCGCACCCACATGGTGCGCGTGCCCGGCCCCGGCCGCTTCGAGCTGCGGCTGCCGGACGGCGCCGCAAACCCTTATCTGCTGCAGGCCGTCATCATTGCCGCCGGTCTCGACGGTATCCGCTCCAAGGCCGATCCCGGCAAGCGCTACGACATCGACATGTACCAGAACGGCCACACGGTGAAAGGCGCGCCGAAGCTGCCGCTCAATCTGCTCGACGCGCTTCGCGAATACGACAAGGACAAATCGCTCAAGGCGGCGCTGGGTGAGGAATTCTCGTCGGCTTATCTAAAGCTGAAGCACCAGGAATGGAATTCCTATGCTTCGCACTTCACGCAATGGGAGCGCGACCACACGCTGGACATATAATCGTTCTAGCGGTGCGAGCGACCTCGGAATGACCTGATGAAATATTCGCTCTTCTCGCTCGCCCGTGCTGCCCTGTCCGGCCACAAGAACTGGCAGCGCACCTGGCGCGATGCGGCGCCCAAGGACCACTACGATGTGGTGATCATCGGCGGCGGCGGCCATGGGCTCGCCACCGCCTGGTTCCTCGCCAGCGAGTTCGGCATCAGAAACGTCGCCGTGCTGGAAAAGGGCTGGATCGGCTCCGGCAATGCCGGCCGCAACACCACCATCATCCGTTCCAATTACGGCCTGCCCGGCAATACCGGCTTCTACGAGCTTTCGATGAAGCTTTGGGAGCGGATGGAGCAGGACCTCAACTATAACGCGATGGTCAGCCAGCGCGGCGTCCTCAACCTCTATCATTCCGATGCGCAGCGCGACGCTTATGCGCGGCGCGGCAACACCATGCGCATCAATGGCATCGATGCCGAACTGCTCGACCAGGCGGCGCTGAAGAAGATGCTGCCGTTCCTGAATTTCGACCATGCGCGCTTTCCCGTGCAGGGCGGCCTCCTGCAGCGCCGCGGCGGCACCGCGCGGCATGACGCGGTGGTCTGGGGCTATGCCCATGCGGCGAGCGAACTCGGCGTCGACATCATCCAGAACTGCGAGGTCACCGGCTTTGTCCGGGACGGCAACGGCAAGGTGACTGGCGTCGAGACGTCGCGCGGCAAGATCGGCGCCGGCAAGGTCGGCATGGCAGTCGCCGGGTCATCGTCGCGTGTCGCAGCGATGGCGGGCATGCGCCTGCCGATCGAAAGCCATGTGCTGCAAGCTTTCGTCTCGGAGGCGATCAAGCCGCTCATCCCCGGCGTCATGACCTTCGGCGCCGGGCATTTCTATGTCAGCCAGTCGGACAAGGGCGGGCTGGTCTTCGGCGGCGACATCGACGGCTACAATTCCTACGCCCAGCGCGGCAATCTGCCTGTCATGGAGGATGTCTGCGAAGGCGGCATGGCGCTGATCCCGATGATCGGCCGGGTACGGCTTCTGCGCCAATGGGGCGGCATCATGGACATGTCGATGGATGGCTCGCCGATCATCGACAAGACGCCGGTCGATGGGCTCTACCTCAACGCCGGCTGGTGTTATGGCGGCTTCAAGGCGACGCCCGGTTCCGGCTTGGTCTTTGCCCATCTTCTGGCGCGTGACGAAACGCACAAGGAGGCGGCGCTGTTTCGGCTCGACCGCTTCCAGCGCGGCGCCATGATCGACGAAAAGGGCCAAGGCGCCCAACCGAACCTGCATTGAGGCGGCCGGAACAAGATGCGTATCACCTGTCCTTTCTGCGGCGAACGCGAACTCGGCGAGTTCAGCTATCTCGGCGATGCCAAGCCTGTACGGCCGGCGGCGGATGCCGGCGAAGATGCCGTCTACGACTATGTCTATCTGCGCGACAACATCGCCGGCGTGATGGCAGAGAACTGGTATCACGCCGGTGGCTGCCGGGCCTGGCTGAAGGTCACCCGCAACACGCTGACGCACGAGATCTCGGCGGTGGAACCGGCGGCGGGGGCTGGTGCGAGCCAGGTGGAGACATGAGCTATTCTGTCGAGACCACAGCCGTCGCGAAAAGCGCCAGCCCCCTACCTCCCCCTTGTGGGGAGGTCGGACCGCAGGTCCGGGTGGGGGTNGGGGGTCGGTGCCGCACCCCCACCCCGCTGCTGCGCAGCGACCCTCCCCACAAGGGGGAGGGTGAAGAGCGCGACGGTCCCGCCTGGCATTGGATCGATGAGAGGCCGGCCATCGTGAGTTCCAGCCAATCCCATCGTCTCACATCCGGCGGTCTCATCGACCGCTCGGCGCCGCTCAACTTCCGCTTCGATGGCAAGAGCCTCTCCGGCTTCCAGGGCGACACGCTGGCGTCGGCGCTGGTCGCCAATGGCGTCAAGCTGGTCGGCCGCTCGTTCAAATACCATCGTCCGCGCGGCATTCTGACTGCGGGCTCGGAAGAACCCAACGCGCTGGTCGAACTGCGCACCGGCGCACGGCGCGAGGCCAACACCAAGGCCACGACGGCCGAACTCTATGAAGGCCTCGAAGCGGCCAGCCAGAACCGCTGGCCGTCGCTGCGCCACGATGTGATGTCGGTGAACCAGCTGTTCGCACCGATCTTCGTCGCCGGCTTCTACTACAAAACCTTCATGTGGCCGGCAAAATTCTGGGAAATGGTCTACGAGCCGGCGATCCGACGCGCCGCGGGTCTGGGTCGCGCGGCGGTCACCCCCGATCCGGATCACTACGACAAGGCCTGGGCGCATTGCGATGTGGTGATCGCCGGCTCTGGTCCGGCCGGTCTCGCCGCCGCACTCGCTGCAGGCCGCAGCGGTGCGCGCGTCATCCTGTGCGAAGAAGATTTTGCGCCCGGCGGCCGTCTGTTGTCGGATGGCGGCACGATCGACGGTCTGCCGGCCGCGGAGTGGCTGTCGCGCACACTGGCCGAGCTCAGCTCGATGCCGGATGTCCGCATCATGACCCGCACGACCCTGTTCGGCGTCTATGACGGCGGTACCTATGGCGCGATCGAGCGGGTCAACGATCATCTGCCGGTGCCGCCCGAGCATCAGGTGCGCCAGCGCCTGTGGCGCATCGTGGCCAAGCGCTGCGTCGTCGCCGCCGGCGCGATTGAGCGTCCCATCGTCTTTGCCGGCAATGACACGCCCGGCGTGATGATGGCGTCCGCCATCCGCACCTACGTCACACGTTATGCGGCGACGCCGGCAAAGCGGATCGCGCTGTTCACCAACAATGAGGATGGCTGGCGCACGGTCGAGACGGCACTCGGCGCCGGGCTGCAGATCGCGGCGGTGATCGACGCGCGGCCTGACGTCTCGCCTGCCCATCGTTCTCTCGCTTCCATGAACGGCTTCACCGTGCTGCATGGTTCGGTCAGCGGCGTCGACGGCGGCAAGGACGGCGTAAGAAAAATAGCGGTGTCGCTGACCGGCGGCGCGCGCGCCGAGGTCGAGGCCGACGGGCTTGCCGTTTCCGGCGGCTGGAATCCGGCGGTCGGGCTCACCTCTTACCATCGCGGCCGGCCGAAATGGCGAGACGACATCGCCGCCTTCGTGCCGGACGGCGCGCCGCCCGGTATGGTCGCCGCAGGTGCGGCTAACGGCGACTTCGGGCTAGGCGCCTGCCTGCGCGCAGGTTTCGAGGCCGGCGCCGCAGCGGCGCGGGACGCGGGACGCAATGGCAATCCGGGCTCTGCAGCTGTTGCCGGCGACGAGTCCTTCTCACTGACCCCGCTCTGGCACGTCGCCGGCAAAGGCAAGGCCTTTGTAGACCAGCAGCATGACGTCACCGCGTCCGACATCGAGCTGGCGCAGCGCGAGGGTTTTGAATCGGTCGAGCATCTGAAGCGCTACACCACGCTCGGCATGGCGACCGACCAGGGCAAGACGTCCAATGTCGCCGGCCTCGCCATCATGGCGGCGGTGTCGGGCAAATCCATTCCCGAGACCGGCACGACCATCTATCGCCCGCCGTACGTGCCGGTCGCCATCGGCGCCTTTGCCGGCCACCATCGCGACGAAAATTTCCATGCGACGCGGCTGACGCCGTCGCATCACTGGGCGGCCGAACAAGGCGCGATCTTTGTCGACACCGGCCTGTGGAAGCGCGCGCAATGGTATCCGCGCGCGGGCGAGAAGGACTGGCTGGAATCGGTCACCCGCGAGGTCAAGGCGGTGCGCTCGGGCGTCGGCTTCTGCGATGTCTCGACGCTGGGCAAGATCGATGTGCACGGCCCCGATGCCGGCGCCTTCCTCGACCGCGTCTACATCAACACCTTCTCAAACCTTGCCGTGGGAAAAGCCCGCTACGGGCTGATGCTGCGCGAGGACGGCCTCGTCTATGATGACGGCACGACCTCGCGGCTGGCCGAGGACCATTATTTCCTCACCACGACCACGGCGAAGGCCGGGCTGGTGATGCAGCATCTCGAATTCTGCCGGCAGGTGCTATTCCCCGAACTCGACGTGCAACTGACCTCGGTCTCCGACCAGTGGGCGCAGTTCTCGATTGCCGGGCCAAGGACGCGAGACCTGTTGAAGGAAATCGTCGACCCTGCCGAGGACCTTTCGAACGAAGGTTTTCCCTTCATGGGCGTGCGCGAAGTCGCTTTGCGCGGCGGCATCAAGGCGCGGCTGTTCCGCATCTCCTTCTCCGGCGAGATGGCGTTCGAGATTTCGGTGCCGGCGCGTTACGGTGAAGCGATGGCACGCAATTTGATGCTGGCGGGAAAACCGTTCGGCGTGACGCCGTATGGCACAGAAGCCCTCGGCGTCATGCGCGTTGAAAAGGGCCATGTCGCCGGACCGGAACTGAGCGGCACGACGACCGCCGCCGATCTCGGCCTCGGCAAGATGATGTCGACCAAGAAGGATTTCATCGGTCGCGTCATGGCCGGCCGCGAGGCGCTGGTGGCGCCGGACCGGCAGGTCGTGGTCGGCATCAAGCCCGTCGACAAGGCGCGCCGCCTGCGCTCCGGCGCGCACATCATCCCGGAGGGCCAGACGCCCGGGCCTGATAACGATCAGGGCTACGTCACCTCGGTCTGCTTCTCGCCGACGCTCGACCAGTGGATCGGTCTCGGCCTTGTCGAGCGCGGCCGCGAACGCATCGGCGAGATCGTCCACGCGCATGATCCGCTGCGCGGTGAAGACTATGATGTCGAACTCTGCAATCCCGTCTTCTACGATCCCGATGGAGGGCGCCAGCGTGGCTGATTTTTCCTGGGATGTTCGCAGCCCGCTCAAGCGCGCGCTCGCTCCTGGCGCTTACGGCGTGCAAGGCGATGCCGGTGTGTCGTTGACCGAGATCCGCAATTTCGACCTCGTCCAGGTGATGGCACGGCGCGGCAAGGCGGGTGATTTGGCCGAGGCCGCGAACGCTCGTTTCGGCGTCGCGGCTCCGGAAACGCCGAAGGCGGTTGGCACCGCGGATGCGACGCTGATCTGGTCGGGACCGGATCAGTTTTTTGTCCTGTCGAAGGGTGGCAGGACTGAGGTGCTCGCTCAGACCTTTGCATCTTCCGCTTCGCTATCCGACCAATCGCATGCACGCGTGCTGATCAGCATCTGCGGCCTCAAGGCGCGCGCCATGCTGGCGAAACTGTCGTCGATTGATTTGCATCCCGATGCGTTTCCGGTTGGCGCTGCTGCCACGACCTCGATGGATCACACCAGCGTCACCCTCTGGCGTGGTGGTGACAAGGCGGATGGGCAGGCGGTGTTCAACCTCCTGGTGTTTGCGACGTTTGCCGAAAGTCTGTGGCACACGATGTTGGATTCGGCTGCGGAGTATGGTGTGGCTATCGAGCATTCCGAGGAGCTTTAGCTCGATAGTTTCAGATGTTGGCGCCGCCCCTCATTGCCCTGCCGGGCATTTCTCCCGGTATAGTGACGGGGAGAAAGAAGCTGGCCGCAGCCTCGGCGCTCATCCTGCAACGTTGGCGATTGGCGAAGCCGGCGACGACAGCGTCCTTCGCCCCGTTTACGAGGAGAAGATGGCGGCAGCCAGATGAGGGGCAGCGCTGACGTTCGGAAGATAGGGCTGATCGGCAAGGTTCGGCCTTAGCGACCGCGGCGAGAACGCCACCCTCCACCTTGCCAAACCCAACCGCGCTGCTATTCTTGCTGCTAAAATAATTTTACACACAGGCAAACTTGTTTCTCGAACCGCAAGGCTGAGATGAGCCAGTCGCCCTACCCCTCTGTCGCAGCCGGACCGCCGCGGCCGAGCCTCATCCTGAGGCCCGGCCAGATCGCGCTGCCGCCGGGCATGGAGCGCCATACTATCTTGGGGAATGGCGCGGTGCTGATCGAGGTCGAGGCCGGCGATACGTTCACCGTGCGCAATGTCGAGGGCGGGCAGGCTTGCGAGTTGCTGGCCTGGGACAGGACCGGCGCCACCGATCCTTCCATCCTCGGCGAAAAGTCCAACAGCAATGCCGCCGGGATCAAGGCGCTTCTGGCCGAGGGCGATGACAGCCTGGCTTCCGTCCGTCGTGGCCTTGAGCGCCGCCAGGTGCAGCTCGACGAGCCCAAGGCGGTGCGTGTGTTCGGCGGCGCAACGCCTGCCGGCACCGAGCAGGCATTCACGGTCAGGCGCGACGGCGCGATGCTGATTGCCGCACCCGGCGGGCCGATGCTGGTCGACGGCCACGACACGGCAACGCCGCTCACCGTCATCGTCCGCCGTGCCACGGTGCGCCTGAAATCGAAATCGCAGCTCGCCGATCCGCTCGCCGATCCGGTGCTCGATTTGCGCGTCCATTCGGCAACCGCCGAATCCTATTTCGTCAAGGCCGGCGACTATCTGCAGATCATCGACGTCGATGGTCGCCAGTGCACCGACTTCCAGTGCTTTTCTGCGCGCAAGCTGGACAAGGGTCTCGACCATCCGCTCGACGTAACGACCACGCGCACGCTGATGGGGTCGAGCTACCCGATGCCGGGCCTGCATTCGAAATATTACGACCAGGACATGGAGCCGCTGGTCGAGGTTATCCAGGACACATGCGGGCGACACGACGCATTCGCGCTGGCGTGTGCCGCCAAATATTACGATGACATCGGCTATCCCGGCCACACCAACTGCTCGGAGAACTTCAATCGCGCGCTGGCCGACAAGGGCGTGACGCCCCGCGCCGGCTGGATGGCGATCAACTTCTTCTTCAACACGGCGATCGACGCCCATGGCGTGATGGTGTCGGACGAGCCGTGGTCGCGGGCGGGTGACTATGTTCTGCTCAGGGCGCTCACCGACATCGTCTGCGTCTCCTCCGCCTGTCCCGACGACACGACACCGGCCAATGGCTGGAACCCGACCGACATCCATGTGCGAACCTATTCCGGCCAACACAAATTCTCGCGAGCGATCGCCAGACGCATGACGCCCGATTCGGAACCGAAAATGACCCGCGAGACAGCCTTTCATTCATCCTTCGCCAAGCACACCCGCAACTTCGTGGAATACCGGGGTTATTGGCTGGCCAATTCTTTCGCCAAAGAGGGGCCGATCGCCGAGTACTGGGCCTGCCGGCAGGACGCGGTGATCATGGACCTGTCGCCGCTGCGCAAGTTCGAGGTCACCGGTCCCGATTCCGAAGCGCTGCTGCAATACACGCTGACCCGCGACGTCAAGAAGCTCGGCGTCGGCCAGGTCGTCTATTCCGCCATGTGCTACGAGCATGGCGGCATGATCGACGACGGCACGCTGCTGCGGCTCGGCAAGGACAATTTCCGCTGGGTCGGCGGCGATGACCTGTCCGGCGAATGGCTGCGCGAGACGGCAAAGAAGCTTGGCCTCAACGTGCTGGTGCGCTCGTCCACCGACCAGATGCACAATGTCGCCGTGCAGGGACCGAAGAGCCGCGATATTTTGAGAGAGGTGGTCTGGACCTCGCCGCTGCAACCGTCGATCGACGAACTCGAATGGTTCCGCTTCGCTGTCGCGCGCATCGGCGGCGGCAATGGCATTCCGGTCGTGGTGTCGCGCACCGGTTATACCGGCGAGCTCGGCTACGAGATCTGGTGCCATCCGCGCGACGCCGAAAAAGTGTTCGATGCCATCTGGGAGGCCGGCCAGCCGCATGGGTTGAAGCCGATGGGCCTGCAGGCACTCGACATGGTGCGCATCGAAGCCGGGCTGATCTTCGCCGGTTACGAATTCTCCGACCAGACCGACCCGTTCGAGGCGGGCATTGGTTTCACCGTGCCGTTGAAGACCAAGACCGACGATTTCATCGGCCGCGAGGCGCTGATAAGGCGCAAGGAACATCCGCAGCACAAGCTCGTCGGCCTCGACATCGACAGCAATGTCGCGGTCGGCCATGGCGACTGTGTCCATATCGGCCGCGCCCAGACCGGCGTCGTCACCTCGGGCATGCGCTCGCCGGTGCTGAACAAGAACATCGCTCTGGCGAGGCTTGACGTCACCCATGCGGCCACCGGCACAGAGGTCGAGATCGGCAAACTCGACGGGCAGGCCAAGCGGCTGCCGGCGCGCGTCGTGGCCTTCGCCCACTACGATCCGCAAAAGACCAGGCCGCGATCCTGAGGGTTGCACCCCCGGCCCTTCGCAGGCTCAGGGCGTTCGAAGCTCGAAAGCAATTGGCTTTCCGTCCGCTACCGCGGACCGCTTCTCACCCCACAAGGGGAGAAGGACAAAGCGAGCGTTTCGCAACCGTGATGTGCACGACCCCACAAATCACTTGACGTGAAAGCGCGCCGGATCAATCTTCACTGTTAAGAAAAAAATACGACTGAGTGGAAACACTGGAGTCGTGCGGTCATGTACCGGGGAACAAGCTTCGCGAAGCCGAGGCATCACCGGCCGGGAACACAAAATGGGGAATTCAGACAGATGAGCACGATTACCACTGCCCTGGAGCAGCCCGCTGAAGGCAAGCTGCTCCGCAACATCGACTGGCGCGGCGCCTTCTGGGTGGCGAGCGGCGTTCCTGCCCTTGTCCTGTTTTCGATCGGCGGCATTGCCGGAACGACGGGAACGCTGGCCTTCGGGATCTGGATCGCTTCCATGATCATGGGCTTCCTGCAATCCTTCACCTATGCCGAGATCGCCGGCCTGTTCCCGAACAAGTCGGGCGGCGCCTCGATCTACGGCGCCACCGCCTGGCTGCGTTATTCCAAGTTCATCGCGCCGCTGTCGGTGTGGTGCAACTGGTTCGCCTGGTCGCCGGTGCTGTCGCTCGGCTGCTCGATCGCCGCCGCCTATATTCTCAACGCGCTGGCGCCGGTGCCGCTGTTCACCGAGGCGTCGCCGGACGTCGTCGCCTATATCGCGGCGCATGCCGGAACGGTGCCTGCCGACGCCATCGCCGCGGTGACCGCGGCGGCCACGCCGGCGATCCGCAACTGGACGCTGTTCAGCCACACGCTAGGTCCTGTCTCCTTCACCCTCAATGCCACTTTCTTCATCGGCGCGGTGCTGATGCTGATCATCTTCTCGATCCAGCATCGCGGCATTCTCGGCACCGCCAATGTGCAGAAGTATATCGGCCTCCTGGTCATCATCCCGATGCTGATCGTCGGTGTCGTGCCGATCGTCACCGGCCAGATCAACTGGGCGAACTTTTCGCCGCTGGTGCCGCTGGCGGCGGCTTACGCGCCGGAGCCCGGCTCGTGGAACATTGCCGGCTGGACGCTGGTTCTGGGCGGCATGTTCATCGCGGCGTGGTCGACCTACGGCTTCGAGACCGCCGTCTGCTACACATCGGAGTTCAAGAACCCCGGCACCGACACGTTCAAGGCGATCTTCTATTCCGGCCTGCTCTGCATGCTTCTGTTCATCCTGGTGCCCTTCACCTTCCAGGGCGTGTTGGGCCTCAACGGCATGCTGGCGACGCCGATCGTCGACGGCTCCGGTGTTGCCGATGCACTGGCCGGCATGGTCGGGGGTGGCGCATTGATCCACAGCCTCTTGGTGATGCTGATGATCCTGGCGCTGGTGCTGTGCATCATGACGGCAATGGCCGGCTCGTCGCGCACGCTCTACCAGGGCTCGGTCGATGGCTGGCTGCCGCGCTATCTCAGCCACGTCAACGAGCATGGCGCGCCGACGCGCGCCATGTGGACCGATCTCGTCTTCAACCTGATCGTGCTGGCCATCGCCTCGGCCGACGCGACGAGCTTCTTCTTCATCCTCGCCGTGTCGAACTGCGGCTACATCATCTTCAACTTCCTCAACCTCAATGCCGGCTGGATCCACCGCATCGACAACGGCCACATCAACCGGCCTTGGAAGGCGCCGAGCTGGCTGCTCGGCCTCGGCGCCATCTTCGCCTATGTAAACGCCATCTTCATGGGCGCCGGCGCCAAGGTGTGGAACCCGATGGCGCTCTGGGCCGGCCTGATCACAGCCGCCTTGATCATCCCGGTGTTCTGCTACCGGCACTACGTCCAAGACAAGGGCAGGTTCCCCGACCACATGCTGGCCGACCTCGGCATGGCGGGCGCAGACCTCTCGGTCAAAAAGGCAGGCATGCTGCCCTACCTGACGCTGGTCGCCGGCCTGGTGGTGATGCTGCTCGCCAACTGGTACTTCGTCATCTGAAAGTGATGGCTGAAAAGAATGGGCGCGCTTCGGCGCGCCCGTTTCTTTTTGTGGCAGGACGTCAGCCGGCCTTGCGAGTGGCCGCTTCGGAGCCTTCGAAGAACCGGTTCGGCGGACGCTTCAGGCCGAGGTTCTCGCGCAAGGTGGTGCCCTCATACTCGCGCCGGAAGAGCTTTCGCCGCTGCAGCTCGGGCACCACCTTCTCGGCGAAGTCATCGAGCCCGGCAGGCAGATAGGGGAACATGACGTTGAAGCCGTCTGACCCCTCGGCAACCAACCATTCCTCCATCGCGTCGGCGATGGTTTTCGGCGTGCCGACGAAGGCAAGGCCGGAATAGCCGCCGAGCCGCTGCGCCAGCTGGCGGACGGTCAAATTCTCCCGGCGCGCCAGCTCGATGACGCGCTCGCGGCCGCTCTTCGAGGCATTGGTCTCGGGGATTTCGGGCAAGGGCGCGTCGGGGTCGAAGGCCGACGCGTCATGGCCGAGCGCGATCGACAGCGAGGCAATGCCGCTCTCGTAATAGACCAGGCTGTCGAGCTTGGCGCGTTTGGCCTGTGCTTCCTCGACACTGTCGCCGACCATGACGAAGGCGCCGGGCAGGATCTTGATGTCGTCGCGCGAACGGCCGAGCTTCTCGGCCCGGCTTTTGACATCGGCAAAGAAGCGCTGCCCGGACGCCAGATCGGAATGGGCGGCGAAGATCACCTCCGCCGTTTCGGCTGCCAGCTGCCGCCCGGCCTCAGACGCGCCGGCCTGGACGATGACCGGCCAGCCCTGCACCGGCCGCGCAATGTTGAGCGGGCCGCGCACCGAGAGATGCTCACCCTTATGGTCGAGCACATGCAGCTTCGCGGGATCGAAATAGAGCCCGCTCTCGGCGTCGCGGATGAAGGCGTCGTCGGCAAAGCTGTCCCAGAGGCCGGTCACCACATCGTAGAATTCCCGCGCATTGTGATAGCGCTCGTCGTGCTCGACATGCTCGTCGAGGCCGAAGTTCAGCGCGGCGTCGGGATTGGATGTGGTGACGATGTTCCAGCCGGCGCGGCCGCCGCTGATATGGTCGAGCGAGGCGAAGCGACGGGCAATGTGATAGGGCGCGTCGAAGGTCGTCGATGCGGTGGCGACAAGGCCGATATGATCAGTGACGGCGGCGAGCGCCGACAGCAGCGTGAACGGCTCGAACGAGGTCACCGTGTGGCTGCGCCGTAGCGCCTCGATCGGCATGTTGAGAACGGCCAGATGGTCGGCCATGAAGAAGGCGTCGAACTTCGCCGCCTCAAGCGTCTGCGCGAAGCGCTTCAGATGGGCGAAGTTGAAGTTGGCATCGGGATATGAGCCGGGATAGCGCCAGGCCCCGGTGTGAAGACTGACCGGACGCATGAAGGCGCCGAGCCGCAATTGCTTATTGTCTACCATGGGATGATCACCTGATGCGAATGAGCGTTGCCGCTCCGATATGTAAGCAGGATCGGACGGCTTTGTTGTCCTGGAAAGGAATTCTGTTTTGCAAAACCGGCGCCGCGAAGCATTTTCATACAGGTGGCCGTTCAACCTATTTTGATGAACCCGCCTGGTGTTGAGATACTTGCCTGGGTGCTCGGTGCCACCGGGAAGGAGAAAGCCAGAACGCCGCACGTCAAGCGTACGGCGTTCCAGCATTTTCCAAGGAAGATCCTGTGCCCCAGCAGCGCCTACTCGGCGGCCAGCGCCAGTGGCGGCCTGTCATTGTCCTGCACCGCCTCATCAGCCGGCTTCCTGCCTTTCTTCGGCTCGCGGCCGAAGAACAGCGCGTAGCCTGCCGGCAGCACCAGGATGGTGAGTACGGTGGCGACGAGGATGCCGCCCATCATGGCGTAGGCGAGCGGTCCCCAGAACACCGCACGCGAGATCGGGATCAGCGCCAGCACCGCCGTCATCGCCGTCAGCACGATTGGCCGGAAACGGCGCACGGCCGAGCCGATGATGGCCTCCGATCGGTCCATCCCCCTGGCGATGTCCTGATCGATCTGGTCGACCAGGATGATCGAGTTGCGCATGATGATGCCGAGCAGCGCGATGACACCGAGGATGGCGACGAAGCCGAACGGCGCGCCGCTGATCAACAGAGCCGCCGCCGCACCGATGATGCCGAGCGGACCGGTGGCGAGCACGAGCATCGCCTTGCCGAAATGCTGCAGCTGGATCATCAGGAGCACGACGATGACGGCCAGCATGATCGGCGCCTTGGCGGCAATCGAGGCCTGGCTTTCGGCGGAATCTTCCGCACCGCCCTGGATCTCGATCTTGTAGCCGGGCGCCAGGCCGGCGCGCATGCCCTGCATGTCATTGTAGAGCTTGGTGACGAGGTCGTTCGACTGCACGCCATCCGGCAGCGTGGCGCGCACCGAGATGGTCGGCAGGCGGTCGCGCCGCCATTCGACGCCCTGCTCGAGCACCGGCACCACCTTGGCCACCTGCGACAGCGGCACGAAGCCGCCGAAATCGGTCGGGATATAGACCGAGTCGACCGAGGACAGCAGGCTGCGGCTGGCGTCCGGTTCGCGGGCGACGATGGAAACCGTCTCCTCGCCATCACGGAAGTCATCGAGCGGCGCGCCGGACATCGCTGCCTGCAGCATCTGGCGGATGCGCTGCGAGGTGACGCCAAGCGCACGGGCGCGGTCCTGGTCGATGACCAGCTTCATCGCCGGTACCGGCTCCAGCCAGTCGTCATGGACGGCGCCGAGCAGCGGATTTCCGGCGAATTTCGCCTTCACCTGGTCGGCGATGCGGCGCACCTCCTGGCGGTCCGGACCCATGATGCGCATCTGCACCGGCCAGCCGGTCGGCGGGCCGAGGAACAGACGGTCGACCTTGGAACGGATCGAGGGGAAATCCTGCGCCAGGATTGAGCGCAGCTTGAGGATCAGCCGCTCGCGCGCCGGTTCGTCATTGGCCATCACCAGAAGCTGCGCATAGTTCGGATTGCGCAATTGCTGGTCGAGCGGCAGGAAGAAGCGCGGCGCGCCTTCGCCGATATAGGTGGCGATGAAGCGCTTGTCCTTGTCGTCCATCATCCGGGCTTCCAGCGCCTTGGCCTGCGTCTCGACTTCCTTGATCGAGGTTCCCTCAGGCAACCAGAGATCGACGAGGATTTCCGGCCGCGAGGATTGCGGGAAGAAGTTTTGTGGGATGAACTGGAACGCCCACAGGCTGGTGGCGAAGGTGACCAGCGTCATCACCAGAACGATGATGCGGTGGCGCACCGCCCAGCCGACCGTGGCGCGCAGCCGCCGGTAGAAGCCGGTGTCGAAGGCGTCATGATGGTTGCCGGCATGCTTGCGCTGCTTGAGGATCATGTAGCCCAGCCACGGCGTGAAATAGACGGCGACGAACCACGACACGACGAGCGCGATGCCGACGACATAGAACAGCGTGCGCACATATTCGCCGGCGGTCGAGGCGGCGAAGCCGACCGGGATGAAGCCGGCGATGGTGATCAGCGTGCCGCTCAGCATCGGGAAGGCGGTCGAGGAATAGGCGAAGCTCGCCGCCTCGATCTTGACCAGCCCCTCCTCCAGCTTGCGCTCCATCATCTCGACGACGATCATGGCGTCGTCGACCAACAGCCCGAGCGCGATGATCAGGGCGCCGAGCGAAATGCGCTGCAGATCGATGCCGAGCTCGTACATGATGGCGAAGGTGGCGGCCAGCACCAGCGGAATGGCAATGGCGATGACCAGGCCGGAACGCCAGCCGATCGACAGCAGCGAGACAGCAAGCACGATCAGCAGCGCCTCGCCGAGCGCCTCCATGAACTCGTTGACGGCGTCCTTGACAACCTCGGGCTGGTTGGAAATCTGGTCGACCGCAACGCCGTAGGGCAGCGCTTCCTCAAAGCGCTTGTAGGTCGCCTCGACATCCGTGCCGACGTCCCTGACGTTAAAACCCTTGGCCATGACGACGCCGACCTGGACGCTTTCGTGGCCGTTGAAGCGGTACTTGCGCTGATAGGGATCTTCGAGACCGGAACTCACGGTGGCAATATCGCCAAGACGTGTCACCTGACCACCGGCGCGCAGGCGCAATTCCCTGATGTCGGCAGCCCTGGTGACATCGCCCTCGACCGAGATGCGCACCGAGCGCAGGCCGGTGTCGACGGAGCCCGCCGGATCGACATTGTTCTGGCCCTTGATGGCGTTCTGCAGGTCGGTCAGCGTCAGGCCGCGTTCGGCCAGGGCCTTGGACGAGACGTCGATATAAAGCTTCTCCGGCTGGTCGCCGATGATGACGGCCTTCTCGACGCCCGGCGTCGTCAGCAGCATGTCGCGAGCCTGGGTGGCGAATTTCTTCAGCTCCGGATAGCTGTAGCCGTCGCCGCCGATCGAGTGCAGGGTGATGAAGGTGTCGCCGAACTCGTCGTTGAAATAGGGCCCGAGCAGGCCTTGCGGCAGGTCGCCGGAGATGTCGCCAACCTTCTTGCGCACCTGGTAGAAGGCGTCCTTCACCTCCTCTGCATTGGTGTCGCCCTTGATCTGGACGGTGATGATGGCGCTGCCGGCGCGGGTGTAGGAACGGACGAAGTCGAGGTGCGGCGTTTCCTGCAGCTTGCGCTCGATCTTGTTGACGACCTGGTCTTCCATCTCCTGGATCGAGGAGCCCGGCCAGATCGCCTGGACGACCATGACGCGGAAAGTGAAATCGGGGTCTTCCTTCTGGCCCATGCGCATCAGGCCGAGCGCGCCGGCAATGATGATCAGACCGAACAGGAAGCGCGCGATCGAGGGATGGCCGATGGCCCAGCGCGAAAGATTGAAAGGCTGCTTTTCAGTGCTGTCGGTGGTGGTCATCGGCGTCAGTCCAATTCGTTGATCGTGCGCGCATGGCTTTGCATGCAGCTAGGATATTCCGATGCTGGCTTCCGGGCGGCGAGGCTTTCCGAGCAGAGAGACACTCATCGCGGTGGGACGCGCGGATCGATGCGGGGGAACTCGATCTTGGCGTCTCGACCATCGGGCGCTCGCCGCCCGGAAACCCTGAATTCGCTTGCCCAGCCTTTTCGCCGAAGCGACGATCAAGCCGGCTTCATGCCTGCGGTCAGCGCAGGGCCTTTGCGGCATCGCCTTCCGCAGAGGCGGCCTGGACCGCATCGCCGGTCAGCTTGACCTTGAGATTCTCGGTCATGAACTGGGTGCCGGCGGCAACGACGACATCCCCCGGCTTGAGCCCGTCGGCGACGCTGACGCCCTCGGCGGTGAACTCCGCAACCTTGACCAGGCGCTCGTGCACCGTCTCGCCGGCGCGGTCGACGGTCCAGACAATCTTGCGACCATCCTTTTCCGCAAGCGCGCTGAGCGGGATCGACACCATCTCCTGCTTCTTGGCCACCGAGGCCTCGATGTTGGCGGTCATGCCGAGCAGCACGCGCGGGTCGTCGGGCAGCGAGACGCGGACGGCAAAGGTGCGCGACTGCTGGTCGGCGCTGCCGGCGACTTCACGCACTTTGCCGGAGAGCGCCAGCGCGTCATCGGACCAGAAGCTGGCCTTGACGTCCTTTCCCGGCTTGAAGGCGGCGATGTCCATTTCGGGAACCGCGATCAGCACTTCCTTTTCGCCGTCGACGGCGACGGTCATCACAGGCGTTCCGGCGCCGACCACCTGGCCGACATCGGCCGAGACCGCCGTGACGATGCCGTTCTCGCTCGCCTTGAGATCGGTGTAGACGACCTGGTTCTGCGCCTGGGCAAGGGTAGAGCGGGCGGCATCGCGCGTCGCTACCGCCTGGTTGTAGCTCAGCGTCGCCTGTTCGAGCTGCGACTTGGAGGTGAAGTTCTTGGCAAAAAGCTGTTCGGCGCGCTTGCGGGACAGATCGACCGTCTCGACCTGCCGCTCGGCGGCGTCGAGGCTGGCCTTGGCGCTCTTGACCGACAACTCATAGTCCGTGGGATCGATACGGGCTAGCACATCGCCTGTCGTCACATGCTGGCCGATGTCGACCAGACGCTCAGTGACCTTGCCCGAGATGCGAAAGCCGAGGTTCATTTCGGTACGGGCTCGCACCGAGCCGGAATAGGTGAGTTCGCGACTCTTTTCGGCCTGGCCGATCTCGACCACCTTGACCGGACGGATGATGTCCTGGACCTCGGTCTTCTCCTGGCTGCAGGCGGCGAGCCCGAGCGTGGCGACGATCAGGCCGGCGACCGGCAGCTTGCGGATGATGGAACTGGACAAAGACACTTTCGTACTCCCGACTGGAGATGAACGGTCGACACCGGCGCCCGGCGGGCGGCGGCTATTACTTCAGAGCCTTGATCGCGTAATCGATGAGATCGTCGGGCATCGCCCGATTGGTCTTGGCAAGGCACTGCGCCACCATTTGCGGGTGGCACAGAATGACGGTGGCGGCGCCGAAGCAGCGCGATGCGATGACCGGATCCTGGTCGGCAAACTCGCCGGCCTCGATGCCCTCGCGGATGACCTCGGCAAACAGGTCGTGAATGCTGTCGATATGCTTGTCGATGACGCCCCAGTCGCGCTCGAGCGCGACGATGACCATTTCGTGGACCTTCTGGTCGTCGAGCATGACTTCCAGCGTCATCTTGTACTGCGCATGCACGTAGCGGCGCAGCCGCTCCTCGGCGCTGATCGGCAACCGGGAAATCTCGTAGGCCATGTTGTAGCTGGCGAGGAGCATGCGGCCGCAGACGGCCTGGTGGATTTCGACCTTGGAGGCGAAGAAACGGTAGATATTGGCCGGCGACATGCCGAGTTCGCGGGCGATGTCGGCGACATTGGTCTTGCCGTAACCATAGTGCCGGAACAGGCGTTCGGCACAGTCGAGAATGCGGGTGACATTCTCCTGGCGGGTGGAGTCGGCCATTATGCTGGCGGCTTCGGACATGGCTCTCTGTCGATTTATGAGTGACGAATTTCAACTTTCGTCAGTCGTAAATCGAAAAGAGGGAAGTGTCAATGCGAATTCGACGTACGCGTATAATTTGGTGACAGAGGGTGTGCGCGAACTCGACCTTGCGCGTGCCGTTGCGCTCTGGAACTAAGATCCCTTCGCCATTTCCCGCAGCTGAAACTTCTGGATCTTCCCCGTCGATGTCTTCGGGATCTCGGCAAAAATCACCGCCTTCGGCACCTTGAAGCGGGCGAGCAGCGCGCGGCAGTGTTCGATGATCTCGGCCTCGCTTGCCACCTTGCCGGGCTTCAGCTCGACATAGGCGACCGGCACCTCGCCCCATTTGTCGTCTGCCTTGGCGACGACGCCGCAGGACGCCACGGACGGGTGTTTGTAGAGGGCTTCCTCGACCTCGATCGATGAAATGTTCTCGCCGCCGGAGATGATGATGTCCTTGGAGCGGTCCTTGAGCTGGATGTAGCCGTCGGGATGCATGACGCCGAGGTCGCCGGAGTGGAACCAGCCGCCGGCGAAAGCCTCGTCGGTCGCCTTCCTGTTCTTCAGATAGCCCTTCATGACGATGTTGCCGCGGAACATGACCTCGCCGATGGTCTCGCCGTCGGCCGGCGTCTTCTGCATCGTCTCCGCGTCCATCACCGTCAGGCCTTCGAGTGCGGCATAGCGCACGCCCTGCCTGGCCTTTCTGGCGCTGCGTTCGCCCTTGTCGAGACCGTCCCAGGCGGTGTGCCATTCGTTGACGACCGCCGGGCCATAGGTCTCGGTCAGGCCGTAGAGATGGGTGACGGCAAAGCCGGCATCGGCCATGCCTGACAGCACGGCTTCCGGCGGCGGCGCAAATCATCGCAGATCGCGCCGCTGCTTGAATCCNTCGTAGATCGGCTTCGGCCGCACCCAGCGCAGGCAGACATGGGTGCCGGCCTGGACGGCCATTGTCCATGGGAAGCACCAACCATTGCAGTGGAACATCGGCAGCGTCCACAGATAGACGGCGTGCTTGGCCATGCCGGCATGGATGGTGTTGGTGTAAGCCATCAGGGCAGCGCCGCGATGGTGGTAGACGACGCCCTTCGGATTGCCTGTCGTGCCGGAGGTGTAGTTGAGCGAGATGGCGTCCCATTCGTCGTCGGGCATCGACCAGGCGTAGCCCTGGTCACCGCCGGCGACGAACGCCTCATAGTCGATCGCGCCGATGCGCTCGCCCTTGGGATAGGGTGCATCGGCGGCATAGTCGGGATCGTCATAGTCGATGACCAGCGGCTTCACCTTGGCCAGTGCCAGTGCCTGTTTGACGACAGCAGCGAATTCGCGGTCGACGATGAGCACCTTGGTCTCGGCATGGTCGAGCTGGAACGCGATGACGGCGGCATCGAGCCTTGTGTTGAGCGAATGCAGCACCGCTTTGGCCATCGGCACGCCGAAATGCGCCTCCAGCATGGGGGGCGTGTTGGACAGCATGACGGTCACCGTATCACCCTTGCCGATGCCGCGCTTCGACAGAGCCGAGGCGAGCTTCAGCGAGCGCTGCCAGAAGGTGCGATAGGTGATGCGCTGGCTGCCATGGATGATGGCGACATGATCGGGATAGGTGCTTGCCGCCCGCTCCAGATAGGTGAGCGGCGTCAGCGGCTGATGGTTGGCGGCGTTCTTGCCGAGATCCTGCTCGTAGGGACTGCCCATCCCGTGCTCCCCGAATTTTCATTGTTGAGAACTTCTAACCACAGCTTCCCGCCACGTCACCATCGGCGATTCCCGACCGGGCACATTTGGCGCAATGATCGTCCAGATTCGATGGGCAAAGAGGTATCGTGTACCCACGCCAGTTTGACTTTTGTCGAGAGCCGTGAATAATGTCAGCCGAGGAGACGGCATGGCGATCCGACCGGCAGAACAGCTTATCCACAAGGCCGCATGGCTCTATTATGCCCATGGCCTGCGCCAGGACCAGGTCGCCAGCCAGCTTAACATCTCCCGCGCCTCGGTCGCCATGTATTTGCGCAAGGCGCGCGAGACCGGCATCGTCAACATCTCGACCTCGACGCAGCTGTTCACCGACGACGTGCTTGCGCGCCAGCTCGAGGACGCGCTCAAGCTTGATGCGGTGTGGATCGCGCCGGAGAATGCCTATGTCGTCGACCCTTCGACGGACGTTGCGGTGCTGGCGGCGGGCGTCTTTCTCGAACTGGTCAAGAAGGGCGACCGGATCGGCGTCGCCTGGGGCCGCACCGTCTACACCATCGCCGACGTCATGTCCTATGCCGACCTGCAGGACGTCACCGTTGTGCAGCTCTGCGGCAATCTCGGCGCGCCCTACTCCTACCGTCCCGACCAGTGCACGATGGAGATCGCCCGGCGGCTCAACGCCAAGGGCCTCAATTTCTACGCGCCGCTGGTGCTGACGACGGAATTGCTGGCGCATGGGCTGCGCGCCGAACCGGTGATCCGCGAACAACTGGCCGATATTGCCAACTGCGATCTGGCGCTCTATTCGGTCGGCACCGTCGATGGCGACAGCCATGTCGTCAAATGCGGCGCGCTCAGCCCCGGCGAGATGGGGCTGTTGCGCGAAGCGGGCGCCGCCGGCGTCGTTGCCGGCCAGATCATCGATGCCACCGGCAAGGCGCTCGACTGCAGCTACAACCGCCGCGTCATCTCGGCCTCGCTGTCGTCACTGCGCCAGATCGAAAAGCGGCTGATGGTGGTGCAGGAAGACAGCAAGTTCGAACCGCTGCTCGCCGCGCTCGCCGGCGGACTCTGCACGCATCTCGTCGTCGGCGCCAGCATGGCGCGGCGGCTGCTCGACCATGCCGGAGCCAGTGCGGGGGCAAAAAAGGCTTCCTGACCAACGAAATCCCAGCAGCAGGCGCATTGTCATCAAGGCGTCGCGGCACTCCTGTTCACAGCAACATCAAAGACAGCAAAGCGGACATAGCGACATGAAGAACCTTTGGAATGACGGCGACGCGGAAAGACTGGTTGCCGACTATGCGAAAAAGGGCGTTGCCCGCGACCTCGCGCTGCGCGTCTACACGACCCGGCTGCTCGGCGGCGAGCCGCGGCTGGTGCTGCATGGCGGCGGCAACACCTCCTGCAAGACCAAGGCCACCGATCTCGTCGGCGACGAATGGGATGTGCTGTGCGTCAAGGGCAGCGGCTGGGACATGGGTGTGATCGAGCCGCAAGGCCTGCCGGCGGTCAAGCTCGGCGCGCTGCTGAAGGCGCGTGCGCTGGCCAGCCTCGCCGACGAGGACATGGTGGCGCTGCAGCGGGCGAACCTCATCGACCCCGCCTCCCCCAATCCATCGGTCGAGACGCTGCTGCACGCCTTCCTGCCGCACAAATTCGTCGACCACACGCATTCGACCGCGATCCTCGCCATCGTCGACCAGGCGGACAGCAAGCCGCTGATCAAGACCGTGTTCGGCGACAAGATGGGGTACGTGCCCTACATCAAGCCGGGCTTCGACCTCGCCAAGGTGGCCGCCGATGTCTACGACGCCGACCCCAGCGTCGAAGGCCTGATCCTCGACAAGCATGGCATCTTCACCTTCGGCGACGCTGCGAAGCAGGCCTATGACCGCATGATCCATTATGTGAACGTGGCCGAAGACTATGTGGCGAAGAACGGCAAGCCGAAGGCAGCGAAAGCCGCACTGCCGGCCAAGCTCGCAACGCCGGCAGCGATCGCGCCGATGCTGCGTGGCGCGGTGGCGGTGGCGCGTGGCGAAGGCCGCTTCGACCGCATGATCAGCGATTTCCGCACTTCGGACGCCATCGTCGATTTCATCAACTCAGCCGGCATTGCAGACTATGCCGGACGCGGCGTGTCGACGCCCGACCTGTCGATCCGCATCAAGACCGGACCGATGGCGGTTCCGGCGCCAGACGCCGACAAGATTGGCGACTACAAGGCCGTCATCAAGAGCCATGTCGACGCCTTCGCCAACGACTATCGCGCCTATTTCGAAACCAACGATGCGCTGGACGACGTCCAGCGCACCATGCTCGACCCGATGCCGCGGCTGACGCTGGTGCCGGGCCTCGGCATGTTCGGCCATGGCCGCACGCTGAAGGATGCGAAGATCGCATCTGATGTCGGCGAGATGTGGATCGAGGCGGTGCGCGGCGCCGAGGCCGTCGGCAGCTTCCATCCTCTATCGAAGGCCGACCTCTTCCCGCTGGAGTACTGGTCGCTTGAGCAGGCCAAGCTCGCCTCCAACAAGCCGAAGCCGCTGACCGGCCAGGTGGTGCTGATCACTGGCGGCGCCGGCGCGATCGGTGCTGCGACGGCAAAACTGTTCGCCGCCAATGGCGCGCATGCCGTCGTCGTCGATCTCGATGCGGCCAGGGCGGCCGAGGCGGCAAAGGCANAAAGGCAGCCGGCAACAATTCGATCGGCGTCGGCGCCGACATCACCAACCCGGCCGAGCTGCGCGCCGCCTTCGACAAAGCTGTCGCTGTCTATGGCGGCGTCGACATTCTGGTCTCCAACGCCGGTGCCGCCTGGGAAGGCCGCATCGGCGAGCTCGACGATGCCCTGCTGCGCAAGAGTTTCGAGCTCAACTTCTTCGCCCACCAGTCGGCGGCGCAGAACGCGGTGCGCATCATGCTGGAACAGGGCACCGGCGGTGTGTTGTTGTTCAACACCTCCAAGCAGGCGGTCAACCCGGGTCCGAAATTCGGCGCCTATGGTGTGCCGAAGGCGGCGACGCTGTTCCTGTCCCGGCAATATGCGCTCGACTACGGCGCGCACGGCATCCGCTCCAATGCGGTCAACGCCGACCGCATCCGCTCCGGCCTGTTGACCGACGCCATGATCGCCAGCCGTTCCGGCGCGCGCGGCGTGTCGGAGAAGGAATACATGTCGGGCAATCTGCTCGGACAGGAGGTGACGGCAGAAGACGTGGCGCAGGCCTTCCTGCACCAAGCATTGGCCGAACGCACCACCGCCGATGTGACGACGGTCGACGGTGGCAACATCGCCGCAGCGCTGCGCTAGACATAGACCTGGAGCGGTTCATCGTTCACCAAAACGACGAACCGCTCTCCCACCTGAAGGACTCCAGGCGGAGAACTGCTTTTGCAGGTCGTGCTGAAAAACTGCTCGAACTGGTCAAAATCCACTCCAATCCTTGGCCTATTGCTCGACCACTTTAGGGCGCGCCTTGTGTTTCGCATGCGAGCTCCGACCCTGATCCTTGGTGGAGTTGTCGATGGCTGCGAAGAGACTTCGTGTCGGCGTGCTGTTCGGCGGGCGCTCCGCCGAGCATGAGGTTTCGCTGCTTTCGGCAACCATGTCATGCGTACTCTGGATCGGCGAAATACGACTCGTTCCCACCTTCGTCACCCGCGAAGGCCAATGGCTGCTGAGCGATTTCAAGGACGGCGCGCTGGCGACACCGTCTGATGGGACGCAGCTTTGCCTGCCGCCGGGCGGGCATGGCGGATGCTGGCGATCCCGCCAAGGGCGCCGCATGACCTGCCTGCCATCGAATATGGTGTTCCGGTGCTGCACGCCTGCATGGCGAGGACGGCGCGGTGGCTGGTGCGCGTCGGGCGGTCATGATGCAGGGGCAGATTCCTAACAGATATTGTTAGATCTTGTTGGCTGCATTATAATGTGGGTATGAAAAACGAACCTATGCGCACCCTCACCATATCCCTTACCGCGCAGCAGATAGCTCGCCTGCAAAGCGCTATCGAAGGTGGCGGTTATGCTTCCAACAGCGAGATTGTCCGCGACGCCCTGCGCTTATGGGAGCAGCGCGAGGAATTGCGCACGCTCGAACTCCAGCACTTGAAGCGGGCCTATGCCGACGGGATGGGCAGCGGCAAGCCAGTGGCTGTCGACCACACCGAGTTCATTCGCAGCCTGAAGGCAGAACGCCGCGCCCGTGGCTAGCCATCGGCTCACACCGCGCGCTTCGCAGGATTTGCGAGACATCTGGCACACCATCGCCGCCGACAATGAAAAGGCAGCAGACAGACTGTTGATGCGCATTTTCGAAAGACTGGAGCTGGCGGCGCAGCACCCCAAGATGGGCAGCGCACGGCCCGAGTTAAGCGCAACGGCCCGCGTGCTCGTCGAAGACCGCTATATCATCATCTACGAGCCGCAGCCCGATGGTGTTATCGCTGTGGCGATTGTCCCCGGGATGCGCGATCCAGACCATTGGTTGTAGGCCGGCAGGCTTACCATCAATATGAAAAGAGCGGCCCATAGCCGCCCTTCGCATCTATCAGACGACCGATCCTACTTCGCGTTCGGGTTCGGCATCCAGGCCGGCATGGCGACATCGGCATGGGCGAATTGCGGCAGCTTGGCCGACAGGTCCTCCATGTTCTTGATGTCCTTGTCGATCAGGTCCTTCTGGGTGATCAGCGTCGGCGGCACGACGACGTTGTGGCCGGGATCTTCACCGGCGAGCAGCTGCGCCAGCGCGCGCACCGAGACCTGGCCGACGACGGCAGGGTTGGTGGCGGCGGTGGCGGCCCAGGCGCTGTCGGTCTCGCGCATGGCCGCGATGTCCGAGGTAGAGATGTCGGCGGAGTAGATCTTGATCTTCTTGTTCAGCCCCGCCTCGTCGACGGCGATCTTCACACCCTTGGCGAACTCGTCATAGGGCGCGAACATCACATTGATGTCGGGATGCGCCTGCAGCACCGAGCGCGCCTGGTTGGCGACCGAGTTGGCGATCGGGTTGTCGAGCGTGCCGAACATCGCGACTTCCTTGATGCCGGCATGTTTCTTCTTCACGTCGACCCAGGTCTCGTTGCGGCGGTCGAGCGGCGCGATGCCAGCGACATAGACATAGCCGGCGTTCCAGCTCTCGCCATTGTCCTTGACCGCCTGCTCGAGCGCCAGGCGCGCAAGGTCCTTGTCGGACTGTTCGATCTGCGGGATCTTGGGGTTTTCGACATTGACGTCGAAGGCGACGACCTTGATGCCGGCATCGACCGCGCGCTGGGCGGCGTCCTTCATCGATTCCGTCAGGCCGTGCTGGATGATGATGCCCTGCACGCCGAGTGCGATGGCCTGGTCGACCATGTCGGATTGAAGGGCGGCGTCCTGGCGGCTGTCGAGCACGCGCAGATCGATGCCGAGCGCCTTGGACTGGGACTCGACGCCCGAGAGATAGGCCTGGAAGAAATCGCCGGTCGAGAGATAGCGCACCAGCGCGATCTTGACGCCGGGCTTGTCGAACGGCGCCGGCTTGTCGGCGGCAAAGGCCGGGACCTGCATCAGCATTGTTGCGCCGGCCAATCCGAGCGCGACCTTCCCCAAAAGTCGTCTTGTGATGTTCACGTTCTTTCCTCCGTTTGTTGAACCCAAAACTGTCCCGGCAGCCATTCTATCTCCTGCCCCGGCCGGAAAGGGCGAAGGTAAAGACAAGGGCGACGACGAGAACCACGCCCTTGACGAAATCCTGCGTGTAGTAAGGCGCGTTCATCATCGTCAGGCCTTGCAGCAGGATGCCGACGAACAGCGCGCCGATGGCGGTGCCGAAGGCGTTCGGCTTGGCGGCGCCGAGCACCGCGTAGCCGATCAGCGCCGCGGCAACCGCATCGAGCAGCAGATTATTACCCGACGCGATGTCACCGCGTCCAAGCCGTGCGGCCAGCAAAATCCCGCCGATCGAGGCAAAAACTCCTGAAATGACGTAGGCCCAGATCTTGTATGCCTTGACAGGCGCGCCGGCGAGTTCGGCGGCCCGTTCATTGCTGCCCACGGCATACATCATGCGGCCGAAGCGTGTGTATTCGAGGAAGAACCAGATCAGCACGGCGAGCACGATCAGCACGACCACCGAGACCGGAATGAGGTTCGGGATGAAGAAGTCGAAGCGGTGGCGGCCGAGCGCCAGGAAGGCGTCGGAGAATTTGCCGTTGGCGACCGAGCCGTCCGGCATTGTCATACCGGTGGCGATGGAGCGTCCTTCAGTCGGGATGCGCTGCAAGCCGACGAGCAGGAACATCATGCCGAGCGTCGCCAGCAGATCGGGCACGCGCATATAGACGATCAGCCAGCCATTGATGAGGCCGACAAGGGCGCCGATGAGCAGGCAGATGAGGACAGCGACGACAACGTTCTGCTCCAGCACCACCATGACATAGGCAGCCGCCATCATGGCCGATGTGGCGACCGAGCCGATCGAGAGATCGAAGCCGCCGACAACCAGTGTGGCGGTGACGCCCAGCGCCAGCACGCCGGTGATGGCGACCGACTGGAAAATGAAGACGGCACTTTGCGGCGAGACGAACCCGTCGGCGGCGATGGCGAAATACGCGATCAGCCCGAACAGAAGCACGATGAACCCGTAGCGGATAGCGTAATCGCGCAGCGTCATTCAGCGCCCGCCGTCAATACCCAACTCAAACCCGTGCACTCCATTCCAACCCTCAGTTCTTCAATCATCGTGGCTCAGGCCGCACTGTGCAACGGCCCGCCCGCGACTTCGGCCAGCAGACGGTCGAGATCGACATCGGCGTTGCGGTGTTCGCCGACGATGGTCTGCTCGGACATCACCAATATGCGATCGGCCGTCTCCAGTGCCTCGTCGAGTTCGGTGACGAACAGCAGCGTGGCGCGGCCATTGGCGCTGGCCCTCAGCTTGGCGGCGATGTCGCGCCTGGCGGAGATATCGACGCCCTGGAACGGTTCGTCGAGAATGAACAATCGGGCGTCCTGCGCCATCCAGCGGGCCACCATCACCTTCTGCTGGTTGCCGCCCGACAGAGTGGTCATCTCGTCCTTCTCCGAGCGGCAGACGATGCCGAGATCCTCGATCTGCCGGCGGGCAATAGTGCGTTCAAGGCCGCGTTTGAGAACTGAAAAGCGCGACATGCGCTTGTGGAAGGGCAGGCTGATGTTTTCCTGGATGTTGAAGCCGCCGACGATGCCGTTTTCGCCACGGTCCTTGGCGACCAGAAACACGCCGGCGGCGATGGCTTCGCCGGTCGACGCGGGCGCATAGGGCTTGCCATATAAAGTCATCGTGCCGGACAGCGGTTTGCGCAAGCCGAACAGCGTCTCGGCGAGCGCGGTCTTGCCGACGCCGACGAGGCCGGTAATGGCAACGACCTCGCCGTCGCCGAGAGTCAGCGAGAATGGCCGGGCACCAGGGGCGATGCGGAAGGCATCGACGGTCAGGATCGGCTCGGCAGAACTCCTGGCTTCGATGCGGTCAAGATGGATCTTGCGGCCGAGCATGGCGTTAACGGCGCCCTCATAGTCGAGAGGCTTGCTGTCGAAGACGCCTGAGATGACGCCATCGCGCATCGAGACGATGCGGTCGGCCAGCCGCCTGATATCCGACATGCGATGCGAGATGTAGAGGATTGCGACGCCCTGCTCGCGCAAGCGGTCGAGCAGCGCAAACAGCCGGTCGGCCTCGGCGCTGGACAGCGACGAGGTCGGCTCGTCGAGGATCAGCACTTTCGGCTGGTGCGCCATGGCGCGCGCGATGGCCACCATCTGGCGATCGGCCAGCGACAGGTCGCTGATGCGGGCCTTGAGGTCAATGGCGAGCCCCATGCGGTCGGCCACCGCTTTGGCTTCGCGGCGCACCCGGCCGGGGTTGAACAGCAGCGGCGCGCCCTTGCCGCTCAGCCGGTCGAGCGTCAGATTGGTGGCGACATCGAGATCGGCGACGACGCCGTCATTGATGTTTTGATGCACGGTGACGACGCCTGCGCGGATCGCCTCGGCCGGCGTGTTCGGCGCGAAATCATGACCGGCCAGGTGCATGGTGCCGCCGGCATGGTCGTAGACGCCGCTGATAATTTTCACGAGGGTGGACTTACCGGCGCCATTGGCGCCCATCAGCACGGTGATCTCACCGGCATGCAGTTCGAGCGAGACGCCGCCAAGCACCTCGATATGGCCGAAGGATTTCCTCAGCCCGTCCACGCGGAACACGGCATCATTGCCCATTCGTTCCTCCCTGACTATGACGCTATGGGCTACGTGATCAATTGTCAACTCGATTGACAATTGCCAGTCAGCTTCCTAGCTTGGCCTCACCGCCATCGCTCCACTATGATTGGAGCGAGCAAGCGGGAGGGTGAGGAATGACTGCGAAATTGCCGTTTGAAGCACTGTCGGTGGAGACGCTTGCAACGCGCCTCGGTACGAACGAAGCGCTGTGCGCCAAAATCGGCAAGGGCCCTTGGAAGGTGCGCGAGGTCGGCGACGGCAATCTGAACCTCGTCTTCATCGTCGAAGGCGGCTCGGGTGCGGCCGTGGTCAAGCAGGCCCTGCCCTATGTTCGCCTCGTCGGCGACAGCTGGCCGTTGCCGCTCAAACGCTCCTTCTTCGAGTATCACGCGCTGACGCGGCAAGAGGCGCGCGCGCCGGGCTCGGTGCCGGCGATCCTCCATTTCGACGAAGCCCAGGCGCTGATCATCATGGAATATCTGGCGCCGCCGCACATCATCCTGCGCCGTGCCCTGATCGACGGCCGCGAGTTGCCAAATATCGCCCGCGACATCGGCCTGTTCATGGCCCGCACTTTGTTCCGCGGCTCTGATCTCTCCATGCCCACCAAGGACCGCAAGGCCGACCTGGCGCTGTTTGCCGACAATGTCGAGCTCTGCGGCATCACCGAAGACCTGGTGTTTTCCGACCCATATTTCGATGCCAAGCTGAACCGGCACACCTCGCCGCAGCTCGACGGCCTGGTTGCCGAACTGCGCGCCGACCGCGACCTCAAGGTCGAAGCGCAGCGGCTGAAGCATATCTTCGCCGCCAACGCCGAGACGCTGCTGCATGGCGACCTGCATTCGGGCTCGATCATGGTCACCGACACCGAGACGCGGATGATCGATCCGGAGTTCGCCTTCTACGGTCCGATGGCCTTCGATGTAGGCATGCTGCTCGCCAATTTCTGGATGTCCTACTTCTCGCAGCGCGGCCATGAACAGAAGGGCAAGCGTGACGCCATGCGTGCCTATCTGCTCGGGGTGACCAACGACACCTGGACGGTGTTCCGCGCCGAGTTCTCGCATCTATGGCGCACCGAGCGCACCGGCATGCTTTACCAGAAGAGCCTGTTCGAGGATCAGGGCGACATTCTCGCCTCGGAGCAGGCGCTCGACCATGTGCTGCACCAGATCTGGACCGACCTCTTGGGCTTTGCCGGCATCGAGGTGCACCGGCGCGTCCTCGGCCTCGCCCACAATGCCGATTTCGAGACCATCGAGGACGAGGATCTGCGAGCCTCCTGCGAGGCCAAGGCGCTGAAATTCGGCCGTCACATCGCCGTCAACCGGCGCCAGATTCACGGCATGGACGAGGTCAATAATCTGGCCGCTTTGATCGAACGGGAGAGCAGGATTTGAACGTCGGCGAGCGCCACTACCGCACCATCTGGCTGAGCGACGACCAGCGTTCGGTCGAGATCATCGACCAGCGCTGGCTGCCGCACGAGTTCCGGGTCGAGACGATCGGGAGCGTTGCCGGCATCGCCACCGCGATCCGTGACATGTGGGTTCGTGGCGCGCCGCTGATCGGCGTCACCGCGGCCTACGGCGTCGCCATCCAGATGGCGGACGATCCGTCTGACGAAGCGCTCGACGCGGTCTGGGAGACGCTGCACAAGACGCGGCCGACTGCGATCAATCTACGCTGGGCACTGGACGAGATGCGGCGGTTCCTCAGGCCGATCGTATTGGGACAGCGCGCGGAGGCGGCCTATAAGCGCGCCGCGGAAATCGCCGACGAGGATGTCGGTCTCAATCGCGCCATCGGCGAGAACGGGCTTGCCATCATCAAGGAGATCGCGGCACGCAAGAAGCCGGGCGAGCCGGTCAACATCCTCACCCATTGCAACGCCGGTTGGCTGGCGACGGTCGATTACGGCACCGCCACGTCGCCGATCTATCTCGCCGTCGAGGCCGGCATTCCGGTCCATGTCTATGTCGACGAGACGCGCCCGCGCAACCAGGGCGCCCAGCTGACCGCCTGGGAGATGGCCGGCCACGGCGTGCCGCACACGCTGATCGTCGACAATGCCGGCGGCCATCTGATGCAGCGTGGCGCGGTCGACATGGTGATCGTGGGCACCGACCGCACCACGGCCAATGGCGACGTCTGCAACAAGATCGGCACCTATCTCAAGGCGCTCGCCGCCTCCGATAATGAGGTGCCCTTCTACGTCGCTCTGCCCTCGCCGACCATCGACTGGACGGTGGGTGATGGGCTGACCGAAATCCCGATCGAGGAACGCTCCGGTGACGAGGTGTCGCTGGTCTGGGGCAAGACGGCGGACGGCAAGATTGCGCAGGTGCGGGTTTCGCCCGAAGCGACGCCGGCGGCCAATCCGGCGTTCGATGTGACGCCGGCACGGCTCGTGACAGGGCTGATCACCGAGCGCGGTGTGGCCAAGGCTTCGCGCGAAGGGTTGAAGGCGATGTTCCCCGAACGCGGATAATCTCCCCCCTTGAGGGGGAGATGTCGCCAAAGGCGACAGAGGGGGTCGGCGCGTCCTGACGCGACCTCCCAGCACCGACAGATGATGCTAGCGCTCCAGTCGAACCGCCCCCCTCTGGCCTGCCGGCCATCTCCCCCTCATGGGGGGAGATTAGCGCCTCACCGGCTGGCTACCGAATTTCGGCCATGCAACAAGAATTGCGGCCTCGATGGCCGCTGACGGTTGCGGTTCTGGCGAAATCCGGCCAGAAGCATCTAGGCCGGCAACCGGCCGGCCCGCGACGTTGCGCTTGAAACCAGATACGGGAGACTATTGGGTGGCTCGCATAACACTGAGACAATTGCTCGACCACGCCGCCGAATACGGCTACGGCGTACCCGCCTTCAACATGAACAATATGGAACAGGGCCTCGCCATCATGGAGGCGGCCGAGGAGACCAAGTCGCCGGTCATCCTGCAGGCCAGCCGCGGCGCCCGCGCCTACGCCAATGATGTGGTGCTGGCCAAGCTGATCGACGCGCTGGTCGAAATCCACCCCGACATTCCGGTCTGCATGCATCTCGACCACGGCAACAACGAAGCCACCTGCGTCACCGCCATCCAGTACGGCTTCACCTCTGTCATGATGGACGGCTCGCTGAAAGAGGACGGCAAGACGCCGGCCGACTATGCCTACAATTCCGGCATCACCCGGCGCGTCGTCGACATGGCGCATTGGGGCGGCGTGTCGGTGGAAGGCGAGATCGGTGTGCTCGGTTCGCTTGAGAGCGGCGGCGGCGAGCAGGAGGACGGCCACGGCGTCGAAGGCGCCATCAGCCACGACCAGCTCTTGACCGATCCGGAACAGGCGGTCGAGTTCGTCAAGGACACCCATGTCGATGCGCTGGCTGTCGCCATGGGCACCAGCCACGGCGCCTACAAATTCTCACGCAAGCCGGACGGCGCGGTGCTGGCGATGAACGTCATCGAGGAAATCCACCGCCGCCTGCCCAACATGCATCTGGTCATGCACGGCTCGTCCTCGGTGCCCGAGGACCTGCAGGAAATCATCAATAGATATGGCGGCCAGATGAAGCCGACCTGGGGCGTGCCGGTGGAAGAGATCCAGCGCGGCATCAAGCACGGCGTGCGCAAGATCAACATCGACACCGACAACCGCATGGCGCTGACCGGCGCCATCCGCAAGGTGCTGACCGAAAACCCGAGCGAGTTCGATCCGCGCAAATACCTGACGCCGGCCATGGCCGCGATGCGCAAGCTGTGCAAGGAGCGCTTCGAGCAGTTCGGCACCGCCGGCAATGCCCAGAAGATCAAGCCGCTGCCGGTGGCCGAGATGGCCAAGCGCTACAAGTCGGGGAGCCTTGATCCGAAGTTTGGGTGAAGTCCCCTGGCGCCTCTTCCTTCTCCCCTTGTGGGGAAGAAAGAAGAGCTATTGACATAAAAAAGGCCGGGCGCGAAAGCGGCCCGGCCAAAAGAAGGTCAAGAACCTTCAGAGGGGAACACCGCTCGGTGGAATGGGAGGAAACCGCCGAACGATAATTCCTATATGCGCGTATTCGCGGCAGATGGCGACGAACGGCTTTCTAAAACAACGCGAGATTCGGAAATTTCGTTCTCGTTTTGAAAGATTTCAGCCGGTGAGGCGTCGGTTTCCAGAAGATCGGCATAGTGCCGGCGCGCCACGTCGGGATGCGAGCGCAGGCGGCTCTTCAGCACATTGGTACCGACATTGCGAAACAGCGGATTGTCGGGATCGCTGGCCGGACCCCGCGCCTCGGCCGCCAGTTCCTCGGGCAGGTTGAGCAGCGGGATCGTGGCGTCCAGCCGGGCGCTGAAGAAGAAGGGCACCGAAATCCGCTCGACACCGGCCGGTGGCGTTACCACGCGGTGGACCGTTGCTCTCAGATACCCGTTGGAGGCCAGCTCGAGCAGTTCGCCGATGTTGACCACCAGCGTGTCGGGCAGCGGATCGACGTCGACCCAGGCACCGTCATATTCGACCTGCAGGCCCTTGCTCTCGTCCTGCAGCAGAAGCGTCAGGAAACCGCCATCCTTGTGCGCGCCGACGCCCTGGTCGTCGCCTGTGGCGTCGCGGCCGGGATAGCGCACGATCTTCATGCGATGGTTGGGCTCGGCCCGGTAGATCGGATCGAAGGCGTCTTCGGCCTGGTCGAGCGACAAAGCGAAGGCCCTAAGCAGCCGGATCGCCACCGCGGTCGCCTTGGCCTGCCATGCGAGCAGCGCCGGCTTCAGCTCCGGCAACGCCGCAGGCCACTGGTTCGGCCCCTGCAGCCGCGTCCAGGCGGGCACGCCGGGGCCTTGTTCGATGGCCGGGCGTTCGACGCCGATGTCGAGCTGTTCGCGCCAGTCGGCCTTGCCTTTGGTCAGTTCGCCGCCGGCGCGCGTGTAGCCGCGGAACTGCGAGGACTTCACCATTTCGATCGCCAGTTTGTCGGCTTCCGGCAAGGCAAAGAACCGGCGCGAGGCGTCGAGCACTTCTGCGGTATCCGCAGCCGATATGCCGTGGCCGGTCAAATAGAAGAAGCCGACATCGCGCGCGGCCGTGCGCAGGTCGAAGAGAAACGTTCGCCGTTCCGAAGCGCCCTGCTCGAGGCGGCCGAGATCAAGCACGGGTACGATCCTGGGCATGGTCAAGCTCCTTGTTTCGCTGTCACGGTGGCACGCAGGCCGGTCCGATCAAAGCAACGCGCAATCCAATCTCGGCGCCGATAGAGAAAGCCGGCGCTGCGTTTGGCAGCCTGCCGGCAAATAACGTTCGTGGCCGCTCATCCGCGCCGGTCCAGCCTGGCGACCAGCCGGTCGCCGACCCACTGGATGCCGCAAACGAGGATGATCAGCACAATGACCACGGCGACCATGACGCTGGTCTCAAAACGCTGGTAGCCGTAGCGGATGGCGAGGTCGCCAAGCCCGCCGGCACCGATGGCGCCGGCCATGGCCGAGGCGCCGATCAGCGTTACCAGCGTCACCGTGAAACCGGCGACGATGCCGGGCAATGCTTCGGGCACCAGCACCTCGCGGATGATCGTCCAGCGGTTGCCGCCCATGGCGCGCGCCGCCTCGATCAGGCCGCGATCGACCTCGCGCAGCGACACTTCGGCGATGCGGGCATAGTAGGGCGTCGCCGCAATCGACAACGGCACGATCGCCGCCCAGGTGCCGATCGAGGTGCCGACGATCAGCCGCGTCACCGGGATCAGCGCCACCAGAAGGATGATGAAAGGCACCGAGCGGAAGCCGTTGATGACGGCGCCGAGCGCGCGGTTCACCCACAGGCTTTCGGCAATGCCGCCGCGCTCGGTGGCAATCAATGCCAGGCCGAGCGGCAGCCCGAAGACGAGCGAGATGAGGCCCGATGCCGCCGTCATCAGGACCGTCTCCCAGATCGAACGCAGCAGAAGTTCAAACAGAACCGGCGACATGGCCAAGCACCTCCACCCGCGCGTCGCGGGCCTTCAGGAATGCGATTACTTTCGACAGATGTTTCGGATCGTTGCCCGCGACCGCAAGGAACAGCGTGCCGACCGGCTGCTGCTGGACATGGTCGATGCCACCATGGACGAGGCGGAAAGGCCCCGGCACCGCCACCGCAAGATCGGACAGCAGCGGACCGCGCGCGGCCTCACCTGCGACGTCGACCCTGAGGATGAGCTCGGCGCCGCCTCCGGGAGCAAGCCGGCCGCCAATCTCGGCCGGCAGTTGCGGGCGGATGCCGCCGAGCAGGCTCCTGGTGATTTCGGAACGCGGCTCGGCAAAGACCGACCACACCGGGCCTTGCTCGACGATGCGCCCGGCATCGATCACCGCGACGCGGTCGGCGATCGAGCGGATCACCTCCATCTCGTGGGTGATGAGCAGGATGGTCAGGCCGAGCTGCCGGTTGATGTCTTTCAGCAAGGCCAGGATGGAGCGCGTCGTCTCCGGATCGAGCGCTGAGGTCGCCTCGTCGGACAGCAGCAGCGCCGGCCGCGCGGCCAGCGCCCTGGCGATGCCGACGCGCTGCTTCTGGCCGCCCGACAGCGAGGACGGATAGGCCTTCGCCTTTTCCGACAGGCCGACGAGATGGAGCAATTCGGCGGCGCGCGCCAGCCGTTCGGCCTTTGGGCGGCCCTCGATCTTCAGCGGCAGCGCGACATTGTCCTCCACGGTCTTGGCCGACAGCAGATTGAAGTGCTGGAAGATCATGCCGATGCGACGCCGCAGCGGCTGCAATTCACGCTCGCCGAGCCGGCCGATCTCGCGGCCCTCGATGAAGACGTCGCCGGAGTCCGGCCGCTCCAGCCCGTTGAGGCAGCGGATCAGCGTCGACTTGCCGGCGCCGCTGCGGCCGATGATGCCGAGGATCTCGCCCTTGCGCACCGTCAGCGAGACACCGTCGAGCGCAGGCGTCGCGCCGAAGCGGCGCTTGAGGTCGACCAGGCGTACGACATCTTCCTGCCCGGCCGATATATTGACCGGACCGGATGCTTCGGCCGTGACGTGCTGGTTCATCTCACTGTCCGTTTCAACGCTCGACAAATGCGACAGCGGCCCGCTCAACAGCGGGCCGCCTGCTCCTGACAACCAGGCGCCAATCAATAGGCGCTGATCCCGGTGCCCTTGTAGACCTTGTCGAACTCGGCCTTGACCGCCTCGTTCTGGTAGGACGCGACCAGCGTCTTCACCCACGCCTCGTTCTCGTTGCCGGATTTCACGGCGATGAAGTTGCGGTAGGGGTTGTCGGCCACCGGCTCCTGGGCGATGCGGTTGTCCGGGCCGAGACCGCTCTTCAGCGCCCAGTCGGTGTTGACGACAGCCGCGTCGAGATCCTCGACCGAGCGGCCGACAATGCCGGCGTCCAGTTCCTTGATGACGACCTTCTTAGGGTTCTCGGCAATGTCGGCGGTGGTCGCCAGGATGCCGGTGCCGTCCTTCAGCTTGATCACGCCTTCGTTCTGCAGAACGCGCAACGCGCGGCCCTCATTCGAGGGGTCGTTGGGCAAGCCGATGACGGCGCCTTCGGGCAGGTCGGCAACCTTGGTGTATTTCTTGGAGTAGAGGCCGATCGGCCAGACGCCGGTGTAGCCGACGCGCACGATGTGGTACCCTTGGGTCTTGATCTGGTTGTCGAGATAGGGCTGGTGCTGGAAGGCGTTGGCGTCGATCTCGCCGCGCTCGAGCGCCTCGTTGGGCTGGGTGTAGTCGTTGAACACCACGGTCTCGACGGTCAGGCCTTTTTCGGCGGCCTGGGCGACGACGACGCGCCAGACATCCTCATCCTCGCCGCTGATGATGCCGACCTTGATAGACTTCTTGTCCTCGGCGAAGGACGGCGTCGGCTGAGCCAGACCGGCAAGCGTGACGGCCGAGGCAAAAAGTGCCGCAAGGGCAGCTCGCCGGCTGATGGCTGAAAAAAGAAGAGAGCTGGAAGCGTTTCCGCGTTCGGACATTGTCGATCCCTCGTAATCCTGAAGTCATTGCGGCGAGGTGGAATACCAAGCCTTGACGACATCATCGGCAATGCTGCTTGCCGGATCAAAGAACCGCATTTCTTCTCAAACACGAAGCCGGGAATATTCTCTCAAAGATTTCGCAATTGCGAGAACGGTCACGCCGGACCGGTCAGAATGTCTCGACAAAGGGCCGCAGCTCGACCTCGAAGCTCCAGGCGCTGCGATGCTGGCGATGGGTCGCGAGATAGGTCTGCGCGATCGCATCGGGCGACAGCTGGCTGTCCGGGCGCTCGGGCTTCGTCCCGACCGGCTCGATCTGGCCGTCGATAATGAAATGGGCGACATGGATGTTCTTCGGGAAGAGTTCGCGCGCCATCGACTGAGCCAGACCGCGCAGGCCGAATTTTGGCATGGCAAAGCCGGCGGAGTTGGGAAAGCCCTTGATGCTGGCGGAAGCGCCGGTGAAAAGAATCGAACCGGAGCCGCGCGCAAGCAGCCGCCGCGCCGCTTGCTGGCCGACCAGGAAGCCGCCATAGGCGCCGACAAGCAAGGCTTGTTTGACCGCATCGGGATCGACCTCGGCGATCGGGCCGCGCGTGCGGCCGCTGGCATTGAAGACGGCAAGGGCCAGCGGGCCTTGCTTGTCGGCGGCGTCAAACAGGCCGGCGACGGAGGCCGGATCGGCGACGTCGGTTTCGACGGCCAGCGCGCCGGTTTCCCCGACCAGCGCCGCGAGTTTGGCCGTGTTGCGGGCGGCCAGCACCACACGATAGCCTTCCGTGGTGAGAAGGCGTGCCAAAGAGGCGCTCAGGCCCGCACCCGCGCCGGCGATCACTGCGACTTCGGATGCCATGTCGTTTCTCCTTGGCGATGACGTGTTCGTCTCATAGCTGGCGTCTTGAGCGGCGAGACGCAAGAACGGCGTTGCTCGATTTTCGCTGTTCGGTAAAAAAACCTGCCGGCAGGTTCGGAGCAATCGACCGCGGCCAGGGTCTTGCCTGGCGAGACAATCCGTCCGACAGGTGATTGCGTTGGAATCGCAAACGGTGTCGCAAGGGAGTCGACCGTGGAACCAATCTGGGCCGTCGGCCTGATGACCGGCACCGTGCTTGACGGCAATATCGACGTGGCGCTGATCAAGACCGATGGCGAGCGGATCGCCGATTTCGGCACCTATACGCTGGCCCCCTACCCCGCAGCGATCCGTGCCTTGCTGGAGGAGACGCTGCGTCAGGCCCGGGTGTGGAATTTCGACGGGCCGGAGCCGGCGATCTTTGCCGAAGCCGAGGAGGCGCTGACGCGGGCGCAGTCGGCGGCGGTGAAGGACCTTGTCGAAAGCTACGGCCTGACCATGGGCGATATCGGCGTGGTCGGCTTTCACGGCCAAACCGTGCTGCATCGTGCCCCGCAACCCGGGCGGCGCGGCGATACGCGCCAGTTGGGCGATGGCGCGCTGATGCATTCCATTTTGGGCGCCAAGGTCGCCTATGATTTCCGCTCGGACGATGTGCGCGCTGGCGGCCAGGGCGCACCACTGGCGGCTGCCTACCACGCGGCGCTTTTGAGGGAAGCCGACGCCAGCGGGGACACCGCTGTGCTCAATCTCGGCGGTGTCGGCAACGTCACCTGGTGGGACGGCAAGGACAACATCGTCGCCTTCGACACTGGCCCGGCCAACGCGCCGCTCAACGATTTCATCAAGGCAAACGGCCTCGGCGAGATGGACCGCGACGGCGCACTGGGCGCGGCCGGCACCGTCGATGAAGTGCGGCTGGCCAAATTGCTCCAGCATCCGTATCTGACCAAGCCCTATCCGAAATCGCTCGACCGTTTCGACTTCGGCGCCGCCATGGCCGACGGCCTCAGCGCAGAGGATGGGGCGGCGACGCTGACGGCCTTCACCGTCTCGGCCGTCGGCAAGGCGCTCGATTTGTTGCCGCGCCGGCCGAAGCGCCTGGCGGTCAGTGGCGGCGGCCGCCGCAACCCGACGATGATGGCGATGCTGGCGAGGCGCGCCAACGTCGAGGTGGTGCAGGCCGAGACACTGGGCTGGAAAGGCGATGCGGTGGAGGCCGAATGCTTTGCCTTCCTTGCCGTGCGCGTGCTGCGCGGCCTGCCGATCAGCTTTCCCAGCACCACCGGCGTGCCGCGGCCGATGCAAGGCGGGCGGCTGGCAGGTTAGAGCTTCTTCTGCAGGAAGATGCGGCTGCGGCCGATGGGAAAGTCAGGCAGCTCGCCGAAACGCCGGTAGCCTTGCCGCTCATAGACTTTGGCCGCTGTCGGATTGAACGTGTCGATCCAGGCGTTCTGGCAGCCCCGGGCGACTGCTTCGCGCTCGTAAGCGTCCAGCATGTCGCCGGCCATATGCTGGCCGCGCAGGCGTTCGTCGACCCACAGCCATTGCACATAGAGCCAGCCCCAGGCGGTGTATCCCGAAATGCCGGCCACGACAGCGCCGTGCTCGTCACGAACGAAGACCGCGATCGGCTTGCGGCCGGAGGGGCCGACATCGCCGTCATTGAACGCCGTCAGCCGCTCGGCCAGGAAGGCGAGGTCGTCTGACGAGGGGTCGGCAGTGGTTTCAAGCGTCGTCTTCATCCGGGCGGGGCTCGCATGGCAAGCCAAGCTCTAGCGAAGGACGGGATGAGGACGCAAGCTTTACGGCTTGATGGGCGGAGGCGACCGCCATGACCCCGCTGCTGCCGCAACCAGCATCAGCACGGCGGCGACGATCGCGCAGATGGCAAAGCCGAACGATGAATAAAGCGGCCCGAAGCTGGTGGTGCCGATGAAGACGGCGAGGTAGGTGACTGAGCTGTTCAGGCCCATGATGGTGCCGCGGCGCGACGGATCGAGCGCGGTAAGGCGCATCACCAGCACGTTCAGGCCGAAATGATTGGCAAGGCCCCATATGGCGATCATAGCCAGGATCAGCACGAAATTGCTGCTTGCGAGCGCGATGGCGACATAGACGACGGCGACCAGCAGATAGGCGAAGGGCATGACGCGCCGCGCGCCGATGCGGTCGATGACGCCGTCGAGGAAGGCCGCGGCGCCGAAGCCGGCGCCATAGGCGAGCGCGGCCAGCGCATTGGCGCTGACGGGCTCGCCCAGATCCTGGTGCAGATGATCGCCGAGATAGCCGTAGACGCCGTAAAAAGCGGTCATGAAGGCGGTGCAGGCGATGAGCAGCGGCACGATCCCCGGAATGGCCAGCGCAACGAACGGCGACGGTGCCGGGCCGCTCTTCCTGACGTCGCTGAGCGAGGTCATCGACAAGGCAGCAAGCGCAATGGCGGAAAGCACCGCGACGGCGGCGAAGACGGCGCGCCAGTGCACGAGATCGGCAAGCACGGCCGACAGCGACACGCCGGCCACCATGGAGACCGTCCAGCCGGTCAGCACGACGCCGATCGTGCCGCTTTCGCGGCCGGGCGGCGCAATTGCCGCTGCACTGGCATAGATGGCCGGCATGGCGACGCCGGCGGCGATGCCGGCGACGGCCTGGGCCGCGACCAGCATGATCACCGTCGGCGCCAGCGCGCTGGCGAGAAGCCCGACCGCCAGCAACAGCAGAGCGCCCTGCAGCATGCGGCGGGCGCCGACGCCGTCGATATAGCAGGCGAGGAACAAAGCGCTGGCCGAAGTGCCGAGGCCGAAGGCAGCCGACGCGGCCATCACCGCCGGCACGCTGGTGCCGAAGGATGCGGCGACTGCCGGAGCAATTGGACCCAGGACCAGCGAGTTCGAGCCGATGACGGCGATGCAGCCGGTCAGGAGATAGGCCAGCGCCGGGATCGGCTGATGGAGCGTTGCAGCTTGATGCGCGTTCGTCATCGGGTCATAATGGCCGAACTGAATTCCGCGACAACAAGGAATTTCGATATGGACGAAGAAACAGATGGGGTTCTGCAGAACAAGGTAGCTCCCCGCGAGGTCGACGCAATCGACCGAAAAATATTAGGCGTGCTGGTCGAGGATGCGACGATCAGCTACGCCGAACTTGGCGAACGCGTCTGCCTTTCGCCGCCGGCGGCGCATGAGCGGGTCAAGCGCCTGCGGCGCAGCGGCGCCATCCGCGGCACGGCTGTGATCATCGACCCGAAGGCGGTGAAGAAGCCGCTGCTCACCTTCGTGCATATCGATACCAAGGGCTGGGGCAAGACACCGGAGCTGATGGCCGTCTCCCAATATCCTGAGGTCGAGGAAATCCATTCGGTGGCCGGCGACACCTGCATGCTTCTCAAGGTCCGCACCGAGGACACCAGGGCGCTCGAAGGCCTGCTGGCGCGTCTCTACGAAACGCCCGGCGTCACCTCGACGCGAAGCTATGTCGTGCTGTCGACCTATCTCGAGCGCCCGGTGCAGCCCGAGATCACGGCGCAATGGCCGACGCCCCGGCATATGGCCACGCCGTTGTACTGATCTGCGCTATCTTCGTCTTGCCGGGGCCACAACAATCCTTCACAAACGGCACCCTATATTGATGCCAGGCATTGATTTGGGGTGACGAGAGGCGCGGCTTGGAATTCGAACTGAAAACCATCGAGGCGCTGGCCCCCGATCAGGCGTCGCTAAGCGCCGCCTCGAAGCTCACCAAGCGCTCGAACTGGCCGCGGCTGGAGAAGAACGAGCAGCAGGCGCTGATCTGGGGCGAATGCCAGGGCTCGGGATCCAACCCCTATCGCACCGTCGTCGACACCGGCGACCACGGCTACAAATGCACCTGCCCGTCGCGAAAATTTCCCTGCAAGCACACGCTGGCGCTGATGTGGATCGCCGCCACGGCGCCGGCCAGCTTCACATCAGCCGAAACAACGCCGGAATGGGTCAATGACTGGCTTGGCCGGCGCAGGAAGAGTGCGCCCCCGCCGGTCGACGCAAAGTCTGGCAGGGGCGCGTCTGGCAAGAGCATTGGCGAGGCCTCGCAGGCAGAGGAAAGCACCGTCGATGACGCCGCCGCGACGGAGCGCCGCGAGACGGCGCAGCGCAAGCGGGCGGAAGATACGCGCACCGCGGTGGCAGGCGCGCTGGACGAACTCGACCAGTGGATTGCCGACCAGCTGCGGCTCGGCCTTTCCGCCTTTGCCGACGCCAGCAGCGAGCGCTGCCGCCGCATTGCCGCCAGGCTGGTCGACATGAAAGCAACGGCGCTTGCGGGACGCATCGACGAAATCCCGGCCCGGCTAATGGCGCTGCGCAGCGAGGAACGGCCGGACGCGGCGATCCGCGAACTCGGCAAGCTGGTTTTGCTGGCCAAGGCCTGGCGCTCGGCGCCAGACGATCCCGAATTGAAGCGGCTGGTGTCGGCATCCGAAACCCGCGACCAGGTGCTGGCCAATCCCGATGCAAGACAGGTCGACAGCCAGTGGGAAGTCATCGGCGAGAAGATCGAGACCCGCCGCGACGGCCTTGTCAGCCATTCTACCTGGCTGCTCGACCTGAAAAGCCCGACGCCGCAATTTGCGCTGCTACTCGATTTCTTTCCGGCCTCGGCCGGCCGCCGCTCTGCCGCGTTCACACCTGGCGACCGGTTCGATGCAAGGCTGGTGTTCTATCCGTCACGCCAACGGCTGCGGGCGCTGGTAGCGGAGCGCAAGGGCGATGTCGTGTCGGGCGCCTGGCCGGATTTCGGCCTCGGCATTGTCAAGGATCCGCTGGCGGCGCATGCGGCGCACCAGGACGCAGCACCCTGGTCGACCGATAGCCCGCTGATGCTGCCTGCCGGCGCGATCCTGCTCGATGAGCGCGGCACCGCCTGGTGGCAAGCGGCGCACGACCCGCAAGGGATCGCCCTGCCTGTCGCCGGAACCGTCGATCAAACCGTGCTCGGTCTCGACCTTTCGGCAACGGCAGCCCTGTGGAACGGCGCGCGGCTCGATCTGCTCGCCGCGCAAAGCGGCTTCGGGAGGCTCGATCTGTCATGAACGAGCTCGAGCAAACCGGCCTGGCGACGATGCGCGACTGCTGGATCACCGGCGGAACTGCGTTCGATCTGGCGCCAGCCGCGTGGAAGGAAATCGCCGGCGGCGCAAGCCCGGACGAACGGGAGCGGCTGTTGCTGGCCATCGCCGCGCAGGCGCTCGATGTGGGCTTAAGGCCAGCCGCGCCGAAGTCGCTGAAGCGGCGCCCGCCGCTGCCGAGGCTTGGCCTGCCGCTGCTGCCGGAGCGGTTGCGGCCGCTGTTGCGGGCTGCCTTGAAGAACACCGCCGATGCGCGGCGCAAGGCGCGCGTGGCGACGCTCGTCGCCGGCCGTGGCTACGTGCTGCATCCGATGGACTGGATGCCGTCGGCATCAGACCAGAACAGCCCTGACATCTATGCGCCGTGGATCGACTGGCAGGCCAGCGTCGAGGGGCTGAAGATTGCGCCGCAGGAGCAACTGACGGTGCAGAACTGGGATGACTTTTACCCCGCCGCGCGCCGTATCGCGTTGACCGAGATGCGCCGTCGCGATCCGGCCACGGCCCGCAGCCTGATGGAAGCGAAGGCGCCCGGCGAGCCGGCGGAAGTCCGGCTGGCACTGATCGAACTCATGCATTTCGGCCTGACGCCTGAGGACGCGCCGTTCCTGAAAAGCCTGGCCACTGACCGCTCCGGCAAGGTGCAGGAACTGGCGAGCCGGCTGCTGGCGAGGTTGGGCGAGCACGGTCGTGTTGGTGGCGGTGCCGACGATCCCGTTGCCGAACTTGCCGCCTTCATCGCAGAAGGCAAATCCGGCTTTATCCGCCGCCGCACCACCTACACCCCGGCAAAACTCAAATCCCCGGCGCAGGAAAAGCGCCGCGCCGAACTGTTCGAGACCTGCAATCTGGTCGACCTTGCTTCCCGATTTGGGGTCAGCGAACCCGATTTCATTGCAGCCTGGCAGTTCGGTGCCGACAACAATGCCGACATCCAGATCTCACGAATGGTCGCCGCGTCGGGCAGCGACGCTGCAGTAACGCAGATGGCCGACACGCTGATCGCCGAGGGTGGCAAGCCGGCACTGTTCGTGCTGCACCTGACACCGCGCCTGGATAGCCGCAGGAAGCGTGTCCTGGTCAGATTGATCCTGAAAGATACGCCGCAGTATGTTAGCACGCTCACCCTTGCCGAGGGCTTCGAAGCCAACTGGCTGGATTGGCCCGACCTGACGAACGGCCAGAGCTTGGCGGTGTTGCGTTCGGCTGTCGCCGGCAATGATGACGCGATGAAGCGAACCGTCGACGACCTGTTGGAAACTTTGGGCTTTCTGGCCACTGCGGCGACAGCGGAAAAATTGATCGAGCATGTCGTTGCGGCCGGCATGCCGCCGGCGGCAGCCTCGCTCGCTTTCCTGCGCCTCAACGCGGCCCTGACGGGAACCAACCCATGACAATCCGGAGAACAGCACCATGAACGCAGCCATCCGCCTCCCCGTCGAGCAGGCCTATGCCGCTGAACTGCAGGCGCTGGCGCGCAATGACGACAAGCAAAAACCTGCGGGATGGAGCCTCTCGCCAAAGGCCGTGCTGACCTATCTGCTCGGCGGCAAGGCAAGCGACGGCACCGTGATATCGCCGAAATATGTTGGCCGCCGCCGGCTGATGGAAACCGCGGTGGCGACACTCGCTACCGACCGCGCGCTGCTGTTGCTCGGCGTTCCCGGCACCGCCAAGTCCTGGGTGTCGGAACATCTCGCCGCCGCCATCATGGGCAACTCGACGCTAATCGTGCAGTGCACGGCCGGCACCGACGAGAACCAGGTCCGCTACGGCTGGAACTATGCGCAGCTTTTGGCCAAAGGGCCGAGCCAGGAGGCGCTGGTGCCGACGCCGCTCTACCGCGCCATGGAGAGCGGCAAGCTATGCCGCCTGGAAGAGTTGACGCGCATGGGCTCCGATGTACAGGATACGCTGATCACCGTGCTGTCGGAAAAGATGATGCCGATCCCGGAACTCAACACGTCGCTGTATGCCCAGCGCGGCTTCAACATCATCGCCACCGCAAACAACCGCGACAAGGGCGTCAACGAGCTGTCCTCGGCGCTGAAACGCCGCTTCAATGTGGTGGTGCTGCCGCTGCCCGAGGACATGGCGGAAGAGGTGGCGATCGTCTCCAAGCGGGTCGACGAGATGGCCGGCGGGCTCGACCTGCCGGTGCCGAAAAATGTCGGCGAGGAGATCGCTCGCGTGTTGACCATTTTCCGCGAGCTGCGCTCGGGCGCAACCGCCGACGGCAAGGTGACGCTGAAGACGCCTTCGGGTTCGCTCTCGACCGCCGAGGCGATCGCCACCATGGTCGGCGGCCTCAGCCAGGCGGCGTGGTTCGACAGCGGCAAGCTCGGCGCCGAAGGCCTCGCCGCCAGCCTTGTCGGCGCCATCGTCAAGGACCCGGTGCAGGACAAGGTGGTGCTGGAGGAATATCTCGAAACGGTGCTCAAGAAGCGGCCGGACTATGCCGGCTATTACGCGGCGCTGAACGCAGCGATCTGAGGTCATGAGCGACGTCGCCTATTTCGGCATCCGCCATCACGGGCCGGGCTCCGCCGACAGCCTGGTGCAGGCGCTGCGGGACTTGCAGCCGGTCGCGGTGCTGATCGAAGGGCCGAGCGACGCGTCCGCCCTGCTGCCATTGCTGGCGCGCCCGCAGATGCAGCCGCCGGTGGCGCTGCTCTGCTACCCCGAGGACGACCCGGCCGCGACAAGTTTCTGGCCGTTCGCCGAGTTCTCGCCGGAATACCAGGCGGCGGTGTGGGCGGTGGAGAACAAGGCGGCATTGCGGTTCATCGACCTGCCGTCATCGGCACGGTTCGCGGCACCGGCAACCGACGACACCGACAAAACGGCTGACGCCGACAAGCCCGAACCCAAGGACGAAACCGGTGAGGATGGCGAGCCCGCATCGCATCGCGACCCGATCGGCACGCTGGCTGCGGCCGCCGGCTATGAAGATGGCGAAAGCTGGTGGGCCGACATTATCGAGCAGAATCCGCAGCCGGGTCCAATCTTCGCTGCCATCACTGATGCGATGACGACGCTGCGCGACGGCGAAGGTGCGATCGCGCCGTTCGAGGCCAAGCGTGAAGCGCATATGCGATTGGAAATCGCCGCCGCGCGCAAGGAATTCGCCGGACCGATCGCCGTCGTCTGCGGCGCATGGCATGTGCCGGCCCTGCAGGCCGCGCACACGCAGAAGAACGACCAGGCGCTGATCAAGGGAATTGCCCGGCGCAAAAGCATCATGACATGGGCGCCATGGACCGGGCCGCGTCTTGCGCTGGGCTATGGTTATGGCGCTGGCGTCGTCGCGCCCGGCTGGTGCAAGCATCTGTGGCGCACACGAGGGCGGCGCGACGCCGCGACGCTGTGGCTGGCGACGATCGCGGCGGTGCTGCGGGCGAAGGGCCATCTGGTGTCGACCGCGTCGCTGATCGAGGCCGAGCGGCTTGCGCGCACACTGGCTGCCATTCGCGAGCGGCCGAAGCCCGGCTTCGAGGAATTGCGCGATGCCGCGATCGCGGCGCTGTTCAACGGCGAAGCGGTGCTGTGGGCGCTGGTCGAGGCCGAGCTGCTTTTGGGCGCGGATGTCGGCGAGATTCCGCCCGACACGCCGCTGGCGCCGCTGATCGAGGACCTGCAGCGCAACCAGAAGGCGGCGCGGCTGAAGCCGGAGGCGCTGGAACGCGAGCTGTCGGTCGATCTGCGCAGCGAAAGCGGACTGTTTCGTTCGACATTGCTGCACCGGCTGGACGTGCTTGGCGTGCAATGGGGCAGGCTGGCCGACGCCGGCCGCAGCCGCGGCACCTTTCGCGAAAAATGGACGCTGGCCTGGGAGCCGGAATATGCCGTGCGCCTGGTCGAGAACCTGATCTACGGCCCGACTATCGAAAAGGCCGCCAATGGCCGCCTGATCCAGATGCTCGGTGCGGCCGCGAGCCTCGACACGCTTGCCGCCCTTGTCCAGAGCGCCATTACGGCGGATCTGTCGGAGGCCGCGAGCGCCGGCCTTGTAGCGTTGGAGGCGCGCGCAGCGCACAGCAGCGAATGCCTAGAGATGCTGGCCTCGGTGCCGCCGCTTGCCGACATCATCCGTTACGGCGAGGCGCGCAAGACCGAAACCAACCGGCTGTCCGGTTTGTTGGAACGGTTGATCGTCGAAGGCGCGATCGCGCTGCCCTATGCGGTGCGCGACCTGGACGAGCAGGCCGCCACCACGCTGGTCGGTGCTGTGCGCAAGGCCGACACGGCCATCCGGCTGGTCGAGCCCGGCGAAGGCGTGCTCGATGCATGGCGCAACGGCCTGACCGGCGTGCTGGAAGGTCCGGGCTCGACGGCGCTGCTCGCCGGCTGCGCCGCGCATCTGCTCTATGAAGCCGGCCAACTGTCGGCAGAGGACGCCGCCGGGCTGCTCGGACGCAGGCTGTCGCCGGGGACGCCGGTCGCCCAGGCAGCGGGGTTCTTCGAAGGTTTCTTCAGCACTGCCGGCCAGCGGCTGATCTACGACGAGGGCCTGCGCGGCGCCGTCGATGGGTGGCTGAAATCGCTCGACGAGGACGCTTTCATCGCGCATCTGCCATTGCTGCGCCGCGTCTTCTCCAATCTGGACTCGATGGAGCGGCAGCGGTTGATCGAGGCCGTGCTCGGCCGCACCGCAAGGTTGCCGGCCGGCCTGACCCCGGCGCCGGATGGCGGCGAAGGCTGGCGCCGTCACCTGGAGCAGCTTGGGCCATTGCTGGCGGGCGGAGTGTGACAATGGATGACGAAGCCGAAGTGCCCGAACCCGGCCCAGCATCCTCCGATAGCGGGCGCGAGCGCCGCTGGCGGCTGGCGATCGGCGCCGATGACGAGGCTTCCTCCGCCCTTTCCAGTGATGACAAAAAACTGTCTTCGGCGCTCGATGCGCTTTACGGCGACGGCGCCAATGCCGATGCCGACCCGCGCAAGCGGCGCGGCGGGCTCGGCCGCTCGGCGCCACGCGTGGCGCAATGGATGGGCGATATCCGCTCCTTCTTTCCCGCCCAGGTGGTCCAGATCGTCCAGAAGGATGCCTTCGAGCGGCTGAACCTGAAGCAGATGCTGATGGAGCCGGAATTCCTCAAGGCGATCGAGGCCGACGTCAACCTCGTCGCCGACCTGATCTCGCTGCGTTCGGTGATGCCGGCCAAGACCAAGGACATTGCCCGCACCATCATCGCCGACATCGTCGCCAAGCTGATGCAGCGGCTGGAGCAGAAGACCGCCGAGGCGATCCGTGGCGCGCTCGACAAGTCGCGACGCACCAACCGGCCGCGCCAACGCGACATCGACTGGCCGCGCACCATCTCGGCCAATCTTCGCCACTACCAGCCTGAGCACAAAACCGTCGTGCCGGAAAAACTGGTCGGCTTCATGCGCAAGCAACGCCGGCTAGTCGATCTCGACGAAGTGGTGCTGTGCGTCGACCAGTCCGGCTCGATGGCGAGTTCGGTGATCTACGCCTCGATTTTCGCCGCGGTGATGGCGTCGCTGCCGGTCGTGCGCACCAAGCTGGTCTGTTTCGACACGGCCATCGTCGACCTGACCGAAGAGCTCAGCGACCCGGTCGAGGTGCTGTTTGGCGTGCAGCTCGGCGGCGGCACCGACATCAACCAGGCGGTCGCCTATTGCGCCGACCGCATCGAGCGGCCGACCAAATCCCACTTCGTGCTGATCACCGACCTCTATGAGGGCGGCAACGGCCAGGACTTGCTGCGGCGGCTTGCGGCGCTGGTCCGGTCCGGCGTCAATGTCATCGTGCTGCTGGCGCTGACCGATCAGGGCCGGCCGGGCTATGATCCGGCGATGTCGGCTTCGGTCGCGGCACTTGGCATACCGGTCTTCGCCTGCACGCCGGACCTGTTTCCCGACATGATGGCGGCGGCGTTGCGGCGCGAGGATATCGGCGCCTGGGCAGCCGGCGCCGACATCAAGCTGATCCGCGCCGAGACGGAGCCGAGCAGTCAGGCCTGACTATTCGAACGAATAGGCAAACCCGTCAGTGGAAGCGCTGACGGTCACCTTGGTCATCTTCTCGCCGTCGAGCGACCGGTTCAGCACGCCGCGGCTGAGTTCCGGCAACAGCGTGTTGGTGAGGATGGCGTCGATCATGCGGCCACCGGACTCGATTTCGGTGCAGCGCGCCTTGACCAGCGCCATGACGCCGTCGCCGATCACCAGTTCGGCGTCGTGGCTGGCGCGCAGCCGCCGCGCGATCTTGCCGAACTGATGGCGGGTGATGGCCTCGATCATCGAATCCGAAAGCGGATAGTAAGGGATGGTCACGACGCGGCCGAGGAAGGCCGCTGGAAACACCTTCAGCAGTGGAGCGCGCAGGGCAGCATCGAGGCCGTCGAGCCCTGCCCTCACCGTGCCGTTGCCGGTCCGCTCCATGATGACTTCGGACCCGACATTGGACGTCAGCAGGATCAGCGTGTTCTTGAAGTCGATGCGCCTTCCCTCGCTGTCATCCATCATGCCCTTGTCGAAGACCTGGAAAAAGATCTCGTGGACGTCGGGATGCGCCTTCTCGACCTCGTCGAGCAGGATCACCGAATAGGGTTTTCGGCGCACGGCCTCGGTGAGAATGCCACCCTTGCCGTAGCCGACATAGCCGGGCGGTGCGCCCTTGAGCGTCGAGACGGTGTGCGCCTCCTGGAATTCGGACATGTTGATCGAGATCAGGTTCTGCTCGCCGCCATAGAGCGTCTCGGCCAGCGCCAGGGCCGTCTCGGTCTTGCCCACACCGGAGGGGCCGCAGAGCAGGAACACGCCGACCGGCTTTTCCGGCGCTCCGAGCCCGGCGCGGCTGGTCTGCACGCGCTTGGCGATCATCTCCATGGCGTGATCCTGGCCGACGACTCGTTCGGACAAAGTGTCGGCGAGCTTGAGCGCCTTTTCGGTCTGGCTGGACAGCATCCGTCCCGTCGGGATGCCGGTCCAGTCCTGGACCACGGCAGCGACCGCATTGCGGTCGACCGATGGCAGGATCAGCGGCGTCTCGCCTTGCGCGGTGGCAAGCTCGGCCATGAGTTCACGCAGCCGCGCCAGATCGGCGACAGGATCTGACGGCGCAGCCTCGGCAGCCGGCGCTTCGGTCTCGGACGCTTCGGCCTTGGGCGTCTCGGCCTTGGGCACCTTGGTCTTTTCTTCGTCCGGCGCTGCCGGTTCGGCATCGGCCTCAGCTGTCGCCACCGCATCGAGCGGGACGCCGTCGCCGCGCAGCCGCGCGCGCAGTTCGAGGATCTCGGCAACCAGCGCCTTTTCGCGCTCCCAGCGCTCCTCGGCGGCGGCGAGCATGGTCCCCGTCTCAGTGAGCCCGGCCTCGACCCGCGCCTGCCGGTCAGTTACTTCGATGCCGATCGCTGCCTCGCGGCCGATGATGCCGCTTTCGACCTCGAGCGCCTGGCGGCGCCGCAAAATGTCCTCGACCTCGGCCGGCGTCGCATGCTGCGAGATCGCCACCCTGGCGCAAGCGGTGTCGAGCAGGCTGACCGCCTTGTCGGGCAATTGCCGCGCCGGGATGTAACGATGCGACAGGCCGACCGCCGCCTCGATCGCCTCGTCCAGGATCTGCACTTCGTGATGCTGTTCGAGCACGCCGGCTACACCGCGCAGCATGAGCACAGCGACCGCTTCCGACGGCTCATCGATCTTGACCACCTGGAAACGGCGGGTCAGCGCCGGGTCCTTTTCGATGTGCTGCTTGTACTCGGCCCAGGTGGTTGCGGCGATGGTGCGCAATTCGCCGCGCGCCAGCGCCGGCTTCAAGAGATTGGCGGCATCGCCGGTTCCGGCGGCACCACCGGCGCCGATCAGCGTGTGCGCCTCGTCGATGAACAGGATGACCGGCGTCTCGGATGACTGAACTTCGTCGATCACCGCCTTCAGGCGCTTCTCGAACTCGCCCTTGACGCTGGCGCCGGCCTGCATCAGGCCAACGTCGAGCATACGCACGCTGATGCCCTGCAGGGGCGGCGGCACGTCGCCCTGGGCGATGCGCAGGGCAAACCCCTCGACCACCGCGGTCTTGCCGACACCGGCCTCGCCGGTCAGGATCGGGTTGTTCTGCCGGCGCCGCATCAGGATATCGATGATCTGCCGGATCTCCGGGTCTCGGCCGACGACCGGGTCGATCTTGCCGTCATGGGCGCGCTGGGTGAGGTCTGTGGCGTATTTGGCCAGCGCGGAGTCCCCGCCCGGAGCTCGCCGCGGCGCCTCCGCGGTGGGAGCCACTGCTGCCGTGGCGCCGGCTTCGAGCGAACCGTCCACCACCTCGGCAAAGCGGGCGATGACCCCGTCGGCGTCGATCTTGTCGAATTCGCCGCTGATCTTCGCCACCAGGCCTTCCAGCACCGGCGTCTTCAGGCAGGCGAGCACGACATGGGCGCTGCGGACCTCCTCCATGCCGAATTCCAGCGTCGCCAGGTTCCAGGCCTCCTGGATGGCGTGAAAGATGTGGTCGGAAAATTCCTCGATCGAGGTGGCGCCGTAGGGCAGCTTGTCGACGGCGCGGGTCATTTCGCTGGTAAGCCGGCTGGCATCGACGCCGGCATCGGCAATGATCATCTGCACATCCGAACGCTCGGACAGCACCAGTTGTTCTATGAAATGGACGAGTTCGACGTAAGGATTGCCGCGCAGCTTGGCGCTGTCGGCGGCGGCCTTGAAGGCGCGCAGGCAGACCGGATTGAGCTTGCCAACCAGTTCCTTGCGTTTGAACCCCTGCGACGACCGGCGCTGTTCCATCGAACGTGCTCCTGCAATCTGCCCGTCGACAGCCTGCCACATAAGCAGCCGCTTGACAAAGCGCTTGATGCAGCCGGCCTTTTCCCTTTGTGGAGAGTCCCGCGCCGCCAAATGCAGACAACCACGATTTTTTCTAATCCTATGCGATGCGCTTCACATACGAGGTTGGCCAAGCACGCCATGAATTGCGCCATCCGAGACGCAGTTGCACCGACATTCATTAGCGCTCGTTAACTTTTGAGCGGATGGCGAATTGTGGGAATATGCAACCGTGTGCTAACGTTGGGTCACGTACGGTTTTAGAGCCGGTCGCCGGGGGTATCTGTGATCGATCTCGCACTCTGGCTTGCTCCGCTGGACGGTGAAAATCCGTCAGGCGAAGACTTGCGCAACGATCCGGCTTTTCATGAGCTGGAGCGGCTCACGGAGCCGCAGGTCAAGGTCGTCCATGACGGGCGCAACAAGCCAGCCGCGCAATCGACCATTCCGGTCGACTGGCCTGCCGTGCTCGGCAAGGCCGAGGAGTTGCGTTCGCATGGCCGCGACCTGCGCCTGCTCGTCATTGTCGCCCGGGCGCTGGCCAATGAAGAGGGATTGGCCGGACTGGCACAGGGCCTGACCCTGATTGCAAGGACCTTCGAGACGCATTGGGAGACGATGCACCCGGCGCTGCGGGCCAGCCCCCAACCACGCGAGGCCGCCTTGCGCCGCCTCAACGCGCTGGCCGACCTGCAGAACGGCCAGGAAGGCCTGCTGGCGAACCTCAGGCAGATGGTCTTCTTCGCGCCGCGTCCCATCGGGCCGATCAGCGGACGCGATCTCGAACAGGGTGCGCTCGACGATCGCGTCATGCTTCAGGAAGCGGCGTCGGGATTGAATGCCACGGAGAAGGCAGCACTGGTCAGCGCGCACGGACAGCTCCTGAACCGGGTGGGCAGCGGTTGTGCCGCCCATCAGGACCAGGCCGGTGAACAGATGACGGCGCTCATCGCCGGGGCGCACGCAGCGATCGAGGCGCTCGACGCGGTCGATGCGGCGCTGAATGCCCGCCTTGACAGCAACGGGGCCGCCGTCCCGGACCTGAAACGATTTTTGCAGCGCGTGCTGACGACGCTGGAACGCAATACGGCGGTCGAGACCACGGAAGAGGCAGCGACGAAGGGGGCGGCCAGCCCGGCTGCTCCCCCGGCAAGCCCGGCCGCGCCGGTCAGAAACGGTCATGGAGCCGAGACGATGGCAAGCTACGCGGAGACCGGTGCGGGGCTCCCGGACAGGATTTCCTCGCGCGACGATGTGGTGAAGTGCCTCGACCTTGTGGTCGCGTTCTACGACCGCACCGAGCCGTCGAGCCCGATCCCGCATCTCGCCCGCCGGGTGCGCAGGATGGTGCACATGGATTTCGTTGAACTGATGGAAGACCTCGCCCCGTCGGGGCTCAAGGAATTCCGGCTGCTCGCCGGCGTTCCCGACGCCAAGAAGACTGCCCAGAAGGATGAAAGGTAGCAACACATGCCAGCCGAAAGCAAAGCGAAGGTCATCGAGCGAAATCGCGCCCCGCGCGTGCAGATCGCCTACGATGTCGAAACCTACGGCAGCCCGACGACGATCGAACTGCCGTTCGTCATGGGCGTGATGGCCGACCTGTCGGGCGCATCGCAGACCAGGGAAGCGTCCAAGACGGTGCTCGACCGTTCCTTTGTCGAGACCGATGCCAACCGCTTCCCCAAATTCATGGAAGCGCTGGGACCCAGGGTCAAGGCGCGGGTGAAGAACACGCTGCCGCAGGCCGAGGGACAGGAGCGCGACGAAGAACTGGCGCTCGACCTGACCTTCACCAAGATGGGCGATTTCGCCCCCGACAAGATCGCCGAACAGGTCCCGCAACTGGCCGAAATCCTCAAGATGCGGCGCCAGCTCGAGGAGCTGCTCGGCTTCATGGACGGCCGCGTCGATGCCGAAAAGCGCATCGCCCAATTGCTGAACAACCAGCCGCTGCTTGGCCAGATCGCCGCCCAGGCGCTGTCCGACGACAAGGGTGAGGAATAGATCATGGCCGAACAGCAAAAGACCGCAGCATCCGTCGCCGAGGCCGAGGCCGTCGATCTCGGCGAATTCAGCCAGCTCTTGGAGAAGGACTTCAAGGTCAAGAAGGACGACAGCGAGAAGCTGCAGCAGCTGGTTCGCAACCTGGCTCTGGCGGCGCAGTCGCGCTCCGAGACGACGACGATTTCGTCCAACTCGATCAAGTCGATCAAGTCGTTGATCGCCGGCATCGACAAGATGCTGACGACCCAGGTCAACGAAATCCTGCACGCGCCGGAAGTGCGGCAGATGGAAGGCACCTGGCGCGGCCTCTGGTACCTCATCAACAACACCGAGACGGATCAGAAGCTGAAGATCCGGGTGATGAACATTTCCAAGGAGCAGCTGGCCGATACGCTCGAAGACTATGAAGGCCAGATGTGGGACCAGAGCCCGATCTTCAAGAAGGTCTACACCGACGAGTATTCGATGCTCGGCGGCGAACCGATCGGCTGCGTCATCGGCGCCTACGAGTTCTCCAACCACCCGCGCGACGTCGGCCTGTTGCGCAACATCTCCGGCATCTGCGCCTCGGCGCACACGCCATTCATCGCCGCCGCCTCGCCACGGCTGTTCCGCATGGACAGCTGGCAGGAACTGCCCAACCCGCAGGACCTGCAGCAGATCGTCTCCAACCCGGCCTACGCCTCGTGGCAATCGCTGCGCGAGAGCGAGGATGCGCGCTATATCGGGCTGACCATGCCGCGCGTGCTGGCGCGGCTGCCCTACGGCTCGGAGACAGTCCCGGTCAAGGGCTTCTCCTTCGAGGAGGAAGTGCAGGGCGATCACAACAAATATGTCTGGATGAACGCTGCCTTCCCGATGGGCGTCAACATCAACCGCAGCCACAAGCTCTATGGCTGGGGCACCCAGATCCGCGGCGTCGAAAATGGCGGCACTGTGCTTAACCTGCCGGTGCACTCCTTCCCGACCGATGACGGCTCGATCGCGATGAAATGCCCGACGGAAGTCGCCATCGACGACCGGCGCGAGGCGGAACTGGCCAAGCTCGGGCTGATGCCGATCCTGCACCGCAAGAACACCGATCTCGCGGCCTTCATCGGCGCCCATTCGCTGCAGGACGATGAGACGCGGGCGGGCCGCCTGGTCGACCCCGACGCCCAGTCCAACGAGCGGCTCTCCGCCAACCTGCCCTATCTGTTCCCGGTCTCGCGCTTTGCGCACTACCTCAAGGCGATTGCGCGCGACAAGGTCGGATCGTTCAAGGAACGCACCGACATGCAGATCTGGTTGACCGAATGGATCAACCGGTACGTGCTGGCCAACCCGGCCTTCGCCGACGACAAGGCGCGCGCCAAGCGTCCGCTTGCCGCCGCCGAGGTGCAGGTCGACAGCGTGGAGGGCCGGCCGGGCTACTACAACGCCCGCTTCTATCTGCGCCCGCACTACCAGCTGGAGGGCATCAATGCCTCGCTCAGGCTGGTGTCGGAATTGCCGTCCGTGAAGACCTGATTGCAGCAACCAAACCTTTGTTTGAAAGCGTGGAGAACGAAAATGCCCACAATGAAGATCGACGGTTTTCTGAAAGTTCCGGATATCAAGGGGCCCAGCACGCGCGACGGCCATGACGACGAGATCGAAATCCATGGCGTCGATTACAAGATGGTCGCGCCCTACGACCCCAATTCCCTCTCGCGCCGAGGCCGCGTGTCGATGGGCATGATCAAGTTCACCAAGCACTACGACAAGGCCTCACCCTATCTGGCCAAGGCCCTGTTCGAAAACAAGGCGCTGGACGAGGTCAAATTCTCCGCTCGGCGGACCATCGACGGCGAGAGCAAGGACTATCTGGTCGTTACCCTGACCGACGCCTCGATCATGGAATACGACATGTCGCAGGCCGATGATGAAGCCGACCTGATCCAGGAGGAAGTCTCCTTCGCCTACAAGAAGATCAAGTTCGTCTATGACGACAATGACGAAGCCGAAATGGATGTCTATGTCGGCAAGTGAGGGGCGAGCAAAGCGCCCTGCCGCCGACAAGGTACAGGCGGGCGGTTCACGGGCCAAGCGCGAGGCGGTACAGCCTTCGCTGTGGGACCGCCTCGTCAACGACCTGCCGGGCCTGAGCTCGGAGATAGACGGGCTCAGGCAGGCTCTGCAGGAGGAGCTTGGCGCAGAGCGCCTGGACGAGCTGCTGGCAGACGGACCGAGGCGCATCGACGCCGATGACGCATTGAACCCCGATCAGAAGCGCCGGCTGCACCGGCTGGCGTTTCAGAACCGGCACCGTGGCGAGCTTGAAAGCCGAGGCATCGTGGTGTCGCCCGATGTGCTGCGCGAGGCCGTGCGGCGCGACATCGAGGCGCTGTTCAACACCGAGCGTTTCGAATCCGCGCCGCTGCTATCCGATCTCGAGGCCGAGCAGATGACCGACAGTCCGACATCGCTGGCCGACTTTCCGGAGGTGCGCCGCAGCGTTGTCAATTATGGCGTGCCGTCCTTCTCCGGCCGGTCGTCGCGCGACTTCGATCGCGATGTTCTGGCACGCGAGATCCGCGCCGTGCTCGCCGCATTCGAGCCGCGGCTGAAGGAGAGCGCGACGAAAGTCACGGTCAACCTCGGCGACAAGACCGGCCTGAAGATCGAGATCGACGCCGTGCTGATCATGACGCCGACGCCCGAGCGCATGCGCCTGCGCACGACGATCAATCTCGACAACGGACTGGCGCGCACCGAGTTCAGGGAAGCCTGAGAGATGGACCGGGTCTTCGTAGAATATTACGAGGAGGAACTGTCCCACATACGCGGGCTGGCGGCGGAGTTCGCCGACATGCATCCGGCGGTTGCCCGCAATTTGTCGCTGGATACGGTGCCGTGTCCCGACCCCTATGTCGAGCGGCTGCTCGACGGCGTCGCCTTCCTCGCCGCGCGCACGCGCCTGAAGGTGGATGCCGAGCGCTCGCGGTTTGCGCGCAGCATCCTCGACGTGCTTTATCCCGATCTCGTCACGCCGGTGCCGGCAACCGCCATGGTGGTGCTGAAGCCCGGCCAGCAGGTGCAGACAATGCTTGCCGGCCACGTCGTCAAGCGCGGCACGCGGCTGGTCTCCAGCCTGCAGGCCGGCCTGTCGACACGCTGCACCTTCACCACCGCGCAGGACATGACGCTGTTTCCGATCGCGATCAGTTCGGTCGGCTATTTCCAGGACCGCAGCGCGCTTGCCGCCGCCGGCATCGGCCCGATCGCCGGCAAGGCCGGCGAAGCGGCACTTCGCATCACGCTGGCGCGGACCGGCAAAGGCAAGCTCGACGAACTGGCGCTCGACCGGCTCGACTTCTATTTCGCCAACCGCACCAAGGCGCCGCTAATCTTCGACGCCATCTTCGGAGTCTGCTCTGGTGTCGGCGCTCGACCGGAAGGCAAGACCAATCCATTGTCGCCGCTACCGCCGCCGGAGATGGTCGGCATTGCCGATGCCGAGGCGCTGATGCCGCGCACGCGGCCGACCTTCGAAGGCTACCGCCTGCTGCGCGAATATTTCATGATGCCCGAGCGCTTCCATTATGGGCGCGTCACCGGCTTGCTGCCGGTCGTGCGCAAATGCCAGGCCGGGCTCGAAATCATCTTCCTGTTCCGGCGTCCGGTGCCCGAACTCGCCGATCTGACGCCGGCGGATTTCGATCTCTTCGCCACCCCGATCATCAATCTCTTCGAGCGCGAGTGCAACATCGTCGAGCTCGACCAGCGCAAGACACGCCAGGTGCTGCATGCCGACCGCACGCGGGCGCGCGACTTTGAAATCTACCGCGTCATCCGCGTCGAAGACGCCGATGCCGAGGGACCCGACGCGGAGATACCGGAACTCTTCAGCCTTGGGCAAAATCGCGGCAGCGGCTGGGTCTATTCGACGGAGCGGCGGCCGCGCCGGCCGACCGAGGACGAGCGGCGCCAGGGCGTGACGCGGACCTCCTATGCCGGCGACGACGTCTTCCTGGCGATCTCGCGCCCGGTCCACAGTCAGGCCAACCGGCCGCTCAAGCGCGTCGACGTCGTGGCACTGTGCACAAACCGCGATCTTGCCATCCTCGACGACACGCCAACGCTGACGCTGGAAGCGGGCGACCCGGTGGAATCGGTCAGGCTGCTCGGCGCGCTGCGTTCGCCGCAGCCGGCCATCCCGGCAGCGCTGCCGACCGGCGCCGACAGCGAGTCGCGCGCCGACGATCTGGCCTGGCGGCTGGTGTCGCAGCTGGCGCTGAACTTCCTCAGCCTGGCCAAGGAAGGCCGCGGCGTCGATCCGCTGCATGCGCTGCTCGATCTCTATGCCGAACGCGGCGATCCCGGGCTTGCCCGCAATGTACGCTCGATCGTGCGCATCGATTCGCGCGCGGTGATCGAAAGGCTGGCGATCGAAGGACCAATGTGTTTTGGGCGCGGCACGGAGGTGACGCTGCATGTCGACCAGTCGGTGCTGGCGGGACAGAGCACTCTGCTGCTGTCGGGCCTGCTGTCGCGGCTGTTTGCCCGCCATGCCGGCATTAACGGGTTCGTGCGCACGCGCACGCGGTTGCTCCAGAAACAGGAGGATGTGCCATGGCCGATGACGCCCGGCAATCGCTACCTGATCTAGAGCGAGCCGCAACCCTGTCCGAGAGTTTCGACTTTTTCGAACTGCTGCGCCGGCTGGAGCGGCAAGGCGGCCTGTTCGGCCATTCCGGCCGGCCGGACCGCGAGCCGGCAAGGCTCGGCCAGAATGTGCGGCTGTCCTTCGCAGTGCAGGACGTGGTGGATTTCCGCGAACCGACGGACAAGTCGCCGGCGCGGGTGACGGTCAACAATCTCGGCCTGCTCGGGCCTGAAGGGCCGATGCCGCTGCATCTGACGCGCTGGGTGCTCGATCGGCTGTCGCAGCGCTGGTATGCGGGCGCCGAGGCGCGGCAGACGAGCGACACGACCTTCGTCGATTTCGTCAACATCCTGCAGCACCGGATGATCGCGCTTTATTATCGCGCCTGGGCGGATGCGCATCCGGCAGTGCAGGTCGAACGCGGTGTCGGCGGCCGAGTCCGTTCGATGCTGGAAGCCATGGCCGGCATTGGGCTGCCGGGCACGCAGGACGCCGTACTCGATGCGGTAAAGCTTCGCCAGGCCGCCTCGCTCGCTGCCCAAGTCGACGGCCCCGAGCGACTGAGGCTGTTCCTGGCCGAAGCCTTCAAAGTGCCGGTGGTGCTGAAGGAGTTCGTCGCGGCCTGGATGACCATCCCCAAGGCGCTGCAGACGCGGCTTGCCGGCAGCTATGCCACGCTCGGCCGCAGCGCCACCATCGGCCCGCGCAGCTTCAGCCGGCAGAGCCGCATCGAGCTGCGCATCGGCGCGCTCAGCTATATCGATTACAAGGCCTTCCTGCCGGGCGGTGAGCGGCTGAAGCTGTTGAAGCAGGCGGTGCGCGACCTGATCGGCGAGACCATCGATGTCGATCTCAGGATCGTGCTTGCGGCAAAGGCAGTGCCGCCGGCGAAGCTCGGCACCGTCCAGCTTGCCCGCACCACCTGGCTGGCGCGACCGGTCGAAAAGGGGGACGCCGACGACATGCGGTTGCGGACCATCGTCGGCTGGCGGGAAGAGGTGGCGGCATGAGCCTGCTTCTGACTCTCGAACAGGGACCACGCGCGCAAGTCACGCGGCAGGCGCGGCTGGACGAGGGCGAGCTGGTAATCGGCCGCAGCGCCGACGCCGACTGGCAGATCAACGATCCCGACATGTTCGTCTCGCGCGCCCACTGCAAGATCACCAGCAAGCAGGGCGGCTATTTCGTCACCGATACCTCCAGCAGTGGGTTGTTCATCGACGATGCCGCCAGCCCGCTCGGCGCGGGAAATACCGCGCGCCTGCAAAGCGGCATGCGACTGCGACTGGGCGACTATGTGGTGTGGGTCGATTTGCAGACGGCGAAGACCGAGGCGCCGGCCTCCAGGCCTTCAGCGCCTGCCAGTAAGCCGGCGGCGTCGCGGGCGCCGGTCAGCCTCGGCGGCGACGATTTCTTTTCGTCCACCACGGAAGAAGAGCCGGGACGGCCACGCCCTGCCAACCTGCCCGATCCATTCGAAAAGCCGGTGCCCGGCGCATTCGCGCGTGCGCGGTCCGATGAACGCAGCTCGCAGGCGTTCGACGATCCGTTCAGCCTCGACCCTGTGGCAACGCCGGTGGCCGAGACCGCCCCCGACAAGGGTGTTGGCAAGCCGCTGTTCGACGATCCCTTCGGCCTCGATTCCGCACCGCTGTCGAGAGAGCCGAGCAGATCCAGTTCCGAGCAGCCGCCGGCCTACGATGACGGGTTTGGTTTTGGCCCGGCCGAGTCCACCAGTCTCGACGCAGGCGCGACGGATGGCGGCGCAGTGGATGCGCCCTCGCCTGCCCCGGCGCCCTGGGATCTGCCGGTCCGCGCGGCCGAGGCATCGCCACAGCGGCCACCGCCAACCCCGCCTCCACCGCCACCACGTGCTCCTGTCCGGCAAGCTGCTGCGCGACCGTCGACCGGACAGGCGGACGCGGAATTGCGCGCCGCTTTCCTGCGCGGCATGGGCATGGACGAGTCCGATTTTCCCGGCGGCGATCCGGTGGCCGACATGGAAAAATTCGGCCGCGAGTACCGGCTGATGATGGAAGGGCTGATGCAGCTTTTGCGCAAGCGCGCCGAAGAGAAGGGCAACGCTCGCGTCGCTCAAACGGTGGTTGGCGCGTCCGAGGTCAACCCGCTCAAATTCCTGCCCTCGGTCGACGATGCGCTGGTAACCATTCTGGCCGAGCGCAGCCCCGGTTTCCTCGGCGCCGAAGCGGCGATCAAGGACGCGGTGCGCGATCTGGCGCAGCATCACGTTCGCGCCTGGCGCGGCGTGCAAGGCGCGCTCAAGCGCATGATCGACCGCTTTGATCCGGCGGCGATCGAGCAGGAACTGAAGTCGAGCTCGGCGATCGGCAATCTGCTGACCGGCGGGCGCGGCGCCAAGCTCTGGGAATTGTACCAGAAACGCCACCGTGAAATCGCTCACAGCGCCGAGACGCGCTTTCTGGGCGAGATCGGCGCTGATTTTCGTGATGCATATGAGGAGGACTGAGACATGATCGACAGACGCGAATTTATCCTTGCCATCGGGGCGACGGGACTGCTGACGGCTTGCCAGAGCGGCCCGCCCAAACCATCCGTCATCACAGTGAATCTTGCCGGCGGCGCCGGCATGAACCCGGGACCGGGCGGCGGCGACAGGCCGGTGACGGTGATGATCTTGCGGCTGAAAAGCACCGGCGCCTTCAATTCGGCCGATTATTTCGCCCTGCAGGGCGGTGCCGGCGCGGCACTTGGCGGCGATCTCATCGGCTCCGACACGGTTTCCGTCGGACCCGGCAAGACCGCATCGAAGACCATCACGGTCGAACCGGAAGTGGCAGCACTCGGCTTCGTCGCGCTGATCAGGGAACCCGGCGGACGCAACTGGCGCACGACCAAATCGGTTTCGCCGGGATCGAAGTTCACGGTCAATGTGAAGCTCGGCAGCGGCGGGATTTCCGCCTAAAGCGCGTCGCGTTTGAACAGATTCAGGCGACGCGCTTTAGATCTTTATTTTTATGCATGTCGTTCTCTCAAAACCGTGACCACTTTTGAGCGACATGCATTGGCGGCAAAAGTCCGCAAGCCGCGCAACATGATGAGCAGGAAGCAGAGAGTGCCGGCATGAGCGATGCAAACAGGGTGCTGTGGTCGGAGGGACTGTTCCTCCGCACCCAGCATTTCCAGCAACAGGACCGCTTCTTCGAAGCGACGGTGCGCGGCGCCTTGCAGGCCGGGCATCTGCATACGTTCGGCTTTCGAACGCTGATGCTCGATCAGGCACAGCTCGATGCCGGCCAGATCTCGGTGCTCTCGGCGCGCGGCATCTTTCCCGACGGGACGCCGTTCGCGATCCCTGAGACGATGGATGCGCCGCGGCCGCTGGCGGTGACGCCGGAGATGGGCGCGGGGCCAGTGCTGATCGCACTGCCGCTCGAACCGCCCGGCGGCGTCGGCTTCGACCCCGCTCACGCCGAGCCGTCCGGCGCGCGCTATCGCGGCCGGATCGTGTCGGTGCGCGACGCCGTGCATGGCGGCTCCGATCCAGAGGAAATCGAGATCGCACGGCCGCAGGCGCTGTTGCTGGCGCCGGGCACCGCCGTCGGCGGCTACACCGCGCTGCCGGTGGCCGAACTCAAGGGCGTGCGCGCCGATGGCGGCGTGGCCCTGGACGACACCTTCCTGCCGCCGACCTTGGTCATCGGCGCGGCGTCCTGGTACAGCCGGCTGCTGCAGGAAGTGGTCACCGGCCTCGACCAGATCGCCGAGGCGCATGGCAAGATGGTGCTGGGCGGCCCCGGGCGCAGCGTCGAAGACCTTCTGATCCTGAACCTGGTCAACGCCGCGCGGCCGCGGCTGGCGCACATGCTGGCGCAGGATGTCTTCCATCCAGCCGAGGTCTATATGGAGCTGGCTGGCTTAGCCGGCTCGATGGCGACCTATGGCTCGAGCGCAAGGCGGCTCGGCGAACTGCCTGTCTACGACCACATGGCGCCCGGACCCGCCTATTCGGCGCTGGCCGATGCGCTGCGTTCGCTGATCCTCAGCCTGCGCTACATCGAGCCGAAATCGCGCGCCCTGCCGGTCATGCGCCATGCCACCAATGTGTGGAAGATCCGCATCGACAACCCGAAACTTCTGGTGGCGAGCCGCATCGTGGTGCGGATCGGCTCCGAACTGTCGGAGGATGCCTTGCGCAAGATTTTCGTCAACCAGGCGACCGTCGGCTCGGCCAGCGAATTCGAAGGGCTGTGGAAATCACGCCTGCCCGGCATTCCGCTGAAGCCCCTGCATTCGCAACCGCGCGAAATTCCCTATGACGGCGACCGGCTGTGCCTCGAACTCGACCAGAAAAGCGAGCACTGGGCCTCGCTGCTCGAAGCGCCCGGTTTCGTGATCGGCGTTTCGGGCGTGCTGCCCAGCGAACCGCAGGTCGACTGCTACTCGGTCAACAGGTGAGATGATGAGCAGGGACGATCCATTCGGACTGTCCGAGGATCGGGAGCGGACGCGCATTCGGCTGAGCGGAGCGCCAACGCCGCGCGCCATGCCGCTGCCGGCGTCAGGGGTGACCGCGAAACGCTCCGCGCGCGCGCATCCGAACGTGCTCGTCAACGCGTTCTCGCCGCTGCTGGAATTTGCACCCGAACTCGAAAACGCGCAGCCGCCGGAGAACCCGGAAGCCCTGCGCACCAGGCTGCTCGACGAACTTGTGCGCTGCCGCGACGCCACCATGGCGCAGGGCTCCTCGCTCGAGCGCGCCGACCAGGCCGCGTGGCTGGTGGCTGCGTTGCTCGATGATCTGGCGCTGAATACGCCGTGGGGCGGAGCCAGCGCGTGGCCACGCCAGCCGCTGGTGGTGATGCTGCGCGGCGACGTCGATGCCGGCGCGCAGTTCTTCGCCCGGCTCGAAGAGTTTGAACGCCATCCCAATCGCGACCGCGAAATGCTGGAGTTGCAATATCATTGCATGGCGCTCGGCTTCCGCGGCAAATATCGCGTTCCGGGCCGCTCCGGCGACCGCTCGCTCAATGCCGTGCGTGTGGCCGCGGCGCGTTTCCTGCGCGATAGCGACGCCGAAGGCGCACCGCTTTCGCCCAACTGGAAGGGCGTGATCGCCTCCGACGAGCCGCAGCGCTTCATCGTGCCGATCTGGGTGATGGTTGCGGCAGCGGCGGTGATCGCCACGGCCATTCATATCGGGCTGTCGATGAGCCTGAGCAGCCAGGCGGTCGAGCTCTCGGCGCTGGTTCGCGCCTTGCCGCCGCCGACGCGTACGGATGTCACCCGCGCTTCGCCGAAGGTCGACGCGCCGCCGCCGGTGGCCGTGGATTTCGCGCTGCTGCCGGAATTCCAGGCGGCGGCGCCGGATGAGCTCAAGAGGGCGCTGAGCGGCACGGAGAGCGTGTCGCTGGCGCGGCTGGTCATCCAGGCCTCCAATCCCGAACTCTTCCAGTCGTCGCGAGCACAGCTGACAGACGGCTTCGATCCGCTCATCGCCTCGGTCGCCAAGGTGATCCTCGAGAACCAGGAGCTGATCGGCGATATCACGGTGGTCGGCCACACCGACGGCGTTCCCTTGCAAAAGACCAACCCACTGTCCACCAACCAGCGGCTGTCGGAAGCCCGCGCCGCGGAAATTGCCGATATCCTGGTTCAGAACGGCGTGCCTAAGGAGCGCGTGCGCTCCGAAGGCCGGGCCGCCACCGATCCGGTGGCCGACGACGGCACACGCGAAGGGCGGGCCTTGAACCGCCGAGTCGAAGTGCTGGTCGAAAAGAGGCTGTGACATGTTCATCCTGCGCTTCCTCTGGGCGGTCCTGACTTCGCGTTTCCTGTGGACGCTGATCGGCCTGGCGCTGCTGTCGCTGATCATCTGGGTGTTCGGCCCGATCGTACGGGTCGGCGACTATGTGCCGATGGCGTCGGAGACGGTGCGCATCGTCATCATCGCGCTTTTGGTGATCTTCTGGCTGATCTGGCTGATCGTCGCGCAGCGCCGCGCGATCCGCGCCAACCGCATGTTCGTCGCCGAGATTTCCGCCCCGGTCGAGGAAAAGCGGCTCAGCCCCGGCGAGGAAAACGTCGCCGCGGTTGGCGCCAAGTTCCAGGACGTCATGGTCGAGCTGAAGCGCCGCAAGCTCGGGGGCCGCAAATTCCTGCGCGAGATGCCGTGGTATGTGATCGTCGGCCCGCCGGCGACCGGCAAGACGACGGCCTTGCGCCAGTCCGGCCTCAACTTTCCGATCGACCTCACCGACGATCTGCAGGGCATCGGCGGTACGCGCAACTGCGACTGGTTCTTCTCCGAAAACGCAGTGATGATCGACACCGCCGGCCGCTATGTCCAGCAGGAGAGCCAGCCCGATGTCGACGCCGTGGAATGGCTGGGCTTCCTCGACCTGTTGAAGAAGCACCGTGGCCGCCGGGCGCTGAACGGCGTCATCGTTGCGCTTGGGATCGACGCGCTGTCCGAGGGCGACGAAGCCGTCAAGGCGCATGGCCGCAAGATCCGCAGGCGCCTGGCCGAACTCGAGGAGCGGCTGGAGATCCGCCTGCCGGTCTACCTCATGCTGACCAAGGCCGATCTGATCAGAGGCTTCGAGGCCTTCTTCGGTGGCCTGTCGACGCAGGCGCGCGAACAGGTGTGGGGGACGACCTTCCCGCTCGATGCGCGCGTCGACGCCAAGACGATCGCGGGCGAAATCACGACGCTGTCGAGGGAGCTGGAAAAGCGACTGGTGCCGCGGCTGGAAGACGAAGACAAGCTGGCCGAACGGGCCGAGATCTTCCGCTTTCCCGCACAGCTGCAAAGCCTGTCCGAGCCGATCCAGGTGCTGGTCGAGGCGATGTTCGGCGAGAGCCGCTACGAGGAGGCAGCCTGGCTGCGCGGCCTCTATCTGACCTCGGCGACCCAGGAAGGCGCGCCGATCGATCGGCTGACCGCAGCGCTGGCCTCCTCCTTCGGGCTGCCGGCACGACGCACGATGCCGGCGCAGCGCTTCGAGAAGCGCAGCTTCTTCCTCAAAAACCTTTTGACCGAGGTGATCTTCAAGGAGGCCGGGCTCGGCACTTTCGATCCGCTGGCGCAGCGCCGCCGCAGCTGGATCTGGCGCGGTGCCGCCGCTGCCTGCGCGGCTGCGGCCATACTCGCCGGCGGCCTGTTCACCTGGTCCTACTACGACAACCGCAACGCCATCGCCGCGCAAGCCGGCCAGTTCGAAGCACTGCAGGCGCCGCTGACGTCGACCGCCGCGACGCCCGCCTCGGTGCTGCAGCCGGCTATGGACGTTGCGCTGACCGCCATGGACGAAGTCGTCAATGCCAGGACTGCGCCTCCGAACAAGGCGCAGGACCTGCTCGGGCCATCGGCTTCGGCCGAGATGATGCGGGCGCAGACCGACACCTATGACCACGCTCTGCGCAACGTGTTGGAGCCGCGCATGGTGGCGTTGCTGGAAGCGACCATGTGGCGGCAGATCCGCGATCCGGACTTCATGCTGGGCGCACTCAAGACCTACCGCATGATGACCGGCCTGTCTCAGATGGACTCCGACTTCGTCGAGAATTGGTGGGTGAACGACCTGCCCGAATTCGCGCCGGCCGCGCCCTTCCCGACCGCCTATGCCGAAGAACACCAGTTGGCCGCGATCCGGCGCATGGCGGTCGACGACAGCTACATCGCGCCCGACCAGGCGCTGGTCGCCGAAGCGCTGAAAACGGTCTGCACGATCTCGCTGCCGGCGCGGGCCTACAAGCAATTGCTGGCCGATCCGGCGGTGGCCGGATTGAAGGAATGGATCCCCGCCAATTTCGCCGGGCCGAACGGCGCCAAGGTGTTTTCGCGACGCTCCGACAAGACGCTGCGCGTCGGCATATCAGGCGCCTTCACCTATGACGGCTTCCACGATGCGATCCTCGACCGGGTCGAGGATGTGGCCGCCCAGGCGGCACTCGACCGCGCCGTGTTTGCCGGCGGCTGCTCGGAAAATTCCGAGACGTCGGTGTCGGCGCTGTCGGAAGATATCCTGAAGCTCTACTATGACGACTATATCGCGCAGTGGGACAGTTTTTTGCGCGACATGCGGCTGGCGCCGCTCAGCGACCTCAACATTGCCAGCGAGAATCTGAAAGACCTTTCCAGTGCCGATTCCGCGTTGAAGCGGCTGTTGACGGCGGTGGTCCAGGAGGTCGACCTCACCCGCTCGGACGACGCGCCGGCCGGTGACGACAAGGCGGCGGCGAAGGGCGGCTCGAAACTGCTGGGCAAGCTCGGCAAACTGGGCAAGATCGTCAAGACCGGCGCCAAGCTGTTGCCGCGCGCAGGATCGGCCAGCGAAGTCGACCTGACCGGCACGTTGGTGGCCGAACACTTCAAGCCGCTCAAGAGCACGATTGCCGAGGTCGACGGCCAGCCGCCGGCGCTCGATGCCGCGGTCGTCGCGCTGACGGCGCTGTCCAACGTGCTGCAGACGGTGACCGCCAATCCCGACCCGCAGGACGCGATCAAGAAACAGGGCGGGCTTGCCGAACTGACCGGCGCCGTCGCCCGCCAGGCGCAAATCCTGCCCGACCCGGTCAACACCTGGCTGAGCGGCATTGCCGGCGACACCAGCGGGTTGACGCAGAAGGCCGTGGCCTCCGAGCTCAACGCCATCTGGCGCGCCGACATCCTGCCCTTCTGCCAGGCCGCGCTCAACGACCGCTATCCGTTCAGCCCGGACAGTGCCGTCGACGTCAACGTGCGCGACTTCGCCCGCCTGTTCGGACCGGCAGGGATGATCGACGGCTTCATCAACGACCATCTGATCGGCTATGTCGACACCTCGGCGCAGCCTTGGAAATGGCGTGCCGATTTCGGCCTCGACCCATCGGCGCTCGCCGCCTTCGAGCAGGCGCGGCGCATCCGCGACGATCTCTTTCCCGGCGGTCAGGGCCCGGTGATGGCCTTCACGCTCGAGCCGACCGACCTGTCGCCCAACGTGACCCGCGTCACGCTCAACCTCGATGGCCAGAACCTGGTCTATTTCAACAATGCGACGCGACCGCAACCGATGACCTGGCCCGGCAAGGACGGCACCGGCGTCATCTCGCTCGCCTTCCAGCCGATCGACGGCTCGCCCGAAATCATGCTCAACGAGACGGGAAGCTGGGCGTGGCTGAGGATGCTGCGCGGCGGCCGCTTCACCGGGACGTCGCTGTCCGATGTCTACAGCCTGCGGCTGGGGACGAAAGGCATGTACGCCGATTTCAAGCTCAAGGCGGCAAGTGTCGAGAACCCCTACAACCTCCAGATGTTCAAGAAATTCTCATGTCCTCCGCAGATATGATCCTGCCCGGCTTCTACGGCAAGATTCCGGCGACCGGAGATTTCGTTGCCGTAAACCTGCCGCGGACCTTCATCGACCGCTGGGACCGCTGGATGTCGATGGAGTTGCGCGAGAGGCCAGACGAGGGGGAATTGGATTCGCGTGTTTGGCGCTTCATCGTCAAGAGCGGCATTTTCGGCGACCGGCCCTGTGCCGGCGCATGGCGCATGAGCGAGGACCGCGTGGGACGCCGCTATCCGTTCGCGATCATCGGGATTGGGGCTACACCGGCACCTGACGATGCATGGTTCGACGGCGTTGCGTCAATCGTTGATGAAGCGGTCGAATTGCAGAGGACGCAGTCCTGGATAGCCGAAGGCTTGGCCAACCTTGCCGCGCCCAGCAACAGCCATGGCGATCCGAACCGGATTGGCTTCTGGCTCGACGACTGGTCGGTGCATGAGTTCGCGTTCTCGGATATTCACGACCTGGCGGCCAACGCCCTGCCGAAAATGCGCGCCCCGCGCCCTGAGACGGAATAGCTCTGATGGGCAGCACAGTCTTTGCTGAAGGCATGGGCTTCTTCCACAAAGGAAGCGGCGGCAAGGGCGTGGCGCCGGGAGATGTGTGCTTGAGCCCGCCTTCCCCGCCGGCAGGCCCGGTTCCGGTTCCATACGTCAACATGCTGTCTTCCAGCGATCTCACCAAAGGCAGTAAGAGCGTCAAGATCGAAGGCAATCCGACCGCGCTCGAAAGCTCGTCGGAGGTTGCGACCAGCACCGGCAACGAGCCGGCCACCCAAGGCCTCGGCGCGGGGGTCATAACGCACAAGATCAAGGGCAAGGGAGTGTTCAAGCTCTGGTCGTTCGTCGTCAAGGTGGAGGGTAAGGGTGTCTGCCGCCATGGCGACACCATGGAGCAGAACACGGCAAGTCCACTCCCGAACACCATCGATACCGCCGCCTTGGTCAACTTCCGCAATGCTCTTCTGGTGAAAGAGAAGAAGAAATGCACGACCGATTATTGCTACGACGATCATTACACCCAGCCAACAGGCCCGCAGAAAGCCAAGGTTCAGAACCGGCCATGCTGGGAATGCAAACGTAACCTTGACAGGTTGAAGAAACGCACGACCGGCAAGAACAAGACCGCGATCAAGCGACTGGAGGCCAAGGTCAACCGGCAAATTTCGGGGAAGGAAGCCCCGCTGATCGCCGATCACCAGCCGACGCAGAAGGCAGCGTGGTACGCGGGTGGATGCAATATAGAGATCGTCCCACAAGGCTTCAAGGATGCGATGAAAGCGCTTTACGTCAGGCCGCATTGCTCCAGCCACAGCAACAGCCAGCCGGGCCGGCAGTCGAAGGTGGACAACAAGGCGATTAGGAAGTTCATGAACGCTCGGGGGATCTAGGCTATGAGTGCAACGGGTTTTGCCGATCTCGACGCTGACTATACGGCGATAATCGATGCGTGGACCGCAGAGCTCCACGCCGTCATGCCGGCGATCGAGGAATGGTGGGGCGCACTGCAGCAGCGCCTGAACGCCTCCGGTGAGAACATAGCCAATCTGCATTGGCCCGCCGGGCTGGTGGCCCATCCACGGATTCTGGCGATCTACCGCAAGCACTACTTCAAGGTTCATGGCCTGAACCTTGAACGGTACGCCCGACAGACCGATGATGACGACGAGGACGATGAATCGAACTGGGGTGAGGATGGCGACGAAGCGGACGCCAGCGGTCCCGTGCCGCCCAATCTGCTGCTGGTCGAAATGATGTCCGAATACGACACGGAACTATTCAAGTACTTCAAGTACTTCGTCTATGTCCCGATCGGCGAGGATCCATCTCTCGAAATGTGCTGAGGCTAGAAGAAGATGGCAATGCGGATTGATCATAGTGTCGAACTCGGCCTGAACCGGCTTCTCAACGCACCCCAGGACGTTGTCGGTCCCGATCATGGAATTCGCCTTTCGCGCCGCGAGGCCTCTGCTGCCTATAGGTCCCTGTTCAAGGCCTACCTCGCTGACTTGCAGGAGACGTTCGAGGTGGCTTCCGAGATCTGGGAAGCTGGCCTCGACGAACTGGTCGATGGCGGCCTGACCGTCAATCAAGCGATCACGGCCCAGCTGGATGATGCAGCGGCCGGCCCGGCGAATCATCCGGCGGTGGTGTGGCTCGTGCGGGAATACTGGCTGCGATGCGTTGCGGTGGGGGAAACGCTGCCCGCGGCCGACCGCCTCGCGCCTGAGGTGTTCCTGCTGCAATGGGTCGTCGATGAAGGCAACAAGGAATATGTAGAACTGCTGACGGCCATGCCCTATTGGCCGATCGGGCTTGATGAAAACGGCCGGTGGTGCTGAACGATGGCCTTCGATGTCTGGCTGGAAAACAGGACACCCTTCGCCGCCGCGACGCACGTCCAATTGAATGCTGACGGCCAAGAAACTCTGATTGTCATGCTATCGGCAAGTTTCACGGCGACGGATGAAGGAAAGGAATTCCAGCCAGCGGCCGAACAGGTGCCGGTGATCTTTGGCGATGAGCCTTTTGGCGATCCGGCCCTTTCATCGACCCGCTACGAAGCGGACATCGCGCCCGTCAAGCCTGGCGCCGAGGTGATCGTGAATGGCGTCGCGCACGCGCCGGATGGAAGGCCGGTACGCGAGATGCAGGTTGGCCTGCGTGTTGGTAACTCGATCCGCAAGGTATTGCAGGTCGTCGGGGACCGGATCTACGACTCCGGCGGCTACAGCGCACCGGCGCCTTTCCGGACCATGCCGATCGTCTATGAACGCACCTATGGCGGCACTTTGGAAGACTTGCGCACGGACCAGCGCAACCCAGTCGGCGTGGGGTACCATAACGCCCGGTCTGCAGATCCTGCGGTCAGAACCGAGGCGCCCAACGTCATGTATCCGGGCGAAGCGCAAGCCCGACCTGGGGAATCCCTGAGGCCGGCGGGATTCGGGACGATTGGCCGGGGCTGGCAACCGCGCCTGGCTTTCGCCGGAACCTATGACAAGGCTTGGCTCGAATCCCAATGGCCGCTCGCTCCCAAAGACTTCGACACGCGGCATTATATGTGCGCCCCAGCCGATCAGCAGATGGCCGGCATCGGCAACGGCGAGGATATCACGGTGATCGGCATGACGGCTTCGGGCAGATGGGATTTCCGCCTGCCGCGCATCACGGCCCCGCTTCGGCTCATTTATGACGATCGTGTAGAAGAAAACGCGTTCAAGCCTGACACCGTGCTCATCGAGCCTGACTTGAAGCGCGTGACCCTTAAGGCTCGTTTGGCAGTGGTAATCCGGCGCAACGTGCCGGCGCTGCGGGAAATCGCCTTCGGCCACATTTCTCCTGTTTGGATCAATGCGCGCCGCAAGCGAAAACTCTATCTCAATCTTCTCGGCGGCGACGGGGCCCTGCGCGATCGCTCGGCGTGGCAGCCGTGAAGCGGCCGCTCTACATCTCGGTTGGTGGCGCCGTCACGCCTGCTGGATTGAACGCGCGCCAGACCATCTCAGCCATTCGCGCCAACCTGTCAGCATTTCAGGAGGTGCCTCTTTCAGAGCCGTTTCCCACCACACAGATCGTGGCACGCATTCCAGCCAAGGCGGGCCTGCGACGCAATGACGGGGTATGGCTCGCCAGCATGGGCGCCCGCGCTCTCAAGGAGGCGATGCTCGACAACAAGGCAACGCCGGACCAGACCGCTGTTCTGCTCGCGCTGCCGGAGAGTTTCCGCGACCATCCGGCGTATGAAGAGGTCGAGCGGGGGCGCCTTTTGAATGCCATTTTCGAGCGATGCGGCCTGCGCTTCAATGCCGGCTCGCGCGTATTTGACGGCGGTGCCGCAGCCAGCGCCGGACTGCTCGACTATGCCGGCGACATGCTAGAATCCGGGACCGTCGCGCAGGTGCTGCTGGGTGGTGTGGACAGCCTCGTCAACGGGACCGACATTGCGCGCTTGATGCGAGCCAATCGTCTGAAATCCGAAAACAATGCTCAAGGGGCAGTCCCTGGCGAGGGCGCTGTCTTCGTGCGCCTGACGCGAGCGCCGGGGAGCGGGCCGGCCGCAATGATTTGCGGGGCGGGCCTGGCTCAAGAGATCGACAGCGTTCTTTCCGAACGCCAGAGTCAAGGCCGTGCGATGGTGGCTTCGCTGCTTGCTGCCTTCAGCGGGTCCGGACCCAAGGAACCCGATATCGAGTTCCTTGTCAGCAATGGAAACGGGGAACGGTACAGCGGACTCGAACAACTGGTCGGTCGCTCGCGCTTCTACCGCACGCACCGCGAGATATTCCCGACAGCCTACCCTGCGATGACGGTCGGCGACATTGGAGCCGCTAGTGCGGCACTTGTTCTGATGCTGGCGGCCGACAGTTTTATAAGCGGTTACGCGCCGGGCCGCGTCGCAGCCTGCGAGCTTGCATCCGAGGGTGGCAACCGGTCGGCGATCGCGCTTACCGACCTCCGCCAACGCTGAACGGAGGGACAAGCCTTCCCTCGGCGAAAGCGATCACATCCACGCCGGGAACTTGCGTGTCCTGCGCCAGTCTGCCAGCGGCGCCTCGGGCGTGGCGATTGCCGCGCGCAACGCATCCACCCTGAGCCTGCGCATCGAACGGAACAGACGATGGTTGCGCCCGCCGCGCCCTTCGTCCCACCATGCTTCGACGCGATCGGCGGCCGGCAGCGAGCTGTCGTCGAGTTGGGCAAAGCCCTCGCCAAGAACAGCTGGATCGGCAACGAAAAGGTCGGTGTCGCCGAAGTCCACCTCGAACAGATCGCGAAGTGCTGCACCCGCTGCGGATGCCAGTTCCGGCTCGCGCATCTTCTCGATCAGCCACGGCACCACCGCTTGGTCGCCGAGCAGCCCGATCGATGCCGTGGCCGCGATGCGCAAGACAGGCTGTCCGAGACGTGATTGCAGCCAGGCCTTGCCGGCCTTCGGCGGCGTCGTCAGCAGGCGCAACTCGATCGCCGCCTGCGCATGGTCCGTCTCCGTCAGCACGATCTTGTCGATCACCGAGTGCGCGGACCGAGCCTCGCCAAGCAGGCAAGCAGCGAAGGCGGCCGCAAGACGTTCTTTCGTTGTCTCGCCGTCAAGCCCAGCCAGGACTTCCGGAAGCAGGTCGCGCCGCCTGAGCACGCCGGCGAGCCGGACGGCGCGCCAACGCACGTTCGCATTGGAATGGCTGGCCAGATCATGCAGGCGCTGTCCCGGATCGACGCGATGATGCCAGAGCGCAGATAGCCCAAGACAGCGCAGCCGCGCGTCGCGCGTGTCCAGCCACTGCGCCACGAACGGGCGCAGGTTTTCGCCCGGCGTGCGCGCGATCGCGGCAGACAGGCTCGATATGCCGGCGTCACCTAGGCTTGCGCCCGCGTCGATTGCAGAGGTCACCAATTTGGCATCGCTCCAACGCATTGCCAGAGTGCCAAGCACGAAAATCTCGCCCGGTTCGGCGTAGTCGGCGAAGCGCGCTTGAGCAGCTTCCCAACCGGCGTTGCCGGCTGCCATGAGCCCTTCGAGATTGGCTTCGAGACGCTGGTCGATGCGGCCGATATCGGTCTCGTCGAGGATTGGACCGTCGATCTCCAGACGACGTCGAAGCCACAGGAACGCCGCGTCCTCGGCGTGTTGGTCCACGATCGCCGCAATGGTCGCGATGCTGTGCATCGGCAATGCCTCAGTTAAGATGCACGGCCCCGCCGCGGATGCGGTTGGTGCCACTGGCCTGGCTGGTCAACTGGGTGCCACGAATGGTCACGCGTCCATTCTTCTCCAGAATGATCGATGCCAGGCCGCAGCGCAGTTCAATGCGCTCATCGCCGTTAATGACGACACGTTCGCCGTCGCGGACGACTTCGAGGCTCCTGCCGCGGGGCGCAGGATCGACGATGCGCCCGACCACCAGCGGCCGCGCCGGGTCGCCGCCCTCGAAGAGCAAAGCCAGTTCGGATCCGACGGCCGAAACGTCCAGCTCCGTCAGGCTGCGCGCCGCTATCGCGGTCTCGCGCGGATTGCCGACGAAGACAACCAGCGGCGCCCCGCCTTGGAAGCCGATCAGCAGGCCGATCACGACGCCGTCGATACGCTCCAGCACTTCCATGATGATGCCCTCAATTGTTGTTGATCGTGCTGCCCTTGACGATCACCTCGCCGTCGGCCTTGACGGTGATCTTGCCGCTGCCCTTGAGGGTAATATCCTTCCCATCAGCGACAATGGTGCCATCCTTTTTCATCGTGATCGAGGCCGAACCGCATTTGAGCGTGATCGAGTCGGCCGCCTCGATCATCAGATTCTTGCCGACCTTGATCACACTGTCTTCGGCTATCTGGATTCCGCTGCCTTTGCCGACCTTGAGCGCGTGCCCGCCGCCGACATCGGTTGCGTCGTCCGCAGCGATTTTTGCCGACCTGCCCTTGCCGATCTGCGACGACTGTGCCCCGCCGATGGTGAAACTCTGATCGGCGCCAACATTGACGCTTTGCGCCGCCGCGATGTTCCAGCTATCAGCCGCGCCGATATCGTGGCTCTGCGCAGCACCTACGGTGACCGACCGCGTCGCACCGATCGTGTTCGTCTGCGGACCGCCCACAGTTCGGGTCTCGGATGCTCCGACCGAATCGACCCGGGCCGCGCCAACGGTCACTGTCTGGACGATTGCAACCGTCTGGGTGTGGTTGGCACCTATGGTCTCCGTGGAGTTCGAGCCGATGTTGATCGTCTCATCGACCCCCACCGTCAGTGAGCGGTTCTTGCCCACCGTCTCGGTGTCGTTCGACCCAATATTGGTGGTCTGGTCGACGCCGACCTTGACCGTCTTGTTGTTGCCGACGTCCTCGTCGAGGTTGTGACCGACGGAGTGCTTGGCGTCGTGGTCTATGCGGTCGGACTGGTCGTGCTGGACCAGCTTCTGGCGATCATTCTTGATCAGAAGGTGATGGTCCTTCTGCGCCTGGAAATTGACCAGTTCGGAGCCGGCCTTGTCCTCGAACATCAGCTCGTTGTAGCCGCCACCGCCCTTCGACGAGTTGGATTTCCAGCCCGACTGCGTGGCGTTGCCGGGCAGCCCGTAGGGCGGCATCTGCGAGGCGTTGTAGACCCGGCCGGTGATGATCGGCAGATCCGGATTGCCTTCGATGAAATCGACGATCACTTCCTGGCCGATGCGGGGAATCTGGATGAAGCCCCAGCCGCTGCCGGCCCAGGTCTGCGACACGCGCACGAAGCAGGAGCTCTTCTGGTCCTTCTTGCCCAGGCGGTCCCAGTGGAACTGCACCTTCACCCTGGCATATTTGTCGGTGAAGATTTCCTCGCCGGACGGACCGACGACCGTCGCCGTCTGTGGCCCGCGCATGATCGGCCGCGTCGTGATGCGCGGTGGCCGATAGGCGACTGAAGTCGGCGCCACGCCGAGCACGACCTTGAAATTCTCGCCATCGGTGTCGACGCCGGCGCGGTAGCCCGGATCGAACAGCCGGTATTCGGCGCTGACGACCAGATACTCCTTGTTCTGGTCTTTGCGCGGAAAGCCGTCGAGCTTGAAGGTGCAGCCGGAGAACAGGCCGCGCACGGTGCCGACGGCGGCAATGCGCATATGCGCCGCCTGGATTTCTTCGCGCCTGATCGCCGCCAGGCTGTCGCCGCGGCCGACTTCCAGATGCGCGCCGGGGTGGCGATAGTTCTCGCCGGCAGCCTGCTTGTGGCCGAAGGGCTGTGCCGACTTCGCCATCAAATCGGCGGCGGGCTTCTCGAAATCATAGTCGGTGTGGGCATAGGCGCCGGGGCGCACCGCGCTGCCTGGAATCCAGTCGGTGATGTACTCGACGTCGCGGCGCGAGCCCTGCCCTTCGAACTGATAGAGCACCGTCTCATAGCCCGGCGCTGGCTTCAGCTTGCTCATGGCGTCGGCCAGGATCAGTGTGTGCTCACCCTCGGCATGCTCGAAGAAGTACATTATGCCTTCATGCTCGAGCAGCCGCTGCACGAAATCGAGGTCGCTCTCGTCGTACTGCACGCAATATTCGCGCGGCGGATAGGAGCCCTGCAAGCGCTTCTCGAACTTGGCGATGCCGCCATATTTGGAGAAAATCTCCTCCACGATCTCGACGGCAGTCTTGTCCTGGAAGATGCGGCAGTCGGTGGTATTGCCGAGGAACCACAGCCACGGCCTGACGACCGCCTCATAGTGAGCCAGCCGATCTTCGATGCGGGTAAGGCGAAACTCGGCGATGAGGCCGCTGAACCAGCGCTTGGGGTCGGCCTCCCCTTCGATCGAAACGGTGCCGCCCAGCATCTTCAGCGGGTCGACATCGGCATTGGTCGAGACAAATCCAACGGTGTAGGCAAGGCAGCGGCTGATCTCGTCGCGGCCGACGAGATGCGTAAAGGTCAACAGCTCGGCGCCGACCGGCGTCTGCACAAGCGCGGCGCGTTGTTCACTCGGCATGGGTCGTGCCCCTCCTGAGCGCTAGTGTGGCAGGTTCGAAGCCCTTCTTGTGTTAACGACCTCACGTTCAGGGATATTTCGCAACTTGCCACCCAAGCCATGTTGAGCCTACCACATGTTCTATGGCAGACCAAAGAGGACAAGCGGCAGGCCGTTGCTGTTTGCGCCGCTTTCGCCAGTGTGAAACGCCGCTCTCCCGCTGTGCCCGCAAGCTGCTAGACTGTGGCACATCGGATCAATGGAAACGGCAGCGGTCGACGGTCCATAGCGCATGTTCATCAGTCTGCAGATCAGCAATGTCGATGTCCTGCCTGCCGGGCTGCCGCCCGGATACGCATCGCGCGACCGCGGCTTCGAGATTGGGCGGGAGAACTGTGCCTGGACCTTGCCCGATCCGGACAAGTTCATCTCCGGCCGGCATTGCGAAATCCGCTACGAAGGCGGCGCTTTTTTTCTCCACGACGTCTCGCGCAACGGCACATTCGTCAACGGGTCGAGCCAGCGCCTGACCGACCCGCACCGGTTGGCGCAAGGTGACCGGCTCCGGATCGGCCGCTATATCGTCTCGGTATCGATCGATGACGGGAACCCAGCCTTCGGTGGCCATGGTTCGACGCAACGGCAGATGCCCGTTGGATCCTTTCCAGACCATGCCGCATCGCCACGGTCACCGACCGCGCCGCCCGCTTCGCTCTCCAGCCGGCCGCAGCAAGCCGACGAGATCCTGCGCGCGATTGCCGCCGGCGCCGGCATTCCGCCAGAGGTGCTTTTGCTGCGCCAGCCGCAGGAGGTGGCCGGCGAGATCGGCGCGGTGCTGCGCATCGTCGTCGACGAACTGGTGCTGCTGTTGAAGGCGCGCGCCGCCGCGAAAGTCCTGGCCAAGACCAGCGACCGCACCATGATCAATTCCGCCGACAACAATCCGCTGAAGTTCGTGCCCGGGACAGACGAAATCCTCGACATCATGTTCGCGCGGCGCAGGGCCGGCTATCTCGATGCCCGGCATAGCATCGAAGACGCTTTCCACGACCTCAAAACGCATGAATTCGCCACCTTCGCCGCCATGCAGGCAGCGCTGTCGCGGTTGCTTGACGATCTGTCGCCCGAGGCGATTGCGAAAAAACTGCCGCCATCCTCCTTTGCCTCGAAGAAGACGCGCGCCTGGGACGCACTGGTCGCGACCTGGCGGGCCAAGGAGGAAGCGCACGAGAACGGCATGCTGGACATATTCCTCACCTATTTCAGCGAAGCCTATGCCAAGGCCGCCAAGCAGAAGACTGGCAAGGGCTAAGCCCGCGCACCGCTGAAGACACCGTGAAGGCGACCCGAGCACGGGCCGGCCACCAAAATTGCGCCGGGTTTCCATCGCAACCTTCTGAGACTACGATCACATACGACGATTGAGCACGCGGGTACGGTTGGTCGACCTCGGGGGTCTGCGGCACATGTCATGTCACGGCGAGATAGCGTCCTGCGGTCCGCGTTCGCGCGGACATGGCGCTGTGCGTCGCGGCGCGCGGGCGTAGAGGCAGGGATCGGCGATGAGCTCGAAGGATGATCCTTTCGATCCGACCGGCAAAACCGTCATCCGCCCCAGCCGCCCCAATCCCGGCCGCAAGCAAAAGACGGTTCTCGCCCGCGATGCGCCGGCCCCCGGCAGTACGGTGATCGCCCCTGCCAGCGTCTCGGAACCCACGGTTTTCGATCCCAACGCCGGCCGCCAGCCGCCGTCCGACGTCACGGGGACGGTGATCTATCAGGGAACGCCCTTCGCCAACGCGCCGGCCGATCCGCCCGTTCACGGCTCAGCCGGGACGGCGGGGAAAACGCCATGGGATGCGCTGCTCGGCGCCAGCGATGCCGTCGATTATGGCGCGGCCAACCCGATCGTCGCTGCCGCGGCGCCCTTGCTGATACTGCTTGGGCATCTGCGGCTGATGGCTGTCGAAAGACCGGCCGAGCCGCTGGCGCAGCATGTCGCCGGCTTGATCGAGGATTTCGACCGCAAGATCGCCAGGACCGATACCTCGGAAGAGGATGCGCGCATCGCCAGCTATGTGCTTTGCGAAACCGCCGACGATATCGTCGCCAATCTGCCCGGTTCCAGCCGGGATGCGTGGGCGCAGCACGCCATGCTGCAGCGCTTCTTCCAGGTCAAACCCACCGGCGCCGGTTTTTTCCAGGCGCTGAACACGGTGCTGGCGACGCCGGAACCTCATCGCAATCTCATCGAGCTGATGCATGTCTGCCTGTCGCTTGGCTTCGAAGGCCAGTATCGCGGCCAGCCGCGCGAGAGCCTCGAACGGGTCCGCCGCGACGCCTACGAGACATCAGCCTATTTCCGCGTCCTCGGTGACGACGACATCTCGCCGCGCTGGCAAGGCTTGTCGGTCACATCGGCGCAAGGCTCCAGGCGGGTTCCGCTCTGGGCCATAGCCGCTGCAACCGCGGCAGTTTTGACCGCAGCCTTTTTCACGCTGCGCGTGCTCATCACCAATGATGGCGAGGCTGTTGCCGGCGAGTTGCTGGCGCTCAATCCGGCGACGCCGGTCACCATCGAGCGCACCGGTTTCGTGCCGCTGACCGAGGAGGTGAAAGTCGTCGCAGCGCCAACGACGATTGCGCAGGTCGATCGCATCCGCACTGCCTTGGCCAAGGAGATCGAAGGCGGCGGCGTCAGCGTCGGCACTAAGGGTGATTTCATCATCGTGGAAATCAGCAACGCCCTGCTGTTCCAGTCGGGACGAGCCGAGGTCAAGCCGGAGTTCGAGCCGGTGGCCGCCAGCATCGCGGCGGCTCTCGACGCGGAGCGCGGGCCGATCCGGATCGTCGGCCACACCGACAACGTCAAACCGAAGAAGACCAGCGCCTTCAAATCGAATTTCGACCTCTCCGTCGCACGTGCCCAGTCGGTGGAAAAGATGATCGCAGCGCATTTCAGCGATCCGTCGCGGACAAAGGTCGAGGGCAAGGGCGAGGACGAGCCCATCGCCGACAATGCAACGCCGGACGGCCGCGCCAAAAACCGCCGTGTCGATGTAATGATCCCGCGGGAGGAGATGCTGTGACCGGCTGGCTGCTGCGCATCTTCAGCGCGCTCGCGCTCGCCGGCTTTGCCGCCGCGGTCTGGTACGCCGGCCCGTTAATCCGCTTTGCCGGCGCCCGGCCGTTGGATCCCATCTGGCTGCGGGCAGCGATCATCGGCATCGTCGTCGGAACGGTGGCGATCATCTATGCAATCCGGTTCTGGCGCAGGCGCAAGGCGCAGAAGGCGCTGGAGGCCGCCATGGCCAGCGCCGAGGATGACGGCAGCGATGCAAAGGTGCTGGAAGCTCGCATGAACGAAGCAGTCGCGACGCTCAGGCAGTCGAGCGGCAAGCGCAACTTCCTCTACGACGTCCCCTGGTACATCGTCATCGGCCCGCCGGGCGCCGGCAAGACCACCGCGCTGGTCAATTCCGGCCTGAACTTTCCGCTTGCCGGGTCGGGCCAGGCGCAGCCGGTGGCGGGTGTCGGCGGTACGCGCAATTGCGACTGGTGGTTCACCGACGAGGCGGTGCTGATCGACACGGCCGGGCGCTACACGACGCAGGATTCCCATGCATGGACCGACAGCAAAAGCTGGCTGGCGTTCCTGTCGCTGCTCAAGCGGCACCGGACGCGTCAGCCGATCAATGGCGTCATCCTGGCGATCAGCCTTGCCGATCTGATGGCGGACGGAGAGCAGGCGGCCCGTGTCGCCGAGATCCGCAGCCGCCTGCAGGAAATCCACGAGGTCCTGAAGGTCCGCTTTCCCGTCTACGTGCTGTTCACCAAGGCCGACCTGGTCTCCGGATTCATGGAATATTTCGGCGGTTTCGACGAAGCACGCCGGCGCAAGGTGTGGGGCGCGACCTTCCAGACCGCCGAGCGCGGCCTGAACATGGTCGCAGAAGCGCCAGCCGAATTCGACGCGCTGGTGAAGCGCCTGACCGAAGAGATGAGCGAGCGGCTGCAGGCGGAGACCGATCCGGTCGCGCGCATCGCCATTTTCGGCTTCGCCGCGCAGCTCGGTGCGCTGAAAGGCCGGATCGTGAATTTCCTCGAGGGCGTTTTCGAGCCGACGCGCAAGCAGCTGAACGCCCCCCTGCGCGGCCTGTATTTTTCTTCCGGCACGCAGGAAGGCACGCCGATCGACCAGTTGCTGGGCAGCATAGGCCGCAGTTTCGGCAGGAATGCCCAGGCGCATCTTTCCGGCACCGGCAAAAGCTTCTTCCTGCACGATCTGTTGAGCCGCGTCATTTTCGCCGAGTCCGGCTGGGTGTCCTATGACAGGGCGGCCGACAGGCGCGTTGCGATCGCCCGCTACGCCGGCCTGACAGCGATCGCGGCCATAGCGATCGCCGCGCTTGGCGTTCTCGGCCTGAGCTTTACGACCAACAAATCGCTGGTCGCCGCGACCGGCCAGGCGGCAGGCCAATACCGCGCGACAGCCGCGCCGCTGCTGGCCAGCACGACGGTGTTGGATGCCGACCTCGAAACCGTCATCGGCGCGCTCGATGCGCTGCGCGGCCTGCCGGCCGGCTACGATACGAGAGACCAGCCCACCCCGGCCACGGCGACGTTCGGCCTCAGCCAGCGTGAGCGTATCCTTTCGGCCTCCGAGACCGCCTACCGGCAGGGGCTGGAGCGGATGTTCCGCTCGCGCCTGCTGTTCCAGCTCGAACGCACGATCGAGGCCAGGATGGCCGATCCGATGGCGCTGTACGAGCCGTTGAAGATTTACCTGATGCTGGGCGGCAAGGCGCCGAAAGTGGATGACGAGCTGGTCGTCACCTGGCTGAAGCGGGACTGGGAACAGAACCGCTATCCCGGCGCCCACAATCGCGACGGCCGCGCGCAACTGGAGAAGCATTTGCGCGCCATGCTGGCCCTCGACGATGACCAGGATCCCTCGTTCGAACTCAACCGCGCGCTGGTCGAATCCGCCCAGCGCTCGCTCGGCCGCATGAGCCTTGCCGATCGCGCCACCGCGCTCATCCAGTCGGCCACCTATGCGGCGGCGCTGGACGATTTTTCGGTGTCATCGCAAGCCGGCGCGGAGGCGCCGATGCTGTTCGAGCGCAATGACGGAAACGATCTCGCCGGCCTTCGCGTCCCCGGTCTCTACACCCATGCCGGCTTCGACTTCTATCTGGCGCAACTTGCCAGGAGCGCGCAGGCGCTGGTCGACGATCAATGGGTGATCGGCTCGAGCGGCGAGCAAGGCGGCTTCGACCAGGAATTGCTCAAGCTCGGCTCGGAACTTCTCGACCGCTATGGCAAGAGTTTTGCGGCGGCGTGGAACGAGGTGCTCGACAGGTTGAAGTTCAAGGCAATGGCCGCCGACAAACCGCAATATCTGGCGCTGTCCGCAGCGGGATCACCGAGTTCGCCGCTGATGCAGCTGTTCGAGGCGATCGCGCGCGAAACAGCTTTGACTCAAGAGCGCAATCCGGCTGCGCCGTCTCAAGACAGCGACCAGGAAATCGCCGCGCGCGCCAAGGGCCTCGCCCGCATCGGCATCGAGATTGCGGCGCGCAAATCGCAGAGCAGGGCCGGGACCGCCTTTGTCAGCACCCAGAACCAGGATCCCGGCGCCAACATCGAAGCCCAGTTCCGGTCTTTCCAGGCTTTGGTGGCCGGGGCGCCGGGGCAGCGGCCGCTCGACGCCCTGACCCAGAATTTCCGCGAAATCTATCAGAGCGTGCGGCTGGCCGCCGATGTCCCCGCCCAGACGGACCAGGCCAACGCCAATCTGCAGCTGCAGATATCGACTCTACGCGCCAACGCCTCGCGGCTGCCGAAGGCGCTGGCCAGGATGGTGAGCGCGGCGGCGGACGATTTCGAGGGCACCGTCGCCGAAACATCGACCACGCATCTCAACGAGATGCTGGAGGAGACCGTCGGCCGTCCGTGCGAAGAGATGATTGCCGGGCGCTTTCCATTCGCCCCCGCCGGTACCGACGATGTCGCCATGGCGGATTTTGCCAGATTGTTTTCTCCAGGCGGGGTTCTCGACCGGTTCTTCGCGCAGAACCTGGCGTCGCTGGTCGACATGAGCGGCCAGGACTGGGACTGGAAGCAGGACACCAGGTTCGGCCGCAATCTGGCGAAATCGACGCTGAAGAACTTTCAGCTCGCGGCACAAATCCGCGCGGCTTTCTTTCCGCTCGGCGGGCCGGTGCCGTCGATCAACATCACCTTCACGCCGCTGTCGCTGCATGGCGATGCCGACATGGCGCTGCTCAATATCGACGGCCAGGTGCTGCAGGCCACCCAGGCCGGCAACACGCCGGGACTGATTCCGTGGCCGGGCAAGACCGGTTCGGCCAGTCTCAGCCTGACGCCGGAGCTGCCCGGCCGCGAGTCCGCAATCAAGTTCGACGGTCCCTGGGCTTTGAAACGATTGCTGGACAAGGGGCAGGTCACCGCCAATGGCGATAGTTTCGAAGCGCATTTCGTCATCGGCGGACGGGATGTCGCCTACACGATCAAGACCGGGGAGGACGGCAACCCATTCACGCTGCCGGCGCTTTCCGCGTTCAGCTGTCCGAAGGCTTTCTGATGGGGAATTGCATGGCAGGACCAGCGATTGCAGGACGCAGAGACAGCGGCGGCACCACACGGTCCGTCATCAGCGGCTTAGATTTCGATACTCTAATGAATGGGGCTGTGGCAGACTGGCCAGGCACGTCAGCCAAGGCGTTGCGGAGCGTAGGCAAGTGAACGATGCCGCCTTTGAGAGCTACGGCGTGAGCCACAAGGGCTGCGTGCGTGACCACAATGAGGACAGCTTCCTGGTCGAGCCGCGGATCGGCCTCTGGGTGGTGGCCGACGGCATGGGCGGGCACGAGGCCGGAGAAGTCGCTTCGGCAAGCATTGTCGAGCATCTGGCGACGATCGGCATCGCCAGTTCGGCGCCGGATCTGCGCGCCCGCTTTGAGGATCGGCTGAACCGGGCGCATGCCGAGATCCGCCGGATTTCGCGCTCACGCGGCGTGACCATCGGCTCCACCGTTGCCGCACTGCTGGCCATGGACGGCAGGTTCGCCTGCCTGTGGTCGGGCGACAGCCGCGTCTATCTCGTGCGCAACGCCGCGATCTCGCAGATTTCGCGCGACCACACCGAGGTCCAGGAACTGCTCGACAGCGGCGCGATCAGCGCGGCCGAAGCGGAGAACTGGCCGCGCCGCAACGTCATCACCCGCGCCATCGGCGTCAACGACGAAATCGCCATCGACTTCCAGCAGGGAGAGACCCTTGCCGGCGACATTTTCATCCTCAGCACGGACGGCCTGACGGCGCATGTCAGTGACGCGGAGATTGCGGCTGCAGTGCTCTCGGCAGCGCCGCAGGCTGCCTGCGAAAAGCTACTTTCCATGGTGCTTGAGCGCGGCGGCACGGACAACGTCACCATCGTTCTGGTCAAGATCAGAGACAAAGGCAATGGCCTGTCCCGAGCAGAAGGCCGCGACCGATGAGCTCCGACGACAAGACCCGGCTATTGCCCAACATGGCGGATACCAGCGTCGGCACGCAGCTCAGCGGCATCTACGAGCTCGACGAACGCATCGCGTCGGGCGGCATGGGCGAAGTCTATCGCGGCCACAACATCCAGACCGGCGATCATGTCGCGATCAAGATCGTGCTGCCGGAATTCGCCCGCGATCAGACGATCCTGTCGCTGTTTCGCAAGGAAGCCTCGATCCTCAACCATCTGTCGCATGACGCGGTCGTGCGCTACCACGTCTTCACCATAGATCCCGGCATCGGGCGGCCCTATCTGGCGATGGAATTCGTCGACGGCCAGTCGCTGTACGACGTCATGCGCGGCGGGGCGATGGCGACTCCGGATGTGCGCAAACTGTGCCACCGGCTGGCCTCGGGCCTGAGCGCCGTGCACCAGGCCGGCGCCATCCACCGCGATCTGTCGCCCGACAACATCATCCTGCCGGGCGGCCGGGTCGAGCGGGCAAAGATCATCGATTTCGGCATTGCGCGATCGGCCGCGGTCGGTGGCGAGACGCTGATCGGCGGCAAGTTTGCCGGAAAATACAATTACGTCTCCCCCGAGCAGCTCGGGCTCTATGGCGGCGAGGTCAGCGAACAGTCCGACATCTACAGCCTGGGGCTGGTGCTGGCGGCGGCGCTGCGCGGCAAGCCGATCGATATGGGCGGCTCGCAATACGAGATCGTCGAAAAACGGCGGACCGTCCCTGATCTCTCCGGCATCGATGCCGATTTCAGGGACATCGTCGAAGCGATGCTGCAGCCTGACCCGGATGATCGACCGGCCAGCATGGCCGAAATCGCCCGGTTGACGCGCGACGACAGCGACGCGACCTTGCCGCCGGCATCGCTCGCGCCCCGGCCCGGTCTGCCGCGAACCGGGCAGACCGCAGGGCCTGTCTCGAAGATCGGGGACTCGCCGGCCCAAGGCTTCGGTTCGGCCCCGCCAAGCGGCACGGCGGAGCCGTCTTTCGTGCCGCACGTGCGCCCGGCGCACCTGTCGCAGCCGAAACCGGCTGCTGAAACTCCCAAGCGAGCAAGCACACCGCCGAAGCGTGCTACTACAGGCAGAAATCTGACGATCGCGGTGCTGGCGGCGGTGGTCATGGTATCGCTTGGAGGGCTCTATGCATCGGGTATCGTGGGATTCGGAGACCGGCCTCGCCTCACCGACACCGGCAAGCCGCTCCAACCCGAACTGACAAAGCCGATCGTCGCTGACAAGCCCGCTCCGGCCACTCCGCCGGTCGAGAAGACGGTGCCAAAGCCGCAACCAGCGGAGACTGCGGCTGAAGATCAGGCCAAAGCGCCGGTCGAGCCGCAGCCGACGCCGCCAGTCGCGTCGAGCGCTACGGCCCCGCAGCCGGCCGAACCAACCGACAAGACCGTTGCGCTGCAACCGCCATCCGGCCCGTCGAAGCCCGATGCCGCGAAGAACCCCGAGCTTGTCAGTCCGCCGGTAGAGCCCAAGGCGACAGCGCCAGCCACGCAAACACCTGAACCGACGGCCGAGGCCCCCAAACCCACAGCACCGACGCCGGAACCCACCGCTCAAGCGCCCGAGCCCAAGGCGCGGGCGCCTGAACCGACCGCGGAGCCTAAGCCGAGCCAGCCCGATATCGCCAGCGGTGAGCAGGCCGACAAGCCGGCAGAGCCCGACATTGCCATGAACGTGCCCAAGCCGGAGGTGCCGCCACCGGCCGATGCGGCCGCGGAGCGGGTCACCTGGGTACGCGCCTTCAATGGTGGTGATTGTTTTTTTGCGACGGTGACGTCGGCCGCCGACAAGGGTGTCGCGATCGAGGGCTTCGGCACGTCGGTGCCACCCTTCGAACAGTTGCTTGGGGAATTCCAGGCGAAGTTCCATGTCGAGCCGGATATCAGCGTCCGCCTTATCCAGCCCCCGCAATGCGGGATCACCGGCTTCCTGCGTTTCATGGGCGCGAGCACGGCCGACAGGCCGCAGCTTGTCCTCGACCAGACATCGGTGCCGGACGGCTCGCCGATCGACGGCACGCTGGTGACGCATGGCGGGCTGGTGTCGAGCGTGTTCCTGATCGACCACAGGGGCATCGCCTTCAACCTCGACGATCATGTTGTCGTACAAGCCGACAAGGCGACCTTCTCGATCCCGATCGGGCTCGGCGCCGCCGACAAGGCGGCAGGCAAGGCGTTGCCGCAGATCATCATGGTGATCACCGGGCCGCAGGACATAAAGGCGGCGGACTTCACAACGCCGACGCCGGCCTCGGTGCTGTTGCCCAGGATACTCGACGAGATCGGCGCCAGGAGTTCGGCATTTTCGGCGACCGCCAAATATTTCCGCCTCGGCGGGTAGCACCGACGCCGATGCAACGCCGTCGCCGTGATCCCGTCCTGCTTGCCCGGAACGTGCGGGTGAAGCTCTCCGCGAGCGCGGTCGCGACGCTATTGCTGGCGCTTCTTTCCACCGGGCAGGCGCGCGCCGAATTCACCGTCTGCAACCGGACGCTCGACGTCGTCAATCTTGCCGTCGGTCAGAAGGTCGACGATGCCGACCAGACCGATGGCTGGTGGACCATCGGCGCCAATCAATGCGTCAACGTCATTCGCGAGGAGCTGACCAACCGCTACATCTACATCTACGCGACGGATGTCTTCGGCCACGCCATCCTGGCAGGCTCCACCGACATGTGCATCGAGCGGCGGCGGTTCTCGATCCGCGGCATCGATGAATGCTGGCAGCGCGGCCATATCGCGGCGAAGTTTCTCGAAGTCGACACGCAGGAACAGGTGCGCTGGACCTTCTTCCTGACCGGAAGCGCACCGTGACGCACAGCATCGACACCAGCTTCAAGGCAAAGAAGCAGGCGCGCGCCGCGCTGCGCAGGCGCAGGATCTGGATCGGGCTGGCGGCTGGCCTGGCGACAATCGTCCTCGCCGCGATTGCCACCGGCTTTTATCTTACCGCCGACTACTGGTCGTTCGGCGACGAAGACGAGGAACTGCACGCCGTCGAAGGCTCGGACGACGTGCCGGCCGACGCATCGGTCTACGTGCCGGCCATCATCGACCTTGCCGGCGACCCGATGTGGATCACACTGGCGCCGGAGGCGGGCGCCGCCAAGAGCCGCGGGATGCCGCGCCCGACGGAGCTCGACCAGGCCGGCATCTCCCCTCAGATCATGGTTCTCTCCGACGTGATGCTGAGCGCCAGCGAAAAATTCATGACGACGATCCCCTCGACGCAGGAGGATTTCGCCTTCTTCCAGGCGCAGCGGAAGACCGCGGTCGCGCCACCCGCCGAAACCGGCGATCCGCAGAATGACCTGCAGAACGATCTGAAGCCATCGCCCGGCGCGGACGGGGCTCCGGCGGCCTCCGGCCCAGCTCCTGACCCGCAGGTCGCTCCGGGTGCATCGACGGCGGCCGATGACCCCGAGGCCGGCTGGGGCGAGACCATCGATGAGGGCGAAGCAGCACTCCCCGCCTTTCAGAAGACAGCGGTCGAAAACAACACCAGCGTTGCCAACGTCAGCTCGGAATACCAGCGCTTCGAGGCGACCCAGGACATTTTCGTGAAAATCCTCAATGACCGCAGCCTGGACAGCGTGGCGCTCGATGCGCATTTTTCCGCCGACGACGCAAAGCTTGCCGGCGAGGCGCTGAAGGCGCTGTTCGACAAGAACGGCCTGCAGCCTGGTTATGTCGTGGCGATGCGCGGCTTTAGGCCGACGCGCGAGACCACGACGATGTCGCTGATGCAGGTCTCGATCTACGCCAGGAACGTCTTTGTCGGCACGCTGACACGCAACGCGGCCGGTGCCTTCGTGTCGGGCGTCGACCCGTGGGTGCGCGAGGACCTGTTCAATTATTCGGGCGCCGAGACCGAAGGCACGCAGAAACGGCAATACCGCCTGCTCGACGCGATCTATTCGACGGCGGCCCGCAACAATGTGCCGAGCGGCATCATCGGCGAAGCCATTATGTATCTGTCGCGCGGACAGGATCTGGATGCTTTCGCCAGCGAGGACCAGCGCCTTGTGCTGATCTATTCGCAGACGCCGCGCGGCAAGAACGAGACCGACGGACGGGTGCTCTATGTCGGTATACAAGGCACGCAAAAGAGCTTGGATTGTTTCGTTTTCCAGCAGGGCGACGGCCAGTTTTCCTGCGTCTCGGGCGATGACCAGGTGCGCTCGCTGACGGTGGCCAACGGCATGGTGACGCCGGTCAACGGTGTCATGACGTCGACCTTCGGGCCGCGCAAGCATCCGATCCTGGGCGTTGTTCGCATCCACAAGGGCGTCGACTGGGCAGCACCCGTGGGGACCCCGATCGCAGCAGCCTTCGACGGCGAGATCATCTTCCAGGGCGACGGCGGCGGCTACGGCAATGTGGTCAAGATCGCCCATGGCGGCGGCCGCGAGACGCGCTACGCGCATATGTCGAAATTCGCCATTGCCAGCGGTGTCGGCACCAAGGTGAAGGCCGGCGACATCATCGGCTATATCGGCACCACCGGCCTGTCGACCGGGCCACATTTGCATTTCGAACTCTATCAAAGCGGTCAGGCGATCGATCCGCTCGGAACAGTGACCGCTGCAATCGCCGTCACTTCCAGCGATCCCGCCGTCGAAACGCTGACCGACCGTATCGTCCACGTCGAATCGGGCGGTAGCGCGCGGGCCAAGAACCCGCTGTCTTCGGCGACAGGCGCCGGCCAGTTCATATCCAAGACCTGGATCCGGATGATGAACACCTATCGTCCCGAACTGGCGCGCTCGCTGTCGACCGCAGACCTGCTCGCTTTGCGCTACGACGCCACCATCTCGCGTGAGATGGTGCGCAATCTGGCGCGCGAGGGCGAAGCCTATCTCAAGGCGCGTGGCCACCAGATCACCGCCGGCCGGCTCTATCTCTGCCATTTCCTCGGTATGGAAGGCGCCCATCAGGTGCTGGCGTCGCCGGGATCGGCGCAGTTGAGCGCCGTGCTCGGCTCGTCCGTTATCCAGGCCAACCCGTTTCTTGCCGGCAAGACCGCCAGCTACGTCGTCGACTGGGCGGAACGGAAGATGGGCCGCAAATTGCCGACGCCCGCCACCACCGATGCGGGCCAGCAGACGACGGAAGTCCGCCAGACATCGCCGGAGTTCGAAAAATACAAGCAGGCGATAACGGCACTGGTCGGCTCGACCCAAAATGCGCTCGAGCCGGGCTAGAGCGGGCAGTTTGCCCCGGTTTTCGCCAAGCCGATTGGTTTTGAGGCCGGCGAATGGTATGTTTGCGGATATTTGGGAAGGTTTTTGGGTCCTTGTGAACCAAAACTGTGGCTGGGATCACATACGCCCAACAGCCATTTTGGCAGAAGCGATACAGTCGCTGGTGAAATTTAGCATGCGCAGCCATCAATAACGCGCCCCATTGGGGCGGAGGGCCGATCCCATGAAAGCGTTTGCCGTCCTTTTGAGCGGAATTGTTCTGTTAGTGCTGACCGCGCTTGGCACCGTCCAGGCGGCGGCGCCGGATGCCGGTGGCGTCAAACGCGTCGCGCTGGTCATCGGCAACAGCAAATACGTCCATGCCGTCGAGTTGCCCAATCCGGCCAATGACGCGCATCTCATCGCATCGACGCTGCGCAATGCCGGCTTCGAGGTGATCGAGGGCGTCGACCAGGACAATGCCGGCATGCACAGCCTGATCAGCAAATTCACCGAGCAGTCCTACGATGCCGACCTCGCCGTCATTTTCTATGCCGGCCACGGCATGCAGGTCGACGGCAAGAACTTTTTGATCCCGGTCGACGCCGAACTGACGTCACCTGCCTATCTCAAGACCCGCACCGTCCAGATCGACGACTTCATGGCCGCACTGCCGCCCGACCCGGCGGTCGGCGTCATCATCCTCGATGCCTGCCGCGACAATCCGCTGGCACGCACACTGGCGGCCGCGATGCCGAAGACCCGCTCCACCGCGCTGGGCACCGGCCTGGCGCCGATCGACCCTAAATCAGAGGGCGTCGGCACCGGCGGCATCCTGATTGCCTATGCCACCGACCCGGGCGCCATCGCCTTTGACGGCAACGGCGTCGACAGCCCCTACTCGACCGCGCTCGCCAGGCACCTGACCGAACCCGGCGTCGAGATCCAGAGTGCGCTGACGCGGGTGCGCGGCGAAGTGGCCGAGACCACGCAAGGCCGCCAGCGGCCATGGCACAACGCATCGCTGGGCCGCGAGGTCTTCCTTGGCAAACCGGCCGCCGAAGCCGCACCGATGGTAAAACCGGCCGCCGATGACGCGAACGCCGCGGCAGCGCCCGCTCCTGCTCTCGTCACCAGCGAACCGCCTTCGTGGGAAGTCGAGCAGCGGCTTTGGGACGAGGCCTCGAAGCGCAACACCGCGCCATTCTACGAAGCCTATCTCGAACAGTTCCCGAATGGCCGCTTCGCCACGGTGGCGCGGCTCAACATCGATGCGCTGAACGATCCGAAAGCCCAGGAACGGCAGGTGGCAGCGCTCGATGCCGACGAAGCGAACTCGGGTTCTGCCGTGCGCACCTCGGTCGGCATTTCGGACGACATGAAGAAGGTGCTGGGCACCGAGGCGACGGAGAACGCGATCGGTCTCGATCGCCAGGGCCGCATCGACCTGCAATTGCGCGTCGAGGCGCTGGGCAACGAGCTTGGCCGCGTTGACGGCAATATCGGCGCCAAGACCCGGCAAGCGATCGGCGACTGGCAAGAGGGGAACGGGCTGCCTCCGACCACCTTCCTGACGCGCGAGCAACTGGCATTCCTGGTTATCCAGACGGATCCGATGATGGAGGCCGTGCGTGCCAAGCATGAGGCCGACCAGACCGGCGTGGACAAGCCGAAAAAACAGATGGTGCAGAAGGCCCGCACGCTGAAGCCGGTGGCGGAAAAGCCACGCAAGAAGCAGTACGCCCAGAAGCCGCGCCGACAACAGCAGTTCGTGCAGAAAAGGCGCAACCGGGAGGTCGTGCGCGAGGATGAGCCGCCGCCGCGGGACAACAATGATTTCCTGACCAAGGCGCTGATCTTCGGCACCGGCGTAGCGGTCGGCGGCGTGCTCAAGAACTGATCGATCACATCGAACGACAAAAACGCCGCGTGTCCGTTGGACGCGCGGCGTTGATGGCCGGAAAACGCAGCCGGCGACGCTACTGCGCCTTGATCCGCATCTCGACCCGGCGATTGACGGGATCGTAGGGGTCGGGGTTGCGTGGATTGGCCTCGCCGAGACCGACCGCCTTGATGCGGGTGGCTTCGATGCCGTTGGATTCGAGGAAGGCCGTCACCGACTGCGCCCTGCGCTGCGACAGCCCCTCATTGTAGGTCGCCGAGCCGGATGCGTCGGTATAGCCTTCGACGACGAAGGACAGCTTGCTCAGCCGATCGTCCTTCAGCGCCTTGGCGAATTCGTCGAGTTCGCTGCGCGCCTTGGCGTCGAGCTCGGACGAATCCAGGCTGAAATTGATCAGCATATCGAGGCCGGTCTTCTCCGGAGGCTTTTCTTTCTGGCCGGTCTTGCTCTTGCACTCGTCCTCGGTGCCGACACAAATCCCGCGTGCCGCGCCGTGATCGATCGTGCCGGCAAAGAACTTCACAATGTCTTCCGATTTCTGAAGTGGGTCGGCATAGACGTGAGTCGAGAAAAGCACGGTCGCCAATGCCAAGACTGAAATGTGCCGCTGCATAACGGTTACTCCCGTTTCGAGCATCCGATTTTCACTCAGGCCCGATCCATGGATCCGGGCCAACTCTTCCTGTTCGACAATGATCTGTCGAGATCACGGTCGGCTGTGGAATATACCAAACCGTGAGGCGTTTGTCTGTGAACAACGTCATGGACATGTGGTGGTCGACAGACTTGACCCGCGCCTCGCAGGCGGGTTGAGTGAGGGCTGGGGGAGGATAACAGCAGCGATGGTCAACGGGCTTCGATTCCAGACCGCACGCGATCTCTTCGCCGCGAACACGGCTGTCGCCCGGGACATGACGGCCGTTCCGACCGACCAACCCTCGCTCGAGTTCTGCCGCCGGCTGATGGCCGGGCGCATCCCCGAGGAAGCGATTACCTTTTGCGCCTATCTCCTGCCTGACCGGGCCGCAATCTGGTGGGGCCATGAGTGCCTGGGGCATCTGACCGAGCTGCTCGAAGAGCAGGACCTCGCAACGCTGACACTGATCCAGGAGTGGGTCGGCGACCCCAACAATGCAACCCGCCGGGAGGCTGTCGCCGGGGCGGCGATGACGCAGCAGCACACGCCTGCCGGCTGGATCGCGCTAGCGGCGCAACGGCACATCAATGGCCTGACGCCGCAGACCAACGGGTCGAGGCTGCGGCCGCTGCCGGCTGCGCATGCCGTCAATGCCGGCATACTGGCCGGACTGGCGCGGGTTGCGGTGGCGGACCGTTTCTCCGTGCTCACCGCCTTTGTCGAGATGGGCATCCATCTGGCCGAAACCGAGGCGCTGCGCCGAGCCTGATTGCTCTGGATCGTGATGAGATTTCATTGAAATCTGATCCAACCCATTGTTGGCGGTCTCATTTGCAGCCGTTTTGCGCCCATTTGCCGAGTGCCACCTTGAAGCGCGTGCCCAGCGGGTGTTGCAGGCGCAACACCGAGGCATCATTGGTGACGTAGGTCTTGGCCTGGTCGCACAGCCGCTCCTCGGTCCATTGATGACAGTTGCTGCACTGGTTGTCCCAGACGGACTTTTCCAGGCCCTCGACCGGACTGAAGTGCGGCTTGCCCTGGATGAGTTGGGCGATGCTCTTGCCGTCGATCGCCGGGTCGCCGAAATTGACCGGAACATCGAAAAGGATTGGCGCGTCCGAGCCCAGCTTCGGAATTTCCTCACGCAGCTGTTCCAGCGCCTGCTCGCCGGCGTCCGTACCCGGCGGATTGGCGGCCGCGCCGGTGCGCGCCTGCGTATCGCCTTCGGGCGCAGCCGGGCCGGAATCGCCGACGATCAGCGGCGCCTTGAGATCGACCTTGTGAAGCACGACATCGGTGGTCAGCGAAACGTTGATCCAGGGCCGCTGGCGTCCGGCTGTGGCCTTGAACACATCCGACGTAACCCGGTTCATCGCTTCGGTGATCGAGACGTTTACCTCGCCGATATGGGCAAGCAGCGCCGCCGAAAATGGCGAGTGCTCGCCCGGTCCGTCATAGGCGAGCTGGTTGGGACTGGCAGCGAAGGCGACCAGCGTGCCGGCGCCGCCATTCTCGATCGGTATTTCGGCAAGGCCGCTGCTTGCCGTGCTGTCGCCGCCAGTCTCCTTGGCAAGCACATCGGCGAGCGGGTTGTCGCGGCAGGCGTCGAGGAACACCAGCCTGATGCTGGTCTCGCGCGACATCTGCCGCAGGATGAAGTCCACCTGCACGGCTTCGAAGTCGAGCGAGGTCTCGTCCTCCAGCGCCGCATCGACAGGCAGCAGGTAATTCCTGCCCGAGACCTGCAGGCCATGACCGGCATAGAAGAACAGCGCGATATCGGCGCCACGCACCTGCCGCGCGAATTGCGCGATCTTTTCCTGCGTCTGCGCCTTGGTGAGATCGAGGCCGGAGACGATTTCGAAGCCCAGCCCCTTCAGGCGATCGGACATTGCCTGCGCATCGTTCACCGGATTGGGCAGCACCGGCGCGTTCCGGTAATGGGAATTGCCGAGCACCAGGGCGATGCGGCGTTCGGCACTGGCCGCGGTCATGGTAATGGTCATGGTCAACGCAAGCGCCAGCACGGCGAGGCCGATGCCGCGCATGAAGTTGCCGCAACTTGCAATCATGTCCAAACGCACCGGATTCCTTTTCGGTTGACGGGCCTTCTCAGTTAAGGACCGGCTCAGTTGGAGAGCGGCGTGGCGGAGAACTCGATCCGCCGGTTCAGCGCCTTGTTCTTCGGCGTATCGTTCGGCGCCACCGGCTTTTCCTCGCCATAGCCGGAAGCCGTGATCTGCGCCGATGGAATGCCCGCAGCGATGATCGCGTCGGCGACCGCCTTGGCGCGCCGTTCCGACAGGTTCTTGTTGGCCGTCGGCGAGCCGTCGGAATCGGTATGGCCCGAAACCTCGACCTTCAGTTTCGGACATTTGCCGACGACGCCGACCACCTCGGCCAGCAGCAGGCGGCTCTTTTCATCGAGCCGAGCGCTGGCTGGGCGAAAATAGACGGCGCCGGTGCGCGACAGCACCTCGAACCTGTTCAGGCATTCATCGTCGCTGAAGGACGTCTTGCCTGCATCTGTGGCGACCGGCCCGGCATCGGCTGGGGCTGCGGCCGCGACGGCAGGCGTGGCCGCAGGCTTGGCGCCATCAGCGGCGAAGACGAAGTCGAACGACACCGAAGCCGTCGGGACGATGCTGCTGACATTGGCCGCCTGCTGGAGTTTTTCGATGTTGGGCAACAGGCCGAAATCCTCGACATGCACGGCGACCGGCGCCTCCGAGGCGATCGACACCATGCTGTCGGTGATCATAGTGACCACGACACTGGCCTCAAGGTCCTTGTCGACGCCGTGCAGGCTCAGGCGAAACGGGATATGCGCGCTCATGCGCCGTTTGGTGGCGAGATCGGCAAAAGCGGCGGGATCGACTTTCGCCGTCACTTCCGCCGTCGGGAATTTGAAGGTTTCGAAGAACAGGAAGCGCATGCGGACATTGCGAAGGTCGATACCGGTGTCGACCGAGTTGAGGTCGAACGTGACCTTGGCGGCGCCATCCGATGTCAGCGTGCCCGAGAGGTTCCTGATCTTGTTGGTTTCGACAATGGTGTTCTTCTTCACCGATTGATAGGTGAGTGTCGAATTCGCCGGATCGAGCGTCCAGTTCAGCTGCGCGTTGGCCGCCTGCGGCGCAAGCAGCAACAGACCGAACACCACGACCACCAGAGCGGGCGNGCGGGCGGACGCCAGCGCTGCGACGACTTTCCATGCCTTACTAATCCGACGACCCCGAACATGCATGTCCCCCGTGACAACACATTTCAGTTGCGATGACGGCGGTCGAACGCCGTGACCTCAGCCAGCATAGAGCGTTAGCCGCGGCTTAGCGAGTAGCGGAGGCGTGATATCGCCGTTGCTTGCTCGGACAGGCCCCGGTTACCGGCTGGCCCACAACGCCCCGCGCTCGAAGATGGTGCGCATTTGCGGCACGGAAAACTCATCCGCCGTGTGGCCGAGCGCGCTGAAGAAGACGCGGCCCTTGCCGTAGCGGCGCTTCCAGACCACGGGCATGACGACGCCGTCGATGAAGTCGAGATGCTCACCGCTGAACGTCGTCGTCGCCAGCACCTCGTTGCTCGGGTCGACATGCATGTAATACTGCTCGGAATGGTAGGCGAAACCCTCGATACCCCTGACGATCGGATCGTCGCTGATGATGTCGACACGGTAGTCGATGATGTCGCCGGGGTGCGCGACCCATTGGCCGCCGGTCATGAACTGATAGTTCGGCTCGTTGCGAAAACTGTCGCCCATTGTGCCGTGGAAGCCGGCAAGGCCGGTTCCGCCGCTGACGGCGGCGGTGAGGTTTTGCAGCTCCGGTTTCTCGATCGTCGACATGGTGATCACCGGCACGATCAGATCGATGACCGGGAGCTGCGGATCGGCGAGCGCGGATGTGCCCTCTTCTGTCCGCACCTCGAAGCCATGCCCGGTCAATATCTCGCTGACGACAGCGGCGCTGCGGGCCGGCGTGTGACCCTCCCATCCGCCCCAGAAAATCAGTGCCGTCTTGCTCATGCTCGTCTCTCCTTTGGTCGGCAATATTGATAGGCAAGCGGAACGCTTTTGTCTTCCCTTCCATGATGGGCATTCTGGGACGGGCATTTCTGGTCGGAAATCACGACCCGGCGATGAATTCCGTGGATGAGGACCGATTGGCCGCGCTGGCGTCTTGTTTCAATGCCGGGCTGCACTCAAATCGGCTGTCTTCGCGTTTGCGCAGACATCGGTCCGATGCGCCCGCAACCAGCCGGAGCCTTCCGGGGAGACCGCTCTATGAGTTTCGACCAGACGACTGTCGCCGCCTATCTGGAAGTCATCACCATCAACCTTGTGCTGTCTGGCGACAATGTCGTGGTGATCGGCATGGCGGCCGCAGGCCTCGCCAAGGCGTTGCGGCAGAAGGCGATCATCGCCGGCATTGCCGCGGCGGCGGTGATCCGCATCGTCTTTGCGGTGATCGCGGTGCAGCTGCTGGAAATTCCTGGGATCATGCTGGTCGGCGGCATGCTTTTGTTCTGGGTGTGCTGGAACATGTTCCAGGAGTTGCGCTCGGCCGGCGACGGCGAGGACGTCGACACTGAAGCCGCAGCACTTGCGACGGCGCGGCCGGCCAAGGCGCTGCGCACCGCGATCCTGCAGATCGTCGTCGCCGATGTCTCGATGTCGCTGGACAATGTGCTGGCCGTGGCGGGCGCCGCCGCCCACGACATGAATGCGCTGGTGTTCGGTCTCATCCTGTCGGTGGTTCTGATGGCGGTCGCCTCGACGCTGGTGGCGGCGCTGCTTGCCAGGTATCGCTGGATCGGCTGGCTCGGTCTGGCGATCATCGTCTATGTCGCGGGAAATATGACTCTGGACGGCATCGAGCAGATGAGAACGGTCGACTTCCACGCGCTGCTCTCGCCAGCTGCAAGTTAGATCCCTCCTGGCGATCGAACGATATCGAAAATCCGCCCGGGATTGAGGATGTTGTGCGGATCGAACGCCGCCTTCAGCCGGCGCATGGCCGATATCTCGGCGTCGCTGCGCACGAGGTTCAGCCATTTCTTCTTGTCGAGGCCGATGCCGTGCTCGGCCGAGACGGCGCCACCGCATGCCGCCACGCCGCGATAGATAATCTCATAGGCGGCCGCCGGTTCCGTGGTGTCGACCTGATAGTGCAGATTGCCGTCGCCGAGATGGCCGAAGACGTAGATCTCGGCGCTGCTGTCGACGGCGTGGATCGCGGCTTCGGCGTTGCGCAGGAAATCCGCCATGGCCGCCAACGGGATGCTGATGTCGACGCCGAGCATTCCCTCGATCGCAAACAGGAATCGGTTGGCCTCTTCGCGCACATCCCATAGCGCACGGAATTCGCGCGGCGACTGCGAGACGACCACGTCGTCGACGATGCCGTCCTCGACCGCCTGCATCAGCACCGAAGCGAAACGCTCGCCGTCCAGCTCGGCCTGGCTGCCCTGGATCTCGGCCAGCACATAGACGGGCGCGCCGACAGGCAGCGGCGCCGGCGCGGCCATGCCGGCAATCATGGCGCCGTAGAGCGGCGAGAAGTTTACCTCATAGGCCGAAAGCAAGGGCCCGAGCCGCTGCTTGAGCAACCCCAGCAACGCAATCGCCGCCTCCAGCGAGCCAAGGGCGCAAAAGGCGGCAACCTCGGTGGCGGGCTTGGGATGCAGCCGCAGGCAGGCGCGAGTAACCACGCCCAGCGTGCCTTCGCTGCCAATGAAAAGCTGGTTGAGATCGTATCCCGAATTGTCCTTGGCCAGGCCACGCAACGAAGTCAGGATCGAGCCGTCGGCAAGCACGGCCTCCAGCCCCAGCACCTGGGCGCGGTACATGCCGTAGCGCAGCACGCGAATGCCGCCAGCATTGGTGGCGATGTTGCCGCCGACCGTCGCCGTGCCGCGCGCGCCGATATCGACGCCGAACATCAGGCCGGACGCATCGGCCGCTTCCTGCACCATTTGCAGCGGCGCGCCGGCTTCCGCGATGATGGTTGCCGCGGCGCGGTCGGGCGCTTCGACCGCGGTCATGCGCTCCAGCGACAGTACCGCTTCGCCCGGCTGCACGCGCGCGCCGCCGGCCAGCCCGGTGCGGCCGCCATGGACGACCAGCTTCTGGCCGATACCACTGCATAGGCGCAGGATTTCGGCGACGTCGGCGGCGTCGCGCGGACGCAAGACCAGTTCGGGCTGGCCGCCGCCCTTGCCGGAGAGGTCGTCGCCATAGCGCGGATCGATAGCATCGCCGATCACAATCGCGGCGGCATCGAGCCGACGATATAGCTGGGAAAGAAGCCGATCGATCTGTTGTGTCATGGTGCCTGGACTTTTCAGCGCTCTTTGTGACCGAGACTTTGATGCGCGACAATTTTCGCGTCAATTGAACAAATTTACGCACGGTATAATCTGTCATTGCGCGTTGAACCCACTGACGTTTCCTGTAAATTTCGTCTGCCGTTGCGTGGCGGACGCGCCGGCTGCAGGACCGTGGGCAGCGTCAAGGGATGACCGAGGTTCTGGCGCGTGCCAGACGAGGATTGAATGCCAATGACGCACAAGACGATGGAGGATTTCGCCCGCTCCTGCGGCGTCTCCAGGCCGACGCTGTCGAAATATTTCGACGATCCGACCAGCGTCAAGCCGGCAACGCGCAAGCGCATCGAAGAGGCGTTGCGGTCGTCCGACTACCAGCCCAATCTGTTTGCCCGCAACCTCAACCGCAAGCGCACCCGCGCCATCGGCATTGTCGTACCGACGGTCACCGATCCCTTCTATTCCGAAATGGTCAGCCGCATCGAGCTCAGGCTGCGCGACGAGGGCTACTGGCCGATCGTCATCTCCTCGCATGGCTCAACCGAGCTCGAAATGGAGGCGACACGTACCATCCTGTCGCTGAAAGTTTCGGGCGCGCTGATCGCGCCGCTCGGCTTGCGTTCGGACCGGCGCACGCTGGAGAAGCTGACCCAGACAATGCCGGTCGTCTATTTCGACACCTATCTTGAAGGCGGCACGCCCTTTGTCGGCAACAACAATGCCCAGAGCGTCTCGACCATCGTCGACTATCTCTGCCGCTCCGGCGACGCCCCGATCTATTTCGACATCCCGCATGTCAATCACAATTCGCCGGAGCGCCTGAACAGTTACGTCGCCGCGATGCGTCAGCTTGGCCAGGAGCCGGTGGTTATCGGCAACACCCGAGACTACACATGGGATTTCGAGCGCATCGGCTACGAGCAGATGGAACAGATGCTCGGGGCCAGCGGCCTGCCGGGCAAGACCATACTGTGTGCGAATGACCGCCTGGCCTTCGGCGTGATGGCGGCAGCCTTCGCGAAAGGGCTGAAGATCGGCCGCAAGGCCGATTGCGACCTGCGTATCGCCGCCCATGACGACCATCCGCTGAGCCGCTACACCTGCCCCGCACTGACCACCATCGCGCAGGATTTTGCCGCCATGGCGGGGCGCAGCGTCGAGACACTGCTCGCTTTGCTCAACGAGGATACGGCAAACGTCGCGCCGAAGGTCAGCCTCGACGCCGCCCTGGTGATGCGTCAGTCCGCTTGAGCCTTTCCAAAGGCAGGATCGAAGCTTCGCCACGCGGCAATGGCGGCGGCAACCGCCTGTCTCGCTGCCGGGCCGTGACGGCCCATCGAGACGAAGCCGTGGATCTGACCGGGCCAGTGTTCCAGCACGACCGGCACGCCGGCCTGCTGCAGACGCCTGGCATAGGCCTCGCCTTCGTCGGCGAGGATGTCGTGACCGGCGATGGCGATGAAGGTGGGCGGCGCACCGGCGAGGCTTTCCGCCTTCAGCGGTGAGGTACGCCAGTCGCCGATGTCGGCGGCATTGCGGACATAATGGTCGCGGAACCAGGCCATGGTCGAGGCGGTCAGGCCAAAGCCTGCGGCGAAGCGGCGATAGCTGTCGGCCGTCTGCCCGGCATCGGTGTTGGGATAAAACAGAAGCTGCGCTGCCGGCGGATTTTTGTCCCCCCGCGTGAGCAGGCCGAGCACCGTGGCGAGATTGCCGCCGGCGCTGTCGCCGGCAACCGCGATGCGGGCAGCGTCGATGCCGAGTTCGTCCGCGGCGCTTTGCATGAAGGCAAGTGCCGCTCGGCAATCCTCTATTGCCGCCGGGAATTTGTGTTCCGGCGCCAGCCGGTAGTCGACGGAAACGACGACAGCGCCTGCCTCGTTGGCGAACCAGCGGCAGATCTCGTCATGCGAGTCGAGATTGCCGATCACCCAGCCGCCGCCATGGAGATAAAGCAGCGCCGGAGCGCCTGCCGAAGGCGCGCCCTGCCCGCGATAGATCCTGAGCCTCAGCGGACCGCCGGGTCCTGCAATGATGCGCTCGCTGATCGACGCGACCAGCTCGCGCTCGCCTTGCAGGGTCGGGAAGCCTTCATTGTAGGCGCGGCGCGCCTGCTCAGGCGTTCCCGTTTCGAACGGCGGCGCGCCGGCCTGGCTGCCGAGCTCGAGCACATGCCGGGCCTCCGGATCTAGGGGCGACGGGGACGGTGGCGATGGCGTCACGGGCGAACCTCCGTCAGGCAAGCAGGGTTGCGGCTTCGTCTTCGCCAAGCAGCGGCGGCTGGTCGACCGTGCCGTTGACGGCAACCGAGCCACGGCTTTCGCCCGAAGCCAGGATCGCCTCCATGATCTCAAGCACATGCAGCGCCAGCTCACCGGAGGCGCGCGGCTTTCTGCCCGTGGCCAGCGCGCGCGCCAGATCGGCGACGCCGAGCATGCGGTAATTGGCGCGGTCGGGCGCGGAATAGGGCCAGTTGCGGGCGCCGTAGAGTTCGCTCTCGCTGGCGAAAACGGCCCAGTCGGCGCCACGTTCCGACAGCGAGACCGTGCCGCCGAACGTGTCGGGATCGGGCAGCCTGAGCGAGCCTTCGGTGCCGTGCAGTTCGATCGGATGGTTGGAGTGTTTGAACACATCCCATGAGGCGCCGAAGGTGACGGTGGCGCCCGAGCGGAATTCGAGCAGCGACATTATGTTGGTCGGCGTGCCGACCTTGAATGTCGTGTTCTTGAACGGCCCGTCGGCCGTGATCAGCCTCTCCTCCTGGCCGCGCGTCGCCATCGCCATGACGCGCTCGACCGGCCCGAGCAGGTTGACCAGCACGGTCAGGTAATAGGGACCCATGTCGAAGACCGGGCCGCCGCCGGGCTGATAATAGAATTGCGGATTGGGATGCCAGTGCTCCATGCCGCGTCCCATCATGAAGGCGGTGCCGGTCACCGGCTTGCCGATGGCGCCGTCATCCATCAGCCGGCGCGCGCGGCGGCCGGCTGCACCCAGGAATGTGTCCGGCGCCGAGCCGATCAGCAGGCCGCGCTTCGCGGCCTCGGCGACAAGGCGGCGGCCGTCGGCGGCGGAAGTTGCCAGCGGCTTTTCGGTGAAGACATGCTTGCCCGCCGAGAGCGCTGATAACGAAATGTCGAAATGCGCCGCGGGGATTGTCAGGTTCAGCACGAGGTCGATATCGGGGTCGGCCAGCAGCGCGTCAACGCCCAGGGCGCGGATGCCGTATTCCCTGGCGCGCAGCTCAGCCATGTCAGCGGAAATGTCGGCGCAGGCGCGTAGCTCGACACCACCGAAGAGCGCTGCATTGCGCAGATAGGTCATCGAGATGTTGCCGCAGCCGATGACACCGATGCCGAGCTTTGTCTCTGATTTTCCGTGCATTTCCAGCTTTCCTCCCAAGCCAAGGGCATGCTGCGCAACCGTTGCAGTTCCCACGACCCCCCGCAATCCGCTATACAGGACTTTAAATGTTGACGCGCGTAAAATTTTTATAGAGCATGTGAGAGTTCTGGCGCAGGATTGGGAGGCCGCCAGCGTGAGGAGGAGAACATGACCGGCATGAAAAACGGCCGACGGCCGCTGCGAAGCCCGTGGGTCATGCGCGCTTTCCGTCGCGCATCAGAGACCGGGATGGGTTCAGGCATAGATCACCTTGGCCCCGATCCTATCAAGCTCGCTGCGTATTGGACCGGGCAGGCCATCGTCGGTGATCACCACATCGACGGCCGACAGCGAAAATGCCTTGGACGTCCCGCTGACGCCCCATTTGCTCGAATCGGCGAGCAAGACAACGCGCCGGGCCATGCGAACGAGGTTTCGCTTCGTTCGCGCCATGTCTTCGTTCACGTCGACCACATCCAGTGACGAGTCTATCGCATGCGCTCCAACAAAGACCTGATGCGCTACCAGGCCGCCGAGAGCCGTATCGGCATCGGTGATCAGCGTGCTCACCGTGTCGGGATAGACCCGGCCGCCGATCATATGAACGTCGAGCCCGGGACGATGCATAAGATGCTGCACGATGTTCATGGCCGTGGCCGCGACCACGACATTGCTGAGCGGCGGTAACTGCATGGCAAGCTGCATCAAGGTCGAGCCACCGTCGAAGATGACCGACTGGTTGTGCTCGAAAAGGTCGAGCGCCGCCCGGGCGATGCGCTTCTTTGCGTCGAGGTTCGTTTGCATCCGCCGCGCGAACGCGGCCGTCGTCGAATCGGTGGTCCGGGTCACCGCCCCTCCACGGGTCTTGGTCAGCAGTCCCTTGCGGTCCAGTATTTCGAGGTCGGAGCGCACCGTGACCTCCGACACGCCAAACCCGTCCGACAGGTCCTTGATGCGAACCTGTCCGCTGCGTTGCACCTCGCCCAGGATCGATTGGCGTCTCTGCTCCGACAACATTGCCCTGCCCTTGCCTGCCTGCGCCGAGCAATCGCGCCGGCCTCGGCTCACCTTACGGAGAAATATGCAGATTCGAAAGCTTTCGAAAGATTGTTTTTCTTTTTTCTTTCGGAAACACTGGATCGAGCATTTTTAAATCAACCGATCAGGGAATTTTGGACTCATGAGCCTAGGAACCAAGGTGCGCCTCGCGCGCCTCTTCTCGCATCCATCGGGGAACCTCTTTGGCGGCGCGGTCGACCACTTCGTCGGCTATGGCGACGTGCGCAAAGGCGGCCTTGCCGACCTGCCGGGTGCGCTCGCACGCGTCATGGCGGGCAAACCCGACTACGTCAGCATCCAGCCTGGCACCGCGCGCCATCTGTGGCCGCAATATGCGGGCAAAGCTTCCCTGGTGATTCAGGCGGGCTGCTTCACCGCGGACGATCGCATCAGCGAGTTGATCGCAACGCCCGAGGACGCGGTGCGCGCGGGGGCCGATGCGTTGGCCGTGGCCATTCCGGTGCGCGGCGCGACGGAGGGCAAATACATACGCTGGCTGACCGATTCGGTAAATGCGGCGGCCCGCTACGGCATGCCTGTGGTGGCGCATATCTACCCTCGCGATTTCACCGACGGAGCAAAGATCGTCTTCACCCCCGACGAGATCGCCTATGCGGCGCGCATCGGCTACGAGTCCGGCGTCGACGTGATCAAGATCGGCTACACCGGGGATTTCGAGTCATTCAAAGAGACCGTCCGGACCTGCCCGGTGCCGGTTGTCATCGCGGGCGGTCCAAAGACCGATACGCTGCTCGGCGCGCTTCAGCAGACGGCGGACGCCATCCGTGCCGGCGCGCACGGCGCCGTGGTCGGCCGCAATCTCTGGGGGCACGGCGATCCGGAGAAGGCAGCGCTTGCCTTTCGCGGCGTCATCCATGACGGCCTTTCGGCGCAAGACGCCCTGGCGAAGGCGGGTGCCTGAACGATGCCCACCATCCCCTCGATCCTCGGCTTCGGCGCTATTGCGATCGACGACATCGTCTACGTCGATCAGCCATTGTCGGCGGGCAAGGGTAAGGTTCTGCAAAGTACCCGCGCCTTCGGGGGAAATGTCGCGACGGCGCTGGCCGCTGTCGCGCGGCTCGGCGGAACCGCCGGGTTCGTCGGATGGCTGGCCAGTGCCGCGGACGACGCGGTGCAGCTCGATCTCGTGGCGAGCGGTATTGAAACCGCATTCGCGCCGCGCCATCCCGACGCGCGCCCGGTGCACTCGCGGATCACCGTCGGCTCGGACGGGGAAAGGTTCATCGCGTATGACGACGATGCGATGCTGGGCACCGCTCCGGATTTTCCGGACGATATCCTCAGCCGCGCAACCGTCCTGATCGTCGATAGCTATGCGACCGGGTCGCTGGATGTCGTGGCTCGGGCTCGCGATCTCGGCCTTGCGATCCTCGGCGATATCGAATGGAGCAGCGGCCCCGCCACGGAGCGGCTGATCGCGCTCTGCGACCATCTCATTCTTCCACTTAGCTTTGCACGGACTGCCACGGGGCGCCGATCGCCTGCCGAGATGCTCGATGCCTTGTGGTTGCCATCGCGATCCGCCGTGGTTCTGACCGATGGAGGCAGGGGTGTGTACTATCGCGGCCGTGAAGAGACAGGTCTCTGGCACCTGCCCCCGCACCGGGTTGCGGTCGTCGACTCCACAGGCGCGGGTGACTGCTTTCATGGCGCCTATGCCCATGCGTTGACGCGCGGAGCCGACACCGCGGGCCGGATCGCATTCGCGGCCGCGGCGGCGGCCGTTTCGATAACGGGGCGTGGCGGGCGCGAGGCGCTTCCGACCGAGGAGCAGGTCACGCAACTCCTGGCATCGGCGAACGCGCCGTCAGCAGTCGACCTGAAAAATGCGCATGTGGATGCTGGAGCATGACCTGAAACGATCCGACGAAACATTTCGCAGGCGAACACAAGCCCAGGAGAATCATAAAAATCAGGGCTTATACTTGTGGAGGGAGGAATATGGCAGAAGTCATTCTTGAGAAGATCTGCAAAACCTACGGGAACAGTTTTCGCGCAATCGACCAGTTGAACCTGTCGGTCAAGGACGGCGAGTTCTTGATCCTCGTCGGGCCTTCCGGCTGCGGCAAATCCACGGCGTTGCGAATGATCGCGGGGTTGGAAGACATCACCAGCGGCAGCCTTCGGATCGGCGGGGTCAACGTCGTCGACATGCCGCCCAATGACCGCGACATCGCGATGGTGTTCCAGAGCTACGCGCTCTACCCGCATATGACGGTATCCGAAAACATCGCCTTTTCGATGCGGCTGGCAGGCAAGCCGAAGGCCGAGCGCAAGAAGCGCGTGGACGAGATCGCCAAAACTCTTCAGCTGACGTCTTTGCTGGACAGCAAACCCGCGAACCTGTCAGGCGGGCAGCGTCAACGGGTTGCCATGGGCCGCGCCATGGTGCGCGAGCCGGCCGCCTTTCTCATGGACGAGCCGCTTTCCAATCTGGATGCGAAACTGCGTGTGCAAATGCGCGCCGAAATCACCAGCCTGCAAAAGCAGCTCGGCGTCACGACCATTTACGTGACCCACGATCAGATCGAAGCGATGACGATGGGCGACAGAGTCGCGGTGTTGAAAGGCGGTGTGCTGCAGCAGGTCGACACACCCAAGAGGCTCTATGAATCGCCGGTTAACGCCTTCGTTGCCGGCTTCATCGGCTCTCCTTCGATGAACCTTTTCGAGGCGACCCTGAAGGGCGGCGAGCTCGCTTTTCGCGACTTCGCCGTCCGGCTGCAGGATGCAGCCTTCGTGCGCAGGCCGGCCTTGAGGTCGTATGCGGGGCGCAAGGTCGTGTTCGGGATCAGACCGGAGGATCTTTATGACAGCAGCCTTGAATCCGGTCGCAAGTATCAGACGATACCGGCCAGGGTGACCTCGATCGAGGAACTCGGCTCCGAACAGATCGTCCACATGAACATCGACGCGGTCCGGGTGGACTCCGGCGATCCGGATGCGGTGGATGATTTCGGCCTGGCGTCGAACGCGGTGGCGAGGTTCGAGCCGATCAGCGCCGTCCGCTCCGGCTCGGAAATCCGGTTGGCCGTGGATGATGCCAAGTTCCATTTCTTCGATCCCGAAACGCATCTGGCGATCTGAAGATCTGCGGAAGACCGCGGGCGGGAGCGAGGTGCCTGCGGAAGATACAAGAAGGCTTCTGAATGAACAGACGATCGTCCGCATTGTGCGGCCGATCTTGAAGAAGGAGGAGAAAATGATGTTTCGGATACGACCCGCGATGCTGAAAATAGCCGCGGCCGCATGGTTGCTTGGTGCAACCGGCGCCATGGCGGACACGACGCTGGAATTCACCCAATGGTGGGAGCCCGAATTGCCGGCGGGATCGCTCAGGGCAATCATGAACGACTTCGAGGCTGCAAACCCCGGCATCAAGGTGACGCTGGTCAGCGGTCCCTATGCGACCACGCGAGACCAGATCTCGGTCGGCGCCGCAACCGGAACGCTCAGCGACGTCGTCGGTCTCGACGGCGCCTGGGTNCACGCGAGACCAGATCTCGGTCGGCGCCGCAACCGGAACGCTCAGCGACGTCGTCGGTCTCGACGGCGCCTGGGTGAACAATCTGAACGCGCAGGGTGCGCTAGCCGACATGAACCCGATGATGGATGCGAGCGGGTTCGACAAGACCCAGGTCGCGGATATCATCAAGGTGGACGGCAAGGCGGTGATGTTTCCCGTGGCTTCGTTCGTCTATCCGGTCTTCGTCAATCTGGACCTCGCCGCCCAGGCAGGCGTCACCAAGCTGCCGTCGACCCGCGCGGAGTTTCTCGAAGCCGCCAAGAAGATGACCCATGCCGACAAGAACCAGTATGGCTGGGTGCTGCCGCTGTCGCTGCAAACGCCGTCCGGTGTCCAGAACGACCTGATGTCGTGGGTCTGGGCCTCGGGTCAATCGATGATGGTTGAAGGCAAGCCGGCTCTCGAGGGCAAGCCGGTCGTCGATATGCTCACCTTCGTCAAATCGCTGAACGACGCCGGCGTCATCTCGCCCGGCATTGCCACCAAGACCGAGCAGGAAAAGGTCGAGGAATTCGTCAACGATCGGGTCGGAATGATGATCGACTCGCTCGCGCATGTGAATCTCATCCGCAAACGCAATCCCAAGCTGAACTTCGACCTCATCCCGGTCCCAGTCGTGGCGGACTACAACGGCAAGCGCGGCCTTCCCTATGCCTCCTGGGGCATCGGCATCTCTGCCGCCTCGAAACATCAGGATGAAGCCTGGAAGCTCGTCCAATATCTGATGAGTGAAAAGGTGAATGCCAAGCTCGTGTCGCTTGCAAACGCCTTCCCGGGGAACGTCAACGCCAAGCCCGATTTCGTGACCTCGGACAAGGCTTTCGCCAAGGCTTTCGAAATCTTCAAGACCGGCTATCTCGCCAACGAGTTCACGGGCCTGCCGGTGGCTGAAGACCTGATGACCCAGTTCGACGTGGAGGCTCAGAAGATGCTTGCCGGCGAGCAGTCTCCGGAACAAGCCGCAACCAACGCTCAAAAGGGCTGGATGGCGAAATTCTGAGCGGCCCATTGCCCGTTTGCTATCTTCCACCGGGTGGCCCGGCCTCGGCCAGGCCACCCGTCAACAACGGATCGCAATTTGAGATGGACCTGTTTTTGAAGCGCACCTTCCTCCTGAAGGCACATCCCAGGGGTCGCACATGACCGGGCAGAAGCGCTCCCACCATCGACTGAAACGAGCGGTCGCACCGTATCTCTATCTGTCACCATCGCTCCTCATAGTCGGCCTTCTGATGCTGCTGCCGATGGTGACGGTGATTGGCTATTCGTTCCAGAACAGCGCGGTGCTGCGTCGCGACCCGTCCTTTGCCGGACTGAAACACTACCAGGCGATCTTTGCCGATCCGGTGTTCTGGGCCTCGCTGTGGCACACGCTCTACTTCACCTGCATGAGTGTCGTCTTCCATATGACCATCGGCATGCTCTTCGCACTCATGCTGAACAGCGACCGCATCAATCCGACGCTGCGCAACATTCTGCGCGTGCTGTACATACTGCCCTGGCTGTTCACCGCGGTAATTATCGCGGTGATCTGGCGCCTTCTGCTTGAGCCGAATGGTGTCGTGAACAGTGTTCTCATGCAGATGGGCATCATCGGTTCCAAGGTCGAGTGGTTTTCCTCGCCCGCGACCGCGCTGCACGCCGTCACCTTCGCCAATATCTGGGCGGGCTACCCGCTTTTCATGGTCAGCCTGCTCGCAGGCTTGCAGGGCATTCCCAAGGATTTCTACGAGGCCGCCGATATCGACGGCGCGAAGGCCTACCAGAAGTTGATCTTCATCACCATTCCGCAGCTGATGCCAATCATCATCAGCATCTCGCTGCTCGACTTCATCTGGACCATGCAGGTCTTTCCATTGATCTGGATAACGACGGGTGGCGGTCCGATCTACTCGACCGAGGTCCTCAGCACCTACACATACAAGCTGGCGTTTTCGAGCTACAACCTGTCGCAGGCCTCGGCGAGCGCCGTGGTCATCCTGCTGATCTCTCTCGGCCTGACGCTGTTCTACATCCGCTATCAAAAGGCTCGGTAGTCACATGAGGAAAATGCACACGCCGAAAGACAGGCTGATCACCGCCGCGCTCCATGTCGCGCTTGCCGCAGGGCTCTTTTTCGCGGCCTTCCCGATCTACTGGATGCTGAGCAGCTCGTTCAAGTCGAACACCGAAATCTTTGCCCTGCCACCAACCGTCCTGCCGAAGGCCTTCACGCTGGAAGCGTATGCGGCCATCCTGGGCGACCCGGTAAAGCTGCGCTTCTTCTTCAACAGCTACTTCGTGGCCGGAGCGGTGACCGTGCTGACGGTGCTGATCGCCTTGCTGGCGGCCTATGGGTTCAGCCGTTTCAATTTCCGCGGCAAGGGCAGCCTCAACACTCTCATCATCAGCACGCAGACGATCCCGCCGATCACGCTTTTGATCCCCTTCTTCGGGCTTGTCGTCTCGTATGGCATCTTCGACACCTATGTCGCGCTGATCCTGACCTATCTGGTGTTTACGCTGCCCTATGCGATCCTGCTGATGACGGGATATCTGAACACCTTGCCGCGCGACCTCGATGAAGCGGTGGCTGTCGACGGCGGCACCAGCTGGACCGCACTGTGGCGGGTGATCGTCCCGATTTCACTGCCTGGTATCGTGGCGACGTCGGTCTACACCTTCCTGTTGTGCTGGAACGAATTTCTCTTTGCGCTGACACTGACGAAGTCGACGTCCATGCGCACCGTCCCGATCGGCATCCAGTTGTTGATGGGGCAACACGCCTTCGAATGGAACCAGATGATGGCGATGAGCGTGCTCGGCTCGCTGCCGCTCCTGGTCATCTACCTGGTTGCCCAGAGGTTCTTCCTCGCCGGCATGACCGCAGGGTCGGTCAAGTAGGATGTCCCTCCAACGGAGGTGGATCAAGGAATGAAAGGATGACCGTGAAAGACCTGAAAGTCGGCTGCCAGACCTTTACCTGGGAAATGCTCGGCGACCGTTTTGCCGGCGGCCCGGACGATCTGCTCAAGGCGATCGCCGATGGCGGCTATGCCGGCATCGAGATCACCGACACGATGATCGGCCGCTATGCCGGCAAGCCGGCGGAGTTCGCGGCCGCGCTGAAATCATCCGGACTGACGCTCGTCTCCTTCGCCTTCGGCTCGAAGAGCGGTTTCACGCTCAGGGATGAGATCGGCGCCGACCTCGATACCGCCAAACGCTGGATCGACTTCGCCGCCGCCATTCCCGGCGCGCTGGTGTCGATGGGCTCGGCCACGATGGTTTCCTACGGGCCGCGCGACGACAAGTTTGCCATCGCCGCCGAGGTCTACAACAAAGCCGGCGAGCTCGGGCGCGAGGCCGGCGTCCAGGTCGCGGTGCATCCAAGCTCGCATCACAACACGCTGCTGTTCGACCGCGCCGACTATGATCGCATCTTCGGGCTGGTCGACGCCTCGCTCGTCGGCTGGGTGCCGGACACCGGCCACATCTTGCGCGGCGGCCAGGACATGGCGGATACGCTCACCACCTATCGCGATCGCATCCGCTATGTGCATCTGAAGGATGTCGATGCCAGCGGCACATGGGCGATGCTCGGCAAGGGCGTCTGCAATACGGCCAAAGTGATCGAGATCGCTGGTGCTGCACCCAATTTCAACGGCTGGCTGGTGCTGGAGGAAGAGTCCGAAACGGCCGCCGCCGACCCTGCCGGCGCCGTCAAAACCAACCGCCAGACAATGCGCGGCTACGGAGCCTGAGACGATGACGACGAACAAGCCCCTGTCCGGCCCCGCCGCAATTGCCGCTCTGCCGCGCAACCGGCTTATCGGCGAGTTTTCGCTGTGGTCGGCCGACCTCGCCAATATGGAGCACGATTTGAAGCGCATCGAGACCCATGCCGATGTCCATCATATCGACGTCGCCGATGCCCGCTTCACCCCTGGCTTCCTGTTCTTCCCGGACCTGGTGGCGCACATCGCCAAGCTCACCGGAAAGCCTATCCATGTCCATTTGATGGTCGAAGCCGAGATCGTCGAGGAACAGACGCGCCAGTTCGTCGAGGCCGGCGCCGACCTGATCAGCGTGCACGCCGAAAACGGCGAGACCGGTCTGCGCGCCGTGAAACTGGCGCGTGAACTCGGGGCCGAGGCCGGCGTGGTGCTGCGGCTGGAAACACCGGTCGCGGCCGTCACGCCCTTCCTGCCGGAAGTGGCGTTCGTGACGCTGCTCGGAACTTCCATCGGCGTCAAGGGCCAGAGCCTGTCGGAGCAGGCGTGTCCGCGCCTGATCGAGGCGCGCGCGCTGATGCGCAAAGCCGGCCGCGAGGCCGACATCGTGCTCGCCGCCGATGGCGGCATCCGCCACGAGACCGTGCCCTTACTGCGCGCCGCAGGTGCGCAGACCGTGGTGCTGGGCTCGCTGGCCTTTGGCGATCCCGACCTTGCCCGGCGCATGGCCTGGCTGCACGGGCTGGAGGTCGCCGCCTGATGACCAAGCTTGCGCTGGCCTTCGATCTCGGCGGCACGGCGCTGCGCGGTGCGCTGGTCGAAAGCGTTGGCCGCATCGTCGCTCATGCTTCAGCGCCGACGCTTGCCGGTGCGGGATCGGAGGCGGTGATCGGCCAGATCGTCGCTCTGGCAGGCACGCTGCTTAAGGAACACCCGCAGGCAAACGTCGCCGGCATCGGCGTCGGCGCGCCGGGACCGCTCGACCCCAAGGCGGGCATCGTGATCGCGCCGCCGACGCTGGCCGGCTGGCACGACGTGCCGCTGATCGACATTCTGGGGCAGCATTTCGGCTTGCCGGTGCGGCTGGAGAATGACGCCAATGCGGCGGCGCTCGGCGAATGGCGTTTTGGCGCCGGACGCGGCAGCGGATCGCTGGTGTTCGTGACCGTATCGACCGGCATTGGCGGCGGCGTCGTCGCCGATGGCCACATCTATCACGGCAGGCGCGGACTGGCGGCCGAGATCGGCCACATGACCATCACCGGTGAAGGCGACCGCTGCTTTTGCGGCGCCATCGGCTGCTTCGAGGCCGTTGCCTCCGGAACCGCGCTCGGCCGCCGCGCCACGCGACTGACCGCGCCGGGCGACGGCTCGCTCTTACGACGGCTGTCAAATGACGGTGACGTCTCGGCCAGGCATGTCGTAGAGGCTGCCAAGGCCGGCGACGCCAACGCTCTCGACCTGATCGAGGCGGAAGCACAATGGCTGGGCATCGGCTTCACCAACCTGCTTCATCTCTATTCGCCCGATCTGATTGTCATGGGAGGCGGCGTTTCCAACGGGTTCGACCTTCTCGCACCGTCGATCAGAGCGGTCATCCAGCAGCGGGCGATGCCGGCCTATCGCGACGTGCCGATCGTGCAGGCTGAACTCGGCGACCGCGCCGGGCTGATCGGCGCCGCCAGCCTGATCCTGTGGGAAGGCGAACCGGGTGCGCCGCTGGCGATGGCGCAGGACGACAAGGACAGAGGCGCGACCGCCGATGCCACGGAGGCACGCCATGGCTGAACTCGAGCTGCGCGGCGCGCGCGAAGATGGTGAATGGTCCAGTTTTGAATGCAGCGCCAAGGTCCCCGAAGAGGACCCCTATCCTTCGCGATTCCAGCTGGCGTATTTTCGGATCGTTTGCCGCTTGTCTTCCGACAAGCCAACAAGGAGACTCTCCTCGAGATAGCCTTGCCGGATGAGATTGGCGAAGACCTGTATTAGCTGTGAATAGCGATAGTCGAACATCTGGTCGATCTTCCGTCGCTGCTGCCGCAGAAAGTCTTCGACATCCCACATTTCGGAAGGCGTTGCCGCAACGTGGGCCCTGCTCTTGAGTTCAGCCAGTGTCTTGTCGAGCGCCACCTTCAACGCTGTGTCATAGGCAGTGCGGGCGACTTTCTTTTCGGACGGAGACCATTTCTTATCAGCGGTCATCGACTGTCTCTATCGAGTTCGCGGCGGCCGTCAGCCGGTAAAACCTGCGACGCAGGACAACCCCGCCGTTGGGACCAATCTACTTTCCGCAATGGTGATCGTTGACCTTGTTCAGCGCATTCGCGTCCGGCCCGACCCGGTCGTAAGAGCACGGGCCGGCCGCCGTGGTGATCAGCATTTTGTCATAGTAGCGCGGGCCGCCGAACAGGGCGTAGATGATGTCGCGATGGGCGGGGACGTAGCGTTCGGGTTCTGGCTGACGATGGCGATGCTTGTCCTTGGCGACAGCCGCTGTGGACAGGCTGCAGCCGACAGCGAGAGCGAGCATGCAGGTCGCAAAGATCTTGGTGGTCATCGGCAGTACCCCTTCTGACGGTTCGGAATCGCAGCATATCCAAAAGCGCCTGCCGAACAAAGGTTCCCTCGCCGGCATTGCCGCCGGTGCCGAAATCAGCCCGCACTGCGCGCGCGCCGCCGTTCGGCTGCAACCAGGAGGTCGACGAAAGCGCGCACCTTGGCCGGCCTGAAGCGCGCCGGCGGGAAGACGGCATGGATGCCACCGGACGGCAAGGTCCAGTCCGCGAACACCCGCACCAGCCGGCCGCGCGCAATGTCGTCGGCGACACTGTAATCCGGAAAGATGCCGAGGCCGATGCCGGCCAGCACGCAGGACAGCACGCCTGGTGTCTTGTCGCAGCTGACGACGGGGTTGAGTTCGGCCAGCACCGTTTCCGTGCCCCTCGAGAACAGCCATTGGCCGACCCCGCGCAACTGGGCGTTGCCGACCCAGGGCAGCGACTTCGCCTGCCTGGGGCTGGCTTCCCCAGGCAGCCTGGCGGCCAGTTCCGGGCTGGCGACGACGAATTGCTGCAGGCTGCCCAGCCGCCGCGCCAGATTGCTGGAATCGGCAAGCCAGCCGACGCGGATGCCAAGATCGATCTGCTCGTCGACCAGGTTGCTGACCGCATCGTCGAAGATCGTCTCGACCCGCATTTTCGGGTATTTTCTGATGTAGGCGGCGATGGTCGGCGCCACGACCTTCTCGCCATAATCGAGCGGCGCCGTCAGCCGCAGCGTCCCCGTCGGCTGCGCCGCTCGCTGCGAAATGTCGCCATAGGCTGCCTCCGCCTCGCGCAGGATGATCGCGGTCCGGTCATAGAACAGACGACCCTCTTCGGTCGCCGTCACGCGCCGGGTCGTGCGCCGCAACAGCGTGGCGCCAAGCTCTTCTTCGAGCTTGCCGACCTGATGGCTGACCACAGCCTTGGCAACATCGAGACGGTCGGCAGCGGCCGTGAACGAGCCGGTCTCCACCACGGTGGCGAAGTAGACGAGCCGATTGAGATTGAGGAGTTCGGTCACAGGCCACTCATTGTCTGATTTTATCAGACAGTTTGTATGATTGATCGCTATTTTTCGCAAGCGGTCCAGCTGTCATCTATCGGGCAACAGAATGAGGCCGCCATGACCAATGCAACCCTAACCTATCTTTTCGACCCGCTCTGCGGTTGGTGCTATGGCGCCACGCCGATGCTTGATCGACTGGCCGCCGGCGGGACCGCGCTCCAACTGCTGCCGGTGGGGCTTTTCTCCGGTGCCGGCGCGCGGCCGCTGGATACAGGTTTTGCCGCCCACGCCTGGGACAATGACCAGCGCATCGCGCGGCTGAGCGGACAGCGCTTCAGCCAGGCCTATCTCGACAATGTGCTCAATGTCAGCGGCACCTTGCTCGATTCTTCCGCTGCCACCATGGGCATCAACGCCGCCAGGCTGGACGACTGGCGCCAGGAACTTGCGGCACTGAAGGCGATCCAGCATGCGCGCTATGTCGACGGCCGCGATATTGTGACGGTTGACGGCGTCGCCGCGGTACTGACCGACGCCGGCATGAGCGACGCGGCAAAGCTCTTGAAAGCGCCGACGCAGCCGTTTCTGGCGAAGCATCACGACCTGGTCAGCCGCGGGCGGATGTTGTTCCAACGGCTGCATGCCAATGGCGTTCCCGCGCTGGCGGTGATCGGCCAAACGGCGCCGCGCCTGATCGGCGCCAACGCGCTGTTCGGCAGCTACGACAATCTCGTCGCTCACATCGAGGCGGCGTAATCCCAGAAATTCTCCCCAGATGAAATTCTCCCCAGACGAAAGGAAAATCCCCATGAAAATCGCACTTATCGGCGCGTCCGGCCAGGTCGGCTCCCGCCTGCTTAAGGAACTCTCCGATCGCGGGCACAGCATCACCGCCATTGCCCGGCATCCAGACAAGATCGCGGCACTTCCGGGCGTGACTGCCAAGAAGGGCGACGTCTTCGACAAGGATGGCCTTGCCGCCCTGATCAAGGGTCATGACGCGGTGATCTCCTCGGTTCATTTCCTCGACAGCGATCCCGATACGCTCATCGCAGCCGTGCGTGCTTCCGGCGTCAAACGCTACCTCGTCGTCGGCGGCGCCGGCAGCCTTGAGGTTGCGCCCGGCAAGCGCCTGGTCGACACGCCGACCTTCCCTGATATCTACAAGGCCGAGGCGCAGAAGGGCGCCGACTTCCTCGACACGCTGCGGACGGTCGACGATCTCGACTGGACCTTGCTGTCGCCTTCGGCGCTGTTCGTCGCCGGCGAGCGGACCGGCAAATACCGCATCGGCAAGGACACGCTGCTGACGTCCGACAAGGGCAGCAGCATTTCCTTCGAGGACTACGCCATCGTCATGGCTGACGAGATCGAAAAGCCGGCGCATATCAAGCAGCGCTTTACGGTCGGCTACTGAGCGCACTTCATTGACAGGCGGGCACTCGACGGAGCGGCCCGCGTCGGTTCCTATCGACGATAGTGCCATCGGAGCCTCCGATGGCACTATCGCTTTCTTCCGTTTCCACTCCTGCCGCCGGTCTGCGACTCTCGCCGGAGCGGTTCAGGACAGGAACGGAAACATGGCAGACATCGCAAAATCGAAAATCGCTATCATTGGCGGCAGCTCCGGAATGGGGCTGGCGTTGGCAAGGCGGTGCCTGGACTCAGGCGCCGAAGTCATCATCGTCAGCCGCAGTGAAGCCAGGCTCAAGCGTGCCGGCGAGGCGCTGCAGAACCCTTCCGCTTTGAGCGCCGTCGCGGCCGATATCGCCAGGGAGGATCAGGTCGCTGACCTGTTCAAGCGAATTGGCCGGCTCGACCATATTGTCAGCACCGCCGCCGACATCGAAGGCGCCTATGAGCTATTGCCTTCAGTCGACCTGAAGGCGGCGCAGCGGGTCGTCGAAAGCAAATTCTACGGGCCGCTGCTGCTCGCCAAGCATGGCGCGCCGCAGCTTTCGGCCAACGGCTCCATCACCTTCACCTCAGGCATTGCCGCCTACCGGCCGGCGGCGCGCGGCTCGGTCGTTGCCGCTGTCAACGCTGCGCTGGAAGGGTTGGTGCGGGCGCTGGCGGTCGAGCTGGCGCCGGTCCGTGTCAACGCCGTCTCGCCGGGCTGGGTCGACACGCCGATCTGGAGTTTTGTGGCCGGCGACAAGAAGGACGAGACGCTCGATGCAATGGCCAGGCGCCTGCCGGTCGGCCGCGTCGGACAGCCGGACGACATTGCCGATGCCATCGCCTTTCTGATGGGCAACGGTTTTACGACAGGGACGGTTCTGCATGTCGAGGGCGGTCATCGGCTGATCTGAGCGCAGCGAAATTCCTGGCCGCGGCCGCCAGCAGCAGTTTCAGCGCCGGCGGCTGAACCCGCCGGCGGCGCCAGACCATGACCAGCGACGCCGTGCGGGCCGACCCCGGCCACGGCAATTCGACGATCTCGCCGCGATCGAGCGCGTCGGCAACGGCCAGCCGCGGCACCAGGCCCATGCCGACACCAGTCGCCACCAAGCCCGCAATGGCGCCGATGCTGCCCGCTTCGGCGGCAAGTTCTGGCGCTGCCATCTCGGCAAAGGCAGTGTCGAACAGATGCCGGTAGACGCATCCGGTTTCCGTCACCACGAAACGCATCGCGGCGAGCGCGGCCAGGTCGTTCTGTCGCGATGCGGCCGCATCTTCGGGCGAGGCGACAAGGACCAGCGGCTCGGCCGATATCGTGCGCCTGGCCAAGCGTTCGTCCAGACCGCTCTTGTCGAAACAGAAGGCGACGTCGATCTCGCTCTCTTCGAGCTGGCGCAGCAGGGCGTCGCTGCCGGCGATTTTCAGCCGCAGACCGATCTCCGGGTGGTCGCCTCGAAAGGCCGCCAGCCATTGCGGAAGTTTGACAGTGGCAATCGTCTCCAGCGCGCCGACCGTAACCGTTCCGGCGGTCATTCCCGTCGTTGCCTCGACGGCAATACGCGCCTCCTCCGCCAGTTGCAGAATCTCTTCCGCATAGGGTTTCAGCGCGTCGCCGGCCGTCGTCAGGTCGAGGCCGTGGCGCGAGCGGATGAAGAGGACGACGCCAAGTTCGCTTTCCAGCGACTGGATCTGGTCGCTGACGCTCGACTGCGCCAGATGAACCTCCCGCGCTGCGCGGGTGATATTACGGTGCCGCGCCACGGCGAGGAAGGTCTTGAGCAATCGTGGGTGCATGCCGTTTCCGGATCTGTCTCTGTTCGACATTTCGGGCTTGGCTGGTCCACTTGCAACCCTGGTCCATTTGCAACCCCGGTCCATTTGCAACCCATTGACGCCGGCGTCATCTGGTTGCGGCAGACCGAAGGGCCAGAATTTCGCGGCAATGACCCGCAAGTTTTCCCACGGCCGGCGCGGTGGCCCAAGAGATCGCCTCTGGCAGATCGCATCGTACGTATGCTCTATGCCAAGCTGATTTCCAGCACCGATGGAAGGACCGACATGCCCCGCCCGCAAGGAACCATCGCCCCGATCCTGACGCCGTTCGAGAACGATGGCCGCATTGCCCGTGACTTGTGGATCTCACATGCCAAATGGGTGCTGGGCCAGGGCGCCCATTTGCTGTCGCCGTTCGGCACCACGGGCGAGGCACTGTCGCTCTCGCTCGACGAGCGCATGCAGGCGCTGGAATGGCTGGTTGCATCAGGCATTTCGCCGGGGCGCATGATGCCCGGCACCGGCGTCACCGCACTGCCCGAAACCGTCGAACTGTCGAAGCACGCGGTCGGCCTCGGCTGCGCCGCCGTGATGGTGCTGCCATCGTTCTTCTACACGGCCGCCGGGGACGATGGCCAGGCGCGCTACTACAGCGAGCTGATCGAAAGGGTGGCCAACCCGGCGCTGAAGATGATCCTCTACCACATCCCGCAGAACTCCGGCGTGCCGGTAAGCCCTGCCCTGACCGCCCGGTTGAGCGCGGCGTTTCCAGAGACGGTCGTCGCCTACAAGGATAGCGCCGGCGACTGGAACAACACGGCGGCGGTGATTGCCGCCGCACCCGACGTCGCGGTGTTCCCCAGCTCGGAGGCGCAACTGACCAAGGGGCTCGCCAGTGGTGCTGCGGGCTGTATCTCCGCGACCGTCAATCTCAACGCTGCGGCCATCCGCGCCCTCTACGACGCGACGATCGCTGGCCAAGACGTCACGGAAGCGGACGCCGCGATCAGGGCGTTCCGCAAGGTGATCCAGGATGCAGGCCTGATCCCGGCAATGAAGGCCGTGCTGGCGGTGCGCTCCGGCGACAAACGCTGGCTCAACCTGCGCGCGCCGCATGAGAATGCGACGCTGGAAAGCGGCAAGGCGCTGCTCACTGCGCTCGGTCCCGCAGCCGATCACATTGGCCGAGGTCACGCATGATGGCGGTTGGCGCAACCCACATGCTCGCATCTTTTCAATCGGCCTAAAGTGACGAGCCTGCCGCCTCTAACGCCGACACGGGCTTAAGCGGTCGCGGACGATCAGCCCCTTTCAGGCACAGTGCGATGGCGCCATTGGCCCTTGAACGGTCAAAATGGAGGCGTACCATCGCGGCATCTGAAACTGAGTCTTCTTCATTCGTCTGGGCTAATGTCCGGACCGGATTGGATATTCCTTGGCAAGGGACGCAACCAGCGGCGCGGCGAAGCGCGGCAAATCGTTTGCCCATGTGGCGGAGGCGTCCTGGGGCAAGGGCCTCAGCACGCTGCTGCGCATCGTGCGCATGACGCTGCGCCATCCTTGGCAAGTTGCGATCACCATCGCCTCGACCTTCATTGCCGCGACGCTGCAGCTGTTCATCCCGCGCCTGCTCGGCCACGCCATCGACCAGGCGCAAGGCGTGATGGCTGGAGGCGGCGGCGCGGCGGCTGAGCAGGCGCTGTGGACGACGGCGATCACCTTGCTCGTCGTCAGCATTCTGCGCGGCCTCTTCACCATGGCGCAGAATTATTATGGCGAGGCCGTTGGCCACCGCACCGGCTATGAGCTGCGCCTGGCCTTCTACGAGAAGATCCAGCGGCTGAGCTTCTCCTTCCATGACCGGGTGCATACCGGCGACCTGATTACGCTTGGCCTGCTCGACCTCGACGGCGTGCGCATGTTCTTTTCCACCGGCATATTGCGCGTGGTGCTGCTCGGCGTGCTGATCGGCGTCGGCTCCTATCTCCTGATCAGCACCGATCTCGAGCTCGGGCTGCTCAGTCTGAGTTTCGTGCCGTTCGTCGCCTGGCGCTCCTCGGTCACACAGCTCAGGCTGCGCAGCACCTGGCTGACGCTGCAGGAGCGGCTGTCAGTGCTGAGCCGGGTGATGGACGAGAACCTCGGCGGAATCCGCGTCGTGCGCGCCTTTGCGGCGCAGCGGCATGAGCTGGAAAAATTCGACCGCGCCAAGAAGTCGGCGCTGGAGCTTGCCGACCAGCGCGTCGACATCCGCGTCTCTAACACCAGCGCCATGAATTTTTCCTTCCTGGCGGCCATGGGCCTGGTGCTGTGGTTCGGTGGCCAGAAGGTGATCGCGGGCCAGATCAGCGTCGGCACGCTGGCGCAGTTCCTCACCTTCATGACCATCCTGCAGATGCCGGTGCGCCAGCTCGGGCTGATGGTCAACTCGTTCGCCCGCGCCTCGACCTGCGGCACAAGGCTGTTCGAACTGCTTGACGCCGAACTTGACATCGAGGATGCGCCTGATGCCAAGGATCTCGTGGTCACCGAAGGCTTGCTGCGCTTCGACAATGTCGGCTTCCGCTACGCGGGCGCCGGCGGCCGGCCGGCGCTGTCGGGCATTTCCTTCGAGGCCAGGTCCGGCGAGACCGTCGGCATTGTCGGCCCGCCGGGCAGCGGCAAGTCGACCATCGCGCATCTGATCCCGCGCTTCTACGATGTGAGGTCAGGCGCGATCACCATCGACGGGCAGGATATACGCGAGGTCACGCTGCAATCGCTGCGCAAGGCGGTCGGCGTCGTGCAGCAGGACGCTTTCCTGTTCACCACCTCGATCGAAAACAACATCGCCTATGGAAATCCCTGGGCGCGCGAGACCCGCATCGGGCAGGCGGCTGAATACGCCCAGCTGCACAATTACATCATCGGGCTTCCGGCCGGCTACACCACGGTCGTGGGCGAGCGCGGGTCATCGCTTTCCGGGGGCCAGCGGCAGCGCCTGACCATCGCCCGCACCCTGATGCTGCGGCCTTCGGTGCTGGTCTTCGACGATTCCACCGCGGCTGTCGACGCCGGCACCGAGCAGCGAATCCGCACCGCGATGAAGCGCTTCGCCAAGGACCGCGTGACGCTGATCATCTCGCACCGGCTGAGTTCGCTGATGCATGCCGACCAGATCCTGTTCATCGAGAATGGCCGCATCGCCGAGCGCGGCACGCACCAGGAATTGCTGGCGCTGGGTGGTCGCTACCGCGCGCTTTACGACCTGCAGCTGCGGCCGGACGACGATTTGCCGGTGGCGGTGGGAGCCGCATAATGTCGACACCGGGTCACGACGAAAAAGAAGACACCAGCCGGCGGCCCACCAGGGCCGTCGTCGGTTCGCACCGCGACGAGGAAGAGGTCTTCGGCAAGGTCTACGATCCGCGCATCGTGCGCCGCATCTGGAGCTTCGTGAGACCGTACCAGGGCCGGATCTTCATCTCGGTGGCCGCCGTTTTGGTGTTCACTCTGACGCAATTGGCGATCCCGCTGGTCATCCGTTACGCCATCGACCACGGCATGGCGGCGGGCAAGGCCGACAGCTCCGTCATGAACTGGGCGATCGGTGCCTTCGCCCTGATCATCCTGATCAACTATGCCGCCAGCTATGTCCAGGAAAGCGTCGTCGGCAAGGTGGCCGAGAATGTGCTGTCGGATTTGCGCCGCGCCATGTTCAGCCATCTGCAGCGCGTCTCGCTGAGCTTCATGGACAAGACCGAGGTGGGCCGGCTGATGTCGCGCCTGCAGGGCGACGTCAATTCCATGCAGGAATTCCTCGAGACCTCGGTGATGTCGGTGGGCGACATCGTGCTGCTGTTCGGCATCGTCAGCGTTCTGTTGTGGCTCGATTTCCGGCTCGGTCTGCTGACGCTGTCGACCATGCCGGCGTTGTTCATCGTGCGCCTGTTCTGGCTGCCGCGCGCCAAGATCGCCTTCATGGCCGCGCATGAGACCAACTCGATCGCCAATGGCGCGCTGGCCGAAGGCATCCATGGCGTTCGCACGGTGCAGAGCCTGGAGCGCCAGCACGTCAATTTCGACCTTTATGACGAGAAGGTGCTGGCCAATCTCAGGGCTCACCTGACCTCGGCCAAATATGCGCAGGTGATGGTGCCGATCGTCGACACGCTGACCGGCATTGCGATGGCAACCGTGATCGTCGTCGGCGGCTCGATGGTGCTGTCGCACAGCCTCGACATCGGCGTCATGGTGGCGTTCCTGTTCTATATCCAGCGCTTCTTCGACCCGATCCGCTCGCTCACCATGCAGTACTCGGTCATGCAGCGCGCCATGGCGTCGGGCCAACGCATCTCCGAAGTGCTCGACGTACCGGTCGACGTCAGCGACAGACAGGGCGCGGTGACGCTGACGCGCGACATGGACGGTTCGGTCGAGTTCAGGAACGTCACCTTCGGCTACCGGCAGAACCAGCCGGTGCTGAAAAACATCTCCTTCCGCGTCAATCCGGGCGAGACGGTTGCGCTTGTCGGCCCCACCGGTTCGGGCAAGTCGAGCTGCATGGCGCTGGTGCACCGCTTCTATGATGTCTGGTCGGGCGAGGTGCGGGTCGGCGGCCACGATGTGCGCGACGTGACGCAGGATTCGCTCGGCGATCAGGTGGCGATGGTGCTGCAGGAGCCGTTCCTGTTTTCCGGCACGGTGCTGGAGAACATCCGCTACCACAAGACATCGGCTACCAGCGAAGAGGTTGTGCGCGCCGCGCAAGCCGTTGGCGCGCACGACTTCATCGAGCATTTGCCTGACGGCTACGACACCGAGCTCGAACAGCGCGGCGGCAATCTGTCCCTCGGCCAGCGCCAGCTGATCAGCTTTGCACGCGCACTGGTGGCGGATGCGAAAATCCTGGTGCTGGACGAGGCGACGGCGAGCATCGATTCCTACACCGAGATGCTGATCCAGAAGGCACTGGTCACGCTGCTGGAAGGCCGCACCGGGCTGGTCATCGCGCACCGGCTGGCGACCATACGCGGCGCCGACCGCATCATCGTCTTACAGAACGGCGAGATCGTCGAGAGCGGAAATCACGAGCAGCTGATGGCGGCCAAGGGCCTCTATGCCAGGCTCTACAACATGAACTACGCATCGTTCGACGATATTGCCGAGGAAGACATAGGCGCGCCGGCCGGCAAGGCGACGTGAGCTGCTGCCGGTTCAGCTCGACTGGGAATGGTGCGGGGCCACTCGTCGTCGACCAATTCGGCTTCAGATGACGACACGTTTCAGCTCGCCTTCCAGCGTAAGCCCGGCGTCACGCATGCCGCGCGTTCAGGTGGAGGAGCGGCCGGCCGCCTAAAGGGCAATCCCGCGTAAATTCTGAATTCTACGCGCCGCCTGGCGCGCGATGCACGCGCAGCTTGCGCCTGAACCTCAGCAAACGCCGTCATGATGGCTTTCGTTCCTTAGCCGTCGGATGAAAATCGCCGGGGAACAGGAAGGCTTGCTGGGAGTTTAGTTCTTCGAGCCGCGCCGTGAACGGCGCGGCAGCGAAGGAGACGGCATATGGGCCTGGGTACCATTCTTATTATCATCCTGATCATCGCGTTGCTCGGCGGCTTCAGCGGCCTCGGCGGCGGCCCGTTCTACGGCACTGGTTACTATGGCGGCGGTGGCCTCGGGCTGGTGCTGATCATCGTGATCATTCTGGTTGTTCTCGGGCGAATATAGCGTCGCCATTGGCGGCCGCCGAGTTTCTACGGCGGCCGCGTTTTCGCCTGACATCGAGGTTTGAAGACATGGCAGCTGAAGACATTGCTGGTCCGGACTGGGCCGGCGTCGGCGCGAGCGAGAGCGAACGCGACGAGCTGGGATATCCTAATGGTGGCACTATCCGAAGGCGGCGGGCGTAAGCTGCAGACCCCGACACCCGCCTGGCGGCCGTGGCGTTCATCGAGGCGGATCGGACGCTTCGAGAAACCCAGGACGGCGACGAGGCGGGTCAAGGGCAGCATCGGCCTGAAGGCCGCAATGGCAGGCACGCCTTACGCCTGAACGCGGTCAACCCGCCGTAACTCCGCCAGCAGAAACACCACCAGCACGCAGCACAGCAGGCCAAGCGACAATGGCAGTCCCTGATGTCCGGTCAGTTGCATCGCCAGCCCGGCCACGGGTGAGCCGACGATGCCGCCTACCCCCCATACGAACGCGAAGGCGGCATTGCCGGCGATCAAGGCTTGACCGGTGAAACGCTCGCCGAGCTGGATCAGCGACAGCGTGTAGATCCCGAACGAGACCCCGCCCCAGACGAAGAAGAGCGGCCAGACAAGCCATGTAGCGAAGAGCAACGGCAACAGAAAACAACCGGCCAGGCAAGCCAGGACACAGAACAGCATCATCGGCTTCGAGCCAAACCGTTCGGCGGCGCGCCCAAGCACGACCTGCAGCACGGCATTGCCGGCGATGAAACAGGTGATGAGCGAAGCGATGCGCTGCTCAGTGCTGCCGAGCGCGGCACCATAGACCGCGAACAGCGAAAGCAGGACTTGCTCGAAGGCGGCAGCCGTGAAGACTGCGAACAAGAGCAGCGGCGCCAGCGCGAAGAAGCCGCCGACCGACACCGCTTCGCCCTCACGCGGCATGTCGGGCAGGCGTGGCGCGACGGCAAGCACGATCAGGCCGCAGACAAGGAAGGCCGCGCTGCCGATGATGAAGGGTGGCCATCCTTGCGTGCCGACCAAGCCTAGCGACAGCGGGCCGAGGCCAAAGCCGGCGGAAACGATGGAGGAGTATAGGCCCATGATGCGGCCTCGGCGTGCGGCGGGTGTGATCGAGACCAGCCAGGTTTCACTGATCACGTAAAGCGGATTGGCAAAGAAGCCGAGCAGGAAGCGCAACGGCATCCAGGCCCATACATCCTGCGTCCAGGCAATCGCGATCAGGACGGTTGCTGCCAGGATCGAACACACAACCGCAAAGCGCGCCGCGCCCACCCGCCGGACCAGCGCCGGCGTGAAGAGCGACGATATAATGAAACCCAGAGGCGTCATCGCGGCCGAGAGGCCGATAAGGCCCGGTGTCGTCCCTTGCCGTTCCAGGATGAAGCTGAGCAGCGGATACGTCAGCCCCTGTGCTATGGCGAACACCGTAACTGTCGCGATGATGCCGGCCATCGCGGCCCATGCGATGTGGTTCTCCGGCGGTGACGTCGCGTCTTCGGCGCTCATGCCGACTTCGAAGCAGGATCGGCACGTTCCGGCAAGTGCAAATGCCGGCAAAACGCCGCGGTACGCCCAAACAGGCGGGCGGGTCTTATCCGCGACATCAGCTCACACTTGCCAGAAGCGTTTGACGATTTCGGCCTCGACCTGGCGTCTGGTCAGACCGATATCGTCGATCAGGTGCGGATTGGTCTCCGCCATCTGCTTGAGGTCCCAGCGAAAGCGTATCCGCTCGCGCCAGGCCGCGATCATGCCCCGCGGGCCCGTCGGACGCCGGCCCGATGACACCGCCTTTTCCGGCAAGGCTGCACGAGCAGAAGCAAGGGTATCGTTCATGGCAACCTCCATTCGGTTTGAGGGGCGACAGCCCTCGGCTTGAAAGAGGTTGAATTCTGCCGCATGCGGACGGCGCCGTAATTAAGCGCAGCCAAATAGTTCTCAAAAGTTCCAAACTGGCTAGAGCACCTCGCCGTTTCATGGAAACGACGAGGCGCTCAACTCTTTGTTTTGACGCCATACGTCCGTGAAGCGCTCCGCGCTTTCCCGTGGGAAAACCGCCTTCACACCTTTCCTGGAATTGCTCTATAGATGCGCGTTATGCAGGGATCGCGCTTTGCCTTTGGTCCGTTCGTGCTTGATCCGGGTGCGGGAACGCTCCTTCGGGACCAAGTTCCCGTAGCCGCCGGCCACCGCGGACTGCAGCTGCTGGCGGCGCTCGTCGCCCGGCCCGGCGAGATCGTGGCCAAGGCCGAGTTGATGGATGCGGCATGGCCAGGCACCGCCGTTGAGGAAGGCAACCTCACCGTCCAGATTGCACAATTGCGCAAGCTGCTGGGTCCGGCCACGAACGGCGGAGAATGGATATCGACCGTTCCGCGCGTCGGCTATCGCTTCGCCGGCGCCATCGAACAGCTCGGCGACGAGAAGCGACAGGCTTTGCCGCTGCCCGCCAAACCGTCGATAGCCGTGCTGCCCTTTGCCAATTTCAGCAACGACCCCGAGCAGGAAGCCTTCGCCGACGGGTTGACCGAAGACCTGATCACCGACCTGTCGAGGATTGGCGGCCTGTTCGTCATCGCGCGCAACTCGACCTTTGCCTACAAGGGCAAGGCGGTGGATGTGCGCGAGGTCGCCAGGGAACTTGGCGTGCGCTATCTCTTGGAGGGCAGCGCCAGACGCGCCGCCGGGCGCGTGCGCATCAACGCCCAGCTGGTCGACGCGCTGAGCGGCGAGCATTTGTGGGCAGACCGCTTCGATCGCGGCCTGGAAGATATTTTTGCCGTTCAGGACGAGGTGACGGCCAAGATCGTCGAGGCGCTGCTTGGCCGGCTGCGCGCGCCGCTGCCGCGCAACCGGCCCCGAAATCTCGAGGCCTACGATCTGTGCGTGCGAGCCCGCAACCTGATCGACGTCTCGCCGGAGACGGCGCGCGAAGCGCATCTGTTGCTGACGCGCGCGCTTGCGCTCGATCCGGACTATGCCGAAGCCTATCGCTGGCTTGCCATGAACCACTGGATGGGATGGGTGCATTGGGGAGAGCCCATTGAGCCTGCCCGCGGCCTTGCCCTGGAACTGGCGCGCAAGGCTGTGGCGATCGATCCCAACGATGCCGGCTGCCACTGGGTGCTTGCTAACCTGCTTGCCTATGAGCGCAGATTCGACGAAGCGGATGTGGGATTTGCCAAGGCGTTCGAACTCGACCCGAACGAGGCCGATGCCTGGGCGACATTGTCCGACATCGCGGTCCTGGCCGGGCGCGTCGAGGACGGCCTCGACTATATCAGCAAGGCGTTCCGGCTGAACCCGTTTCCGGCAAGCTGGTACTACCTGACGCTCGGCCAGGCGCAATATGCGGCGCGCGACTATGAAGCCGCGGTCGAGACGACGCGCCGGGACGAGACGTATCGGACAAGCTCGCGCCGTTTCCTTGCGGCAAGCCTTGCGCAACTTGGCCGGATCGATGAGGCGCGCGCCGAGGTCGACCTGTTCCTTGTCGCGAACCCACATTTCACCACCCGCCACTGGGTCGAGACGGAGCCGTTCCGCGACACTGCCACGCTCGACCATTTCGTCGATGGCTTCCGAAAGGCCGGACTTCCGGAGTGACGGACCGGCGTGCTCGATCGATGCAGGCACCGTCGGTTGCGGCTCAATCTGCCAGTGTTTGCAAGTCGCGCGGCCACTGACCGATCTTGCTTCCGCGAGCAGTCATCCAACAGCGATTGCAGCGAAGCGGCGCGCGAAACCTCTGTCACGGTGAAGCCGGCTGGAACGGCCAACGATCGATCCGGCCGCGGGTGAGCGCTGGGTGGCGGCGGGCGACTACCTGTTGCGCTCTCGTCTGCAATGCCGGCATCGCGGTCGCCGTGGGCAATGATCGGCTTGCCTCGTTGAGCTTTCGACGCGCTCCGACAACTCGCGATGATTTTTCTAGATGCCGGATGATTTTCTAGATGCCGTTTGTCGAAGCATGATCTTTTCCGAAAACCGTTTCCCACTTTTCTGGATCACGCTCTAGCGGCTGGCGCGATCGGAAGTCACCCGCACAACCTGGTTATCTGAGCGCCCTTTAGCTTTCCTTGTTTGAGGTCGGCGGCGGGAGTAATAGTCGCCAAGGAATTGCGAGGAGGAAGAGATGACGCTGAACTTCGACCCGAAGGCGAAGGCCACGGCGTTGTACCATGGCGAATTCCGACCGATGTTCATTGGCGGCAAGTGGGTCGCCGCGCAGTCCGGCCAGGGCATGCAGGCACTCAATCCGGCAACAGGCGAGGTGCTGGCGACAGTGCCGCGCGGCGGGGCTGCCGATATCGACTCGGCGGTGGCCGCCGCGCGCGCGGCCTTCGAAGGCCCATGGTCCAAATTCTCGCCCTACGAGCGGCAGTGCGTGCTGCTCAGGATCGCCGATCTGTTCGAGACGCATTGGGAAGAGCTCAGCGTTTCCGACACGCTCGATATGGGACTGCCGATCACGCGCACGCTCTCCAACCGGCGCCGCGTCATCGGCATGCTGCGCTTCTATGCCGGCATGGCGACGGCGCTGCATGGCGAGGCGATCGACAATTCGATTCCCGGCGAGATCGTCACCTTCACCCGGCGCGAGCCGGTGGGCGTCGTTGGTGCGATCATTCCCTGGAACGCGCCGACCGCCGCCTCGATCTGGAAGATCGCGCCGGCGCTGGCGACAGGCTGCACCATCGTGCTGAAACCGTCCGAGGATGCGTCGCTGACGCCGCTGCTGATCGCGCAACTGATGCAGGAAGCCGGCGTGCCCGACGGCGTCGTCAACGTCGTCACCGGCACCGGGGCCGAAGCCGGTGCGCGGCTCGCCGAACATCCAGACGTCAACAAGATCGTTTTCACCGGATCGACGCTGACCGGCCAGGCCATCGCGCGGGCAGCCGTGGCCAACCTCAAACGCGTTTCACTGGAGCTCGGCGGCAAGTCGCCGATCATCGTCTGCCGCGACGCCGACATCGACAAGGCTGTTCCGATCGCGGCGATGGCGGTGTTCGTGCATTCGGGCCAGATCTGCATTGCCGGCTCGCGGCTGTTCGTGGCGCGCGAAATCCATGACGAGTTCGTCCGCCGGCTCGCCGATTTCGCCGGCAGACTGCGGATCGGCCATGGCATCGAGGCAGAGACGGAAATCGGACCGCTCATCAATGCCAGGCAGGCAGCCAAGGTGGAGGGCTATATCAGGGCCGGCAGCGACGAAGGCGCCGAACTGGTCGCCGGCGGCTCGCGGCTGACCGGCGAGCTCTACGATGGCGGCAACTTCATTGCGCCGACGGTCTTCGGCGCCGTGTCGGACCAGATGACCATCGCGCGCGAGGAGATTTTCGGCCCGGTCATTTCGGCGATGCCCTTCGACTCGCTCGACGAAGCGGTGGCGCGTGCCAATGCGACGCCCTATGGCCTGGCCGCCGGCATCTTCACGACACATCTGGGCACCGCGCACAAGCTTGCGCGCCGCGTCAAGGCCGGCTCGGTCTGGGTCAACATGTACCATGCCATCGACCCGGCGGTGCCGTTCGGCGGCACGAAGATGTCGGGTTATGGCCGCGAGGGCGGCATCGAGCATCTGCACGAGTATCTGGAGACCAAGTCGGTCTGGATCCAGACCGACTGATATTCGCGCGGCGTACTCTGCGAAATCACGATGAAACCACAAGGGCCAGGACGGCGGCGCAGTCACCGGCTTTGACCAGGCCGGGGAAATGCCGCGCCGCCAGAATGCCGGACATTTTTGCCTTGATCTCCTGCGGAGCGATGCCGGTGCGGCCGGTGGAATGGATGCGCGCCAGCACCGAGCCTTCTTTCACAGGCTCGCCGAGATCGACCATGGTCTCGATCATGCCGTCGTCCTCGGCGAAGGAGAAACAATCGCCTGACGGCATGTCGAGCCACTGAGTTCTGCCCTTCTCGACCGCACCATCAACAATACCGGCATGGCGCAGCACATTGCTGATGCCGCGCCGCGCGATCCGCACGGTCTGGGCACGCGAGGTGCCGCCGCCGCCAAGCTCGGTGCTGACGAAGACCTTGCCCATTTCCTCGGCCGCCGTGTCATACATGCCGACGGAGTCAATCTCGATCATGCGCATCGAGAACGGGGCCGAGAACGCGGCGACCGCGTCGAAGGCTTTCTGCTCCAGCGCCTTGTCGGGCACCGTGTGGGCGGCACAGAAGGGCACGAAATCCAGCGTCCTGCCGCCGGAGTGGAAATCGAAGACGAGGTCGGCGCGCGGCAGCAGTTCGCGTTGAAAGTAGTCGGCGATCTTCTCGGTCACCGTGCCGTCGGGACGGCCGGGAAAGCTGCGGTTCATATTGCCCTTGTCGATCGGCGACGTCCGCGTGCCGGCGCGGAAGGCCGGATAGTTCATCGCCGGCACGATGATCACCGTGCCGCTGACCTGTTTGGGATCGAGCGTGCGGGCGAGATCGTAGAGCGCCAGCGGCCCCTCATACTCGTCGCCATGATTGCCGCCGGTGAGCAGCGCGGCCTGTCCCTTGCCGTTGCGGATGACGCAGATCGGGATCATCACCGAACCCCAGGCCGAGTCGTCGCGGCTGTAGGGCAGGCGCAGGAAACCATGTTGCACGCCGTCCTTGTCGAAATCGACGGTCGGCGCGATCGGAGATGGGCGGAGGCTAGGCATCGGGCTCAATTCTTCACCACCAGTTTGCGCGGTACATTGGCGAGGCACTCTACACCGGTTTCGGTGATCAGGATGGATTCGGTGATTTCCAGTCCCATCGTCTCCAGCCACAGGCCGGTCATGAAATGGAAGGTCATGCCGGGCTTGAGTTCGGTGCGGTCGCCGGGGCGCAGGCTCATGGTGCGCTCGCCCCAATCCGGCGGATAGGACAGGCCGATCGAGTAGCCTGTGCGGTTGTCCTTGACGATGCCGTATTTCTTCAACACGGCGAAAAAGGCGTTGGCGATGTCCTCACAGGCATTGCCGGGCTTTGCCGCCGCAAGCCCCGCCTCCATGCCTTCCAGCGTCGCCTTCTCGGCATCTAGGAATTCCTGCGTCGGCTTGCCGAGAAAGACGGTGCGCGACAGCGGGCAATGGTAGCGGCTGTAGCAGCCGGCGATCTCGAAGAAGGTGCCCTCGCCCGACTTCATCGGCTGGTCGTCCCAGGTGAGATGCGGCGCCGAGGCGTCGGCGCCCGACGGCAGCAGCGGCACGATCGCCGGATAGTCGCCGCCGATGCCGTCGACGCCGCGCGTGCCGGCATCGTAGATCTCGGCGACCAGATCGCATTTGCGCATGCCGACCTGGATCTTGTCGACGATGCGCTGGTGCATGGCTTCGACGATGCGGGCCGCCTTGCGCATATAGTCGATTTCAGTCGGGCTCTTCACCGCGCGCTGCCAGTTGACCAGCGCTGTCGCGTCGACGAAGCGGGCGTTGGGCAGGTGCTTCTGCAACGCGGCGAAGGCGGCAGCCGAGAACCAGTAATTGTCCATCTCGACGCCGATGGTCAGCTTGCCCCAGCCGCGATCACTAAGCACGCTGGCCAAAAAATCCATCGGGTGGCGCTCGGTCGACTGCACGTAGTGGTCGGCATAGCCGACGATGTTGTCATGCGCGAGATAGGCGGTGCGCTTGGCGCCATTGGCATCCTGGCCGCGGCCGTACCAGACCGGCTCGCCCGATGGGGGCACAATCACTGCTTGGTGCACATAGAACGACCAGCCATCGTAGCCGGTCAGCCAGGCCATGTTGGAGGGGTCGCTGACAACCAGGAGATCGACGCCCTTCACCTCCATGGCTTTCCGCGTCTTGGCGAGGCGATCCGCAAATTCGGCGCGCGAGAATTTCAGGTTCGGTTGCATTGTTCTTGGTCCTCGTTTGTTGGGCCTTGCGGCCAGCATCAGCTTTCAAAAATGGTTCCGGCATTGGCCGCCCGCGCCCGGTCGCGAGCGAGCGTGGCGATCGCCGTATCCTGCACGCCGGTGCCGGTGAGGTCGGCAATGGTGATATCGCTGGGTGAGCGCCTTCCGTGCCGTTCGCCGGCGATGATCTGGCCGAGTTCGGTGACCGCGGCATCGGCTCCCATCACGCCCGATGCGATGGCGTGATGCAGTTCTCCCAGACGCCGTGTCTGCTTGGCGCTGTCGGCGACATAGAGATCGGCCATGCGCAGGATCGCCGGCGCGATCTCGTTCTTGTGTTCGGCATCCGAGCCCATGGCGGTGATGTGCTGCCCGGCAACGACAAAGCCGGCCTTGATCAGCGGCTCGGTCGACGGCGTGGTGGTGACGATGATGTCGGCGCCGATGGTTGCTTTGGCTGCATCCGGCTCGGCGCGCACGAGAATGCCGAGCTTTTCGCGCAGCGCGCCTGCGGCCGTCTGCGCCTTGACCGCATCGCGCGCCCAGATACGTGCCTCGGCGATCGGCCGCACCAACATGAGTGCTTCGAGTTGCAGCCCGGCTTGCACGCCGGCGCCGAAGATTGCGGCGACGGACGAATCCGGCCGCGACAGATGCTTCGCCGCGACGGCGCCGGCAGCAGCGGTGCGGACATCTGTGAGATAGCCATTGTCCAGCAGCAGCGCCTCGACCACACCGGTTCTTGCCGAGAGCAACACCATCATGCCGCCCCCGCTGGGCAGACCGAGCTTCGGATTATCGAAGAAGCCGGAGCTTATCTTGACGGCGAAACCGTCTATTCCAGGCACATAGGCGGACTTCACATCCACCTCGCCGCGCTGCTCGTGAATGTCCAACCGCAGAATCGGCGGCATCGCCACCGGCAATGTGGCGAGCGCGCGGAAAGCGTTTTCGACGCAGGCGACCGCGTCGAGATCGAGCGTCACGATTGTGCGCAGTTCCTTCTCGGTGAGGATCGTCATCCGGCTCATGCGACGCGCTCCGCGAAGGCGCGCACTGCGAAGGATAGTGTTCCGTCACCCCCCCCTCTGGCCTGCCGGCCATCTCCCCCGCAAGGGGGGAGATTGGACTGCACTCCTGCCTTCGCCAATCTCCAGCGCAGCAAGAACAGCGACCGCATCGAAGCTGCCGATCTCCCCCCTTGCGGGGGAGATGTCCGGCAGGACAGAGGGGGGTGGGCGGGAATTCGGCGTGGGAGAGTTTTCATGCCGCGCGCTCCGCGATTGCGTCACCCCAGACGATCTTGCGATGCGTGTTCATGTCGATATTGCGGCCCGAGAGAAGAACGACCACCGGCCCGGTCGCCTTGACCTTCCCGGCAAGCAGCGCGGCGATGCCGACCGCGCCGGCGCCTTCGACGATCTCGCGCTCCTGTTCATAGGCATGGCGGATGCCGGCGGCGATCTCGTCCTCGCTGAGCAGGATGACGTCGTCGAGCAGATCGCGGCACATGGCGAAGGTCAGCCGGTTGCCGAGACCGATGCCGCCGCCGAGCGAATCCGCCAGCGTCGGCAGTTCTTCCACCTCGACCGGGCGACCGGCATCCAGGCTCGCCTTCATCGCAGCACCACGCGCCATCGAAACGCCGATGATTTTTGTCCCGGGGCTGACGCCCTTGACGGCGGCGGCGATGCCCGAGGCGAGTCCACCACCGGAGAGTTGCACCAGGACGAGAGCGGCATCCGGGACCTGCTCGATCATCTCCAGTCCGAGCGTGCCTTGCCCTGCGATGATGGCCGGGTGGTCGAAGGGCGGCAGCATCACCAGTCCCTCCTGCGCCACCAGCCGTTCGACCTCCTGCTGCGCCTCGTCCTGACTGTTGCCGATGATGCGGACATCCGCGCCAAGCCGACGGATTTCGTCGAGCTTGTTGCCCGGCACCAGTCGCGACATGCAGATCACCGCACGCATGCCTTCGAGCTTCGCGGCATGGGCCAGCGCACGGCCATGATTGCCGGTCGACGCCGCGACCACGCCGCGCGCCTTCTCCTCGGCGCTCAGCGAAGCAATGGCATTCGAGGCGCCGCGCAGCTTGAAGCTGCCGGTGGTCTGGCGGTGTTCAAGCTTGAGGTGGACGGGGATGCCCAGTCGTTCGGAAAGGCTGTGAGATAACCCTGTCGGCGTGCGTTCGATTTTGCCGGCAATTCGCTCCCGGGCGGCACGAATATCGTTAAGGGTGACTGTCGTCATGATCGTCAATCGCGCGGCAAAGGCAGCGTCATCAGACGGCCAAATTCGGGATGCGACGTCCCGTCGCCACACAACCGCAAACAATTCCAGGCGCTGGCCTGATTGCTGGTGACGACCGGGCGGTCGATCGCCTGTTCCATCCCGGGAACCGCGAGCGCTCCGCGCAATGCGGTGCAGGACACGAACAGTGCATCGGCCTGCGCATTCGTCGCCTCACGAGCCAGGTCGGCGATCGCTGCCGGCGCAATGCGCGCCATCTCGCGATCGTCCTCGAAGCCGAGGCAGGTGAAGCTGACGATCTCAAAGCCGCGCTCGGCGAAATACGTCGCCATCGGTCTGGAGGTTTCTACGGTGTAAGGGGTGAGGATGCTGATCTTCTTGGCACCCAGCGCCTTCAGCCCGCGCACGCCTGCCATGGGCGGCGTGACCACAGGAACACCCGGCTTGGCAGACTGGATCGCCGCCTCGATCTCGGCGTCGCCAATCACCACCGAGGCCGAGGTGCAGGAGTAGCAGATCGCGTCGAGCGGCTCGTCTGGCAGGATCAGCGCGGCGCCCGCCGCCAGCTCCGGCTGCATCTTGCGAAGGTTTTCCGGCGTCGTCGGATTCTTGTAGGGAATGCGCGCGACATAGACGCCGATGCGCTCGCTCGCCACCATGCGGCGGAAATCCGGTTCGCTGGTGTGGTCGGTGGCAAGGATGATCAGGCCGACGCGCTTTTCCAGCGGGCGCGCATCGAGCGCCGGCCTTGTCGGCATCAGCCTGATTTCGGGCAGCGGTTTCATCTTGAGAATTACCTTTCGATCTTGCCGTAGCGATGTTCCAGCCAGCGCAGCAGCACGACCGAGAAGAGGCTGATGACGAGGAAGAAAGCGCCGACCAGCGTGATCGGCTCAATGTAGCGATAGTAGGTGTTGGCGACGCTCTTTGCCTGGTTCATCAGCTCCAGCACGGTGATTGCCGATAGCAGCGGTGTCTCCTTGAACATCGCGATGAAATAATTGGCCAGCGCCGGGATCATCGGTGGGATCGCTTGCGGAATGATGATGTTGGTCCAGGTCTGCGTGGCGCTCAGATTGCAGGCCTTGGCCGCCTCCCACTGGCCGCGCGGCACGTTGTCGATGCCGGCGCGATAGACTTCCGCCGTGTAGGTGCCGTAGTGCAGGCCGAGCCCGATGACGCCGGCGACCAGNGTCGATGCCGGCGCGATAGACTTCCGCCGTGTAGGTGCCGTAGTGCAGGCCGAGCCCGATGACGCCGGCGACCAGCGGCGGCAACAGGATGCCGAAATCCGGCAGCACGTAGAAGATGAAATAGAGCTGCACCAGAAGCGGCGTGCCGCGGATGAATTCGGCCGCCCAACCAACGGTGCGCGACAGCGCCTTGTTGGGCGAGCGTCGTGCTAGCGCGATGCCCAGACCCACGACAGCGGCCAGCACGGAGCCGAGCAGCGTTGCCAGGATGGTGATCTTCACGCCCTGGATCAGCGTCGGCAGGATCTCCCAGACGAAGTTCCAGTCCCAATCCATCAGACGCGCACCCCGTCGAGGCCGCGCGCCATGCGGCGTTCCAATGAACGCACGCCCCAGGAGATGATCAGCGCCAGGGCGAAATAGATGATCAGGATGGTGGTGAACGGCGCCAGCGTGTTACCGGTCTGCGAGCGCACGACCTGCGCCTGAAAGGTGAGATCGGCGAGCGAGATCAGCGACACCACGGAGGTCGCCTTGAGCAGTTCGATGGCATTGTTGCCGAAGGTCGGCAGCATGACCAGCAGCGCCTGCGGCAGGATGACATGGCGCATGCCTTGCCAGCGGCCGAGGTTGAGCGCGATGCAGGCCTCATATTGTTCGCGGCCGACCGACTGGATGGCGCCGCGTACCACCTCGGCCGCATAGGCGCCGACATTGAGGCCCAGCGCCAGCACACCCGCCTGCAGGGGGGTCAGTTCGAGGCCGATCAACGGCAACACGAAATAGGCAAAGAACAGCTGCACGAAGATCGAGGTGCCGCGGAAGAATTCTATATAGGCGGTGGCCAGCCAGCGCAGCGCAAAGAAGCGCGACACGCGGCCCATGCCGGCGAGGAAGGCCATGATCAGGGCGAGCACCGACCCCATCAGCGTCAGCTCGATGGTGACAAGCGCTCCCTGCAATATCAGGCCGAGGTAGCCGGACCACTGGGTCATTCGGGTTCCAACGTTGGCGGTTAGCTTCCTTCTCCCCGTTCACGGAGAGAAGATGCCAGTCCACCCTCCGAAGCTGCAGCGCAGCTGCTGCGGAGGACGGGCAGGCAGATGAGGGGCAGCGCTAGCATAACAGAACTTGGCGCCGCCCCTCATCCGGCCCTTCGGGCCACCTTCTCCCCGTTGAACGGGGAGAAGGAAAAATCACTTCGCCGCGCAGAGCTTGTCCCGCGTGGTCGACATCGCGGCTGCGGCCGAGAAGCCGTAGGGCTCGACGATCTTGGCGAACTCGCCGGATTTCTTCAGCTTGGCGAGCTCGACATCGAAGGCGTCGCGCAGGGCCTCATCGCCTTTCTTGAAGGCGGCGCCGTCGCAATAGACCGGCGCGCCGACCACCGGGGCGATGACTTCGAGGTTCGGATCGTTGGCTTTCTTGACGAGGTCGTTGATCGACAGGACGGGAAGCGAATAGGCATCGATGCGACCGTCCTGCAGCATCTTCAGGCCGCTCTGGCCGTCCGGCACGACGATGACGCGCTCGCGCGGCACGCCGGCGTTGAGCGCCAGCTTCTCCTCCGTGCCGCCACCGGGCGCGCCAATGGTGGCTGACGTGTCCTTGGCGACGTCCTCGTAGCTCTTGAAGCCCTTCGGATTGCCCTTCTTCACCAGCATCGCCTCGGCGTCGCACAGCACCGGCTCGGAATAGACGACCGCCGCGCAACGCTCCGGCTTCATGAACAGGCCGGCGGTGACGACGTCGAAGCGGCCGGCCTGCAGGCCGGGGATCATCGCGCCATATTCGGAGATCGAAGCGACGATGTCGGCAACACCGAGACGCTTGAAGACCTCGCGCGCCACGTCGGGCGCCGCACCCGAAACTTTGCCGTCGGCGGCGACCGCCGTATAGGGCGGCTCGTTGGCGATCGCGACGCGGGCAAAGCCCTGCGCCTTCAATTGCTCGAGCTTGCTGTCATCGGCCGAACCGGTGCTCGACGCGGCGAGCACCGCCGTCAGTGCGAGACCGGCGACGCCGGCCAGAATGCCAAGTTTCTTCATTGTTCCCAACTCCTTTGTTGTCTTCTTGGTTTTGTCTGGGGCGGTCTTCCGCCCCGCAAAGCGGTCAGACACGATGTCCGGCCGCGATGATCTTCTTCAGGAAGCCTTGCGTGCGCTCCTGCTTTGGATGGCGGAAAATCTCGTCTGGTTTGCCCTCTTCGACGATCTTGCCGCGGTCGAAGAACAGCACGCGGTCGGCGAAGTCGTGGGCAAAGCCCATCTCGTGGGTGACCAGCAGCATGGTCATGTCGGTCTCTGCGGCGAGCTTGCGCATGACATTCATCACCTCCTCGACCAGCTCCGGATCGAGGGCCGACGTCACCTCGTCGAACAGCATGATCTTCGGCGACAATGCCAGCGCACGGGCAATCGCCACGCGCTGCTTCTGGCCGCCGGACAGCTGCGCCGGCATCGACTTCGCCTTGTCAGCCATGCCGACCATGTCGAGCAGTTCCATGGCCCGCTTTTCAGCGGCGGCGCGAGGCGTGCCCTTGGTCAGCATCGGCGCCAGCGTGACGTTATCCATGACGCATTTGTGCGGAAACAGATTGAACAGCTGGAAGACCATGCCGATCTTCTGCCGCATCTTGGTCAGGTGCCGCTCGTCGGCGGGCAGCAGCTGGCCATTGCGCTCCATGTGGTAGAGCTGCTCGCCATCGATCTGGATATGGCCGCCGTCGATCTTCTCCAGCGTCATCAGGATGCGCAGGATCGTCGTCTTGCCCGAGCCGGACGGGCCGATCAGCGCCAGCTTCTCGCCGGGCATGACCTGCATCGACAGGCCGTCCAGTACCTTGAACGAGCCGAAGCTCTTCGAAATGGCGTCGACCTTGATGATGGGTGAGGACAAATGAATTTCCCCTGCTGGAGAAGCCTGTGCCCTTAACGATGCGGAACGCGCCAAATCATGTCAATTGGGAAAATAAAATCATGACAATATTTCCGGCACTGCATGATTCCAGAGCAATTCCCGCTTAGATTGCGAGCAGCAGATGCTCCGGATCGCCAAGCAGCAACTTGGTGACAACGCCGAGGCCGGCGCGCAGTTCCCCCTCGGTGGTCGAGCCGAGCGAGATGCGCACCGCCGGATGCCAGGGCGCATCCGAGATGCGGAAGGAGGTGCCGGGCGCGATCGCCACGCCTTGCAGGCGGGCCTGGGCGACGAAGCTTTCCTCGGCACGGTCCGCGGGCAGTTGCAACCAGACATGCAGCCCGTCGCGCCTGGCGCGATAACCAACCCCGCCCAGCACCTCGGCTGCGATGTCCTGGCGGCGGCGCAATGCCGCGCGCTGCCAGCGAACGAGTTCCATCGCCGTGCCGTCGGTCACCCATTTGGTGGCGATCTCGGCCACCAGCGGCGTCGCCATCCAGTTCGACACCAGATGCCGGTTGGCAACGGCGGCGACATAGCGGTCGGGCGCCGCGAGATAGCCGATGCGCAGGCCAGGTACGGTGATCTTGGTGAAGGAAGTGACGTAGAGCGTGCGCTCCGGCGCAAAGGCGGCGACCGGCGGCGGCCGGTCCTCGACCAGCGGACCCAGCACATCGTTCTCGATGATGGCGATGTCGTGCTTGCGCGCGACCGCGGCGATCTCTTCGCGCCGCCGAGCGTCCATCAGCGTCGCCGTCGGGTTGATCACCGACGGTTGCACGAATACCGCGCGAATGTCGGTGAGCCGGCAGACCTCGTTCAACGCCTCCGGGATCAGGCCATTGCCGTCGATCGGCAGGCCTTCCAGGTTGAAGCCGAGATAGCGCGCCAGCGGCACCAGCGTGTGGTGGCCGATAGCCTCGGTGGCGACAGTCGATCCCGGCGGCGCAACGCTCATCAGCGCCACGGTCATCCCGGCGGTCGCGCCATTGGTCAGGCTGATATTCTGTGCGGAGGTGTCGAGCCCACACAGTTTCAGCCATTCGACAGCCACCGCGCGGTGACGCGGGAACACCATGTTGGGCCGGAACGACAACGCCGAACTGGATGGCAGGTTTTCGGCCAGCCAGCCCAGCGCCTGCTTCAGCCGCTCCAAATGCATCGGCTCGCAGACCGGCTTCAGGATTGACAGATCGATGACCTCGCCGAGGCGCTCCGGCAGATAGGGCGGCTCCGGGTCGCGGCGCTGCGTCTGGACAAAGCTGCCACGGCCGATCTCGCCCGAAATCAGGCCGCGCCGGATCAGTTCTTCGTAGGCGCGGCTGACCGTCTGCACCGACAGTTTTAAATCGTCTGCCAGCCTTCGATGCGTTGGAAGCCGCGCGCCGTTGGCCAGCCGCCCGTCATGAATGGCGCGGGCGAACTGGTCGGCCAGCGTTTGATAGGCTGGCCGGCGGATGAGCGCAGGGTCGGGTTGCCATAATGTCATGACTTAATAGAGATCGAAATCAGTGCAATTGACAATCGAAATAATGCGCCGTCATGGTGATGCCGACAAAAAGCGGACGCCGATGACATCGAAACTCGACGCGGTCGACCTCAGGATACTCGACGCCATCCAGCGCGACGGGCGCATCACCAAGCTGGCGCTGGCCGAACAGGTCGGGCTGTCGCCGACGCCGTGCTGGATGCGGCTGCGCAAGCTGGAGAAGGCAGGCATCGTCTCGGGCTACCACGCCAGGATCGCCATGCGCGTGGTGGCGCCGGTCGCCACCGTGTTGATGGAGGTGACGCTGGCCAGCCATCGCCAGGCCGATTTCGACCGCTTCGAACGCGTCATCCGCGACATCCCCGAAATCGTCGCCTGCTGGTCGGTGGGCGGCGGCGTCGACTATGTGGTCAAGGTGATGACGCGCGACATCGACGCCTATCAGCGGCTGGTCGACGACCTGCTGGAGCGCGAGATCGGCATCGACCGCTACTTCACCTACATCGTCACCAAGACGGTGAAGGACGAAATCGTGCTGCCGATAGCCGATCTGCTGCCGGCGTCGGCATAAGCCCGGAGAGAATGTCTGTCGGGACGGCACAATAGAGAGAGTCTCTCTCCTTCAGGGCGTCGAAACAGTCTCTCTGTCTGCATGTGACGGATAGTCTTCCCGGATCGTCCGAACCGGGAGGCCTCGACCATGTCCGCGCATTTTGCCCGCTCGCATCGCCATGAGGCGCTCGACCGCCTCTCCGACCGCCGGCTGCTGCGCGAGCTTGCCTATGTCGATGGGCATTGGACCGCGAGCGAAGCGGCCGAAAGCTTTGAAGTCACCGATCCGGCCACAGGCGCGACGGTCGCGTTTGTCGCCGCGCTCGATGCGCAGCAAACGACAAGGGCAATCGGTGCCGCCGCGCGTGCCTTCCCGGCTTGGCGGTCACTGCTGCCGCAGGAGCGGTCCAGAATTCTGCGAAAATGGTTCGAGCTGATCGTTGCAGCCAAGGATGATCTGGCCCTGCTGATGACACTGGAACAGGGCAAGCCGCTGCAGGAATCGTTTGGCGAAATCGACTACGCCGCCTCCTTCGTCGAGTGGTATGCCGAAGAGGCAAAGCGCCTCAACGCCGAGAGCGTCACCAGCCATCTGCCCAAAGCGGAAATGATGGTGCGACGAGAGCCGCTCGGCGTTGTCGGCGTCGTCACGCCCTGGAATTTTCCGGCGGCGATGCTGACCCGCAAGGCGGCGGCCGCCCTTGCCGCCGGCTGCACCATCGTCGCGCATCCTTCATCCGAGACGCCGCTGTCGGCGCTGGCGCTGGCGGAACTTGGCGAGCGCGCCGGCATCCCCGCCGGTGTCTTCAACGTCATCACCGGAAAGGCTGCAACCATCGTCGGCCGCATGTGCGAAGACCCGCGCGTTCGCGCCATAAGCTTCACCGGCTCGACCGAGATCGGCCGGCTGATCGCGGCGCAAAGCGCGCCGACGATGAAGCGGCTGGTGATGGAGCTTGGGGGCCACGCGCCGCTGATCGTCTTTGCCGATACCGATCTGGACAAGGCGGTGAGCATCGCCATCGATGCCAAATTCGCCACCTCCGGCCAGGACTGCCTCGCCGCCAACCGCATCTATGTCCAGCGCCCGATCTACGATCGCTTCTGCGCCGCTTTTGCCAGGCGTATCGAGGCGCTGCGCACCGGCAACGGCCTTACCGACAAGATCGACATCGGGCCGCTGATGCATGAGCGTGCCGTCGCAAGGGTCGAAGAGCAGGTCGCCCATGCCATCGCTCGTGGCGCGCGCTGTCTCACCGGCGGCAAGCGGCATCAGGCCGGGCCGCTGTTCTACCAGCCGACGCTGCTGGCCGATGTCAGCGACGAAGCGCTGATCATGCGCGAGGAGACCTTTGGGCCGGTCGCCGCCGTCACGCCGTTCGACAGTGAGGACGAAGTGATCGCCCGTGCCAACGCCACAGAATATGGCCTGGTTGCCTATGTCGTTACCGAGAACGGCGCCCGCCAGCAGCGCCTGGGCCGCGCGCTCGACTACGGCATGGTCGCTATCAACCGCGTCAAGATCACCGGCGCGCCGATCCCATTCGGCGGCGTCAAGCAATCCGGCATCGGCCGCGAAGGCTCGCGCCATGGGCTCGAAGCTTTCGCCGATCTGAAGTACCTCTGCCTGGACGTCGCATAAGTCCGTCCGGCCATCTCTCAAGGAGTCAAAAAATGCTCGACCAATCCAACGAACTCAATGCCTGGGATCGCGACCACTTCTTCCATCCTTCGACCCATATGGGCACGCATGCGCGGGGTGAATCGCCGACCCGCATCATGGCCGGCGGCGAAGGCGTCACCGTCTGGGACAACAATGGCAGGAAGAGCATCGATGCCTTTGCCGGTCTCTATTGCGTCAATGTCGGCTATGGCCGCCAGAAGATCGCCGACGCGATCGCCACCCAGGCGAAGAACCTCGCCTACTACCACGCCTATGTCGGCCACGGGACCGAGGCCTCGATCACGCTGGCCAAGATGATCATCGACCGCGCGCCGAAGGGCATGTCGAGGGTCTATTTCGGCCTCTCGGGTTCGGATGCCAACGAGACCAACATCAAGCTGATCTGGTACTACAACAACGTGCTTGGGCGGCCGGAGAAGAAGAAGATCATCTCGCGCTGGCGCGGCTATCACGGTTCGGGCGTGATGACGGGATCACTGACCGGGCTCGACCTGTTCCATAACGCCTTCGACCTGCCGCGCGCGCCGGTCCTGCACACCGAAGCGCCCTACTATTTCCGCCGCGCCGACCGCTCGATGAGCGAGGAGCAGTTCTCGCAGCATTGCGCCGACAGACTGGAAGAGATGATCCTGGCCGAAGGTCCCGAAACCGTCGCCGCCTTCATCGGCGAGCCGATCCTCGGTACTGGCGGCATCGTGCCGCCGCCGGCCGGCTACTGGGAGAAGATCCAGGCGGTGCTGAAGAAGTATGACGTGCTGCTGGTCGCCGACGAGGTGGTGACGGGCTTCGGCCGTCTGGGCACCATGTTCGGCTCCGACCATTACGGCATCAAGCCAGACCTCATCACCATCGCCAAGGGGCTGACCTCGGCCTACGCGCCGCTGTCGGGCGTCATCGTTGCCGACAAGATGTGGCAGGTGCTGGTGCAGGGCTCCGACAAGCTCGGTTCGCTCGGCCATGGCTGGACCTATGCCGCGCATCCGATCTGCGTCGCCGCAGGTGTCGCCAATCTCGAACTGATCGACGAACTGGACCTGGTGACGAACGCCGGTGAGACCGGCGCTTATTTCCGCGCCGAACTGACCAAGGCTGTCGGCGGGCACAGACACGTCGGCGACGTGCGCGGCGATGGCATGCTGGCGGCGGTCGAATTTGTCGCCGACAAGGACGACCGGGTGTTCTTCGACGCCTCGCTCAAGATCGGGCCGCAAGTGGCGACAGCACTTGCCGCCAGCGGCGTCATCGGCCGCGCCATGCCGCAGGGCGACATACTAGGCTTCGCGCCGCCGCTCTGCCTGACGCGTGAGGAAGCCGACATCGTCGTTTCGAAAACCGCCGATGCCGTCAACAGCGTGTTTTCCAATCTCTGAGATCGACCCATGAATGCCATGACCAAGACCCTCCCCGCCACCATGGCCGCCGTGCTGCTCACCGGGCATGGCGGACCGGAAAAGCTCGTCTATCGCAGCGATGTGAAAGTGCCTGTGCCTGCCGCCGGCGAGGTGCTGGTTAAGGTCAGCGCTTGCGGTATGAACAACACCGATGTCTGGGTACGCCAGGGCGCCTATGGCACGGAGGAGGACGCTGCCGCCGTGTCGACGTGGCGGCGGCAAGGCAACACGCTTACCTTCCCGCGCATCCAGGGCACCGACACGGTCGGCACCATCGCTGCCGTCGGCGAAGGCGTTTCCCCGGGCCGTATCGGCGAACGGGTAATGGTCGATTTTTCGATCTACAACCGCGACGACGATTCCCTCGCCGACATTGACTATATGGGCCACGGTCGCGACGGCGGGTACGCCGAGTACCAGACGGTGCCGGGCGAGAATGCGCATTTCGTCGATACTGACATGAGCGACGTCGAACTCGCCACCTTCTGCTGCGCCTACCTCACCGGCGAACAGATGCTGGAGCGCGCCGGGCTGAAAGCCGGCGAACGCGTGCTGGTCACCGGCGCCTCGGGCGGCGTCGGTTCCGGCATCGTGCAGCTGGCGCGGGCGCGCGGCGCCATTCCCTATGCGGTCGTCGGCAAGGGCAAGGAGCAGGCGGTGCGCGACATCGGCGCCGAAGCGGTCATTACCCGTGGGGTTGCCGATCTTCCCGCCGCCGTGAATGAAGCCACTGGCGACCAGCCGATCGATGTGGTCGCCGATCTCGTCGGCGGCGCGATCTTCAACGACCTGCTGCGCATCCTGCGACCTGAAGGCCGGTACACCACCGCCGGCGCCATCGCCGGCCCGGTCGTGCAGCTCGATCTCAGGACCATGTATCTCAAGCAGCTGCAACTGCACGGATCGAGCCAGGGCACGCGCGCCGACTTCCGCCGCATCATTGGATACATCGAAGCGAAGAAAATCCGGCCGCTGGTCGGCGGCGTCTACAGGCTCTCCGATTTTCACAAGGCGCAGGCAGACTTTATTGCCAAGGACTTCGTCGGCAAGCTGGTGATCGTGCCGGACGCCATGTGGAACCCGAATATCCGCACATAACGCCCCTACGTCAGAGCTCGTCGTAAACGGCATCATCAACACCTTGCGGCGTGGAGTCGTCGAAACCCAGCATGCGGTTGGTGACGTAGCCGAATCCGACACCGGCGCCGGGATCGGCAAAACCGAGGGCGCCGCCCCAGCCGCCATCGCAGCGACGCGCGGCTGGCATAGGCGGCGTCGTCGAGTTGAAAGCCGGCGGCGAATTGTCGGCGCTTGAGACATAGCGCGCATGAGGCGAACCGGAATCATCGCAACGAATGCAATCCACAGGCCGGCATCTGGGTTTTCTGGCGCGCGGCGCCGAACTCACGGCCGCGGCTTGCGCGCTGTCGCTGGTAGGAAGCGTCTTCATGGGCGCGTTGGTGGCGATCGCACGCACCTCCGCCTCGGCACTGCTTCGACGGATCGCCTTCGTCTATGTCGATCTCTTCCGCAATGTGCCGTTCATCGTCCAGCTGTTCTTCTTCTATTACGGCCTGCCCGAGCTCGGCATTTACATCGATGCCTTCACCACCGGCGTCGTGGCGCTTTCGATTGCCGGCGGCGCCTATGCCTCCGACATCATTCGCGCCGGCATCCTCGCCATCGACCAGGGCATCATCGACGCCGCTGAAGTGAGCGGCCTGTCCAGGCGCAAGATCTTCACCCGCATCGTGCTGCCGATTGCGCTGCGCACCTCCGTGCGACCGCTCGGATCCGTGCTCATCAACATGATCCTTACGTCCTCGATCCTCTCGACCATCACGCTCAACGAGCTCACCGGCTCAGCCCAGATCGTGGTCTCGCAGACCTATCGGCCCTTCGAGGTCTATATGGTGCTGCTCTGTGCCTATGCGGCCCTGACCTATCTGGTCTCGCTGGGCGTCACCCTGCTCCACCGCCATCTCAATCGGGACATGATGGAGGCGGTCGACTGATGCGGTTCAGCGACTTCACCTCCTACGACCTGATCCTGCTGGCGCAAGGTCTCGGCACCAACATCGCGCTGTTTCTCGTCACCTCTCTGATCGGACTGCTGATTGGCCTGAGCTGGGCGCTGGTGCGGTTCTACCGTGTGCCGGTTCTGGCCCAGGTCGTCACCTTCCTGTCGGAGCTGTTGAAGAACTCGCCGGTGTTGGTGCAGCTGTTCCTGGTGTTCTTCGGCCTGCCGGCGCTGTTGCATATAAGGGTGACGCCGGTCACCGCAGCGACCATCACTCTGTCGGCGAACACCGCGGCATTCGTCTATGTCATCGCGGTCTCGGCGATCGAGTCGATCGAACGCGAGCAGGTCGAGGCCGCGCGTGTCTTCGGCCTGACCCGGTGGCAGGTCCTGCGCCATATCGTTTCGCCCCAGGCTGCCGCCTTCGCGGTCGGCCCGCTCGTCGCGCTGCTGGTCAACCAGCTTCAGGTGACGTCGCTGATTTCTGTCATCGGCGTCGTCGACCTGACCAAGATTGGCCACATCCTCAACATGCGAACCTTGAAGCCGTTCGCGGTCTGGACCGTCGTCGGGCTGCTCTACTATGGCGCGGCAAAGCTGGTCGCCCTGCTTGGCGAGCGTCTTGAAAACCGCCTGCGGGCGCACAGCGCCTGGCGGGGGCTTTAACATGCTCAAGATCGAAAACGTGCACAAAGCGTTCGGCGAGGTCACTGTGCTGGACGGCGTCGACCTGACGATTGCGCCCGGCGAAGTGGTCTCGATCCTCGGGTCGTCGGGGTCCGGCAAGTCGACACTGATCCGTTGCATCAACGGCCTCGAAAAGCTGAAGTCGGGCCGCATCACGGTCGACGATTTCGATGTCAGCAAGCCGAAGGAGCTGGCCGAGGCGCGCAAGCGCTCAGGCACCGTTTTCCAGCTGTTCAACCTCTATCCGCATATGAGCGCGCTTCAGAACATTACGCTCGCCCCGATCGAGGTGCTGAAGATGCCGCGCCCTGAGGCCGAGGCGCTGGCGCGCAAGCTGCTCGAGTCCGTCGGCCTTGCCGATCGGGCCAACGCCTACCCGGCGCAGTTGTCGGGCGGGCAGCGCCAGCGTGTCGGCATCTGCCGGGCGCTCGCCATGCAGCCGCGCTATCTGCTGCTCGATGAAGTGACCAGTGCGCTCGACCCGGAAATGACGGCCGAGGTGCTGGCCATCCTGGCTAATCTCGCCGCGCAAGGCACGACCATGCTGTTCGTCACCCACGAGATCGAATTCGCGCGCGAGATTTCCAACCGCATCGTCTTCCTCGACAAGGGCAGGCTGGTGGTCGATCTGCCGACGGATCGTTTCTTCGCCGCGGACGGCGGCCGGGCGCAGCCGCGGGTTGCGCAGTTTCTCTCCAGGATGCGCAAGGACTAGGAATGCTGCTGTTAGCCAACAACGAAGCATGGCCGGGATTCGAGACCTCGGTGCAAATGCTGCGCGATGGCGCCGTCAGCCTGGACGCGATGGTTGCCGGCATCGGCATGGTGGAGAAAGAGGTCAAGGTTCGCAGCGTCGGCTATGGCGGCTGGCCGAACATGCTGGGCGAGATGGAGTTCGACGCCGGCGTCATGGATGGCAATACAAGAGAGGTCGGTTCAGTCGGCGCTGTGCCAAGGACCTTGGCGGTCGCTGCCCTGGCCCAGCAGGTGATGAAGCGCCTGCCGCATGTGATGCTGACCGGCGAAGGGGCGCGGCGCTTTGCCAGCGAAATCGGTTTTGCCGAAGACGAAGTCTTGTTCGAGGACAGCAAGCGCGTCTGGTGGGAGCGGCTGCAACAGGAACTCACACCGCAACAGCTGGCGAAATTCCCCGATATCGATCTGGCGCCGCTCAGCCGTACTATCACCGATCCCGAGCGGGTCCGCGACACCACCGTCTTCCTGTCGGCGGATGCGCGGCGCGGCGTCCATGCCGCGAGTTCGACCTCGGGCTGGGCGTGGAAATATCCGGGCCGGCTCGGCGATTCTCCCATTCCCGGCGCAGGCTTTTACGCCGACAGCCGCTATGGCGCGGCGGCGTGCACCCATACCGGCGAGATGACGATGCGCTGCGCCACCGCACGGACCGTCGTGCTGGCCATGAAGCTTGGCCGATCCCTGTCGGATGCGGTCGCGCTGGCGGTCGAGGAACTGGCTGAACTCGACACCGGCTTCCTGGCCGGAGTGGTCATCCACGCCGTCGACGCCGAGCAGAACCACGAGGTGGTGAATTTCAGATGCGAGGGCGAGGTCCGCTACTGGCTCTGGAAGGATTCCATGCCCGCACCCGAATTGCGGGCAGCAAAACGCGTCACTAGAAAATAAGGAGAGGAACCATGAAAACCGTAGTGCGTGCCTTCGCCGCGCTGGCCATCGTGGCCGGTTCGGCATTTCCAGCCCTTGCCGGCATGATTGACGACATCCGCTCACGCGGCACCATTCGCATCGGCGTATCGCTCGGCGGCGAGCCGATCGGCTTTCGGGATGCACAAAACAACCCTGTCGGCTACGATGTCGATGTCGCGACGCTGCTGGCGCAAAAGCTCGGCGTGCCGGTCGAGTTCGTCGACGTCTCGGGCGATGCGCGTATTTCCATGCTGGTGTCGGGACAGATCGATGTCGCGGTCGCAAACACCTCGGCAACGCTCGAGCGGGCCAAGACCGTCAACTTCACCATCCCCTACAACCGGGCCGGGCTGCGCGTCATCGTCCAGAAGGATGCCGGGATAACCGACCTCAAGGGGCTCGCCGGCAAGAAGGTTGTCGTCGGCCGCGGCACCACGGGCGAAACCTTCCTCAAGGCAGCCGTGCCGGACGCAGAGCTCGTTTATGTCGACCAGTTCGCGCCCGACGGGGTTCTGCAGCTGCAACAGAAGCGCGTCGATGCGGCGATCGAGGATTCCTCACTGCTCGATTACCTCGCAACCAAGACACCGAGCCTGGTGACGCTGCCTGGCCTCTATTCCAACGATCCGATCGGCATCGCGGTCGCCAAGGGCGATCCCGAATTCGTCCGCTGGCTCGACATGTTCGTGTCCGACTTCATCCAGTCGGGCACCTACGAGGCGACCTACAAGAAGTGGTGGGGGCCGGGCTCCAACCCGCCGGCGCTCAACCCGCTGTGGTGACACCCACTACCGGCAACCGATCGGCGCACACTCGAGGCGCCGTCGCAACGATCGCCGATGTCGCGCGGCTGGCAGGCGTGTCGCGTGCCGCGGCGAGCCGTGCGCTGTCGAGCGGACCGCGACCGGTCTCGGCGGACAAACGCGAACGTGTCGTGCAGGCCGCCGCGCAGCTCGGCTACAAACCCAATCTCCTGGCGCAAAGCCTGACCACCAAGACCGTCAATCTGGTTGCCGTCGTGGTCAACCACATTCACGACCTTTCAGATCTCGACCTGTTCGACCGTCTGCTCGACGCAATCCAGTCGATCGGCAAGCAGGTCATCCTCATCCGCATCGGCTCGGCGGAAGGGGTCGAGGATTTTCTGCGCAACGGCGTTGCCTATCATGTCGATGCCGCCGTGGTGTTCTCCGACTTTGCCGATGCAGCGACGGTGCGGCGCATGTTTCGCTCGGACCTGGTCATCATGCTGAACGGACTGCATGACGATCTGTCACCCACCGTCATTCCCGATGAAGGCGTCGGCATCGCCGAGGCCGTGGCGGATGCGGCGGCCAAGCGCGCGCGCACGGCCAGCCTGCTGACCGGCCGTTCGTCCTCGCGGGTCGAACAGCTGCGCATCGGCCACTACCTCGAAGCGTTCCGGCATCATGGAATTGAACTGCTGCAGACGGTCCAGGGAGACTATTCCTACGAGTCGGGCTATGCGGCAGCCGCCGGCCTGACGGGACGCGGCTGTCCCGATGCGGTCTTTTGTACGTCCGACGCGATGGCCATGGGTGTTCTGGATGTCTGCCGGGCGGATTTCCCCGACAACCGGCCCAGCCGCTTCCGCCTCTATGGCTTCGACAATGTGTCCCTGACCAATTTCGACGCCTACCCGATATCGTCAATCGGCTACGACAAATCAGACTATGTGGGTCATATCGTCGGCGCCCTCTCCAATCCGCAGGTCTTCATGCCCGGCCAGCCGCCTGTCGTTATATTGACCCGGCTGATTTCGCGCTTGACCGCGTAACTAGCGCCGATGTTGGACTGCTTGTCCGGCGTCGATCTCCCAGAGCTCGAACGGAGATCGCGCCGGACAATGTACCGGCGCCTACTGCAATTTCGCCTGCAGCGCGTTGACGTCGTCGGTTGTCATTTCACCGTCGGTCGTCACCTTGCCGTCGACGATCTTCCACAGCCGGAACGGACCGGTGATGTCGCCATATTTGTCGAAGCTGACCGGACCGATGACGCCTTCATAGCGGATCGGCCTGCCGTCCTTGATCAGGCCGAGCGCCTTGGCGAACTCGTCCTTGCCGGCATAGATCGGTGTGCCGGCAGGATCGACCGCCTTGTACATGGCATCCTTGATCTTGGCTGGATCCTCGGAGCCGGCAATGGCAATGGCGAGACCGACAATGGCGCCGGCATCATAGGAACGGTCGGCTGCCGGGTTCGACGGTTCGATGCCCGAAAACTCCTTGTAGTTTTTCAGGAAATAGTCGGTGGATGCCGTCGGGCTGGTGCCGGAAGAGGTACCATAGGCATCCTTCAGATAATCGGCGCCGACGGATTCGATGAAGTCCGGGCTGTTCATGCCGTCATTGAGCAGGAATTTCTGCACGCCGCCCTGCGATATCCAGGTGCGGGCGACCGTTGCGCCGTCGACCGGCGTGCTGACGAGGTAGAGTCCGTCCGGCTCGCCTCCCATCGCCGCCGTCACTTCCGAAGCATAGCTCGACTGCTTTTCATTATAGGGCGTGTCGGAGACGATGGTGCCGCCGAGCGCTTTGTAGGCACGCGAGAATTCGGCCACCATGTTGACGCCGAAGTCGTTGTTGACATGGATGATCGACAGTTTCTTGAAGCCCTTGTCGATGGCGTATTTGGCGGCGGCCACGCCTTGCAGCGCATCCGACGTGATGGTGCGGAAGAAGATGCCGTTGGTCTTGCCGTCGCGGCCAAGGGCGGTCAGCGTCGGCGAGGACGAAGCCGGCGACACCTGCACGATCTTGGCCGGCCCGGTGACCGAGGTCAAAATCGGGATCGACACCGAGGAGATGATGCCGCCGATGATCACCGGCACCTTCTTGACCTGTACCAGCTGGGTCGCGGCATCGACCGCGATATTGCCCTGGCTCTGGCTGTCGCGCGTGTCGGTTGCGAGATCGCAGCCGCGTACGCCACCGGCTTCATTGATGTCGCGGAAGGCCATTTCGACGGACTTCGCGCCGGCCTGGCCGTATTCGCCGGCCGGACCGGTGAGCTCCATGACCAGGCCGACGGTGATCTTGCAGTCCGCTGCGTGTGCGGCGCCGGCCATCGTCACGAGAGCCAGTGCTGTGGTGATTTGAAGTATCGTCTTCTTCATTGCCGTTCCCCTTTTCTTGTTTGAACTTTTGCCTGTTCAGCCTTCCGGCGCCTGCAGCCAGGTCTCATGCAGATGCCGCCATTCGACGCCGTTTGGTGCCGATGAACTGGTGGTGAAGACCGCACTGGACTGCCGGCGACTGTGTTTGCCGGCGCGCAGTTGCGCCTCGATGTAGAAGATGACGATCGTGTCCGCGTCCTGCCAACCCGGCCTGATGTCCTCGATCGATATGGCAAAACCGTCGTCGCAAGTGGCGCGGCTTGTCCGGACATGATCTACGACCGCGTCGCGATCGAGGATCTGGCCATTCGGCGCCACCATGGTGAGGCCTTCGCCCATGACAGCCTCGAAGCGGCCGAACTCCACAGCGTCGGCTCGCGCGGCGACAAACCAGTCGACGAAGAAGCGATGCAGGTCGATGATTTCAGCGCTGGCACGCGAAAAAAGGGAAGGCTCTCCGCTCATTTCTTCCCCGCATTGAGGTTGTAATGCATGATCGAGCCGTGGCGGCCATGACGGTCGCGCTCCAGCGCGTAGACATCGCCCGCGAGGCCGGTGCCTTGTGCGATGGCGGCAGCAATCCGCGCGCGATCGTCGGCGTCGAGCGCGACGTCCATGATTTTCGTATTGGCCAGCGCATGTGCCTGGTTGCGCGCACCCACAATGACGGCCGCGACCTGCGGCTGCTCGAGCACCCATGCCGAGGCGATGGTGGCAATGTCGACGCCGTGGCGATCGCCGACCGCTTTCAGCGCCTTGAGCAGGGACTGGAACAGCTCCCAGCCGCCGAAGTCGTCGATGATCAGCTTGTATTTGACCAGCGAGCGGTTTTCGAGCGGCGTGGAGGGCTCGGCCACGCCAAGCCATTTGTCGCTGAGGAAGCCGCCCGCCACCGAGCCGTAGCAGAGGAAGCGGACACCGTTCTTAGCGGCAAGGCCCGCAAGGCTGTTTGCCGGCCGCTGGTCGAGCACTGAATATTGCAGTTGCTGGCTGACCAGCGGGATGCCCGCGGAGAGGATTTCGGCTAGCCTCGGCGTATCGAAATTGGTGGTGCCGAGATTGCGCACCTTGCCTTCCAGCCGAAGCTCGTCGAGCCAACCCATCGCCTCGACGTAACGAGGCTGGTCATAATCCCACCAGTGAAACTGCACGAGGTCGATCCGCTCGGTCTTGAGCCTGCGAAGCGACTGATCGACGATGCCCCTGATGTAGTCGCGGCTGATGCCTGCCAGTCGTTCGAGGTCCGGCACCAGCTTGGTGTGCACCTTCATCCTGGCCGCGACATCGAGACCGCGCTCGCCGGCCAGCCGCAGGCGCGCGGCGCCGATCAGTTCCTCGACGCCGGTGTAGATGTCGGCGCAGTCATAGGTCCAGATGCCGGCATCGAAAGTGGCGATGAGGTCGGTCACCGCCTGGCTGCGGTCGACGGCGCCATGCCCGCCGGCCAGCTGCCAGCCACCGCGGATGACTCGCGAGATCCCATAGCCGGGGCTGAGTTCGATGGTCCTGGCGGTCATCCCTTGTCGGTCTCCTTCGGCAGCGGCACGGCCGTGGTTTCGGCATGGCTGAACCGCCGCTTGGCAAGCCTGACGATGCGGAGCCGGCTGGCGCAATTGGGATCGGGACAGGCGATCTCGGCATCCGAGGTCATCCAGTCATTTGCATGCGTCGGGCGCTGCTTTGCCGCCAGGAGCGGCAACACGGCCGAGATCGAATAGATCGAAAAACCCTGCCCTGCCGGCAGCGAGAGCATTTCGCCCTTGAGTTCGAAATAGTCGCCGGCCCTGGCGCCGCAATAGACCGGCTTGCCCTCGGGGATGACCGCTTCGACGCGCAGATCGAAGAGTTCGAAACTGTCGTCGGCCATTCAGGCCTCCACCAGGCTGAAGGTGATGTCACAGGCGCCGTTGCGGCGGATGACGCCGCAGGCGGCGGCAAACTGATCGCGCTCTCCGGCAAGCACTTGCGCGACCACGCTGCCGGCCAGCCAGCCGATCGGGAACAGCAGCCGCGCCCCCTGCCCGTAGTACAGGCCGATATCGAAGATGGCATTGGGATTGCCGCCCCACACGCGTGGCGGCACATAGGACAGCACGATATCGCCGGGCTGCGGCGTCAGCGTTGCATTCTCCGGTGGCAAAGACTGGGCATAGGCCTGGCCGTGGAGATCGGCTGACGGAACCGGGCACGAGATTTCCGGTCCTGTCCACATCGCATGGATGCCTGGGATGATGCGTGGCTGCGCCAGATACGCCAGCAGGAAGGCGGCATTCTCCGGCGCCTTTTCGGGCAATAGCAGCGCCGTCACGGAAAGCTTCGAGCGTGGTTCTGTGATGCCGATGGCGGGCTTGGGCATGTCAGTCCTTCGCCGATTGAAGTTTGTCGCGCAGGAAGGCGAAGGGGCGGCTGATGTCGGCTACCAGCGCCTCGCGCGCCGCTTGCGCATCCTGTTTGGCAAGTGCCGCGACAATTCGACGATGATAGTGGGCGGTATCAACCTCGCCTGCCTCGGAGAAGGCATAGATGGCGACGCGGATGCAGGGACCCGATTGAAGCCAGAGGCTTTCGATCATCGGGATCAGCACAGCCGAGCCGCAGCAGCGGTAGATCTCAAAATGGAAGCTCTGGTTGAGCGTCGCTTCGCGATCGATATCCTTCTTGTGCTTCAGGGCCCGCATCTCGTCCCACTCGCCCAGCATGGCTTCGATCGATGCGATCTGGCGCGGGCTCATGCGCCTGGCGGCAAGCGCTATCGCTTCGCCTTCGATGAGGGAGCGGGCACGCAGGAGGTCGTCGATGCGCTCCAGCGTGATCGGCGGCACGCGCACGGAACGGTTGGGCAGCGCCTCCAGCGCCTTTTCCGTGATCAGCCGGCCGAGCGCTTCGCGTACCGGCATGGTCGAGGTGACCAGCGCATCGGCAAGACCACGGATGGTCAGCACCTGGTTTGGCTCGAAAAGGCCACCGATCAGAGCACGGCGCAACTCGGAATAGACGCGATCCTGCACCGTCTCGCGGCCGACCGGCGTAAGCTGGGCTGCGATCGTCTCGTTGTTCTTTTCGATGGCAGCCTTCTGCATTACCGGCATTTGCCCCGTTTTCGGCTTGCGAATGAAATTAAAGCCGAATAGCGTGATCAAAGCAAGTGTGATCACAAATCAAAAATCAGGAGGCGACAACGATCGTCTTCGGCCAGAGGGTTTGATGAGCGATGCAGCGGAGCGCCAAGGGCAGGAGACCCGTGCGCCAGTTCTGACGGCACGAAACGTCGTCAGGCGTTTTGGCGGCCTTGTCGCCGTCAACGATGTCTCGTTTGATGTCAAAGCGGGCGAAATCCTCGGCCTGATCGGGCCGAATGGCGCCGGCAAGACGACGATGTTCGATCTGTTGGCGGGCAGCATATTGCCAACCAGCGGCGATATCCTGCTCAATGGCACGCGCGTCTCCGGCGAAGCCGCTCATCTGCGTATCGGCCGTGGTCTTGGCCGCACCTTCCAGATCCCGCGCCCCCTGCCCAATCTGACGCTGATCGAAAACATCATGCTGGCGGCGCAGGGCCAAGCCGGCGAAAAATTGCTCGCCAACTTCGTCACGCCGTGGCGAGTGGCGGCACAGGAAAGAGCAGCCAGGGCAAAGGCACTCGAGCTGCTGGATTTGGTCACTCTCACCCATCTCGCGCACGAGCCGGCACGCGTGCTTTCCGGCGGCCAGCGCAAGCTGCTCGAACTCGCCCGCGTCATGATGGCCGATCCGGCGATCATCCTGCTCGACGAACCGGCCGCCGGCGTCAACGCGACGCTGCTCGAGATCATCATCGACCGCATCCGCGACATCAACGCGCACGGCATCACCTTTCTGCTGATCGAGCACAATATCGACATGGTGACGCGGCTCTGCCACCGCGTGCTGGTCATGGCGAGCGGCCAGTTGCTCAGCGAAGGCACGGCAGAGGAAGTCGCCCGCGACCCGCGCGTCATCGAGGCTTATCTCGGGGGCGCCACATGAACGAGACCGTCCTCGACGTGCGCAACCTCGAAGCCGGCTATGAGCTTGGCGTGCCGATCGTGCGCGGCGCCTCGATCACCGTCGGCAAGGGCGAGATCGTCGTCGTGCTCGGTCCCAACGGCGCCGGCAAGTCGAGCTTCATCAAGGCGATCGCCGGCCTTGTCCCGATCACCGGCGGCACCGTATTTCTGGACGGCAAGGACATCACCGCCGCTCCCGCGCACACCATGGTTCGGCTCGGCCTGGCCTTCGTACCGCAGACGGAGAACATCTTCCCGCTGATGTCGGTCGAGGACAATCTGAAGGTCGCCTGCGGCATCCTCGAGCGACGCGAAATCCCTGCCCGCATCGAGGAAATGTATGCGGCCTTCCCCGACCTCGTCCGCCAGCGCCGCACCGCCGCCGGCAATCTGTCGGGCGGACAGCGGCAGATGCTCGCCGTCGCACGTGCGCTGATCGTCCATCCTAAGGTGCTGCTGCTCGACGAGCCGTCGGCCGGCCTGTCGCCGAAATTCGTATCGATGGTGTTCGAGATGCTGGCCGGCATCCGCAGGTCCGGCGTCACCATCCTGCTGGTCGAACAGAACGCCAAGGCAGCGCTGGCCATCGGCGACCGCGCCTATGTGCTGGTCGAAGGCAAGGACCGGCACGAGGGTGTGGCGTCCGAATTGTGGAACGATCCTGTCGTCGCCGAACTCTATCTCGGCCAACGCCCGTCTCACGCCGGCAAGGAAGGCGCGGCATGAGCCTGCAATTTGTCGTCGATGGGTTGCTGACCGGCTCGATGATCGGACTTGGCGCCATCGGCGTGACGCTGACCTATTCGATCCTGCGCTTCTCGAATTTTGCCCATGGCGACTTCATGGCCTGGGGCACCTATGCGACGCTCGCCGTCGTCAGCGCCATCGGCGCGATGTTCGGCAAGGTGGCGCCCATTGGACCGCTGTCTTTCGGCTGGCCGCTGCTGGTTGCGCTGGTTGTCGGCATGACTTTCACCGCCCTGCTGGCGCTGTTGCTCGACAAGGTGCTGTTTTCGCGGCTTCGCTCGCAGGGGCAAGCCATCATCGTGGTGATGGCGAGCTTCGGCGCCTCGATGGCGCTGCGCAGCCTGCTCGAATTCACCTTCAGCTCACGGCCGACCTATTTCAGCCGCGCGATCCAGATCGCCATGCCGGTCGGCTTCGGCATCCGCATCACGCCCGATCAGATCGCGCTTCTGCTGCTGACCGCCGTGCTGGTGCTCGGCGTGCATCTGTTGATGACACGCACGCAGACCGGCCGCTCCATGCAGGCGCTGAGCCAGAATGCAGCGCTGGCCCGCATCGTCGGTATCGATGTTGCCTCCGTTGTGCGTGTCACCTGGATCATCGGCGGGGCGCTGGCCTGCGTGGCCGGCGTGATGATCGGCATTCTGGTGCAGATCCGCCCGTTCATGGGCTTCGACATGCTGCTGCCGATGTTTGCAGCAGCCATCCTCGGCGGCATCGGCAGCATTCCGGGCGCTGTGCTCGGCGGCTTGATCATCGGTCTTGCCGAAGCCGGTGCGGTGCAGCTGATCGGCGCCGAATGGCGCGCCGCAATCTCCTTCATCATCCTGATGGCGGTGCTGTTCGTTCGGCCGATCGGCCTGTTTGGTGTGAGGGAACGCTGATGGACCTGCTCGGCTACGGCGCCTTCTTCCTGACCACCGCACTGATCTTTTCGCTGGTCACACTGGGGCTCAATCTGCAGTGGGGGCTGACTGGCCTTTTCAATGTCGGCCTTGCCGGATTCGTCGCCATCGGCGCCTATACATCGGCGCTGCTGACGACCCCGGACGATGCCGCGCGCTTCGGCGGCTTCGGTCTGCCGATCCTGGTCGGCTGGGCGGGCGCCATGGTCGTCGGCGGTATCGCCGCAGCACTTACCGGCATGGCCACGCTGCGTCTGCGATCCGACTACCTGGCGATCACCACCTTCGGCGTCGCCGTCGTCGTGCAGCTGGTCGCGCTCAACGCGCAGAAACTCACCGGCGGCCCGTTCGGCATCGGTTTCATCCCGCGCCCGTTCGGCGGCCTTGCCGAAACGCCGCTGCTGTTCAACCTGTCGAACCTCGCCGTCGTTTCGGCTGTGACGCTGATCGCCTATCTCGCTCTGGAGCACCTGTCGCGCAGCCCCTGGGGCCGCGTGCTCAAGGCGCTGCGCGAGGACGAGCGAGCGGCGATTTCGCTGGGCAAGAGCGCGCGCTTCTACCGCGTCCAGGCCTTCGCCGTCGGCGGCGCTATCATGGCGCTGGCCGGCGCTTTGCAGGCGCATTTCACCGGCTTCATCGCGCCCGATAACTATCTGCCGATCCTGACCTTCCAGGTCTGGGTGATGCTGATCGTCGGCGGCTCGGGCAGCAATGCCGGCGCCGTTGCCGGCAGCATCCTGGTCTGGGCGATATGGGCGGGGTCGGGCACGCTGACCAGCGTGCTGTTTGCGCCCGGGCAGCAAGCACGCGCGGCCTCACTGCAGATCGTCGCCATCGGCGTCATGCTCTGCGTCATCCTGCTGATCCGGCCTAACGGATTGTTCGGCGACCGGCCGCGCCGACCGAAGCCCGGCACACAGACAAAGGCGGCGGCCAACGAGAACGAGGCCGGATCATGAATGCCATGATCCGGCAGCAAGCGTATGGCGTTTCGCTCTGGCATGCCGTCAGCCGCAACCGCCGCGACCGGGGCGCGCTGCAAGGCGGACTCGACGTCGATCTCGCGATTGTGGGCGGCGGCTTTTCCGGCCTGTCGACGGCATTGCATGCCTCTGAGAAAGGGCTTTCGGTCGCGGTCCTCGAAGCCGAATTCATCGCTTGGGGTGCGACCGGCCGGAATGCCGGCTTCGTCGTTCCGAACTTCGCCAAGCGGGATCCAGACGACATCATCGCCGAACTCGGACCCGAGCGCGGCGGGAGGCTGATCGATTTCGCCGCGGGAAGCGCTGACCTCGTCTTCGGCCTGATCAAGCGGCATGGCATCGAATGCGACGCTGTGCAGAACGGTTGGATCCAGCCGGCGCATTCGTCCGCCGCGCTGGAAAAGACGCGATCGCGCGCCGAGCAATGGGCGGCGCGGGGCAGGCCGACCGTAACGCTCGATGCCAAGGCGGTCACGACGCTCACCGGTATCGGCGGCTACGCCGGCGGTTGGATGGACAACTCGGGCGGCGTCCTCAATCCGGTCGAGTATGCGCGCGGCCTGGCCGACGCCGCGGAAAAGGTTGGCGCACGCATCTTCGAGCAGACGCGTGTCACTTCCATCGACCGCACGCCGGATGGCTGGGCCTTGAAGACTGCGTCCGGCACTGTGCGAGCGGGCAAGGTCTTGGTCGCCACCAACGCCTATGGTGGAGAGCTGAACCCGACACTGGCACGGACGTATATCCCGCTGAAAGTCTTCCAGATCGCCACTGCGCCGCTGTCGCGCGCCATACGCGCGCGCCTGATGCCCGGCGGCCAGGGCGTTGGCGACACCAGGCGCAACCTGTTCACGTGCCGCTGCGATGGCCAGAACCGGCTGATCAGCGGCGGCATGCATGTCGTCGGAGCCGGCGCCGAGACGCGGGTGCCGCAAACAATCTGGCGACGGCTCGCCAGGCATCTCGATTTGCCTGACCTGCCGCCGCTTGCCTACAGCTGGACAGGCGTGGCGGCGGTGGGGCCGGATTTCCTGCCGCGTCTCATCGACCTCGGCCCAGGCCTGATCGCAGGCTTCGCCTGCAACGGCCGCGGCATCGCCATGACCACGGCAATGGGCAAGGTGCTGGCCAACTGGGCGAGCGGAACGGACGCCCGCGATCTGCCGCTCCCCTTCGCGCCGCCAGCGCCGATCCCGCTGCACAAGCTCGTGCGCTATGCACCGAATATGCTGCTCCCCTGGAGCATCCTGCGCGACCGGCTGGATTAGACAGCCACCACCTTCCGCAATCGATGACCATGGTGGCCCAAGAGGATATCGTCAGATCCAGCCGCACCTACTCCGCAGCCTGAACCCGATTGGCCTGGATGACCGCCCGGATCTCGGACCGGCAGGAGCCGCAATTTGTGCCGGCCTTCAGGGCGCCGCCTACGGCTTCGACTGTCGTGCACCCGGCCGCCACTGCCGCCACGATCTGGTTGACCCCGACGCTGAAACAGGAGCAGACGGTCGCGCCCGCATCGGGCCGATCGGCGCCGGCGCGACCGGCGACGATCCTGAAGCGTTCGCGCTGGCTGGTGTGAACCTCCTGGAGTTGCTGTGCCGCCCAACCCCGCGAAACCGCCACCGGTCCCGACGCGATAAACAAAGCCCCGGCGAGGTGCTGGTCGTCAAAGGCAGCAATGCGATGCTGGCCGGTATCGCGGTCGTGATAGGCGAGCATGTCGGCTACGGGAACATCGAAAAGCGAACCAGCAAAACCAGCCCAGTCGATGTCATCGCCGGCAAAGGCAAGCTCCACCCGCCAGCCGCCCTTGCATTTGGCCACGGCCCAGTAATCTGCTGCGAGCGCCACCGGCTTGCGGCGCACCACAGCGAAGCCGAAGGCTCTCGCGGCGAATTTCTCGATACGGGCGCCGACATGTTTCAGCGCAGGTTGGCCGGAAACCGGATCGGTCAGAGGCGCGGTCAGCGTGTCGAGGCGGCCCTTTGCCGAAAACTGATCGGTCCAGTGCATCGGCGCAAACACGCTCCCCCGGCGCTGGCGTGCCGTCACCAGCGCGCGCACCAGCACATCCCCGCGCAGGCTGGAGACGCGCACGATGTCGGCGTCGCCAATGCCGTGATGCGTGGCATCCGCCGGGTGGATCTCGACGAAGGGCTCGGCCATGTGCTGGGAGAGACGTGGGCTTTTGCCAGTGCGGGTCATCGTGTGCCAATGGTCGCGAACACGGCCGGTGTTGAGGATCAGCGGATAGTCCGGGCTGGTGCGTGTCTCGACGATGGGACGAATGGCGATGAAGCGCGCCTTGCGGTCGGGATTGTAGAAATTGCCGTTGGCGAAGAAGCGGGTGCTGGAAGGGTCAAGTCCCGCTTGAACACCCCCCTCTGTCCTGCCGGACATCTCCCCCGCAAGGGGGGAGATTGGCAGCTTTGACGCCGGCATATCTTCTGCATCGTTGGTAATTGGCGAAGGCCGAGGCGACGGCTGATCTCCCCCCTTGCGGGGGAGATGGCCGGCAGGCCAGAGGGGGGTGGCTGGGCTCGGCGCCGGCCATTGGAACGGAGCCAATTCTTCATAGGCGTCGGCATCGATCGCACCATAAGCGCCGATATCGAAATCCCGCGCGCCGTCATTCTCGAAACCCGACAGCGCGGCGTGTTCGGCGAAAACCTCCGCCGGCGTCACATGCGCAAACGCCTCGCCAAACCCCATCCGCTTGCCCACCTCGGCAATGATCTGCCAATCCGGCCGCGCCTCGCCGGGCACCGCAAGAAAGCTGCGCTGGCGCGAGATGCGGCGCTCTGAATTGGTCACGGTGCCGTCCTTCTCGCCCCAGGCGGCGGCGGGTAGCCGCACATGGGCGTGACGCACGGTGTCCGTGCTCGCCAGCACATCCGAAACCACGACAAACGGGCAGGCCTTGATCGCTGCCTCGACGGCATCGGCATCCGGCATCGAATCGACCGGGTTGGTGGCCATGATCCACAGTGCCTTGATGCGGCCGGCGGCGATCGCCTGAAACATCTCGACCGCCTTCAGACCGGGCTTTTGGGCGACGGCCGGCGCATTCCAGAAACGCTGCACGCGGTCGCGGTGCTCGGGGTTATCGATCTCCATATGGGCAGCCAGCATGTTGGCCATGCCGCCGACCTCGCGGCCGCCCATGGCGTTGGGCTGGCCGGTCACCGAAAACGGCCCTGCCCCAGGTTTGCCGATGCGGCCGGTGGCGAGGTGGCAGTTGATGATGGCGTTGACCTTGTCGGTGCCCGAAGACGACTGGTTCACTCCCTGGCTGTAGACAGTGACGGTTTTCGCAGTCGCGGCGAACAGGTTGTAGAAGCGGGTGAGCTCGTCCTCGCTCAGGCCGGTGGCGGCGGCAATGCCGGCAAGGTCGAGCGCCGATGCGGCGAAGAGAGCTTGGCCGAAGCCGGTCGTGTGTGCGGTCACATAGCCGCGCTCGAGCGCGTTGTGCCGGCCGAGCCAGGCGAGCAGTCCGGTGAACAAAGCAACGTCGCCATCCGGTGCGATCGCCAGGTGCATGTCGGCGATATCAGCGGTCATGGTGCGGCGAGGATCGACCAGCACGACCTTCATCTCCGGTCGTTTTTCCCGGGCCGTCGCGATGCGCTGGAAGAGCACGGGATGGCACCAGGCGAGATTGGAGCCGACCAGCACGATCAGGTCGGCGAGCTCGAGATCCTCGTAGGTGCCGGGCACGGTGTCGGAGCCGAAGGCGCGGCGGTGGCCGGCAACCGAGGAGGCCATGCATAGCCGCGAATTGGTGTCGATGTTGGCCGAGCCGATGAAGCCCTTCATCAGCTTGTTGGCGACATAGTAGTCTTCGGTCAGCAACTGGCCGGAGACATAGAAGGCGACGGAGTCAGGACCGTGCTCGGCGATGGTTTGCGAAAAGGTCGAAGCGACGCGGTCGAGCGCCTCGTCCCAGCCGGCACGGCGACCGTGGATTTCGGGGTAGAGCAGCCTGCCGTCGAGGTCGATGGTTTCGGCCAGGGCCGAGCCCTTGGAGCAGAGCCGGCCGAAATTCGCTGGATGGTCGGGGTCGCCGCGAACGCTGACTTCACCGTCCGCGGCGACTTTCGCCAGCACGCCGCAACCCACCCCGCAATAGGGGCAGGTGGTCCTCACCTCGCGCGCTTCGCCAAGTTCCATGCTTCAGGCCGCGCGGCTGGCCAGCGCTTTCAGCGCAATGAACAGGTGCTCGCCCTCGATGCGCACAGGAATGGTGCGCACCGCGCCCTCGTCGGCGCCGAGCGCCTTGCCCGTCTCCAGCGAAATGACCCAATTGTGCAAGGGGCAGGTGACGGCGGTGCCGTGGACGATGCCTTGGCTCAGCGGCCCACCCTTGTGCGGGCAATGGTCGTCGATGGCATAGACCTGATCGTCCTGCGTGCGGAAGACGGCGATCTTACCCTCGGGTGTGTCGACGCAGCGCGCGCCGCGGCGGGGGATGTCGGAGAGTGAGCCGATCGATATCCAGTCCATCTTGATCACTCCGCAGCCTGCGCAAACCCGACAGAAGCCATTGGCCGGAACTCGTGCTTGTCCTTGCCGGCGACGCGTTCCGACCACGGGTCGACCTGGGCGAATTTCTGGCTGAAGACGAAGCGTTCGTAATAGGCCTTGCGCTTGGCACCGTCGTCCATGATCTGGCGCTTGATCTCGGGGATGCCGATGCGCTTGGCCCATTTGTAGATGCGCTCGAGATAGCGGCCCTGCTCGCGATACATCTGCGTCAGCGCCACGACATGCTCCAGCGCCTCGTCCTCGGTCTTGACCAGGCCAAGCACTTCGGTGCCCTTGATGTCGAGGCCGGCGGCGCCGGCGAAATGGATCTCGTAGCCACTGTCGACACAGATCACGCCGACATCCTTGCAGGTCGCCTCGGCGCAGTTGCGCGGACAGCCCGACACCGCCATTTTGACCTTGGCCGGGGTCCACGAGCCCCACATGAATTTCTCGATGCGAATGCCGAGGCCGGTCGAATCCTGCGTGCCGAAGCGGCACCAGTCGGAGCCGACACAGGTCTTCACCGTGCGCAGGCCCTTGGCGTAAGCATGGCCTGAGACGAAGCCGGCCCGGCCGAGATCGGCCCACACCGCCGGCAGATCCTCCTTGCGGATGCCCAGCATGTCGATGCGCTGGCCGCCGGTGACCTTGACCATCGGTATCTCGAACTTGTCGACGACGTCGGCGATGGCGCGCAGTTCGGCGGCGTTGGTGACGCCGCCCCACATGCGCGGCACCACCGAATAGGTGCCGTCCTTCTGGATGTTGGCGTGGACGCGCTCATTGATGAAACGCGACTGGTAGTCGTCGGCATAGTCATCGGGCCAGTCGCAGACGAGGTAGTAGTTGAGCGCCGGCCGACATTTTGCGCAGCCGCAGGAGGTCGTCCATTCCAGCTCCTGCATGACGGCGGGAATGGTCTTCAGGCTCTTGGCGATGATCAGCCGGCGCACCTCGTCATGGCCGAGCGTTGTGCAGCCGCACATCGGTTGCACGGCGGCCGGGTTGTATTTGTCGCCGATGGTCAGCACCATCAGCTTCTCGACCAGCCCGGTGCACGAACCGCAGGAAGCCGATGCCTTGGTGTGGGCGCGCACGTCGTCGAGCGAAGCCAGGCCCTTGGCCGTGATCGCGCCGGTGATCTTGCCCTTGCAAACGCCGTTGCAGCCGCAGATTTCCGCATCATCCGGCAAGGCTGCAACGGCCGCCATAGGGTCCAGCGGGGCACCCCCCTGGTAGGACTGGCCGAAGATGAGCGTGTCGCGCATCTCCGATATGTCGGTCTGCTTCTTCTTGAGATCGTTGAACCAGGCCCCATCCGCCGTCTCGCCATAAAGCACGGTGCCGATGATGCGGTCGTCCTTGAGCACAAGGCGCTTGTAGACGCCGGCGGCGGCATCGCGCAGCACGATCTCCTGGCGGTCCTCGCCTTCGGCGAAGTCGCCAAGCGAGAACAGGTCGATGCCGGTGACCTTGAGCTTGGTCGGCGTGTCCATGTGGACGAAGGCCGCTGCCTCGTTGCCGGCCAACTGGCTCGCGGCAACACGCGCCATCTCGTAGAGCGGCGCGACCAGCCCGTAGACCTGGCCGTTGACCTCGGCGCATTCGCCGAGCGCGTAGATGTCGGGGTCGTTGCTGCGCATGCCGGCATCGACGACGATACCACGATTGACGGCTATGCCGGCCTCTCTGGCCAGCGCCGCATTCGGCCGGATGCCGACCGCCATCACCACCAGCGTTGCCGGGATAATAGTGCCGTCGGCAAGCTCCACCTGCCCGACCTTGCCGTTGCCGGTGATCGCCTGGGTGTTGGCCTTGGTGATGACCTTGATGCCGCGCTGTTCCACCGCGCGCTGCAGGAGATAGCCGGCGGCGGGGTCGAGCTGACGCTCCATCAATGTCGGCATGACATGCAGCACGGTGACGTCCATGCCTTGGGCGTTCAAACCTGCTGCCGCCTCCAGCCCGAGCAGGCCGCCGCCGATGACCACGGCCTTGGCGCGCGACTGGGCGGCAAGCATCATGGCCTGAACATCGTCGAGGTCGCGATAGGTCAGCACGCCCGGCAGATCGTGACCGGGCACCGGAATGATGAAAGGCACCGATCCGGTGGCGATGACGAGCTTGTCGTAAGGCTCGGTGACGCCGTGGTCGGAGGTGACGGTCTTGGCCGCCCGGTCGATGGCGACGATCTTGTGACCCTTGTAGAGGGTGATGTTGTTGGCGATGTACCAGCCGTCGCCGTGGATGATGATTTCCTCATAGGCCTTTTCGCCGGAGAGAACCGGCGACAGCATGATGCGGTCGTAGTTCACCCGCGGCTCGGCGTTGAAGATGGTCACGGTGTAGCGGCCCGGCGCCTGTTCGAGCAGATGCTCCAGCATGCGCCCGGGGGCCATGCCGTTGCCGATGATGACGAGTTTTTCGGTCATGGCGTTACTCCGCGGCTTCGACGAAGCGGTGACGTTCATAGAGGAACTTCAGCACCGCTTCGCGGCAGCGCAAAAAGGTGCGGTCGGAAGAGAGTTCGACGCGGCGACGCGGCCGCGCCAGCGGCACCGCAAGCACCTCGCCGATGGTCGCCGCTGGACCGTTGGTCATCATGACGATGCGGTCGGACAACAGCACCGCCTCGTCGACATCGTGGGTGATCATGATCGTCGTCGAGCCGAGCCGGGAATGGATGTCCATAACCGCATCCTGCAGATGGGCGCGCGTCAGCGCGTCGAGTGCCCCGAACGGCTCGTCGAGCAAAAGGATCTTCGGCTCCATGGCAAGCGCCCGGGCAATGCCGACGCGCTGCTTCATGCCGCCCGATATTTCGGCCGGCCGCTTGTCCTTGGCATGGGCCATCTGCACGAGATCGAGATTGCGCATGATCCAGTCATGTCGCTCGGTCCTGCTCTTGGAACGGCCAAAGACTTTCGACACCGCCAGGCTGATGTTTTCGTAGACGGTGAGCCATGGCAGCAGGCTGTGGTTCTGGAACACCACGGCGCGCTCGGGTCCGGGGCTGTCGACCTCCTTGTTTTCAAGCAGCACGGCGCCGGCGGAAACCTTGGTCAGCCCGGCGATCAGATTGAGCAAGGTCGACTTGCCACAGCCGGAATGGCCGATGATGGAGACGAATTCGCCCTTGTCGATGGTCAGCCTGATGTCCTTGAGCACCTCGCTGACCTGACTGCCGCGGGCAAAGGATTTGTCGATATGGTCGAGCTTCAGATAGGCCGTCATCGCCCTCTCCTCACTTTGCCGTTGTGCCGCGGGTGACGAAAGCGCCGACCGCAGCGACCAGGCGGTCGAGGCAGAAGCCGGTGACGCCGATATAGGCGAGCGCGACGATGATGTCGGGCAGCCGCGACGAGTTCCAGGCGTCCCAGATGAAGAAGCCGATGCCGACGCCGCCGGTCAGCATTTCGGCGGCGACGATGGCGAGCCAGGACAGGCCGATGCCGATTCTGAGGCCGGTGAAGATGTAAGGTGCAGCTGCCGGAACCATGATCTTGACGAAAAATTCGAACTGGTTGAGCCGCAGGATGCGCGAGACGTTGCGGTAGTCTTCCGGAATGTTTCGCACGCCGACGGCGGTGTTGATGATGATCGGCCAGATCGAGGTGATGAAGATAACGAACAGCGCCGACGGGCTGGAATCGCGGAAAGCAGCCAGCGACAGCGGCAACCAGGCCAGCGGCGGCACGGTGCGCAGTATCTGGAACACTGGATCGAGGCCACGCATGGCCCAGATCGACTGGCCGACCAGGGCGCCGAGCGCGACGCCGACGATCGCCGCCAGGCCGAAGCCGATGGCGACGCGCTGCAGAGAGATCAGCACCCGCCACGCAAGGCCGATATCCTGCGGGCCGTTGTTGAAGAACGGATGCGCGATCAGGTCATAGGCCTCGTTCCACACCTGGCTGGGCGGCGGCAGGCTGGCGGTCGGCGACGAGCAGGCGATCTGCCACACGACCAGCATGAAGGCGATAACGATGACCGGCGGCACCAGGGCGGTGGCCAGCCTGCCGGCGATCGCGATCGGGTCGAAGCGGCGCCGCGCTTTGGCGGTGAAAGCGATGACCGCGGCAGGCTTCGCGGGGAACGCCTTCACCGTGGTTTCCTCAATGGCTTGGATGGACATGTCTGAGTATAACTCCGGGGTCGATGCGGGCGACAAGCGGCGAAGCGCCGTTGCGCTGGGGGCGACAAACGGCGCAACGCGCCGTTTGCGCCGGTCAAGCCGATGCCTTGATCTTCAGGCTGTCGAGATAGGCCGACGGGTTGGCCGGGTCGAAAATCTTGCCGTCGAAGAATGTCTCGACGCCACGCGACGACGAGGCCGGAATATCGGCTGCGGCAACGCCGAGATCCTTCGCCGCCTCGCGCCAGATATCCTCGCGATTGACCTGATCGACCAGCGTCTTGATGTCGGTGGTCGGCGCGAATTTTCCCCAACGGATGTTTTCGGCGAGGAACCAGCTGTCGTGGCTCTTGTAGGGATAGGAGACGCCACCCTTCCAGAATTTCATGTAGAGGTCAGTGCCGGTGGCCACGCGGCCATTGCCGTAGTTGATGTCGCCCTTGAGGCGGCCGATAATGTCGGCGACAGGCACGTTCATCCATTGCCGCTTGCCGATGATGGCGGCCATCTCGTCCTTGTTCTCCGTGGCCTCACACCATTGCTGGGCCTCCATGACGGCCATCACGATCGCCTTGGTGGCGTTCGGGTATTTGTCGATGAATTCGGCGCGGAGGCCGAGCGCCTTTTCGGGATGACCCTTCCACAGTTCGCCGGTGGTGGCGGCGGTGAAACCAACGCCCTGGTGGACGAGCTGTTCGTTCCACGGTTCGCCAACGCAGAACACGTCCATGTTGCCGACTTTCATGTTGGCGACCATCTGCGGCGGCGGCACGACAATGGTCGAGACGTCCTTGTCGGGATCGATGCCGCCGGCGGCCAGCCAGTAACGGAGCCACAAATCATGGGTCCCGCCCGGGAACGTCATGGCGGCCTTGATTTCCTTGCCGGCCGCCTTCTTGGCGGCGAAGGCGTCCTTCAGCTTGGAGGCGTCGAGGCCGACACCGGTGCCGGCGTATTCCTGCGCAACCGAAATGCCCTGGCAGTCGTAGTTGAGCCGCGCCACGATAGCCATCGGCATCGGCTGGTTGTTCTGCGTCACCTTGCCGATGTGCATGAGATAGGGCAGCGGCGTCAGGATGTGAGCGCCGTCGATGCCGTTGGCTTCGCCGCCGAGCATCAGATTGTCGCGCGTCGCGCCCCAGGAGGCCTGCTTGAGCACCTCGACGTCGGGCATGCCGAACTTGGCGAACAGCCCCTTCTCCTTGGCGATCATCAGCGGCGCCGCGTCGGTCAGCGCGATGAAGCCGAGCTTGGCGCCGGTGACCTCCGGAGCGGTCGTGGCGGCATAGGCGCCCGAGGGGAAGAGCTTGCGGGCCGCCACGAACAGGCCGGCCGTCATGGCGCTGCTGACAAGAAAATCGCGGCGCGTCACATCCTTGAGCGATGTTCCCGTCCCGATCCATTTCCCTATTTTTTCTTTCATCGTGATCTCCGGTTGAACGCGAGGGCTTCGTCGAGTGGCCCAAAACAAAAAAGCCGCCGTCCAGGCCTCGCGCGTCCGTACATCCGGGATCGCGTCGTTGTCCTGAGCGGCAGCTTTGCCTGTGGCGCCCGCCATTGGACGCCTGTTCCGTGACCCGCGAAGGGCCTGACTAATTCAAAGCAGGAACCGTGCCAGTTTTGGGTGAAACGAAAAACCTAAATGAAATCAACATTACGCGCCAGATGCCGGCACGCGAGGCGACATCGCAAGCAGATCAAAGATTGTTCACTACAGCAATCGCACGCACATTTTTTGTGCAATGCACAAGAATGGCGCGAGAATGATCAGGCTTCCGCGCGAGCCGCTTTCTGGCGCCCTATGTAGCCGTCGATCTCGTCGGGGTCGAAGGTCTGACCGTCGAAGAAGCCGTCCGGCCCAAGCACCAGGCCTGCCCCGGTCGCACCGACAGCCGTGGCGACCTTAAGCGCGCCCTCGACCTTCGCATTGGCGCCGGGAAGTGCAACGCCAAGCGGCTTTAGCGCCGAGCGGTAGAGGTCGGGACGGTAGCAGTCACGGGCGATAACAAGGTTTTCCGGCGTGTGCTCGACATGCCCCCAGCGCACCATCTGCGTATAGAACCACAGCGCATGGCTCTTCCACGGAAAGTTCGCCGCCTTGTCGAAGGGCAGGAAGAAGTCGTCGACATCCAGTTCGGCGCCGCCGCCCAGTTCAAGATGGCCGGTCAGGATCGGCATCTGGACAGCTGGTGGTAGGCCGAGGAAGCCAGCTTGAGCCATCACACCAGCCAGTTCGGCGCGGTTGCCCGGATCCTGGCACCAGCGCGCCGAATGATGCAGCGCGCGCAGCAATGCTGCCAGCGGGACCGGGTTCTCCTGCGACCAGGCCTTGCGCACGCCGATCACCTTCTCCGGGCTGTTGCGCCACAGCAGCGCTTTGACGGTGACGATATGGCCGGTGCCGGCGGCGACCGAGGCGCTGTTCCAGGGCTCGCCGACGCAGTAGCCGTCGATCCGCCCGGCGGCCAGCGCATCGGCCATGAAGGGCGGTGGCACGATGACGATCTCGATCTCGCGCTCCGGATCGATGCCGCACCCGGCAAGCCAGTAGCGCAGTTCGTAATTATGCCCCGAATGCGGGTGCACCACGGCAAAGCGCAGCGGATCGCCGCCAGCCCTGGCGCGCTCGCGAATGAACGCACGAAGGGCTGCGCCCGCCCGCGCGGGCTCGAGATCGGGTATGGCGCCGTGTGCCGCCATGCCTTCCCAGACGGCGTTGGAGATGGTGACGCAATTTCCGCCAAGCCCGAGCGAAAACGGCACGATGGTCTCGGAAGCAAGCGGCGTCAGCCCGAGATTGCAGGCGAGCGGCATCGGCCCCAGCATGTGCGCCAGGTGGAAATGGCCGATGGCGATGCGGTCGCGGATGTTGGCCCAGGAGGTCTCGCGGTGCAGTGTGAGATCGATGCCCTCGCGTGCGGCAAATCCAAGCTCACCCGCCGCAACCAGCACGGCACTGTCGAAGAGCGGCATGAAGCCGGCGGTGATCTGGTGCTCGGCGCTCATGCTCATTCGTCCTCCGACGGCCCGAGCAGCCCGGCGGCAGTCACCAGGCTCTGGGCAATGTCGCCGATCTTGCGGTTCTGGTTCATCGCCGTCTTGCGCAGCAGCGTGTAGGCGGCCTCTTCGGTCAGGCCGCGCGACTTCATCAGGATGCCCTTGGCACGGTCGATCACCTTGCGGCTCTCAAGCTCGCCTCGAACCTCTTCCAGCTCGCGCGCCATGCGCGAGAAAGCGTTGAAGCGGCTGACCGCCATGTCCAGAATCGGCTTGACGCGCTCTTGCCTGAGGCCGTCGACGACATAGGCCGAAACGCCGGCATCGACCGCCGCTTCGATCGATGCCTGGTCCGATCGGTCGACGAACATGGCGATCGGCCGCTTCACCGCACGCGACAGCTGGAACATGTTTTCCAGCATGTCGCGGTTCGGGTTTTCCAGGTCGATGACGATGACGTCCGGCTCGATCTCGGCGATCCGCCGCGCAATGCCGGTCACGTCGTGGATGACGGTGACCCGCTCATGGCCGGCCTCGCGCAAACCTGCCTCGATGATCGCGGCGCGGATACGGTTTTCGTCGATGACCAGGACGGCGAGTGAGCTGCGGACCATGCGCGCATTGTGGGCAAGGTCGCAAAATTGTGCAATGCGGCATGGTAACAGGCTCCCGCCGCGGAGCAACCGACGACCGACAATGACCCGGTCTAGGTGGTCGGGACAAGGAATGCAGCGCAACGCTGGCACTGGTGATGACAGCCTTGCCGGTCGCCTGGTGCCCTACCCAACGGTCTAGGTGCGATGAGACTTGCACCGCAACATCGGCTTGTTAAAGGTGGGGGCAACGACGGACATAGCTGTCCTTGCTCGCCGATCTGACCGGAAGGTTACCGCACGATGCTGCTCATGAAACGACGATTGGGAGCCAGCAAGCTGGCGCGCCCGGCACGGCGTCTCGGAGGCCTGACGACGATGTTTGCCCTGATTGCCGGGCCGCTCATCCTTGGCATCGCCCTCCTGCTGGCTGGCCCGGCACAGGCGCAGTCACCGGCCGCCGTCGCGCCCGACAAGGTCAAACAGCTGTTCGAGCTTCTCGACGATCCGTCGGTGAAGGCCTGGGTGGCCGAGCAACGAAATCCGGCCGCTGGATCAACGGAAGCGCCTGCCGAGACTAGCGCTCCGCCGGCCGACGCCGTGGCCGCACCGGGCCAGATGAATACTATGGCATCCTCGACGCTCGATCGGATCAAGCATCACATCGAAAAGATCGTGCGAACCTTGCCTTCGCTGCCGGACCAGTTCGCGCGCGTCCGGGCCAATACCATGGACGATATGTCCAGCAAGGGCCCCGTCAGCATATTGGTGCTGATTGCGATCTTTATCGCTGCCGGCCTGGCGCTCACCTGGGCAATATACAAGCTCACCCGTCCATTTCGTCTTTGGATCATCGCGCAACCCAGAGATACGCCCATCGGGCGGGCCAAGAAGATCGGCGGCCGCACGCTTTATTCCAGCATGATGATCGGCTCGTTCGCGCTGGGCAGCGCCGGTGCGTTCATGCTGTTCGACTGGCCAGCGCTCATCCGCGAGATTGTGCTGACATTTCTGATGGCTGCGGTCTTTACGTGGGCTGTGCGCCTATACGTGATGGCCACACTCGTCCCTTCTTTCATGGAGGTCGAGCACGCCATCGAGGTTCGTGCCCTGCCGATCACCGACGGAGCTGCTGACCATTGGGCTTATTGGCTGCCCCGGATCGTCGGCGTTTTCGCCTTCTTCGCCGCCGCGTTTGTCCTCTTGCCGGGTCTCGGCATAGACCAGGACGGAATGATGGTCCTGTCCGTCGGCGCCGATTTCATATTGCTGTTGCTCTTCCTGCTGGCCATTTGGCGTCGGCCAAGAACGCAGCGAGACGGCGCGCGCCACAGCGGTCACACGGCAGTGACATGGTTGTTGACGGCTTATTTCGTCGTTCTGTTCCTCGAACGCATTGCCGGCCTCTACACATTCTTCTGGTTTACCTTCACCGCATTCTTCCTGCCTTTGGCAATTGTGCTGACAGAGCGCGGGGTTAATTTCGTCCTGCGGCCCGGTTCGGAAGATGCGGGCCGGCCGACGATCCCGGCGGTGACGATCGCTGTCATCGATCGCGGTATCCGGATGATTTTCATCCTCGCGGCGGCTTACCTTCTCGCACGCGTACTGGGCCTGGACATGCAATCCATGCGCGGCAGCGATACGACCACCATGCTCATATTGCGCGGCTTGATCAACGTCGTGGTCATTGCCCTTGCTGCCGATTTCGGCTGGTCGATCATCAAAGCCTTGATCGAACGAAAGCTGGGCGTCGCGATACCGCAAGCGGTGGTGAGCGAAGAAGACATCCTCACCCTCGATCCGCATCAGGCGCGGCTGCACACGCTGTTGCCGATCATCCAGAACATTCTGCTAGCAGTGATCATCGTGATGGCGGTGCTGATGATGCTCGCTTCGATCGGAATCCAGATCGGCCCGCTGATCGCCGGCGCCGGCGTCGTCGGCGTCGCCGTGGGTTTTGGCGCGCAAACCATCGTCAAGGACGTGATCTCTGGCGTGTTTTATCTGCTCGACGATGCTTTCCGTGTCGGCGAATACATTTCATCGGGCAGCTACAGGGGTACGGTGGAGAGCTTTTCGCTGCGCTCGGTGAAGCTGCGCCACCATCGTGGTCCGCTGTTCACGATACCTTTTGGCGAACTCGGCGCCGTGCAGAACCAGAGCCGTGACTGGGTCACCGACAAATTCAACATCACCGTTGGCTATGACACCGATATCGACTTTGCTCGCAAACTGATCAAGCGAATTGGCCTGGAACTGGCGGAAGATCCGGAGTTCAAACACTGGGTGATCGAACCGATCAAGATGCAGGGGGTGCAGGAGTTCGGCGAGTACGGCATCGTCTTGAGGGTCAAGGTCACGACCAGACCTGGAGGCGCCTTCAGCATGAAAGGCAGGTTCTTTTTGCGCCTCCGCCAAGCCTTCAAGGAGCAGGGCATCGAGCTCCCATTCCCGACCGTCCACGTCCAGGGGCTGCAAGACCCGCATGGGACAGAGAATGCGCCTTTGGAGCCTGAATTACGAATGGCCGTCGCCCAGTCGCACACCAATCGGCGCAGAAAAAAAGCCGGCACAACGGAGTAGGACGCTGTGATACCCGCCGGTCGCAACACGGCTTTCCGCGCAAAGCCTGGACCCGCGACACCACGCTAGTCGAGCTGCCGATAGCGACGACGCGATCGCCGCCAACCAGCACCAGCGTGGCGTTCTGAGGCCAAGCTTGACGAAAAGAGCAGATATGCTGGCCTTTCCGCGAGGCTCAGAGCGCAATCCAGGCGGTCTTGAGGTCAACAAATTTCTCCAGCGCATGCAGCGACTTGTCACGGCCGAAACCGGACTGTTTGACGCCGCCAAGCGGCACGGTGATATCGGCTCCGCCATAGGTGTTGACGTGGACGACACCGGCGTTGATGGCGCGCACCATGCGATGGGCCGTGGAAAGATTGGCGGTCCACACCGCCGAGGCAAGTCCGTAGACAGTGGAGTTGGCGAGATGCACCGCCTCCTCCTCGGTCTCGAAGCGCATCACGCCGAGCACCGGTCCGAACACCTCCTCGCGCGCCAACTGCATCTCTTGCGTCACGTTCTCGAAGATCGTCGGCGCCATGTAGCTGCCGCCGGTCTCGGTCAGTATCCGTTCGCCACCGGCGACGAGACGGGCGCCTTCGGCTTGCGCCATGGCGACGAAGCCGAGATTCTTGTCCAGCTGTTCGGCGCTCGATACCGCACCGATGTCGCTGGCGAGATCGAGCGGGTCGCCGACCTTGAGCCGCGTGGTTGCCGAGACAAGTTCGTCCATGAAAAGATCATAGACCGACGACTGGACGAGCAGACGCGAGCCCGCCACGCAGACCTGGCCTGAATTGCGAAAGATGCCGTTGGCCGAGACGACCGCCGCCTGCTTTAGGTCCGGAGCGTCGGCAAAGACGATGTTGGGCGACTTGCCGCCAAGCTCGAGGAAGACCCGCTTCAAATTGGAACGGGCGGAGTATTCGAGCAGCCGCCGGCCGACCGGCCCCGATCCGGTAAAGGCGATGGCGTCGACATCCATATGGAGGCCAAGCGCTTCGCCGGCGACAGCACCATGCCCGGTAACGACGTTGAACACGCCTTCGGGAAGTCCAGCCTCGCTTGCGAGTTCGGCCAGCCGCAGCAAGGTCAGCGAGGCGATCTCCGGCGGCTTGACGACGACGCTGTTGCCGGTGGCCAGTGCGGGCGCAATCTTCCAGGCGCCGATCATCAGCGGGAAGTTCCACGGCACGATGACGCCGACGACACCGAGTGGCTCCCTGTGGATCAGCCCGAGCACATTGTCGGCCGTCGGCGCGATCTCGCCATAGACCTTGTCGATCGCCTCGGCGTAGTAGCGGATGGTGCCGGCCGCCGACAGCGGCTCGGCCTTGTAGGCCATGCCGATCTCGGTGCCGTTGTCGCGCACGCCAAGCACGGCCAGCTCATCGACATGTTTTTCGATCAGCTCGGCAAATTTCATCAGCACCTTCTTGCGAAAGGCAGGGGCGGCGCGCGACCATGAACCCTTCTCGAATGCTTTTCGCGCCGATCGGACCGCGCGATCGATGTCGGCGGCATTGCCGTCAGCGATGCTGGCAAAAGGGCGGCCGTCGATCGGCGAAATCACCGCCAGCGTCGCGCCGCTCGTCGCTGCAGCCTGTACGCCGTCGATAAACAAGCCCCGCTCGCCGATCTCCGTCTTGCGCAGCGCGTCGATGGCATTCTGGCTGATCATTGGTGGCGGACTCCCAGGGAAACATACAACGTGGTTGGCGCGCGGAATTCCCAGCCGCGAAACACCGGCACCTTGCCTGGCACCAGGCTGAGATCGGGGAAGCGCAGGAGCAGCAGCCTTAACGCAAGGCACATCTGCTCGCGCGCGAAAAACCGGCCCGAACAGAAATGATGACCAAAGCCGAAGGCGGCATGATTGCCTTCCCTGCGGTTGATGTCGAAGCGGTCTGGATCGGCAAAGCGGCTCTCGTCGCGGCTTGCCGAGGAGACAAGTGCAGCGACCGCGGCGCCGGCAGGGATGGTTACGCCGCCAAGCTCGACCGCCTGCGTCGTCTGCCGCGTCTGGGTTCCGATCGGCGCCACCCAGCGCAAGCCTTCATCGACAGCCCTGGGCACAAAGGTCTCGGGATCGGCGAGCACCTGCCGCAATTGTTCGGGATGCGCAAGCAGGCCGGCGAGGATCGAACCGGCACCATGTCCGGGCTCCTGCATCCCGCCAAGCAGAATGACCTTGATGCTCGGCATCAAGAAATCGATCGGCCGCGTCGTGCCTTCCGGCATGCCGTCATGCAGCATATGCGACAGCGCCGAGCCGTCGGGGGCGCGCGCCAGTCTATCCAGAGTCGGCCGGATGGCTGCGCCGACCTCGGCGCTGATCGCGTCGGCGATCTCTTGCCGCTTCGGGTCGTTCTCGAAATTGATGGCGCCCTGCGCAAGGCCATAGAACCAGCGGCGTAGCGTCGGCATGTCGATGTCGGCAAGGCCAAGCGAGCGCGCCAGGCTGAGCGTCGACACCGGCTCGAAATAATCCGCCATCAGCTCGGCGGAGCCTTGTTCGGCGATCCGGTCGAGAAAAGGTTCGGCAATCGACCGTACGAGATCGCCGGCATAGGCGGCGACGGTGCGCGGCCGGTATTTCGGATCGACGCCTTGGCGCAGCTGTCTATGCGTTTCGCCGTCGGTGGTCAGGATGGTCGGCTTGCCGAACGAGCGTTCGACCGGAGACGTACCGACGACGGCGGAGAAGATGTCGGGTGACTTTGCGACGGTCTCGACGTCCTTCCAGCGGGTGACGAACCAGAGATTGACCGCCGGCACGAAAGCGACAGGCGCACTGCGCCGCAGTTCCGCATAGATCGGATACGGATCGGCTTCCAGCGCCTCAACGGTGATGCTCTCGGCAAAGCTCAACGCCGTTACTCCCTTGCGATGGAAAGGGGCGGCGCCGAACGCGCTACCCCCTTGTCCTTTGTCCTAGTCCTTCAGCGGCACGCCGAGATTTTCGAAGGCAACCGGATCCCGGCTCTTCAACGCACCGGCAAGCAGCAGGCCGACCACCGCGGCAATCAGCACCAGCCCCGGCAGCAACACGCCAAGGAAGCCACCGGCCCCGGACAGGCCACCGAAATTAATGACGATCAGGTAGATGATGACGACGAAAGCGATGAAGGCCAGCCCAGGCAGGATGGTGGTCTTCAGCGCATTCTCCTGCGCCGACGGGTTGGCGCGGAAGTACATCACCACGGCGAGCGAGGCCACCGCCATCATGACGATGACTCCCAGCGTCGCGACATTGGTCAGCCAGGAAAACAGCGCCAGAACCGGATCGAGGCCGAGTATCGCGAACAGTCCGATGACGATCGCTGCCAACACGCTCTGGATGACGGAAGCGACATGCGGGCTCTGGTGCACTGAATGCGTCACGCCGATCGCTTCAGGCAACAGCTTCTCGCGGCCCGAGACGTAGATGTAGCGGGCAACCGCGTTGTGGAACGCCAGCACGCCGGCAAACAGGCTCGACACGAACAGGATGCCCATGGCGTGCGACAGCATGGTTCCGGCGTAGCGGTCGGACAGGCCGAACAGGAAAGTCGTCGGATCCTGAAGCGCCTGCAGTGCCGGCAACAATTTGTCGACGCCGGCGCCGACCGCCATCAGCCAGGCCGTGACCATGTAGAAGACGCCGATCAGCAGCACGGAGAAATAGGTGGCGCGCGGAATGGTCACCTTGGGGTCGCGGGCTTCCTCGGCATAGATCGTCGTCGCCTCGAAACCGATGAAGGCGGCGAAACAGAACAGGATGGCGATGGCGGGCGAGCCGCTGACGATCTGGCTCCAGCTGAACGGCGCCGCCGAGAGGCCGCTGTCGCCACCGGTCTTGAGGATGGCGAGGTCTAACACCAGCACCACGATGTATTCGCACAGCACCAGCACCGTCAGGATCTTGGCCGAGAGGTCGACCTGGCGGTAGCCCAACACCGCGACGATGGCGACGGCGATGAAGCTCCACACCCACCAGGGCAGGTCGATGCCCCAGCCGGCGAACAGGCCGGCGGTCGCGGCCCCCAGCAGGCCCATGACCCCGATCTGCATGGCGTTGTAGGACAGGATCGCGATGATTGCGGTTGCGCCGCCGGCAAAACCGCCGAGCCCGCGCGCGGCATAGGCATAGAAGGCGCCGGCATTGCCGACATGGCGCGACATGGCGACGTAGCCGACCGCAAACAGCAGCAGCAACACGGTCACGATAAGATAGGTTCCGGCAAAGCCCGCCCCATTGCCCATAAGCATGCCGAGCGGCGTGCCGCCGGCGACCGCGGTGAGCGGCGCCGCCGCCGAAATCACCATGAAGGTGATAGCGCCGACGCCAAGACTGTTCTTGCGCAGCCTGTTGGCGGGCGCCTGTTCCGAAACTGCTGACATTTGTCCCTCCAGTCTTACGAACCCCTGGGTTCGCGGCCGCTCGGCCTGTTCCCTGAATGCCATCGGTTCATTATTTGAACCCTTATTTTGAATATAGACTTGCAAAGAATGCGGATGCCTGTCAAGTTAATTCACACATTAAGTTTCTATCCGAGCGGGAGGCTGGATGGGTACGGTCGGCAAGGCGATTTCACTTCTGGAGCTGTTCACGGCGGACGAGCCCGAGCTCGGACTTTCCGATCTCGCGCGGCGGTGCGCCTTGGACAAGGCGNTGATGGCGCTGGGCGGCCATGGCTTCGTCGAGCAGGATGCCGGCACGCGGCACTATCGCCTCGGCGCCGGCCTGTCGCGGCTGGCGCGTATCCGCGAAGCCTGCTTCCCGTTCCTGCAAACGGCAATTCCCGTGGCGCAGGATTTGGCGGGTTCGACAACCGAGACGGTGCATCTGTCGGAATTCGGCGTCGACAGGCTGATCACCGTTTATGTCGAGCATTCAAGCTGGGCAAACCGGGTGAACATCGATGTCGGCCAGCTTCTGCCGCTGCATTCCACCGCCTCCGGCATCGCCTATCTCGCCTTCGCCGACAACGCGACCGTGAAAGCATGCCTGACAGGTTCGCTTGAGGCCTTCACCGATCATACCCTCGTCGAGCCGGCCGCCATTTCAAAGTCGATCGGCGAGGCGCGCGACCGCGGCTATTCGATCTGCGGCCAGGGCCATGAGGACGGCGTGATCGGCGTCGCGGCTGCAATCCGCGCCGCCAACGGACTTGCGCTGGGGAAAATTGCGGTGGCAGCCCCGAAGGCCAGGACGACACCGGCTGCGATCGTGGAACGAGGGCTTGCGGTTGTGACCGCGGCACGGGAGATTTCGATGCGCCTCAATGGCGAAAACCTGCAAACCCTGAGGAGGCAGGCCTGATGTCTGCAGATATGGCGCCCCGCATCCTGGTCATCGGCACGGGCGATACCAAGACCGACGAACTGCTGTTCATGAAAGCGTGTATCGAGGCATCCGGTGGCCGCGCCGTGATGATGGATGTCAGCGTGCTGGGCGCCCCCGCCTATAGTCCCGATCACGACAAGCATGCCGTTGCGCGGGCCGCTGGCGTGACGATGGCCGAAATCGTCTCGAGCGGCGACGAAAACACCGCCATGACATTGATGGCCGTCGGCGCCGTTCAGCTGGTGCGCCAGCTTCACCAGCGCGGCGAGATCGACGCCTTCATCGCCATCGGTGGTTCGATGGGAACCGATTTGGCGCTCGATGTCGCGCTGTGCCTGCCGCTCGGCGTGCCGAAATTCGTCGTCTCGACCATCGCCTACTCGCATCTCATTCCGCCCGAGCGCGTCGCGCCCGACCTGATGATGATCCTGTGGGCAGGCGGGCTCTACGGCCTCAACACCATCTGCAAGCTGGTCCTTTCCCAGGCCTGCGGCGCGGTGGTCGGTGCGGCGAGGATCGTGCTTGCATCCCGTGCTTCGGCCCCGGCGGTCGGACCGACCATCGGCATGACTTCGCTGGGCAGCAGTTGCCTGCGCTATATGAAGACGCTGAAGCCGGCGTTGGAGCAGCGCGGCTATGACGTCGCAGTCTTTCACACCACCGGGATGGGGGGCCGGGCCTTCGAATCGATCGCCAGCCAGGACCATTTCTGCGCGGTGTTCGACTTCAGCCTGCAGGAGATCACCAATCATCTTGCCGGTTCGGTCGTCAGCTCCGGCGCCGACCGGCTCGAGAATGCCGGCGCCCGCGGCATTCCGCAGATCGCAGCCCCTGGCGCCGTGGACATGGTCGACTTGCCGACCTGGCAGGCGCTGCCGACAAAGTTCGCGCAGCGGCCATTCCATGCTCATAACAGGTTGATCGCCTCGATCACCGTCGATGCCGACGACCGCCGTGAAGTCGCCAGGACCATCGCCGCCAAGATCGGCGCGTCGAAGGGGCGCTCCGCTTTCATCCTGCCCTCCGGCGGCATCCAGGAATGGGATGCGCAGGGCGAGCCGCTGTACGAACCCGAAGCCCTCGCGGCGTTCACCGATGAGATGCGCAAGGCCATTCCCGCCGGCGTCGAGTTCCACGAGATCGACGCCCACATCAACAGCGACGAGTTCGTCGGCAAGGCGCTCGAAATCTTCGACCGCTGGGTCGAGGAAGGCATCATCCCGCGCGGCATGCCGGCCAAGGGAGTGGCTGCGTGAGCGCTGTTCCTGCCCAGGCGCTCGTCCTCGATTTCGGCGGCGTCGTCACCCGGACCCTTTTCGAGACCCATGCCTTGACCGAACAGGCGCTCGGCCTCGCGCCGGGAACGCTGCAATGGCACGGGCCGTTCGACCCGGATTCAGATCCGCTGTGGCGCTCCATGCAGGCCGACGAGATCAGCGAGCGCGATTATTGGCGCACCCGCACCAGCGAAGTCGGCCGGCTCGTCGGCGAGGACTGGCAGGCGATGGAGACATTCGTCCAGCGCGCACGCGGAGCCGAGCCGGAAAAGATCGTGCGGCCCGAAGCCGTCCGCGCCATCCGGACCGTGCATGCGGCGGGATTTCGCCTGGCGATCCTGTCCAACGAGCTAGATCTGTTCTATGGCGCCGGCTTCCGTCAGCGGCTGCCGCTGCTCGAGCTGTTCGACACCATCGTCGACGCCACCTATACCCGCATCCTCAAGCCCGATCCGCGCGCCTATGCCTTGGTGACCGAGGCGCTCGGCCTGCCTGCCGGCGCCTGTGTGTTCGTTGACGACCAGCAGCGCAATGTCGATGGCGGCCGTGCCGCCGGCATGCGCACCGTTCATTTCGACGTCGCGCGGCCGGCACTTTCCTATGCCGAGGCCCTCGGCCATTTCGACCTCATCTCCTGAGACATTTGCGGAGCCTTGCGATGCGCGACATCAATTTCCTCACCGAGAAAAACGCCAAGCCGATCTGGCATCCGATGGCACACCCGGCCGAGATGCGGGCCAACCCGCCAAAGGTGATCATGAAAGGCGAAGGCGTGATGGTCACCGACATCGACGGCAACACCGTGCTCGATGCGGTTGGCGGCCTGTGGAACGTCAATCTCGGCTACTCCTGCGACCCGATCAAGAAGGCCATCGCCGACCAGCTCAGCGCCCTGCCCTACTATTCCGGGTTTCGCGGCACGTCGACCGGCCCGTCGATCGAGCTCGCTTACGAACTCAGCGAATGGTTCGAACCGGAAGGCATGGTGCGGACCTTCTTCACCTCGGGCGGCTCGGATTCGGTCGAAACCGCACTGCGGCTCGCCCGCCAATACTGGAAGATCCGCGGCCAGGGCGACCGGACAAAATTCCTCGCGCTGAAGAAGGGCTATCACGGCACCCATTTCGGTGGCGCGTCAGTCAACGGCAACGCCAATTTCCGCCGCAACTATGAGCCGCTTATGCCCGGCGCCTTCCACATTCCCGCACCCTGGACCTTCCGCAATCCGTTCGATGAGACCGATCCGGCGCGGCTAGCCAAACTGTGCGCCAAAGCGCTGGAGGACGAGATCGCCTTCCAGGGCGGCGACACCATTGCCGCCTTCATCATGGAGCCGGTTCTCGGCGCCGGCGGCGTCATCGTTCCGCATGACAGCTTCATGCCGCTGGTCCGCGAGATATGCGACCGCCACGAAATCCTGCTGATCGCCGACGAGGTGGTCACGGGCTTCGGTCGCACCGGCGCCTGGTCGGGTTCGCGGCTATCCGGCGTGAAGCCGGATTTCATGACCATCGCCAAGGCGATCACCTCGGGCTATTTCCCGCTCGGCGCCACCTTGATCGGCGCCAAGGTCGCCGACGTCTTCGAGGCCGACAAGACCAGCTTCGGGGCGATCGGTCATGGCTATACCTATTCCGGCCATCCTGTCGGCTGCGCGGCAGGGCTGGCTGCACTTGCCGAGACCAAGCGGCTTCGCCTGGACGAGAACGCAGCCGCGCGCGGCATCGAGCTCGCGGCGACGCTGGAGGGGCTAAAAGCCAAGCACGCGATCGTCGGCGACATCAGGTACAAGGGCCTGATGGCTGCGCTAGAGCTGGTCTCCGATCGCACGACGAAAAAGCCGGTGGACAAGAAGACCATGGCCGTGGTTTCGGAAGCCACTTATGACGCCGGCGTCATGCTGCGCGTGTCCGGCAACAACATCATCCTGTCGCCGCCGCTGATCATCGGCGCCGCCGACGTGGCAAAGATCGGCGAGGCCATCGATGCAGGTCTGTCGAGGGCCTGATAGACCCGCTGACGCAATGGAGTTTGGTACGCAATGACCCAATCTGAGAAGAACCCGAGCGAGGAAGCGCTCGTCAAGCGGCGTGCCCGCCTGCTCGGCGCGAAATCGCAATTGTTCTACGACGAGCCCGTGCACCTGGTGCGCGGCGAAGGCGTCTGGCTCTACGATGCCGACGGCCGCAAATATCTCGATGCCTACAACAACGTCGCCCATGTCGGCCATTGCCACCCGCATGTGGTCGAGGCCTTGTGCCGTCAGGCAAGCCTGCTCAACACCCACACACGCTATCTGCACACCGCAATTCTCGACTATGTCGAGCGGCTGACGGCGACCTTCGATGCAAGCCTCGCCACCGCAATCCTGACCTGCACCGGCAGCGAGGCCAACGACATCGCGCTGCGCATGGCGCAGGCCGCCTCCGGCAATATGGGCATCATCGCCACCGACGCCACCTATCATGGCAACACGGCTGCGGTTTCGCAGCTCAGCACGCGCATGCCTCCGATCCGCGGCCGCGCCCCCCATGTCAGGCTGGTGCCGGCCCCCGACAGCTATCGCCATCCCGATGCGATGGCCAATGGCAAGGCCTTTGGCGACGCCGTGCGTCAAGCGATCGCCTCGCTGGCACAGGATGGCATTGGCCTGTCTGGCATCATCTTGTGTCCGCTGCTCGCCAATGAAGGTTTCCCGGCTCTGCCCACCGGATTTTTCGACGACGCCTTGGGGGCCGTGCGCGAAGCCGGTGGTCTGGTCATCGCCGACGAAGTGCAGCCCGGCTTCGGCCGCACCGGCAGCCATTTCTGGGGCCATCAGCGCGCCGGCTTCGTCCCCGACATCGTCACCATGGGCAAGCCGATGGGCAATGGCCATCCGATCGCGGCCGTGGTCACCACCAAAGAGATACTGGCGACCTTCCGCGACGCTTTCCGCTACTTCAACACCTTTGGCGGCAACCCGGTCTCCTGCGCAGTCGCCAATGCCGTCCTCGACGTCATCGAACAGGAAAACCTTGTCGCCAACGCGCAAGACGTCGGTGCCTGTGCGCTTGGCCTGCTGCGCCCGCTGGCCGATCGGCATGAGTGCATCGGCGAGGTCAGGGGGGCCGGACTGTTCTTCGGCGCCGAGCTGGTCCACGACCGCGACACGCGCGAACCGGCGCCCGACATTGCCGAGCAGGTCGCCAATCGCATGCGCCATCGCGGCGTGCTGATGGGCAAGACCGGCATCCACGGCAATGTGCTCAAGATCCGCCCGCCCATGCCGTTCTCGCGCGACAATGCCGACTTCCTGATCGGCCTGCTGGACGAGGTGCTGGGCGAAGTCGGGGGAGTGCCGGCGTGAATTCTGTTTCCACCCAATGCGAGCCCGAAACGGCAGCCGATGTCACGGAGCTCGCCAGGCGTGCGCTCGAACATTGGGGCGTCCGCAACTCTGAGCCGGAACTTCTGAAGCACCGCGAGAACGCCGTCTTCCGCGTGCGGCTGCCGGATGGCCAGCCGGCAGCCATGCGCATCCACCGGCTCGGCTACCACACGGACGCCGCGCTGCGTTCGGAACTGCAATGGATGGGCTTCCTGCAATCCGCCGGCGTCGCCACGCCGTCTTGCGTCGCAACACAGGCCGGCGATCCGTTCGTGCTTGTCAGCACGGCCACCTCGGCGCAGCCCCGGCAGGCCGATTGCCTGAGCTGGCTGGAGGGCCGCGCCGTGGGCGCACGCGGCGTGCCACTGGCCTACACGGCCGACCAGTCGATCCAGATCTTCACGGCGATCGGGCGGACCATCGCCCATATGCACAATGTCACTGCCTCGTGGACGCCGCCCGCGGGCTTCGCCCGCCATGCCTGGGACTTCGACGGCTTCTTCGGTGCGAACCCGGTCTGGGGCCGGTTCGAGACCTCGCCCTTTCTCGATGGTCCTCGCCGCGCGCTGGTCTTGCAGGCGCGCGACAAGGCAGTGAAGGCGCTGTCGGAACATGAGCGCAGCGCGCGCAATTTCGGCATCATCCACGCCGATCTGGTGCGCGAGAACGTGCTCATCCATGACCGTGCCGTACGCATCATCGACTTCGACGATTGCGGCCATGGCTGGCACATGTACGACCTTGCCGTCGCCCTCTACCAGAACCGCGAGGAGGCGATCTACCCGCTGATCGAAACCGCTTTGCTTGACGGCTACCAGCAAGAGCGTGCGCTGACCCCGCAGGACATCGCCGCATTGCCTCTATTCGCCGCCTTGCGTGCCTTCGCGTTTCTTGGCTGGGTGCAAAGCCGCGTCGAAGGCGACATCACCAGGGATGTCGGCTTGCGCATGTCGACCATCGCAGCCGATGTGGTGATTGACTACTTGCGCGGCGAACAGCCCAACTGACGAGCCTATGAGAGCCGTCAGCTCTTGGCGAAATGGATACTGACCGTTCCCGAGCTGCCGAAGTCGGCGACGATCGTATCGCCGGGCCGCGCCTCGACCGGGCGCACGAACGATCCGGACATCACCACCTCGCCGGCCGCGATGGACATGCCGTAGCGGGCGAGCCTGTCCGCCAGCCAGGCAATGCCCATCGCGGGATGGTTGAGCACGCCGGCGCCAAGCCCGGTCTCCTCGACCTCCGCATTGCGCGAGACGATGGCGCCGATCCAGCGCATATCGGCTTCATCGGGTCGTTGCGGCCGGCCGCCGATGACAATGCCGGCATTGGCGGCGTTGTCGGAAATCGTATCGAAGAAAGTGCGCGCCTTCTTTGTCTCGGCATTGACGCGTTCGATGCGCGTGTCGAGGATTTCGAGCGCCGGCGTGATATAATCGGTGGCGTTGAGCACGTCGAAGATGGTCACGCCTGGGCCCCTCAGCGGCGCCTTCATGACGAAGGCTATCTCGGCCTCGACGCGCGGCTGGATGAAGCGGCCGACGGGTATCGTCGCGCCGTCGTTGAAGAACATGTCGTCGAACAGCACGCCCGAATCCGGCGTGTCGATGGCGAGCGCATATTGCATCGCCTTCGATGTCAGGCCGATCTTCCAGCCCTTCGGGGTCAGCCCGGCATCGGTCTTGCGTTTCACCAGCGCTGCCTGGACGCGATAGGCATCCTCCATCGTCGCGTCGGGAAAATCGAGGCTGAGCAGACGGATCTGGCGGCGCGAACGCTCGGCTTCGAACAGCCTTGCCGCGGCATCTTCAGCTTGCTCGGGGGTCACGATGCTACCTCGTCGACGACGCCGTTGCGGAGCACGCCGATGCCGTCGGCTTCGACTTCGATCACGTCGCCCGGTTTCAGCCAGATCGGCGGGTCGAAGCGGGCGCCGGCGCCGGTCGGCGTACCGGTGACGATGATATCGCCTGGCACCAGCGTGGTGAAGGTGGAGACATAGGCGATGATCTTGCGGAACGAGAAGATCATCCGGCTGGTGCGGTCCTGCTGGCGCAATTCGCCATTGACGCGGGTGGTCAGCGCGATGTCGGCAATCTGCGCCTCGTCGGTGAACGGCACCAGCCACGGACCGAGCGAGCCGGTGCGGTCGAAATTCTTGCCCTGCGTGACGTTGAACTTGGCGTGCCGTACCCAATCGCGAATGGTGCCTTCGTTGCACAGGGATAGTGCCGCGATATGGTCAAGCGCATCCCTCTCGGCGATGCGTCGTCCACCCTTGCCGATGACGATGACGATCTCGCCCTCATAATCCAGCTGCGGCGATTCCGGCGGCCGCACCAGTGGCGCGTGGTGGCCGACGAAGGAGCGAGGGAAGCGGATGAACAGCGACGGGTTCGAAGGCGCGGCCTGGCCGTCTTTGTACTCTTCGTTGCGGTCCGGGTAGTTGACGCCGACGCAGATGATCTTTTCCGGCGACGGCACAGGGATTTCATAAGCGATGGCGCCGACTGGAAAATCGACGGCGTAGGCTTCGGCCTCTTCCGCCAGCCGCCGTAGCACGCCGGCCTCGATCACTTCGCGCAGCGTCGGCCACTGGCTGTGCCGCGCCGACAGGTCGACGACGCCCTTATCTGTGACCACGCCATAGCGCGTCTTGCCGCCGACGGTGAAGGTGGCGAGCCGCCCATGTGCAGTCATCCCGGTCTCCGTCAGGTTCGCGTCTGTGGTCACGGTGCGATGATCGGCGACGCCGTCAAATCCGGTTGGCGTGCGGCCGCGCCGGCAAAGGTGCTGCCCTCCTCGAACCAGCTTTTCGGCGCCGGCGCGCCCCATAGCGTCTGGCGCTGCGGGTCCTTGAGGTCCCATTTGATCGGCTCCAGATCCGGATCGACCGTCTGGTAGTCCGAGCAATAGATCTCGATGCGGTGATTGTCCGGGTCGCGGACATAAAGGAAGAAGGCGTTGGAAATGCCATGCCGGCCTGGGCCGCGCTCGATGTTTGCGAGGTAACCGGTCGTCGCCATCAGATCGAGCAGGTCGATGATGTTGAGCGGTGTCGGCACCCAGAAGGCGACGTGATGCAGGCGCGGACCCACACCGTTGGTGAAGGCGATGTCGTGGACACCGCCCTTGCGGTGCGTCCAGGCCGCCCACAGCTTTCCGCTACTGGCATCCTCGGTGTATTCGGTGACGCGGAAGCCAAGCTCGTTGTAGAAGGCGACGGACTCGTCGACATTGGGCGAGAAGCAGTTGAAGTGGTCGATGCGCAGCGGCTTCACGCCCTTGTAGAGCGCATATTTCTGATGAATCGGCGGCAGCCTTTCCATTTGGGCAAAGAACTCGAGCGGAATGCCGTGCGGGTCGCGGGTGCGGAAGGTGCGCGACTGGTACGGTCGCTCGACCCACTCGACCGGCAGGCCTTTTGCCTTGAAGAAATGCTCGGCCTTGTCGAGATCCTCATCCGAAAAAACCTTGAAGCCGAGATCGCGGGCTTCGGCGCTGCCGGCCTTCTTCAGCACGATGCAGTGGTGTCCGCGCTCTTCCAACGCCCTTAGATAGATGGCTTCCGATGTCTCGTCGGTAACCTGCAGGCCGAGCGTGTCGACATAGAAGGCGCGGGATTTCGCAAGGTCGGTGACCGCCAGTTCGACATGGCTGAGGCGCACGATGTTGAAGGCGGGATAGAGGTTTGGTTTGGGCAGTGGCATCCGATGTCCTCCGGTCAGCCGCCGAGTTTCTGGATCGCGTGCGCTGAAGTGGCGAAGGCGATGTTCTTCGTCTCCATGTAGAAATCGAAGGAATGGTCGCCGCCGTCGCGGCCGATGCCGGAATTCTTGACGCCGCCAAACGGCGTCGGCAAATGCCGCACATTCTCCGAATTGACCCAGATCATGCCGGCGTCCAGCGCATCGGTGAAGCGGAAGGCGCGGGTAACATCCGACGTCCAGAGATAGCCGGTCAGGCCGTATTGGGTGTCGTTGGCCAGCGCCAGCGCTTCGGCCTCGTCCTTGAAGGAAATGGCAGTCAGCACCGGCCCGAAAATCTCTTCCTGGGCAATGCGCATCCTGTTGGTGGCGCCGGTAAACAGCGTCGGGCTGACATAGCAGCCACCGCCCGGACCGGCGAACTTGCCGCCGCCGGCGGCTACCACCGCACCTTCCGATTTGCCGATCTCGATATAGGACAGCACCTTTTCCTCGTGCACCGGATGGATCAGCGGACCGACCACCGTTTTGGGATCGAGCGGATGGCCAACCTTGATGCGCTTTGCCTTCTCCGCGACCAGATCCGTGAATGTGTCGTAGACCGAGGCTTCGACCAGCAGCCGCGACGATGAGGTGCAGCGTTCGCCGTTGAGCGAGTAGATCATGAACACGGCCGCATCCGCCGCACGTTCGAGATCGGCGTCGGCGAAGACGATCACCGGGTTCTTCCCGCCCAGTTCGAAATGCACGCGCTTCAGCGTATCGGCGCCCTGTTTCATGATCATCGAGCCGGTGCGGCTCTCACCGACAAAACCGATCGCCTTGATGTCAGGGTGCTCGGTCAGCGCCTTGCCGGCGTGCTCGCCGAGGCCGTTGACCAGGTTCCACACGCCTTTCGGCAGGCCGGCCTCCTCGGCGATCTCGACCAGCAGGCGAGCGGTCAGCGGCGAAAATTCGGCCGGCTTGTGGACGACGGTGCAGCCTGCCGCCAGCGCCGGCGCGATCTTCCATGTCGACAGCATGAACGGCGTGTTCCACGGCGTGATGATGCCGACCGGGCCGATCGGCACGCGCGTGGTGATGTTGACCTGGCCTGTCGTGCGCAGCGTCTCGCCGTCGCGCGCTTCCGGCGCGCGGTCGGCGAAGAAGCGGAAATTCTCGGCGCCGCGCAGCGCGGCCTTGGCCATGAATTTCAGCGCCTGGCCGGTGTCCATGCACTCGACGAAGGCGATCTCCTCGGCGCGCGCTTCGATCGCATCGGCTATCTTGTGCAGCAGCTTCTTGCGCCCGTCGCCCGGCATGGCGGCCCAGGCCGGGAACGCCGCCTTTGCCGCCTTGGCGGCGCGGTCGATATCGGCGGCACTGCCACGCGCGACCTTGGCCAGCGGCTTGAGATCGACCGGCGACATGCTCTCGAAGGTCGAGCCATCCACCGCCGGCACCGCTTCGCCGCCGATCTGGTTCAGCACGCCGTCGCGCTTGAAACGGGCCAGATAGGCCTCGGCCTTTTTCAGATTGCCTTCGAGGTCGGACATATCAGCTTCCGTCACTTGCCGCGCAGTCGCGGATGGATTGCGTTTTTCTTCCAGCTCAGGACCGGGTCGATCTCCCTGATCTCCAGGGAAAGAGCGAAATGCGGGGTCTCGAACAGGGGGCCAAGGTATTCGCTCACCGCGGCGAAGACCGCCTCCCCGGTTCGTTTCTTGTCCTGGGCGCTGCGCCCGGTTCCAATGCGAAACGACATGTCGAGGAAAGCGTTTTCCGGCAGGCTGTCGGCGACGGCATAGGCTTCCGCGCGGAAGGCCCGCACCCGCACCGCGCCGGTTTCGAACAGCCCGGTGCCGAGCACGGTACGCAACACCAGCGCGCACAATTCGCTCATGTCGACCTTGGCATCGAGGTTGGCCGAATACTCGATGGAAAAGTGAGGCACCGCGTCTCGTTCCCCGGATTGTTCCACTGCTGTAGTTAACGCGTTAATTACATGCAGCATCACTGAAGTCAAGCCTTGCATCCAAGTTGAGGCGACGATACGGGATGGAAAGGTCAGGTTTTGGCGTGCGGTCCCGCCGACCGCCCGCATCATTGGGGACGCTGCTTCTTGCTGCCTGAAAACACCCGTCGTTCTCTGCCGATGGCGCTGCTCCATGCCCGCGAAGTGGTGATGGCGCGGTTTCGTCCAATGCTGGCGGCGCATGACGTGACCGAACAGCAATGGCGCGTGCTGCGCGTTCTGAGCGAGGCCGGCCCTGTCGAGGCGACGGAACTTGCCGATCGCGCTTCGGTGCTGCCGCCCAGCCTGACACGCATCATCAAGACGCTCGAGGGCCGAAAATTCATCACCCGCAACAAGGCGGAAGGCGATGGCCGCCGTGTCGTGCTGACGATCGCCCCGGCGGGTTCCGCCCTTATCGATGCCTTGTCGCCGGAACGCCTCGTCATCTACCGCGACATCGAACAGCGCTTCGGACATGAGAGGCTCGAGCAATTGCTCGATCTGCTGGAGAGCCTGATCGCCGGCGAGAACTGACTGCTCCCGCTCAGCCGCCAAAGCTGCCAAGCCGCGTCGGCTGCGTGTAATTGCGGTCGACATAAAGCAGCGCCGAGCCGCCGCTGCCGTGCCTGACGTCGATAACGCGGCCGATCATGACATTATGCGTGCCGACTATGTGCACATCCTCGATCTCGCAATCGAAATTGACGATCGCATCGGACAGCGCCGGCGTGCCTGAGGCCAGCGTTTGCCAGCGCGCCGCCGAATAGCGTGCCTCCATGTCCCTGGTCGCGCCGGCGAACTTGCCGGCCAGGTGCATATGGTCATGCGTCAGCACGTTGACGCAGAAGCGCCGGTTGGCGAGGAACATGGCGGCCTGCGTCGAGCGGCCGTTCATGCACACCAGCAGTGTCGGCGGTTCGTCCGACACACTGCACATGGCGGTGGCGGTGAAGCCGCCGCGCCCGGCCGGACCATCTGTCGTGACGATGTTGACCGGCGCGCAGACCCTTGCCATGGCGTCGCGGAAATCGGCCTTCGAAATCTGCGTGGCCATCTGACATCACCCGGCCGTAGAAGCGAGCGGATTGAGCCAGGTATCTCCCGTCCAGCCGTTCTCGTCATAGTCGGCCATGCAGGTGTCGACCAGTTCTTCCATGGCCTTCAGCCGGCCGCCGCGTTCGGCGCCCTTCAGCACCTGCAGCCGCACCTCTTCCGGCGCACCGGCATAGTTGAGTTCGTAGAGCGCGTGGCGGCCGCCGAACTCGGTGCCGGTCGCGTCCCACAACAGTTTCATGATCTTGATGCGCTCGACATGGCCCATGTCGTTGGAACCGCGCACATATTGCGCAAGGTATTTGTCGATCTCGGGATTGTTGAAGTCGCGCACTGATGACGGCAGGTAGATCAACCCAGAAGCGATCACCCGGCGCACCGTGTCGATGACGCGCGGATAGGCTTCCGACATGAAAGTCCGGTAGGCAAGGGCTGCTTCCAGGTTGGGCAGGACAGCGCCATTCGCCCAGGGGATCGGATTGTAGGCCATGGCGTTGGAGAAGCTCCAGAACATGTGCCTGAGCGCGATCACCTCGCCCAGCGCCGCCTGGTTGCCGCGGAAGGCATCGCCGCCGGTGGCGCGCAGCGCCTTTGCCAGCAGGCCGGCGAGGAAGTCGAGCTTGACGGCAAAGCGTGTGCAGCCCTGGAAGCAATAGCCATGCATGAAGCCCGAAGCCGGATGGAAGGACAGGATTTTCTGCGCCTCGCGCAGCACCAGCACGTCCTCCCAGGGGATGAAGACATTGTCGAGCACCAGGATGGCATCGTTCTCGTCGAAGCGCGACGACAACGGATAGTCGAACGGAGCCGCCGCCGTGTTGGCCGTCTGCTCATAGGAGACGCGGCAGAACATCTTTACCCCCGGCGCATTCATCGGCACGATGAACATGACCGACAGCGACGGATCTTCGGTGACCGTCGCCGAACTCTGCGCCAGGAAATTGTAGTGGGTCAGCGCCGAGGACGTCGCCACCACCTTGGCGCCGGAGACATAGATGCCGGCGTCGGTCTCCTTGGTGATGTGGACGAAGACATCCTTCACCTGTTCGGCCGGCTTGTGGCGGTCGATCGGCGGGTTGACGATGGCGTGGTTCATGAACAGCACGGCTTCCTGCGCACGCTTGTGCCAGGCGAGCGCATTGTCCTTGAACGGGCCGTACCAGTCGGCATTGGCGCCGAGCGTGTTCATCAGTGCCGCCTTGTAATCGGGCGTGCGGCCCATCCAGCCATAGGACATGCGTGACCACTCGGCGATCGCGGTCTGCTGGGCCGCGAGTTCGCCGGAGGATTTGGCGACGCGGAAATATTTGTGGGTGTAGCCGCCCGAAGCGGTATCGGTAGGCGAGGTCAGCGTGCCCTGCCGCTTGGGATCGTGCAGCGCATCATAGAGGCGCGCCAGCGACCGCGCCGAATTGCGCATCGCCGGATGGGTGGTGACATCGGCAATGCGCTCGCCGTTGATGTAGACCTCGCGGCCGTCGCGCAAGCTCTCCAGATACTCGGCCCCGGTGAACGGGCGCCCATTGTCGGCACGAAAGTCTTCCGATCGCATGATGTTCCTCCACTTATGGCATCAACTCTAGCGCTCCTGGCAAGGATCGGTTAGGACGTAACGGCAAAACCGATTGGACTTTTTCCGGCGCAATGAGCCTCAATTCCATTCCTGATTTCTTTGTCTATGGCGAGCCGGTGCGGCCGCTCGATGTCGGCTTCCTGCATGTCGAGACGGTGCTTGCGCGCAGCAACATTCATCTCGGCCAGGTTGCCGCGCACAAGCATCCGCAAATGGGCCAGATCACCTACTGGACCAGCGGCTCCGGCACCTACCGCATCGAAGACCAATCCTGGGACTTTTCGGCACCGGCCGTCAGCTTCGTGCCGAGCACCATCGTGCATGGCTTCTCGATCGGGCCCGGCACCGACGCCATCGTCGTTTCGGTCGCCGATGATGCGCTTGCGGCAATAGCCGCTCACAGCCTGCTGCCATTGGACCGGCCGGTCTTTGCCGATAGCCTTCCTCAGCACGTCGCGTGGAAAAGGCTGGCGGCGGTGCTGGAGATGATCGCCGCCGAATATGCCGAGGCGCAGGCCGGCAGTGACAAGACCCTGCCGGCGCTGATCGCCGTCGCGCTCTCGCACATCGCGCGCCTTGGTCCCGAGGTGAAGGATGCCACCGGTTCTTCCGATGCTGCATTGGCGCGCGGCTTGCGCCGTCTGGTCGATGCGCATTTCCGCGACAACTGGCCCGTCGACCGCTACGTCGGGGCGCTGGCCACGACACCGCATCTTCTCGACAAGGCCGCCCATACGGTGCTTGGCAGCGGCGTCAAGCGGCTCATGGGCGAGCGACGGTTGCTGGAGGCCAAGCGGTTGCTGCTGTTCACCGTGCGCACCGTCGAGGACATCGCCTACGAAATCGGCTTCGAAGATCCGGCCTATTTCTCACGCTTCTTCCGGGAGCGGGTTGGCCAGGCGCCCGCCGCCTGGCGCCGCGCGCAGCTGGGGCAGAGTTGAAGCTTCCGCGCCGGCCAGGATCAGGCGTTTGGGCCGACACGCCGGCCAGGCGCAGCGCCGCCGAGTTGATCCACCTGTTGATAGGTGTTGCCGCGCAGCATCACCCCGCGCACGGCGCGGCGCATCGAGATTGATGTCGCCGCGAAACTTGCTGGTGTTTTTTGTCGCTTCCAAACGGTTCGTTATTTGAACCACCATTTTATGTGCTATGAGCGGACTGCAAGGTGGATTGGCTTCCGTCCCATGCGAAGTATCTTGAGGACGCACGATGAGCACAGTCGGCAAAGCGATATCGCTGTTGGAACAGTTCACGCTCGGCGAACCGGAGATCGGCCTGTCCGAGCTCGCCCGCAAAACCGGCCTCGACAAGGCGACGGCGCGGCGCCTGCTGATGGCGCTGGCCGACCACCGCCTGATCGAACAAGAGCCGGCAAGCCGCCGCTACCGGCTCGGCGCCGGCCTGTCGCGGCTGGCCCGGTTTCGCGACGCGCATTTTCCCTTCGTGCGCGTGGCAGCACCTGTGGTTCGCGAGCTGGCGCTGGAAACCGGCGAAACGGTGCATCTGTCGGAATTCAGCGCCGGCGCACTGCTGACGGTCCATGTCGAGCTGTCGGCAAAGGCCAACCGGGTCAATGTCGATGTCGGCCAGGTGCTGCCCTTGCACGGCACCGCCTCCGGCATCGCCTTTCTCGCCGCTTCGCCTCGGGAAGCGGCCGAGGCCTATGTCGACAAGCCGTTGCCGACCTTCACGCCACACACGGTGACGCAGCCCGACAGGCTGATGAAGGCGATCCGGCTTGCCGCCAAGCGCGGCTATTCCTCGAGCTCCCAAGGCTATGAAGAAGGCGTGCACAGCATAGCCGCGGCAATCCTCGGCTCCGATGGGCGTCCTCTCGGTGCGCTCGCGGTGGCCTCGCCTGTGTCACGCGCCGATGACAGCATGGCGGCCAGCCAGGGCGAAGCGGTGATCCAGGCGGTGCGGCTGATTTCAGCGCGCCTGGCCGGCGAAGCCTGACATCTCTACCGTCGCAGGGGAGATGATTAGCGGGTTAAGTTCCCAGCGGCGCACCGGCCTTGCCGCGAGACCGGAACGCTTCGTCTGGGACAGGCGGCTGGAGCGCAGCAAGGAAGAATTGTTGTCGCCCGCCCGAGCGTCGCCCACGATCTCGGAAATCGCCTTTGCTTGCGGGTTCAATTCGAGTGCGCATTTTTCGCGCGCGTTCGAGAGCCGGTACGATGTGGCCCGCGGGAGTTGCGCCAGAGGCTGGGGGCGGGTGCATTAAGGGGTGGGCCGTTTGCCGATCTCGGAGAGCGCCCTAGCTCGCCGAAAGCCGGCATCCGGCAGCAAGTTCTACATATTGGCAGCGGTTGGCCGCACGATCACTTCGTTGACGTCGACGCCATCGGGTTGATCAAGCGCAAAACGGATCGCCCGTGCAATGGCGTCCGGTGTGAGCGACTTCTGCCGCCATTCTTTCAGAGCCGTGGCGACCTGAGGATCGCTGATATCGTCGCCCAGTTCGGTTGCGGTCACTCCGGGGGAGATGATCGTGGCGCGGATGTCGTCATGCTCCTGCCGCAGCCCCTCGGTGATTGCCCAGACGGCATATTTCGTGCCGCAATAGACCGCCGCGGTGGGCAGCACGATATGCGCGCCGACCGAGGCGACATTGACGATATGCCCATTCTTCTGGGCGACGAAGCGCGGCAGCACCGCGGCGATCCCGTTCAGCACGCCGCCGATGTTGACATTGATCATGCGAGACCACTCATCGCGCTTCAGCGCGGCAAGCGGCGACAGCGGCATGACGCCGGCATTGTTGACCAGCACATCGATCTGCCCGAATTCGGCATGAGCGGCATCGGCAAAGGCGTCGAAATTCGCCGCGTCAGTCACGTCGAGTTCGCGCCACGCGACGCCTTTGCCTATTTCTGCGGCCAGCGCCTTGAGCCGCTCGGTGCGGCGGGCCCCGATGAACAGTCTGGCGCCGGCACCGGCAAGTTCCCGAACCGTCGCTTCGCCGATGCCGCTGGAGGCGCCGGTGATGAGTACAACCTTGTCTTTAAGTCCCGTCATGATCGTTCCTTTTTCGCTGCGGCGACGGGGAGATAGATGGCGCGAACCGGCAAAGGCCGGTAGCGTGATCGTCCAAAGAGTTTGCACGATCCTCCAAATGAACTCGAAATGCCTTGCAACATTTCGCGCCATGAAGATTTATGCGGCATGGAGAAAATCAATGAACTCGCCGAGCTGATCACCCGCTTTGCGCCGAAATCTGGCATGGCCGGCACTGCGGTGCCGCGGCTGTCGCTCATTCGCGCCAACCAGCCCAGTGCACCCGTGCCTGCGGTCTACGAGGCGTCGCTTTGCATAATCGCCCAAGGATCGAAGCGCGTCTCGCTGGCCGACCAGAGCGTGGTCTATGACGCATCGAGCTACCTGCTCGTCTCGGTCGACCTGCCGCTGGTCGGGCATGTGTTGGAGGCGAGCCCGGCGGCGCCCTACCTCTGTTGCAAGATAGATTTTGATTCCACCGCGCTGGCCGAACTGCTTGTGAAAGAAGGACGTGCATCCCCCAGCAGGGATCTGCCGGTGTTAGCTGCCTATCCAAGTGACCCCGACCTGATTGATGCCGCCTGTCGGCTTGTCAGGCTGCTCGATCGCCCCGAGAGCGTCACCGTGCTGGCGCCGCTGATCGAACGCGAAATCCTTTACCGGCTCCTCACCGGACCGCACGGTGACACGCTTCGCCAGATGGCGTCGGTGGACAGCCACCTGAACCAGGTCAGCCGCGCCATCGCCACGATCCGCAATCATTTCCAGGCACAACTGCGCATCGAAGAGATTGCGGCGGCATCAGGCATGAGCGCGTCGTCCCTTCATGCCCATTTCAAGGCGATTACGCGCATGACCCCGCTCGAATACCAGAAGCAGCTGCGCCTGCAGGAGGCGCGAAGGATTATGCTTGCCGGCGGCGCAAACGCAGGCACGGCCGGGTTCGCGGTGGGCTATGACAGCCCTTCGCAGTTCAGCCGAGAATATCGTCGCCTGTTCGGTGCGCCGCCCCGGAAAGATATTGACCGCCTTCAGGCAACACCCAGTTCGGCTGCGGCTTATTGAGTTTTCCGAGCGGCATGCGCCAGCCATGGCTGGTCAGGAGCCAGCCGCCTCCAAGTGGCGAAGCGTCCGATCATGCTCGGTAGAACTCCCGGTACCATTCGACAAAGCGCGGAACCCCTATTTCGATCGGGATTTTGGGCTTGAAGCCGGTCGCCTCCTCGAGCGAGCTGACATTGGCGAAAGTTGCCGGAACGTCGCCTGGCTGAAGTGGCCTGAGGTTGCGGTTTGCCTTGCGTCCCAGCGCGTCTTCGAGCACCTCGATCAATCGGTTCAGTTGAACGGGCGAATTGCCGCCGATGTTGTGAATCCTGAACGGGGCGTTGCTGGTCGCTGGGTCTGGCGCGACACTTTTCCACTCAGGATTGGGTGTCGCGGGTTGCTGCATGACGCGGATAATACCTTCGACAATGTCGTCGATATAGGTGAAATCCCGCTGCATGTTGCCATAGTTGAAGACCTCGATCGGCTCGCCGGCGAGGATAGCCTTGGCGAAGATGAACAGCGCCATGTCCGGCCGCCCCCACGGACCATAGACGGTGAAAAAACGCAGCCCGGTGGTCGGCAGTCGAAACAGATGGCTGTATGTGTGCGCCATCAGCTCGTTCGCCTTCTTGCTTGCGGCGTAAAGGCTGAGCGGATGGTCCGCCGGATCGTGCACGGAAAACGGCATGCGGGTGCTGCCGCCATAAATCGAACTCGACGATGCATAGACCAGATGGCCGACGGAGGCCTGCCGGCATCCTTCCAGGATGTTGACAAAGCCGCTGAGGTTGCTTTCCACATAGGCGTGCGGATTGCTGATCGAATAGCGTACGCCGGCTTGCGCCGCGAGATTGACGACAACCTCCGGCGCGGCCGAGAGGAAGAGCTCCGAAATACGGTCCCGCTCCGTGAGATCGGCATGCTCGAAACAAAAATTCGAAAACGCTTTCAGCCGCTCGAGACGAGCCTGCTTCAGGCTGACGTCATAATACTCGTTCATGGAGTCGAGGCCGATAACCTGGCGTCCTTCGGCAAGCAGCCTCAGGCAAAGATGAAACCCTATGAACCCGGCTGCGCCGGTGATCAGTATCGGCCTGCTTGATGTCACTGCATATCCTAGCGTTAATTTCAGGCGAGCTTTACAAGCTCCAGTATTTTATGTTGTCGGGAACTTCATTGGGCTTGATGGCCGACTTGACATCGAACAGTGTCCCCCCCGGCCTGATCATTTGAAAAAGACGCGCTCTTTCGTTGGTGAGATATTGCCTGTGAGGCACCGCCAGAACAAGCGCCTGCAAATCGTTTATCTCATCGAGCGGCAGGATTGTTTCGCCGTGATCACGCCGAGCGGTTTCGACATCGGCAAGGGGATCATGGACTTTGGGGACAATTCCGAACTGCCTTAGTTCCTTGACCATGTCGAAAACGCGGCTGTTGCGCAAATCCGGCACGTCCTCCTTGAATGTCAGCCCGAGAATGCCGACAGAAGCCCCTTTGACGGGCGTGTCAGAACCAATCAGCCGTTTGACAACCTGCTGGGCGACGAAGGCCCCCATGCCGTCATTGATGCGACGTCCGGCGAGGATGATCTGCGGATGGTAACCTTCGGCCTCGGCCTTGGCGGTCAAATAATATGGATCGACGCTGATGCAGTGGCCGCCGACGAACCCCGGTTTGAAGGGAAGGAAGTTCCATTTCGTCGACGCAGCATCAAGAACATCCTGCGTCCGGATATCGAGCCGCTCGAAGATCATTGCCAGTTCGTTCATCAGCGCGATGTTCAGATCGCGCTGGGTGTTCTCGATAACCTTCGCTGCCTCGGCCACCTTGATCGACGGGGCGCGGTAGACGCCGGCATCGATGATACGGCCATAAACGTTCGCGACGCGCTCCAGCGTCTCGTTATTCTCGCCGGAGACGACTTTGACGATCTTTTGCAGCGAGTGTTCTCGATCGCCGGGGTTGGCGCGTTCGGGCGAATAGCCGAGGGCAAAGTCGCGGGGATGTCGCAGGCCGGAAACCTGCTCGATGATCGGCCCACAGAAATCTTCGGTCACACCTGGATAGACTGTCGACTCAAAAACGACGACGGCGCCTTTGCTCACCGCCTCGCCGACGAGTTCGGACGCCAGTTTCAAAGAAGCTAGATCGGGAGCGCGATTTGCGTCGATAGGGGTTGGCACGGCAACGATGAAGAAAGTAGCGCCTTTCAACATCTCCCGGTCGGTGGTCAGCCCTATCGAGGTCTCCTTGAGCGCCGTTGCGTCAACTTCCCCCGTACGATCGACGCCGCCACGCAATTCCCCGATCCGACGCTCGCTGATGTCAAAAGCTATGGTGCCGGGGAAAACCTTCCCAAAGGCAATGGCTACCGGCAGGCCGACATAACCCAGGCCGATAACTGCAATGCGTTCGGACATCCGTGGGGTTCCTCGAGCCACCTGTTGAGCCGACGTGCTTGTATGGCAGGCTGTTGGCCAATTCAACGATGCTCTATCGCGAAGAGGAATGTCTCACGAAAAATGGTCGTTGCCATTTTCATGTTGCCATCCGCCGATGCCATCGATGTTGTGGATAAAATCCAGCAGGACCGGGTTTCGAGCCACTCTCTGCTGCGGATTGGGGTGAACCGTCAGGTTCTGCCGGCCATCTACGCAGCGGCGGCCCTGACGACAGGGCTGATATTCTCTGCTGCCAATCCATAGGCCACTATCGGCCTCAATCGTGCCTTCTGATCAAACCAAATGCCGGGATCGGAATTCGCATCGGCACCGAGCGGATCTGCGAAATTTCAGTTTGGTCCTTGTGCATTGGCTGCGGACACGTCGTATCCTGCGTGTGGCGACCGATATCTGGTCGATCAGCATTTGCCTGGGAGCAGAAATTGGCCAGACTCTATGACAGCCGCAGACGCATTCTCGTTACCGGGGGCGCAGGGTTTATCGGCTCGCATCTTATTGACCGCCTGTTGGAACGAGGCGACGAAATCTTGTGTGTCGACAACCTTTTCACCGGATCAAAGCGCAATATCGACCATTTGGCCAAGCATCCCCGCTTCGAATTCATGCGCCATGACGTGACCTTTCCGCTCTACGTCGAAGTCGATGAGATTTACAACCTGGCGTGTCCGGCCTCGCCTGTTCACTACCAGTACGACCCGGTTCAGACGATCAAGACCGCCGTGCACGGCGCCATCAATGTTCTTGGATTGGCAAAGCGGCTGAAATGCAAAGTCTTTCAGGCCTCCACCAGTGAGGTCTATGGTGACGCGTCTGTGCATCCGCAGCCCGAGAGTTACTGGGGCAATGTAAACCCGATCGGGCCGCGCTCATGCTACGATGAAGGCAAACGCTGCGCCGAAACGCTGTTCTTCGACTATCACCGACAACATGGCTTGTGGGTCAAGGTCGCGCGGATTTTCAATACGTTCGGGCCGCGCATGCACCCGGCAGACGGCAGGGTTGTCTCAAATTTCATCGTGCAGGCGCTTCGTGGTGAACCGATAACCATTTTCGGCGACGGCTCACAGACAAGGTCGTTTTGCTACGTCGACGACCTGGTGAGCGGCATGCTGCGCCTCATGGATACGGGGCCGGAGGTGACCGGTCCAGTAAACATCGGCAATCCAAGGGAAGTAACGATCAGGCGCTTGGCCGAACTGACGACGCAGATGACCGGATCAGGTTCGGATATAATTTACCGCGATCTTCCGCAAGACGATCCGCGGCACCGCCAGCCCGATATCACCCTTGCCAAAAGGCTTGTCGGCTGGGAGCCGACGGTGACTTTAGAAGCCGGGCTGCAACAGACGATCGACTATTTCAAAGCCCTGCTGCCGAAGGTTTCCACAAACTCGCCTTGACCCGGCACCGCAGTGCAACCGTCAAGTCTGACCGATCACCGTCGTGGTAGCGACGCCTTTTGCAGTCGACTCCGGTAGGCTTGAAGTTTTTCGAATTCTAATTATTTTAAGCTTGAAATTATTTTGAAGATCCATGGCGCTTCATCCGTCCGAGCCGGGACACCGGCATTTGGCGGAGAGCAGAAGGAGGAGGAAGATTTGCCGTTGTTCCGGAATAAAACTCCATGAACACAGCACGATTTTCCGAGAGTGTCACAGGCAAGATCGTCGATGGCGTTCTCATCGTCACGATCGAAAATCCGCCGGTCAACGCGCTGTCCCTCCATGTCAGGGCCGGACTGATGGCTGCGCTTGGGCGTGCGGCGTCGGATGAAGTGTCTGCCGTGGTGCTGACCGCCATTGGGCGCACCTTCATCGGTGGCGCCGATATCAAGGAATTCGGCAAGCCCGCTATCGGGCCCACACTGCCTGACGTGATCGAAGCGATGGAGAGCTTCGCCAAACCGATCGTCGCGGCAGTAGGCGGCGCGGCGCTCGGCGGCGGCTGCGAGATTGCGCTGGCCTGCCACTACCGGGTGGCCAGCAAGGCGGCCAGCTTCGGCCTGCCCGAGGTCAAGCTCGGGTTAGTGCCCGGGGCCGGCGGAACCCAACGCCTGCCCCGCCTCATCGGCACGGTCGCCGCAATTGACCTGATCGGCACGGGTCGGCCCGCAAATGCCGACGAAGCTCTCGCTCTCGGTCTGATCGATACCATTGCGGACGATCTTCCCGAAGGCGCGCTCGATGTCGCCCGCCGTCTCGTTGGCCAACCGCTGCGGCGCACGGGTGCGCTTTCCGTCCCGCGCTCGCAACCTGAGGCCGACGCGGCAGCCGCAAGAAAGGTGCTTTCCCGCAGCCGTGGACAGATCGCGCCTGCAGAGGCCGTGAGACTGGTCCGGGCCGCGTCCACGGCCAGACTTGAGGACGGTCTTGTGCACGAACGCGCGACCTTCCTGCGCCTCCGGGATTCTCGCGAGGCGGCAGCGTTGCGCCACGTCTTCTTTGCCGAGAGGCAAGCCAGCAAAGTCGACAGGCTGGAGGGTATCACGCCTCGCAAGGTCGAGACCGTCGGTATCGTCGGAACCGGCCTGATGGGTGCAGGCATCGCGGTCTCGGCCTTGAATGCCGGCTATCGCGTAATCGGCATCGAGCAGAACGACGACGCCGCGGCAAAAGGATACGAGCGGATCGCCGGCCTTCTCGACAAGTCGGTCCAATCCGGCCGACTCACCGATCATGCCCGCAGGGAGGCGCTGAGCCGGTTTGAAGCGGCCAGTGACGCCGGCAGGCTGGTGCAGGCCGATCTGGTCATCGAGGCAGTGTTCGACGATCTCGCGGTAAAAACCGAACTCTTCCGGAAGCTTGATCGTATCGTCCGCCCCGACGCCATACTGGCGACCAACACCAGCTACCTCAACCCCGACGAGATCGCCTCGGCAACCGCCCGGCCCGAACGGATCGCCGGCCTGCATTTTTTCTCCCCGGCCAACGTCATGCGGCTCACCGAAGTGGTGGATTGCGCGGCGACGGCGCCCGATGTGCTCGCCTCGGCTATCGCGTTCGTCAGGAAACTCGGCAAGCTGCCTGTCGTGTGCGGCGTTACCGAGGGTTTCATCGGCAACCGCCTCTATTCGGCCTACCGCCGCGAGGCGGAGTTCATGGTGGAGGATGGCGCAGCACCGGAAGAGGTGGATGCCGCGCTGGAGGCCTGGGGCTTCCCGATGGGGATCTTCGCGGTCAACGACATGGCTGGGCTGGAGATAGCCTGGGCGCGGCGCAAGCGACAGGCGGCGATGCGCGATCCGCAAGCACGTTATGTCGAGATCGCCGACCGGCTGTGCGAGGCCGGCCGCTTCGGCCGCAAGACCGGGCGCGGCTGGTACGATTATTCCGAAGGCGAGCGCAGGAGCGACCCGCAAGTGGCGGCGCTGATCGAGGCCGTTCGGGCGGCCAAGGACATCGTGCCGCGCCGCTTTTCGTCCGATGAGATCGTCACGCGCTTGCTGGCGGCAATGGCCGACGAGGGCAAGGCATTACTCGCCNGCCGCTTTTCGTCCGATGAGATCGTCACGCGCTTGCTGGCGGCAATGGCCGACGAGGGCAAGGCATTACTCGCCGAAGGCATCGCGGCGCGTGCCTCCGACATCGATCTGGTGATGATCAACGGCTATGGCTTCCCGGCCCACAAGGGCGGGCCGATGTTCCGCGCCGGAGAGGTTTAAGGACCAGCTACGACAGCCTTGCGATGACGGCGCGCAGTGCCTCGCCGAAACGCCTGACCTCGTCGACCGTGTTGTAATGGACCAGCGAGGCGCGGATGGCGCCGCTGTCCATCGACAGGTTGAGACGCTTCATCAGCCGTGGCGCGTACATATGGCCGTCGCGGATGCCGATCTGCATCTCGGCCATTTCCTCGACGATCCGCTGCGGCGACAGCTTGCCGATGTTGAAGCAGAAGGTCGGCACGCGCTCGTTGATGCGGGCTTCCTCGGCGACGCCGTAGATCGTGGCATTGCATCCCTTGAGCACGGCGAGCATCTCGCGCGCCAGGAGCATTTCATAGTCGCGGATGACGCCCATGCCGGCAACGATGTTGTCGCGCCGCGAGCGGTTGTTGGAGGGCGCCAGATTGCGGCCGATCAGTTCCAGGTACTGCACCGCGGCATCCATGCCTGAGACGTTCTCGTAGATGAAGGTGCCGGCCTCGACCTTGTAAGGCGGCTCGTCGGGGATGAAATCCTCGCGGAAGGTCGGCAGCCGCTTCAGCGTTTCGAAGCGGCCCCACAGAAAGCCCATATGCGGCGAGAAATTCTTGTAGCCGGAGCAGACGAGATAATCACAGTCCCAGGCCTGCACGTCGATCAGCCCGTGCGGTCCGTAATGCACGCAGTCAAGGAACACTTCGGCGCCGGCCGCATGCGCGATCGCGGCCACCGAGGCGACATCAACGATCGAACCGATCGAATGCGCGGTCACCGTGCAGGCGACGAGACGGGTGCGATCGGAAACCAGCGGCTTGAGGTCGTCGACATGCAGGTTGCCGTCCTCGCGCATGCGCCACCATTTGAACTTGGCTCCGGCGGACTCCAGCGCCAGCCACGTGGCGATGTTGGCGTCGTGGTCCATGTCGGTGATGACGATCTCGTCGCGCTCTGTGTCCCTGGCCAGCATCTGGCCGATGCCGAGGCTGACCAGGCGAATGAATGAGGTGGCGTTCATGCCGAAGCAGATTTCCGACGGACTGTAGGCGTTGATCAGCAAGGACACGCTCGTCCGAGCATCCGCAACCGATTGGTCGACCGTGACCGAGCGCCCATAGCGACCACCACGCTGCACATTGTGCGAGACCAGGTGATTGGTCACCGCGTCGAGCACGCTCTGCGGGATCTGCGCGCCGGCGGCGTTGTCCATGAAGATGAAATCACCAGCGCGCTGCAAGGCCGGAAACATGGCGCGGATGGTGTCGACCGGAAAGCCGCCGGCGGCTTGGGAATTGCTCAACTGTATCTCCTGCGAATGGCTTGGGAAGCGGGACGGTTGATGAGGTCAGCGCGTCTTCTCGGTCTTGAAGCGGTCTTCGAGCAGGCTGACGAGGCGGACCATGGGCCAGAGGAAGATGAGATAGACCAAAGCGGCGCCGATCAGCGGCGAGGGATTGGCATAGAGCGATTGCGCGTTGGTCGCTTCCTTCAACAGTTCAGGCAGCGCAACGGTGGAAGCGAGCGACGTGTCCTTGAACATCGAGACGCAATTGCTGGTCATCGGCGGGATGACGACGCGGATCGCCTGCGGCAGCACCACCTTGCGCAAGGTCAAAAGGAAAGGCAGGCCGAGCGCCTGTGCTGCCTCGAATTGGCCTTTCGGAATGCTCTCGATGCCGGAGCGGAACACTTCTGCTGAATAGGCCGACATGATGATGGCGAACGCCGTCACGGCGGAGGCCCAGGACGACAGACGGATGCCGAGGAAGGGCAGCGCATAATAGATCAGGATCAGCACCACCAGCACCGGCAGGGCACGGAAGATGTCGGTGTAGCCGACCGCCAGCCAGCGCAGCGGCTTCGGCGCATAGAGCCGCAACAGGCTGATCCCCAGGCCAATGGGAATGCCGATGCCGATACTCAAAATGCCGAGCAGCAGCGTGTTCAGGAAGCCACGCAACAGCGCCGGCAGGCTGGACATGATCACGTCAGGATTGAAGAAGGTGTCGATCAGCGACATGGGAGCGTTCCCGAACCCCAGAGCAAAGGATGCTCAAGCTAAAACCAATCGACCTTGCCTCCGATGAGGCTATCCGTGTGGCAGCAGGCGCCGGAGCGTGAAATGAATCGTGCCGGCCTGGGAGCCGGCACGATTTAAGTGCATTGCCGGTCAGGCCTTGGGCAGCGGCATTTCCTTGACCGTCGAGGAATCGGCTGGCGCGTCGCTGCCGAACCACTTCTTGTGGATCGCGGCCAGCGTTCCGTCCTTCTTCATCGCGGTCAGCGCGTCGTTCAGCTTGCCGAGCAGCGGATGGTCCTTGCTCATCATCAGGCCGTACTGTTCGCCGGTCTTGATGCGCTGCTTGACCTTGAGGTCCTTCATCTTGGTGAAGGAGTATTCCATGCCCGGAATATCGCTGACGGCGGCGTCCACGCGGCCCGCGCTGAGGTCGAGCAGCAGGTTCTGCTGCGTGTCATAGCCCTTCACGTCGCTGTAGCCGTCAGCCTCCTGATGCGCCTTGACCCAGGTCTCGCCGGTCGAGCCTGAAAGCACGCCGACGATCTTGCCCTTGAGGTCGGCCTCGGTGTTAACAGCGCTATCGGTCTTCGTCGCAATGCCCATGTCGGAGTCATAATAGGGCTGGGTGAAGGACAGCGTTTTCAGTCGCTCCGGCGTGATGGTGATCGAGGAGATCGCGACATCGATGCGGTTGGAACTGACAGCCGCGAACAGCGCCTGGAAGCCGAGGTCGGCAATGTCGGTGGTCATGCCGGCACGCTTGGCCGCTTCGTTGACGATGTCGACTTCAAAGCCCTCGAACGTGCCGCTCTCGTTCTTGTATTCGAAGGGCGGATTGGTCGGGTAGGCGCCGACATTGAGCACATCGGCGGCAAAGGCGGTGGCCGGGCCGGCAGCGATGCCGATCGTGGCGGCGAGAAGAAGCAGGTTGCGACGAGTGAAGCTCATTTTGTGTTCCCTCTGGTTGTGATCGGGCGGGTTTGCTCCCGCACGGTTTGTTGCCGTCCCACCTCCCAGCGGGGCGTCAATTCATGGCGGCGACCATGCGCTCGAGCGCGGTCGCTATCTGGTCGCGTTCACGGCACACGCACATCCGCAGGAAGGCCGCTGCCGAATTTCCAAAGAGGTGGCCGGGAGCCAGCCCGACGCGCGCCGTCTCCAGTATCCTGGCGCAGGCCTGCCGGGCGTCGCTTTCGCCGTCCATGGCAAAGAAGGCATACATGCCTCCGCGCGGTTTCGTCGGCAGGATGATGCCGGGAATCTGGGCCAGCCTGTCATAGGCAAGGTCGAGGCCGGTTTTGATCCGCTGCCTGATCTCCTCGACCAGCGGCTCGCCTTGGCGGATGGCGGCGACAGCGCCTGCCTGGATAGGCGCGGCGGTGCCGCTGTTGATGTACTGCGTCATGGCGCCAAGCTGGTCGGCCACCCCCGACGGATGCGTCAGCCAGCCGATGCGCCAGCCGGTCATCGCCCACGCCTTCGAAAAACTGTTGACCGACAGCACCCGGTCGCCATCCTCGGCGATCTGCAGGATGGAAGGAGCAACATTGCCGTCGAAATAGAGCCGGCCATAGACCTCGTCGGAGATGATCCAGATGCCGGTGCGCCGGCTGAAGTCGAGCAGCGCCTGCATCTCCTCGCGCGACGCGGTCCAGCCGGTCGGGTTGGACGGCGTCGACAGGAAGATCGCGCGTGTGCGCGCATCGCAAGTGGCGAACAGCCGGTCGAGATCGAGATGCCAGTCGCCCTTGAAGTCGAGCGAAAACGGCCTTGGCTCGCCGCCGATCAGATGGATGGCGTTGTGGATGTTGGGCCATTGCGGCGCGACATAGACGACGTTGCTGCCGGTATCGACCAGCAGTTCCAGCGCCAGGTACAGCGCCTGCATGCCGCCGGGCGTGACCGTGGTGCGCGCAATCGGGATCGTCCGGCCGTGAATGCGCGTTTGGTATTCCGACAGCGCCTCGTTCAGTAGGGGGTGCCCACGCATGTTAGGGACGTAGAACGTCTGGCCTTCATCGAAGGCGGCCTTCGCCGCGTCGCGGATGAAAGCGGGCGTCACCATGTCGCCTTCGCCGTACCAGAGCGCGATCACGTCGCCCAGTTCTCGGGCGCGCACGGCAAGGTTGGCAATGTTTTCGGTGTGCAGGTCACGGATCTGGGCACGTACGCCGTCGAAAGCATAACGCGCGCTGGACGATGACTGGGGCAGTATGAACGACAAGGACTGAAACCCCTCCCACCCGGAGCACCGCGACGGACTGCCCGGCAAGCCCCACCGGCACGACAGTCGCCATCGAGTTTGGATGCTATCCAATGTGCTGCGCTTTTCAAGGAAAAAGTTTTAAGCTTAAAAAGTTTTTGCCCGATCCGGCCCGTCTCACCCCAGCACGGCGCGCGCAGCGGTGCAGTTGGCCGCAGCGCCGGCGCCAAGAAACATGGTATCGCTGGCCAGGACGAAGAAGCTCGCGCCGATAGCGGCCCACTGGCTGATCGTCTGTGGGTTGGCGCAAAATATGCCCGACGTCCTGCCGTGCGCGACAGTCGCGCGGATGATCCTTGTGATCGCCTTATTGAGCTTGTCCACGCCTTTCGGCCCGATCGCATCGATCGACACGGAGAGATCGCCGGGGCCGACGAAGACCACATCGACACCGTCGACGGCAGCGATCGCCTCGATGTTGGCCAGCCCCTCCGATGTCTCGACCTGGACCGCGACGACGATCCTGTCATTGGCCGCGGCCAGATATTCGGGGATGCGATAGCCATAGCCGGCCGCGCGGCCAGGCCCGACGCCGCGCTCGCCCAGCGGCGGATAGCGCGAGGCTTTCACCGCCGCCTCGGCCTGAGCAGCGGTCGAGACGCGCGGCACGAGCACGCCTTGTGCGCCGCTGTCGAGCGCCGCCTGGATAGCTTCCGGCGCATGACCGGGAACACGCACCATGGCCGGCACGCGATGCACGTCGGCCGCGCGCACCATGGTTTCGATCGTGTCGCGCGCGATCTGGGCATGTTCCCAGTCGATGCAGAGGAAGTCGAGGCCGGCGAGCGCCATCACTTCGACGGCGACGGGATGGGGAATAGCGGCGAAGGAGCCGACGAGATTGGTCTTGCCGATGCACTTCTGACGGAACGCGCTCATATTCATCCCCTTTTTCCCCTCCAAATTCATATCCGCAATCGGCGGCGAGGCGAAGCTATTTCAGGCTTGAAATATCTTTGCGCGGGCCTAGCGTGTCGGTCTCCCGCCACGAGTTCCCATGATGATCAAAACGCATCCCCTGCACGGCTCGAACAAACTGAAGCTCGGCGTCTTTTCGACCAATGCCGATGGCGGTCTGGCCATCACCGATGTGCCGGAACGCTGGACGGCAAGCTGGCAGGACAATCTGACGGCGGCCCAGATCGCCGACCGCGCCGGGCTGGAATTTATGCTGCCGATCGCGCGCTGGCGTGGCTTTGGCGGCCGCAACAAGGTGCGCGAATGGTCGTTTGAGACCTTCACCTGGGCGGCAGCGCTGGCGGTGGCCACCGAGCAGATCGGCCTGTTCATGACCGTGCATGTGCCGCTGGTGCATCCGCTCTATGCCGCCAAGGCGCTGGCAACTGTCGACCATATCAGCTATGGCCGCGCCGGTCTCAACATCGTCTGCGGTTGGAACCCGAAGGAATTCGGCATGTTCGGCACGCCGCTGGTCGAAAAGGGCTACGACCAGGCCGCCGAATGGATCGAAATCCTGGAAAAGCTTTACGCCTCGGACCAGCCTCTGGACTACGAGGGCACCTACTATCGCCTCAAAGAGGCGGTGAGCCGGCCGGCCAGCGTGCAGCAGCCGCGACCGGTGACGATGAACGCGGCTTTCGGTGGCCCCGGCCGCGATTTCGCCGCCGCCCGATGCGATTATCTGTTCACGACCTTTGCGGAAATGAGCGACGCCGGCAAGCATGTCGCAGACATCAGCGAACGGGCCGACAAGGTTGGCCGCAACGTCGGCGTCTACACGGCGGCGCATGTCGTCTGCCGTCCAACCGTGGAAGAGGCGCAGGCCTACTACACGCGCTATGCCGNGCTATGCCGTCGATCTGGCCGACCACGATGCGGTCGATGCTCATATGGCAGGCAAGAAGGAGTTCTCGCAGTCGCATGACTCGCATGCCTATGACCGCTACCGGCAGCGTTTCGCCGGCGGCGCCGGCACCTACCCGCTGGTTGGAACGCCAGAGACGATTGCCGCCGAGATGGCGGCAATAGCCGGGCATGGCTACCAGGGCATCGCGCTGTCGTTCGTCAACTACACCCAGGAATTGCCCTATTTCTGCGACCATGTGTTGCCGCTGCTGAAGCGGGTGGGGCTGCGCTGCTGATCAATCAGAGAATAACGAATTCGTTAATCCGGAATAACGGCGGTGGCCTGAATCTCGATTTTGGCGCGATCTTCCACCAGCGCCACCACCTGCATGGCGGCCATCGCCGGAAAATGCCGGCCGATCACCTCGCGATAGGCTTCGCCTATACCCTTGAGATTGCCGAGATATTCGGCCTTGTCGGTGAAATACCAGGTCATCGCGGTGATGTGCCGTGGCTCCGCGCCGGCTTCCGCCAGCACGGCGACGATGTTTTGCAGCGTCTGCCGCACCTGGCCGGCGAAATCGTCGGTCTCGAACTGGCACTGCCCGTTCCAGCCGACCTGTCCGCCCACGAAGACGAGCCTGCCGCGCGCAGCAATGCCGTTGGCGTAGCCGACCGGTTTCGCCCAGCCCTCCGGCTGCAGGATCTGGTGCATTTTCAAGCCTCCCCGGTATTCTTAAAGATCAATCTCAAATCAAATACATCGCCGTCAGGCCGCGCCCATCACCTGCCGTGCGATCACCACCTTCTGCACGTCGGAAGCGCCCTCATAAATGCGCAGCGCGCGGATTTCGCGATACAGGCTCTCGACGATGTGGCCTTTGCGGACACCGTCGCCGCCATGCAGCTGCACAGCCTTGTCGATCACCTCTTGCGCCTTGTCGGTGGCGAACAGCTTGGCCATCGCCGCCTCGCGGGTGACCCGCCCGGCGCCCATGTCCTTGGTCCAGGCAGCGCGGTAGACCAGCAGCGCCGCCGCATCGACGTCCAGCGCCATGTCGGCGATATGGCCTTGCACCATCTGCAGCTCTGCCATCGGAGCGCCGAAAAGTTTGCGCTCGGCCACCCTGCTGATGCTTTCGTCCAGCGCCCGGCGGGCAAAGCCGAGTGCCGCCGCGCCGACCGTCGAGCGGAACACGTCCAGCACCGACATGGCGATGCGGAAGCCGTCGCCTGGCTTGCCGATCAGCGCCGAAGCCGGCACCCGGACCTGATCGAAGGAAAGCCGCGCCAGCGGATGCGGCGCGATCACCTCAAGGCGCTCGGCGATGCCAAGCCCCTTGGCGTCGGCGGGCACGAGAAAGGCGGAAAGTCCCTTGGCGCCCGGCGCCTCGCCGGTGCGGGCAAAGACGACGTAGAGATCGGCGATGCCGCCATTGGAAATCCAGGTTTTCTCTCCGCTGAGGATATAGAAGTCGCCATCGCGGCTCGCCGTCATTTCGGTGTTGGCGACATCCGACCCCGAGCGTGGCTCCGACAGCGCGAAAGCCGAGATTGTCTTGCCGGCCCTGGTCTTTGCCAGCCATTGCTGCTGGTCGGTCGTGCCGAACAGGCTAAGCGCGCCGGTGCCGAGCCCCTGCATGGCGAAGGCAAAGTCGGCCAGCCCGTCATGGCGCGCCAACGTCTCGCGCGTGATGCACAAGGTGCGGACATCGAGCGGTCCCGGATTGTCGGTATCGAGCGCCGTCGGCTTCAGCCAGCCGTCGCGGCCAAGTTTGGCCACCAGTTCGCGGCAGGCGGCATCGACGTCATGGTGATCGACGGGCAGGTTCCTGGCGCACCAGGCATCAAGGCGTTCGGCGAGTTCGCGATGCCGGTCTTCGAAAAACGGCCAGCGGAGGAAACTCCTGTCTGCCATCAATTGCCCTCGAACACCGGTTTTTCCTTGGCCACGAAGGCCCTGTAGGCGCGCTCGAAGTCACGCGTCTGCATGCAGATCGCCTGCGCCTGCGCTTCTGCTTCGATCGCCTGGTCGAGGCCCATCGACCATTCCTGGTTGAGCTGTGTCTTGGTGATGCCGTGCGCGAAGGTCGGACCCGAGACGATGCGCGCCGCCATCTCGAGCCCGTCGGCCTCGAGCACTGCGGCATCGACAAGCCTGTTGTAGAAGCCCCAGCGCTCGCCTTCCGCCGCCGTCATCGTGCGGCCGGTGTAGAGCAATTCGGCGGCACGGCCCTGGCCGATGATGCGCGGCAGGATCGCGCACGCGCCCATATCGCAGCCGGCAAGCCCGACGCGGGTGAACAGGAAAGCGGTCTTGGCCTCCGGCGTGGCGATGCGGATGTCGGCGCTCATGGCGATGATGGCGCCGGCGCCGACCGCGACCCCGTCGACCGCCGCGATGATCGGCTTGCCGCAATTGAGCATCGCCTTGACGAAATCGCCGGTCATGCGGGTGAAGGCGAGCAATTCCTTCATGTCCATCTTGACCAAGGGGCCGATAATGTCGTGGACATCGCCGCCCGAGGAGAAATTGCCGCCATTGGGCAGGAACACCACGGCGTCGACGTCGTCGGCATAGACGAGATCGCGGAACGTGTCGCGCAGTTCCGCATAGCTGTCGAAGGTCAGCGGATTCTTGCGCTCCGGCCGGTCGAGCCGCACCTTGGCGATCCTGTCTTCGACTTCCCAAAGGAAGTGCTTCGGCTTGAGGCCGGCCATCGAACTCATTCGCGTCCCTCCCAGTTGCTGCGGAACGAGGTCAGCATGCCGGTCAGCCGGCGCGCATCCTCCTCGCTGACCTTGGCCAGCAATTCTCCGATCCAACCCTCATGCGCCGCGGCCATTGCGGCAAAAGATTTGGAACCCTCGTCGGTCAGTCGCACCATGGATGTGCGGCGATCGCCATTGCGGCGCGCGCGCGCGACCACCCCTTCCGAAACCAGCCGGTCGACAATGCCGGTGACATTGCCGTTGGATACCAGCAGGAAGCGCGACAGATCGCTCATCAGCATGCCTTCCGGCGCGCGGTAGAGGGCGGCCATGACGTCGAAACGCGGCAGTGTCGTATCGAATTCCTTCTTCAGGCGCTCGCGCAGCTCGGCCTCGATCGTGCGCGAGGCGCGCAGCAGCCTGATCCAGAGACGCAGCCGGTCCTTGCCGGGTCCCGACGGCGCGGGCAATGGGCCGGCTACCATGTTTCGCCTCCTGAGATCGAAATCGCTTGTCCGGTAATCGACGCAGCCGCATCGCCGCACAGCCAGAGCACCGTCGCGGCAACTTCCTGCGGCTGGATGAAACGGCCTTGCGGGTTGGTCGAGGCAAGGCTCGCCCGCGCCTGCTCGACTGAGCGGCCGGTCTTTTCGACGACGCGCTGAATGGATTCCGCCAGCATGTCGGTCTCTACGAAGCCCGGGCAAACGGCGTTGACGGTCACGCCGGATTTCGCCGTCTCGGCCGCCAGTGCCCGCATCAGCCCGACCACCCCATGCTTGGCCGCCACGTAGGGCGCGACATAGGCGTAGCCTTTCAGCCCTGCGGTCGAGGCGACGAAGACGATCCGGCCCGCCTTGCGCGCGGCCATGCCGGCCAGCGCCGGCTTCACCGTCAGGAAGGCGCCGGTCAGATTGACGTCGAGCGTCCGCTGCCAGTCGGCAAGCGAGGTCCTGTGCGTCGGCGTGCTGCCGGCCATGCCGGCATTGGCGACGACGATGTCGAACGGGCCGCGCACGGCTTCCGCTTGCGCGTAGAGCGAAATCATCGCCGCCTCGTCGGTGACATCGGCTGACATGGCGTGGATGCGGTCGTTCTCGCCGGCCAACTTGGCAAGCTCGGCGTCGCGCCTCCCGCATATGGTCACCTCTATGCCGACCTCGGCCAGCACGAGCGCGATGGCCCGGCCGACGCCGGAGCCGCCGCCAGTGACCAGCGCATGTTTGCCTGAAATCGCCCAGGCCGTCGTCATACTTTCAGCCCCGCCGCCGCATCGCGCTCGGCCAGCCGGTAGATCTGGTCGCGTCCGGGCAGATAGGGATCCGGCCATTTGACACCACGATCACCGAGCGTCACGGCCGCATGCAGCGTCCAGTAGGGATCGGCGAGATGCGGCCGTGCCAGGGCCACCAGGTCGGCGCGGCCGGCCATCAGGATCGAATTGACATGATCCGGCTCGTAGATGTTGCCGACCGCCATCGTCGCCATGCCGACCTCGTTGCGGATGCGGTCCGAGAACGGCGTCTGGAACATTCGGCCATAGACAGGCTTGGCGGCAATCGAGGTCTGGCCTGCCGAGACGTCGCATATGTCGACGCCGGCTTCGTGCAGCATCCGCGCGATCTCCACCGCATCGGCCGGCGTCACACCTTCGATGCCGACCCAATCATTGGCCGAAATGCGCACCGAGATCGGCTTTCGCGTCGGCCAGGCGGCGCGCACCGCATGGAAGATTTCCAGGGGATAGCGCATGCGATTTTCCCGCGAACCGCCATACTCATCCGTGCGCTGGTTGGTGACCGGCGTGATGAAGGACGACAGCAAATAGCCATGCGCGGCATGGATCTCGAGCATGTCGAAACCGCAGCGATCTGCCATCTCGGTGGACGCGACGAACTGGTCACGCACCTCGTCCATGTCGGCGCGGTCCATGGCTTTCGGCACCTGATTCTCAGGCGACCATGCAATCGCCGAGGCCGCCATGACCGGCCAATTGCCCGAGGCGAGCGGCACGTCGGTGCCCTCCCAGCCGACACGGGTCGAGCCCTTGGCCCCGGAATGGCCAATCTGCGCGCAGATTTTCGCCTCGGTCTCGGCGTGGACGAAATCGACAAGCCGCTTCCACGCCACCTCATGTTCCGGCGCATAGAAACCGGGACAGCCGGGCGTGATGCGTCCTTCCGGGCTGACGCAGGTCATCTCGATATAGACAAGCCCGGCGCCGCCCTTCGCACGCTCGGCATAGTGGGCGAAATGCCAGTCGGTCGGGCAGCCGTCGACGGCCTTGTACTGCGCCATCGGCGAAACGACGATGCGGTTGTTGAGCTGCATGTCGCGCAGCTTGAACGGCGCGAACATCGGCGCCCGGCGCTGCCTGTTGCCGCCTGCCCCTGCCTGGTGCTGGAACCATTCCTCGGCGCTCTCAAGCCATTTGGCATCGCGCAGCCGCAAATTCTCGTGGCTGATGCGCTGCGAGCGGGTCAGCAGCGAATAATTGAACTGCACCGGATCGAGGCCGAGATAGCGCTCGACCTCCTCGAACCACTCCAGCGAATTGCGCGCCGCCGACTGCAGCTTCAGCACCTCGGTGCGGCGCGCATCCTCATACTTGCGGAAGGCGGCGTCGAGGTCCGGTTCGGTTTTGACATATTCGGCCAGCGCCACCGCGCTTTCCAATGCGAGCTTGGTCCCGGAGCCGATCGAGAAATGTGCCGAGGCCGCCGCGTCGCCCATCAGAGCCAGGTTCTTGTAGGACCAGCGTTCGCACAGCACGCGCGGGAAATTGATCCAGGCCGAACCTCTGATGTGATTGGCATTGGTCATCAGCGCGTGGGCGCCGAGATGTTTCTCAAAGATGCGCTCGCAGACGGCGATGGATTCCTGCTGCGACATGGCGCCGAAGCCGAAGGCAGCCCAGGTCTGTTCGCTGCACTCGACAATGAAGGTCGCTGTCTCGCTGTCGAATTGATAGGCGTGCGCCCACACCCAGCCATGCTCGGTCTTCTCGAAGATGAAGGTGAAGGCGTCGTCGAATTTCTGGTTGGTGCCGAGCCAGACGAATTTGCATTTGCGGGTGTCGATGTCGGGCTTGAAGACTTCGACGAAGGTGTTGCGCGCCCTTGAGTTCAGCCCATCGGCGGCGACGACCAGATCATGCGTCTCCATATAGGGCTGAGGGTCGGCGATATCGCTCTCGAACATTAGCCTCACGCCAAGTTCGCGCGCGCGTCGCTGCAGCAGGACCAGAAGCCGCTTGCGGCCGATGCCACAGAAACCGTGGCCCGACGAGACCGTGCGCACGCCGTCATGGATGACGGCGATGTCGTCCCAATAGGCGAAATGCTTCTTGATCCAGACAGCGCTGACCGGGTCGTTTTTGGCAAGGTTGTCGAGTGTTTCGGCCGACAGCACGACGCCCCAGCCGAACGTATCGTCGGCGCGATTGCGCTCGAACACCGTGATCTCGTGGGCGGCGTCCCGCAGCTTCATTGAAATGGCAAAGTAGAGGCCGGCTGGTCCGCCACCGAGAACCGCAACCTTCATCCGTGCGATCTCCTCTTCGCTTGCTGCATATCAAGTATCGCGCCGGAGATAAAATATTTCAAGCTTAAAGTTTCATGTTGGAACGATTGCTGGACACGGGTGGCGCGCCTGCGGGCTGGCCCCGCAAGCGCGCTCTGGAAATCACTTGTCCGGGTTCTTCGGGCTCCACAGCACAGTCTCGGCACCCTTCTCATAGGCCATCCCATCGGGATAGCTGATCGCCTCCAGTTGCAATCCCCATGGCGCCTGGAAATAGAGAATGGTCTGGCCGGCCGCCGGACCTTCCTTGACCGGCAGCGGACCCATCCGCGTCTTCACCCCCTTGCCGTCGAGATAGGCTTTCGCCGCGGCGACATCATCGACATACATGGCAATGTGGAAGCCGCCGATATCGCTGTTCTTCGGAGTCAAATCCTTCTGGTCAGGCGCGGTGTACTTGAACAGCTCGATGTTCGATCCATAACCGCAACGCACCATGGTGACCTGCTCGATGACAGCCTTCGGATCGACGCCCAGAAGATCCTGCATGAAGGTGCCCTTGTCATCGGCGAACGGACCGAACGACATCGCCTTCTTGCAGCCGACGACTTCGGTGAAGAAGTCGACTGCCTGCTTCATGTCGGGCACCGTGATGCCGGTGTGGTCGTGGCCGCGCATGCCGGGGATCGCATCGGCCGAAGCCGTTCCCATCGAGCAGAACAGGATCGCGGCAAGCATCGTGCCGCGGGCTGCGTAATTCATATTACCCTCCGTTCGCGGGCTGATTTTGCCCTCATGCACGTCCGAAGCCCGCTGTTCGGCGTGGTGGGTGAACAGTCCTATGCCGGCGCTTTCGTTGCTGGCCGCAACCAGTCCGCGTCGATCTCAGGCAGTGGGATGGCGGCAAGCAGGTCGCGCGTGTAGGTCTCCCTGGGATTGTCGAACAGCGCATCGGTGGCGCTCGCCTCGACGATCCTGCCCTCGCGCATGACGATCACCTGTTGGCAGAGCCGCCGGATGACCGACAGGTCGTGGCTGATGAAGGCGACCGTCAGCCCCATCTCCGCGGCCAGTCTCTCCAAAAGGGTGAGGATCTGCGCCTGCGTCGATACGTCGAGGCCGGAGACGATCTCGTCGGCCAGCACGAATTTCGGCGAAAGCGCCAACGCGCGCGCAATTCCGACGCGCTGGCGCTGCCCGCCCGACAGTTCATGACGATAGCGACTAGCGAAGCTTTGCGGCAGGCCGACGCGATGCAATGCCTCGGCGACGCGTTCCCTAAGCCTGTCGCCAAGCCCATTCTGCTTGAGCGGCGCGGCAATGATGCCGGCGATGGTGCGACGCGGGTTGAGCGACGACATCGGGTCCTGGAAGATCATCTGCAGGTCGCGGCGCAGAGGTCGCAGCTCCGCATCCGGCAGATGGGCGATATCGCGGCCCTCGAAATGGATGCTGCCGACGCTCGGCTCCAGAAGTCTGACAAGCGTGCGGCCGAGCGTCGATTTTCCGGACCCGGATTCACCGACGATGCCGGTCACCGAACCTCTCGGCAAATCGAAATCCAGGCCTCTCAAAATCTCGGCCAGCGGCGCGCGCCCGATCAGCGGCTTGCGGGCCATGTCGGGCAGCGCCACCTTCAGCCCGCGCACGGAAAACAGCGGCTCAACCATGCGGCCCTCTCCACGCCTGGTCGGAGGCGGCGATCTCCGCAGCGAGTCCTGCCAGCACCGTCTCATCCACCGGCTTCAGCGAGGCAAAGGGATCCGTGTAGCGCGGCGTAGCGGCCATCAATGCCCGCGTATAGGGATGCTCAGGCGCGGCGAAGAGAGCGGCTGTGTCAGCCTCTTCCACCACCTTGCCGGCGTAGAGCACAGACACTTGCTGGCTGATCTTTGCAACGACGCCGAGATCGTGGGTGACGAACAGGATCGCGGTGCCATGCTCGCGCTGCAGCTCGGCGATCAGTCGCAGGATCTGCTTTTGCACGGTAACGTCGAGCGCGGTTGTCGGCTCGTCGGCCACGATCAGCCGTGGCTCGGCGGCGAAGGCGGCGGCGATCAGCACACGCTGGCGCATGCCGCCGGACAGCTCGTGCGGATAGCATTTCAGCACCCGGTCGGGATCGCGGATCTGCACCTCATCCAACAATTGCCGGATACGCTTGTCCGCCTTGTCACCGTTCCAGCCGAGAATGCGCACCAGCCGGTCAGTCATCTGCGGACCGATGCGGCGCGACGGGTTGAGCGCAGTCAACGGATCTTGCGGGATCAGCGCCGTGCGAGCGCCGATCAGCGTGCGCCTTGCCTTGGGCTGCAGCCTGCCGAGGTCTTCGCCTTCGAGCTGCATGGCGCCTTCGACGATGCGCACGCTTGACGGCAGCACACCGAGCACCGCCTTGCCGATCATCGTCTTGCCGGCGCCGCTCTCGCCAACAAGAGCACGCACCTCACCCGGCTGCACGGAGAGCGACACCGAGCGCAGCACGCGCTGGCCGTTCGGCAGCACGGCGCTCAGATTGGCAATATCCAGGCAAGCGCTCATCGCAGCACCGGATCGAAGCGTGTCTTCAGCGCCTCACCGAACTGGCTGAACGACAGCACGGTGAGGATCAGCGTGACAAGCGGAAACACCAGCACCCACCAGGCCTGATGGATCGACAGCCGGCCCTCGGCGATGATGCCGCCCCAGGTCGGATCGTCGGTCGAGATCGACAGATTGACGAAGGACAGGATGGCCTCCACGATGACGGCGATGCCCATCTCCAGCGACAGCAGTGCCACGATCGACGGCACCACATTGGGCAGCACCTCGCGCAGCATGATGCCGATGCGGCCATAGCCGGCGATGCGGGCGTTCTCGACATAGTCCATGCGCGACTGGCCCATCGCTTCGGCGCGGATCACCCGGCAAAAGCGCGTCCAGTCGATTGTGACGATGGCGAGGATGACGGAACTGAGGCCGGTGCCGAGCACCGCGACCAGCAGGATGGCGAACAGCACCGGCGGGAATGCCATCCAGACGTCGACGATGCGTGAAATGATGCGGTCGGCCCAGCCGCCGAAATAGCCGGCGACCAGTCCGAGCGTCGAGCCGACAAGGCAGGCGGCGATCGCCGCCGCGAAAGCGACGATGAAGGCGATACGGCCGCCGAAGATCAGCCGGGAGAGGAGATCGCGGCCGAGGCTGTCGGTGCCCAGCCAATAGCCGGATTCCGCACCACTCATCCAGAATGGCGGCAGCCGTTCCAGCATCAGGTCTTGCGCCAGCGGGTCCTGCGGTGCGACCAGCGGCGCGAAGATCGCGGCCAGCAGCGCCAGCAGCAGCCAGCCGCCGGCCAGCCACAGCCTCGGGCCCAGTCCGCGCCGGGCGATGCGTGCCTCATCCATGGCGCAGCCTCGGATTGAGCAGCGCATACATCATGTCGACGCCTAGATTGATCAGCACGAACAGCAGCGCGAACACCAAAACAATGCCCTGGATCAGCGGCAGGTCGCGGTTGATGACGGCATCGATCGCCATGTTGCCGAGCCCTTCGTAGGAAAACAGCCGCTCGACGATGACCGTGCCGCCGACAAGGAAGGTGAACTGGACGCCGACGAGAGTCAGTGTCGGCAAGGCAGCGTTCTTCAGCGCCTCGCGCAGGATAACCTGCGTTTCCGAAAACCCCTTCACCCGCGCCAGCACGACATAGTCGAGGTCCAGCACTTCCTTCAGCGACTGTTTCAGCAACTGCGCGATGATTGCCGCCAGCGGCAATGCCAAGGCTACTGCCGGCATCAGCATGTGTTTCAGCAGATCCCAGGTCAGGTCGAAGCGCAGCCGAAGCAAGCTCTCGAAGAAATAGAACTGGGTGACGAAGGGCAGGTCGAGCTGCGGCGACACGCGGCCGGAAATGTCGAAGATCGGCACCAGCACGCCAAACAAAAGGATCAGCACGAGGCCCCACAGGAAATCGGGAATGGAAAGGGCGGCGCCGCTGGCGATATCGATGCCGGCTTCGACCGCCGTGACGCGCTCGCGCGCGCCGAGGACCGCCGTCGTGCCGCCTAGCGCCATCGCCATGATCAGCGCAACGATGGCGAGTTCCAGCGTTGCCGGCAAGCGGTTGAAGACGAGGCTGAGCACATCTTGCCGGAGCGAAATCGAGGTACCGAAATCGCCCCTGACAACACCGGACAGCCAGATGAAGAATTGCTGCACGATGGTCTTGTCGAGCCCGTAAAGTGCACGCAGCCGGTCGATGTCGGCATTCGTCGCACCGGGCGGCAGCATCATGGCGATCGGGTCACCGGGCGCAACGCGGATCACGACGAAGACGACGACGGCCACGCCGAACAGCGTAATCAGCATCGTCAGCAGACGGATCAGGAATCGTTGCAGGAGCATTCTGGTGTAGGCCCAGTGCGTTTCTAACGAAGAGCCCCCTCATCCGTCCGCTTCGCGGCCACCTTCTCCCCGAGGGGAGAAGAGGTCACGGACGGCTGAGCTGGTCTCTTCTCCCCAGGGGGAGAAGGTGGCCCGAAGGGCCGGATGAGGGGGCCACCCAGCGAAGAATGGCGCCCACAAGCCGATATCAGGCCGGGGTCATCAGCGCCGGCAGCAGCGCGCCGGACACATGCTGCACCACGTTGACGCCCTTGGCATGCACGATAGGTTGCGCATACTGAATCAGCGGCAGCACATAGGCCTGCTCGGCGATATACTTGTCGACAGCCTTCCAGCCGGCGATGCGCTTGGCCTCGTCCTTCTCGCCCCAGAGCGGATTGATCATGTCGATCAGGTCCTGGCTGTCCCACACCGAGTGCGGGCTCGGCCCATACATGGCAAAACCAGTCGACGTCGTCGGGTCGCCGATGGCGTTGCCCCAATTGTAGAAGGCGGCCGGCGCCAGCTTGTCGGCGGCGCGCAGTTCATAGTGCTTGGCGATCTCGTAGACCTCGATCGTCGCCTCGATGCCGACCTTACGCCACATGCCGACGATCGCCTGGATCATCTCATAATCCTTGGGCTTGAAGCCCTTGGTCGTCTGGATGGTGAACTTGACCGGTTTTTCCGGCGAATAGCCGGAAGCCGCGAGCAGCTCCTTGGCCTTTTCCGGATTGTGCTCGACCTTGATCGAGGCGTCGAAGGCCGTGTACTCCGGGGTCTCCAGCGCAGCGATCGGTTGGCCATAGCCGCGCAGCAGCCGCTTGACCAAAAGCTCCTTGTCCACAGCCATGACGGCGGCCTGGCGGACGTTCTTGTCCAGCATCGCTTCGATGTCGTTGAAGAAGATCATGCCGATGTCGGAAACGGGCTTGCACGAGCCGGCAAGCCCGTCCTTGGCGATCAGCCGGTCATACTCTTCATAGGGGACCTCCAGCGTCACCTGCGAGGAACCGGATTCGATTTCGGCAACGCGGCTCGCCGCATCAGTGACGAACTTGATCGTCACATTCTCGAAGGCCGGCTTGTCGCCCCAATAGTGCGGGTTGGCCTTCAGTCGGAGGAAAGCATTTCGCTCGAATTTTTCCACCATGTAAGGGCCGGTGCCGATCGGCGCCTTCTCGAAACCTTCGGCGCCGACCTTCTCATAATAGGCCTTCGGCAGGATGTAGCCGGTCAGGAACGACATCCATTTAAAGTAGACCGGATCGAACTGCACGACGTCGCCGGTGATCTTGTTGCCGTCGATCTTGAAATTGTTGACGTTCTTCCAGACGAACTGGATCGGATTGCCGGTCTTTTCGTCGCCCGCCCGCTGCAGCGACCAGACCACGTCCTCGGGCGTGAAGGGCGAGCCGTCATGCCAGGTCACGCCTTCGCGCACCGTCATCGTCACCTTGGTGCGATCCTCGTTCCAGCCCCATTCGGTGAGCAGGCCAGGCGCAAAGGACAGGTCCGGCTTTTGCGGAATGAACTGGTCGAACACTGACTGGTAGAGGCCCTGGATCGTCGGGTTGACGGCCGAGGGTCCGGTGGTCGGATCCCAGGACGGCAGGTTGACGTTATAGGCGATGGTCAGCTCGCCCGCTGCCGCCTTGGCGATCTCAGGCAGGCCGATCGCCGCCACCCCAAGTGCCGCGGCACTGTATCCCAGCAATTCTCGTCTGTTGATTGTCATGGTCGTTCCCCTTGTTGGTTTTGTTGTCTTTGCGCGGCACTATCAGTTTATCGATCCGGGCTTCGTGGGCAGCAGCGCCTTGCCTCTCGTCGCCTTCATGAAATCTTGCGAGCTACCTCCCGCCAAGCTGTTGTGCGAGCATGAAGCCAGAGGCCGCGCCGGTGCCGGCGCCGGGCCATGTCGCGGCGCCCGTGAGATGCAGATTGCCGACCGGCGTGTTCCAGCCGGCATAACCGCGCGCCGGGCGGAACAGGAAATTCTGTGCCAGATGGTGGCTGCCGCAGACCTGGTCGCCACCGACGAGATTGGGGTTCTCACGCTCGAGGTCGATTGGCGAGAACACTGCACGGCCGAGGATTTTCGGGCGCAGTCCGGGTGCGTATATTTCGATGATGTCGAGCACGCGCTCGGCGTAGGCATCCTTGACCTGATCCCAATGCGCGGGCGCGATCCTGCCTGCCGCATCGCCCAGGATTTCGGCAGGCAGCATGCGCACCTGCACCCACAGCACATGTTTGCCCTGAGGCGCGCGCGACGGATCGATCGCGGTCGGCTGGCCGACGACCAGCACCGGTTCGTCCGGCAGCATGCCCGCCATCGCCTGCTGATAGGTGCGCGACATCGCGTCGAGCGACGGCGACAGATGCACATAAGCGAACTGCCGAAGCTCCGCGCCGGCGCGCCAATCGGGCAGGTCGTCGAGCGCCAGATGGATCATCATCGTGCCCGGCGCGTGCCGGAATTTCTGCATCGCCGTGTCGAAGCCGGCGTCGCCGGAACCGTTGGGCAGCAACTTGCCGGTCAGCGCCCTGGGCGCGACGCCGGCAATCACTGCCTTGGTGGCCGTATGTGTCTCACCTGAAGCGAGTCGCACGCCCGATGCCTTGCCGCCGGCAACGGTGATCTCGGCAACTTCCGCCCCGGTGACGATCGTGCCGCCCGCCGAGGTGACCATACCTGCCAGCGCCCGGATGATCGTGTCGGCGCCGCCCTTGCCTAGCACCATGCCAAAGCTCTGGTTGGCGATCGATTCCAGATAGGGGAACACGGCGCCGCCGGCGGTGTCGGGTGCGAAATCGAGATGCATGCCCCAGGTGGCAAGCGTTGCCCGCACATAAGGCGACTCGAAGGTCTCCTCCAGCCAGGCGCGAGGTGACGACAGCAAAAGCCGGCCGGTATCGAGCGCGCCTGACATGCCCTTCTTGCGCCACAGGTTCCAGGCGGTGCCGGCAAGCGCGCGGGCACTCATCGGCGATCCCAGCAGCCGGAACAGATGCTCGGCCTCAGCAGGAAAGGCGGCAACGAGCTTGCGCCACGTCGCGGCATCGGCGGCGGAGAACGCGGCCAGCCGCGTGGCAGTCCTTTCCAAGTCATTGCTGACGCCGAACCAGCGTCCGTCCGGAAAGGCGCTGGCGAAACAGTCGGCGACCGGCGCGAACTCAAGACCCTGCGCTTTCAATTCATTTGCATATTTCCGGTGGAAGGCGGAGCCGGCAAACAGGCTCAGATTCATTGCACCGAAATCGTGCCGGAACCCTGGGAGGGTGTATTCGTGGGTCTGGACGGCACCGCCGATTGCTGCGCTGCGCTCGAAAATCCCGGTTTTCCAGCCTTTCAGCGCCAGATGCGCGGCGCATGCCAGACTGTTGTGGCCCGCCCCGACAAAGATGGCGTCGAACTCGCTCACGCCCCGTTCCCATTTCCTTTATGCTTAAAGATAATTGCAGATGCATATGTTTTCGTCTAGTAGGATATTAAGGGCCGAGACGAGCCTTGATCTTCACCAGAAAGAGGGAACTTCAGACCATGGACACGCAAAAACTCCTCGGCGAAGTCGCCGGCCAGCTGCTTTCAGGCGCCATCAGGGTGGTCGACCTCTCTGCGCAACTCGGACCCGACACGCCTCTTATCAAGCTGCCGCCGGAGCTTGCCGTCGACACGCCAAAGGTCGAGATCCATAACATCTCCCGTTATGACAAGAACGGCCCGTGGTGGGCATGGAACTGGCTGAAGCTTGGGGAGCATTCGGGCACGCATTTCGATGCGCCGCAGCATTGGATCAGCGGCAAGGACTATCCGGACGGCGCCACCGACACCATTCCGGCGCAGAATTTCATTGGTCCGGTCAATGTCATCGACTGCTCGAAGGAAGCCGCCGCTGACCACGACTTCCTGCTCACCGTCGACCACATCAAGGCGTGGGAAGCCAAGCATGGCGCCATCAACGCCGGGGAGTGGGTGGTGATGCGCACCGACTGGTATAAGCGCAATGGCTCGGAAGCCGAATTCCTCAACGCCAACGAAACCGGCCCACATACGCCAGGTCCGACAGCCGAAGCCATCCAGTTCCTGATCAGCAAGGATATCAAGGGCTGGGGCTCAGAGACGATCGGCACCGATGCCGGCAAGGCAGGCGGGATGGAGCCGCCATTTCCAGCCCACACGCTGATGCACAAGGCGAACCGCTATGGCCTCGCCAGCCTCTGCAACCTCGACCAGTTGCCTCCAAAGGGCGCCATCCTGATCGCCGCACCGCTCAAGATCGAGCATGGCACCGGCAGCCCTATCCGCGCGCTGGCGCTTGTATCCAACGGCTAGGTGAAAGCACGCCAAGGTGAGCCAGCCGGATCACATCATCGTTGGCAGCGGCATCAACGCGCTGGTCTGCGCGGCGATGCTCGGCGGCAAAGGGGCGCGTGTGCTCGTCCTCGAGCGCAATGACCGCATCGGCGGCTGCGTGCGTACCGAGGAGATCACCGCTCCCGGCTTTATCCATGACGTGATGGCAACCACCTTCGTGCTGTTCATCACCTCGCCGGCTTTTGCGGCGTTGGGCGGCGATCTCGCCAGGCACGGGCTGGAATTCTGCCACACCGGCACGCCAACCGGCGTGCTGCGGCCGGACGGCAGTCATGCAGTGCTCACCACCAACCGCGCCGCCAATGTCGCGGCAATCAATGCGATTGCCGCCGACGATGGCGACCGGTATGCGGACGATGTCAGCGGCATCGAGCGCAATGCCGGCCTGTTGTTCGGCCTGCTCGGCGGCAGCCTGTGGTCCTATCCGACGGCGAAACTGCTGGCCGGCGATGCCTGGCGGCGCAGCCCACGCGGCCTTGCCGCCTTTCTCGGCGAAGCACTGGTGCCGGCGCGCAGCTGGCTGGAAAGCACCTATCGGTCCGAGACAATCCGCGCGCTGTGGGCGCCCTGGGTGCTGCACGCCGGGCTCGGACCGGAAGACGCCTTCTCAGGGCAGATCGCCAAGGTCATTGCCTTCGCGCTGGAAGCGGCCGGGGCGCCGATCGTCAAGGGTGGAGCGAAGACCCTGCTCACCGCCTTCGAAGCTCTGATAAGGGAACGTGGTGGCGACATCCGCACCGGCGCCGATGTCGCCTCGATCGTCCAGAGCGGTGGCCGCGCGACCGGCGTGCGGCTGGCGTCGGGCGAAACGATCACTGCCAACAAGAGCGTCATCTGTTCGGTCACGCCGACGCAGCTTTACGGCCGGCTGGTCGGCAGCGAAGCTCCCGAAGCCGATGTCGAGGCGACACAGAAATACCGCTACGGCAAAGGCAATTTCCAGATCCACTATGCGCTGAACAAGCCGCCGGCATGGCGCGGCGAAGGCCTCGACAAAGTCGCGCTGCTGCACCTGACGCCGGGGCTCGACGGCGTCTCGAAAGCCTGCAACGAAGCGGCGCGCGGCATGCTGCCGGACGTGCCGACCATCTGTGTCGGCCAGCCGCATGCGCTCGACCCATCGCGCTGCCCGCCTGGCAAAGCAATACTGTGGCTGCAATTGCCCGAAGCGCCACGTCACATCAAGGGCGATGCTGCCGGCACGCTGCAGGCGCCCGCCGACGGACAATGGACCGAGGCGTTGCGCGAAGCCTATGCGTATCGTGCCGAAGCCATCCTGGCCAGCCATATCGATGGCTTCAAGGATAGCGTCATTGCGCGCCGCGCCTATTCGCCGGCCGATCTCGAAGCGATGAACATCAACCTGGTCGGCGGCGACCCCTATGGCGGCTCGTCGACTATCGACCAGTCGTTCCTCTGGCGGCCGTTCAAGACCAGCCGCAACCATCAGACCGGCATCAAGAACCTCTACCATATCGGCGCCTCGACCCATCCAGGCGCGGGCCTCGGTGGCGGTTCCGGCTTTCTCCTGGCGGGGAGGCTGTGATGGAGCAGAAGGTTCTGGAAAAGCGCCAGCGCATCTCGACCCTCGGCCAGATCGGCCTGCAGCAATTCGCGCCCTATCTGATGAACCGCATCATGGGGCGCTACAACGCCACCTTGCGCGACGATTTCCGCAAGCAGGGCCTGACCATTCCGCAGGTCCGCACGCTCGCCGTGCTGTCGGTCACCGACGGTGTCACCGTCAACGACCTCTCGGTCTACACCGTCATCGAGCAGTCGACCTTGAGCCGCACGCTCGACACGCTGGAAGGGCAAGGCTTCGTGCGGCGCGAGCAAGGCGTCACAGACAGCCGCATCCGCCATGTCTTCCTGACCGATGACGGCCGCGCCGAGTTCGCGCGCGCCTGGCCGGCAATGCATGACGCGTTCGAGGCGATGTTCGACGATGTCGACGACGCCGAATACGCGGCGCTGATCGCCACATTGCAGAAGATGCTGAAGAACATTCGCAAGCACGACATCTAGACGTTAGGCGCCGGCCGCACCGCCGGCAACGGAAGGTTGGAAAAATGGCCGAACGCTCTTTTGCCAAGGAAGTCGAAAAACTCAGGCTCGGCGCCGGCGAGGAATTTGCGGGCGAAGGCATTCTCGCCATCACCAAGGCGCTGCTGCAATGCGGCGTCGGCTATGTCGGCGGATACCAGGGCGCGCCGATCAGCCATCTGATGGACGTGCTGGCCGACGCACAGGAGATTCTGGGCGAACTCGGGGTGCATTCCGAGGCGAGCGCCTCGGAAGCCACCGCCACCGCCATGCTGGCGGCCTCGGTGCATTACCCCATTCGCGGTGCGGCGACCTTCAAGTCGACCGTCGGCACCAATGTCGCGTCCGACGCACTGGCCAACCTCGCCTCCGGCGGCGTCACCGGCGGCGCGCTGATCATCGTCGGCGAGGATTATGGCGAGGGTTCCTCGATCATGCAGGAGCGCAGCCATGCCTTCGCCATGAAAAGCCAGGTCTGGCTGCTCGACCCGCGCCCGAACCTGCCTTCGATCGTCAAGGCGGTGGAGGATGGTTTCGAGCTGTCCGAAGCGTCCAATACGCCGGTGATGCTGCAGGTGCGCATCCGCTGCTGCCACGTCCACGGGCACTTCATAGCCAAGGACAACAAGCGCCCGCCGATGACGGTGGCCGATGCGCTCGACGCGCCGCGCCGCGACACCGGCCGCATCGTGCTGCCGCCCGCCTCCTTCCTGCACGAGAAGGAGAAGGTGCAAAAACGCTGGCCGGCGGCGGTCGATTTCATCGCGAGGAACAAGATCAACGAGTTCTTCGGTTCGGACCATGGCTCGGTCGGCATCGTCATGCAGGGCGGCATGTACAATTCGGTCATCCGCGCCTTGCAGCGGCTCGGCCTTGCCGACACCTATGGCGAGACGGATGTGCCGCTCTACGTTCTCAACGCCGTCTATCCCCTGATCGATGACGAGTTCCTCACCTTCTGCGAAGGCAAGCAGACGGTGCTCGTGGTCGAAGAGGGCCAGCCCAACTACATCGAGCAGGCCTTTGCCGCCATGCTGCACAAGGCCGGGCGCGGCACCAGGCTGGTCGGCAAGGAGTATCTGCCGATGGCCGGCGAATATACCGGCCAGGTCATGCTGGACGGCATCGGCGCCTTCCTGCGCGCCGAGGCCCCGCATCTCTTGCCGGGTGAGGTGCGCGCGCCCAACAAGGTCGGCGACGGCGTTGACGCCGCGGACCTGATCAACGTCGTGCCGGGACGTCCGCCAGGCTTCTGCATCGGTTGCCCGGAGCGGCCGATTTTTGCCGCGACAAAGCTGGTCGAGCAGGAACTCGGGAACCACCACATCGCATCCGACATCGGCTGCCATTTGTTCTCGATCATGCCGCCTTTCGAGCTCGGCGCCACCACCATGGGCTACGGGCTGGGGCCGGCATCGGCATCGGCGTTCAATTCGCCCGACGCCAAACGGCGGTCGATCTCTTTCGTCGGCGATGGCGGCTTCTGGCACAATGGCCTGACCTCCTCGATCGGCAACGCGGTCTTCAACAAGAACGACGGCGTCATCGTCATCGTCGACAATTTTTACTCCGCCGCCACCGGTGGGCAGGACATCCTGTCGTCGCGTGCGGGCAACAAGACCAAGTCGACCAAGCATCCGATCACCGAGGCGGTGAAGGGCATGGGCGTCAAATGGCTGCGCCATGTCGACCGCACCTATGACATCACCAAGATGCAGGACACGTTACGTGAGGCGCTGACGACGGACGAAAAGGGTCCCAAGGTCATCGTTGCCTCGTCTGAATGCATGCTCAATCGCCAGCGCCGCGAAAAGCCGCTGGTCGACAAGGCGATCAAGGGTGGGACTCGCGTCGTCAAGCCGAAGTTCGGCGTCGATGAGGATATCTGCACCGGCGACCATGCCTGTATGCGGCTGTCCGGCTGCCCGTCGCTGTCGGTAAAGTCGCTCGACGATCCGTTGCGCGACGATCCGGTGGCATCGATCGACCAGAGCTGCGTCGGCTGCGGCAATTGCGGTGAAGTGGCGGATGCAGCGGTGCTGTGCCCTTCCTTCTACCGCGCCGATGTCGTGCACAATCCCCGCCGCTGGGATCGTTTTCTGGAAGGCACGCGCCGCGCCGTGATCGGCCTGCTGCAGCGGCGCCGTGAAAGCCGCAGGTTGACGTTCGCCGATGCTTGACCAGGCTTCGCCCTTGCGCCCGAAATCCGATGCCGCCGATACCGAGCCGGTGATCAAACTCGCTTTGCTCGCGGTCGGCGGCCAGGGCGGCGGCGTGCTCGCCGACTGGATCACCGATGTCGCCGAGCGCAATTCCTATGTCGCGCAATCGACCTCGGTCGCCGGCGTCGCCCAGCGCACCGGCGCTACGATCTATTACGTCGAGATGGCCCGCGACACCGGCCGGCTGCCGGTCTTTGCCCTTTCGCCTTCGCAAGGCGATGTCGACATATTGATCGCCGCCGAGCTGATGGAAGCCGGCCGCGCCATCATCAGGGGCTTCGTCACGCCCGATCGCACCACGCTGATCACCTCCTCGCACCGTATCGCCGCGGTGTCGGAAAAGATCGAGCCGGGTGACGGCCGGGCCTCGTCTTCCAAGGTACGCGCGACGGCGGAAGCTGCATCGAAACGCTTCATCGCCTTCGACATGGAAAAGATCGCCGCGGACAATGGCTCAATGATCTCGGCCAGTCTGCTTGGCGCGCTGGCCGGCTCCGACGCATTGCCGTTCACGCGTGAAAGCTATGAGCAAGCGATCGGCGCCGGCGGCCGGGGTGCGAAAGCCAGCCTTGCTGCCTTCGCCGTCGCCTACGACCGCGCGCGCGGTACGACGGCCCCCGCGCCAGAGCCGGCAGAACCGGCCACGGTCGACCCCGCTTCGGGCGCAGGGCGCGTGAGCGGTCCGCAGAACCTGCTGCAGGGTTGGCAGGCGCTGGCCGCCCGCATCGACCTGATGCCCGCGGCGGTGCGCGACATGGCGCTCCGGGGCCTGAGAAAGGTCGTCGACTACCAGGACATCGCCTATGGCCGCGACTATCTCGACCGGCTCGACCAGGCGGTCGCGCTGGATAGCGCTGAACATGCCCATGCATTGTCCATCGCTGCCGCCAAGCATCTGGCCAACGCGCTGTGCTACGACGACATGATCCGCGTCGCCGATCTCAAGACACGTTCGACGCGTGACCGGCGGGTGCGCAAGGAGGTGGGCGTCAAGGACGGCTCCATCCTGCAGGTGACCGAATATTTCCATCCGCGCATCGAGGAGTTCTGCGGCACCTTGCCGGCGGGGTTGGGCAGCTACATCGAGAACCGACCGAAACTTGCCGGCTTTCTCGACCGGCGCATCAATCACGGCCGGCGCATCCGCACCGACAGCTTTGCCGGCTTTGCGGTCCTCTGGTTCATTGGCGGCCTGCGCCGCTGGCGCCGCCGCCTGTTGCGCCACAAGGTGGAGACGGCGCATCTGGAGCGGTGGTATGCATTGGCACTTGGATATGTGCCCCAGGATTACGCGCTCGCCGTCGAAATCCTGAACTGCCGCCGGCTGATCAAGGGCTACAGCGACACCCACGTCCGCGCCCAGTCCAAATTCGATCGCGTGCTGTCGGCGCTCGATCTGGTCAAGGGCCGCGATGACGCTGCCGACTGGATCAGGCGGTTGCGCGAAGCTGCGCTGAAAGACGAGAAAGGCGACATGCTCGATGGCGCGGTGAAGACGGTGGCATCGTTGTCTGATCATGGTGTGGGAGGAGGTCGAGCTTAGGCTGGTACCTCTACGCTACTGCCGCCGTTTCCCTACTCCCACTGGATTGCGGATTGAACACGCCGCTTCAAGCGATCGCAGCTCGGCTTCCACCCGGATTGCGGGAAGCGTTGCCGGCCGACCTGCCGGGCGTCAGTCGCGCGATATGGACAGCCCCGCGAGAAGCGGAGCGTACGCGGCGAGCCTGCGGGATACGAACTCCGTGAAGAGCCGCACCCGCTTCGTCTTGCGTGTCTCGCCTTGCGTGAGAAGCCACAGTGTCCCATGCATGGGCACGTCGATCCCCGGCACCCTCACCAGCAGGGGGTCGGCATCTCCGACGAAGCACGGCAGTTTCGTTATCCCAATCCCTTGGTGCGCCGCGATGATCTGCGTCTCGGCGTCAGGTGTCCTGAACGGTACTCCCGTCACGTGAACTTCTCCCTCGCGCGCCCAGTCCGGAATTCCATGATTGTCTATGCCTATCCACCGGATGGGATCAGGCGTGCCCGCACGCCACGCGGCTAGTCGATCGCGAGACATGTAGACGCCGCTGAACAGCTCCGGTCCCTTCAGGCCGTGAAGATTGAGCGGCAGGGTCTTGCGGTCGGCGACAATGCGGATCGCGACGTCGGCCTCTCGGTTGGTCAGATTGGCCAGCTCGCCGGACGACAGGATTTCCATCTCGATGTCGCGATGTAGACGCGCGAAGTCGGCGAGATCCGGCATGAGCAGGTGTGTGGCGAGGAACGGTGGAAGCGTCACCCGCAAAAGCCCGCGCGCGCTCTGGTCACGACCGAAGACTCGCGTCTCCAACTGGTGCGACGACGCTTCCATCTGGGTCGCGAGATCGAGGACCTCCTCGCCCGCAGCCGTCAAGCGGTAGCCGGAAGGCAGCTTTTCGAACATCTGCGCCCCGAGGCGTTCCTCGAGCTGAGCGATGCGCCGCAGCACGGTCGAGTGGTTCACACCGAGGTGTGCGGCGGCAGCACGCACCGAGCCTACGCGCGCGGCGGCAAGAAAGTAGCGAACGTCATCCCAGTCGATCATGGTGCATTCCTGCGCAGCGAAGTGCGGCTTGCAAAGCCCATACTAACACGATCAGCCGTAGTTCGTGCGGTCGCCGCGGCGTTCAATCATCTAGCTGGATCGTTTTCGCACCAGCGATGTGCGCGATTGCGCACTCACCGCCCGACTTCGGCGAACCCATCTTGAGGCTCTCGCGGGACTTTCCCGTACAGCCAAAGATACGAGACGGCGAAACGAAGGATGCATGACATGAACAGACTGAATGGAAAGACCGCTGTAATAACTGGCGGCGCTACGGGCATCGGTCGCGCCGCAGCCAAGCGCTTTATCGAGGAGGGCGCCTTCGTCTTCATCTTCGGCCGCCGGCAGGAAGCGCTCAACGCCGCCGTGGCTGACCTTGGGCCTAGTGCCCGCGCGGTTAAGGGCTCGGTCTCGGATGAGGCCGACCTCGACCGACTCTACGCTGCGGTGAAGGCCGAGCGCGGAAGCCTGGATATCGTCTTCGCCAATGCCGGGGCGGGAAGTCCGCTTCCGCTCGGGCAGATCACCGCCAGGCACATTGACGAAACCTTCGACACTAATGTGAAGGGTACGATCTTCACGGTCCAGAAGGCGCTGCCGCTGATGAGCCAGGGCGGTTCGATCATCCTGACCGGCTCGAGCGCCGGCACCACGGGCGCTCCGGGGTTCACTGCCTATAGCGCGAGCAAGGCGGCAGTGCGCAACCTGGCGCGGACCTGGGCGGAGGACCTGAAGGGCACCGGCATCCGGGTAAACGTGTTGTCGCCCGGGGCGACGGCGACCGAACTCGCGAAGGAGGCGTTGGGCGAGGAAGGCCAGAAGGCCTACGGCGCGATGACTCCGCTCCAGCGCATGGCCAATCCGGCGGAGATCGGGGCCGTGGCCGCCTTTCTCGCGTCGCCGGACAGCAGCTTCATGACCGCCAGCGAAGTCGCCGTCGACGGCGGCCTGGCTCAACTCTGACCCCCAGCGCGGTCCGTACCTGGGCCGCGCGCAACGAAAGACAAAGAATTATGAAAAAACTCGAAGGCAAGATCGCAGTCATCACGGGCGGAAGCAGCGGGATCGGATTGGCCACAGCCAAGCGCTTCGTAGAAGAAGGAGCGCACGTCGTGATTACCGGGCGAAGAGAGAAGGAGTTGAAGGAGGCCGCAGCCTTCATCATGAAAAACGTTACGACGGTCGTGGGTGACGTGTCGCTCCTGGAAGATCTGGATCGCCTCTATGCCGTCGTGAAGGTGAAACATGGTCATATCGACATTCTCTTCGCCAACGCCGGCGCGGGGACGATCGCACCGCTCGCCGTCGCTACCGAGGCACATTTTGATCAGACCTTCGATGTGAACGTGAAGGGTCTGTTCTTTACGGTGCAGAAGGCCCTTCCCCTGTTCAAAGACGGCGGTTCGATAATCCTGAATTCTTCAGTGTCGAACGTGTTGGGGCTTCCAGGGTTTAGTACCTACGCCGCGAGCAAGGCGGCTGTACGCAACTTCGCGCGCGCTTGGACACTGGAATTCAAAGACCGCAAAATCCGCGTCAATGCAATGAGTCCGGGACCAATCGAGACGCCGGCCTTGGAGACAACGACTGGCCTTACCCCTGAGCAAGCCGAGCAAGCGGCCGCCCAGTTTGCGTCACAGATCCCAATGGGTCGCAGGGGCAAACCAGAGGAAATCGCGGCTGCCGTAACGTTCCTCGCCTCCGATGAAAGTTCTTTCGTCACCGGCGTGGATCTCGCCGTCGACGGAGGCATGGCGCAAGTCTGACCCCGGCATTAGCACCAGATCGGAGAAGTACTATGAACTATGCAATCGTAGGATTCGGCAATATCGGACAAGCCCTTGCCAAGGCGTTTGCCCGAAACGGCATCGAAGTTTCCGTTGCAACCACACGCGACCCGGAAAGCTTTGCCGCCGATGCGGCCGCGATCGGACCCACGATCATCCCCAAAAAACTGGCGGAAGCCATCAAGGCGGACATCATCTTTTTGGCTGTCCGCTTCGAGGCGCACCCGAATGTCGCGAAGGCGCTTCCCACATGGCAGGGGAAGACGATCATCGATGTGACCAATGCCTATGGCGTGCCCCCTGAGGAACTGGGAGGACAACCTTCTTCCAAGTTCATCGCGCATGCCTTCTCTGGCGCAAAACTGGTCAAGGGCTTCAACCATCTGGTCGCCCCGGTGCTTGATCAGGATCCGGCCGTACATGGTGGCCGGAGGGTCGTGTTCCTGGCAAGCGACGATGACGCTGCCGCAACACAGATTGGGGAGCTTGCGGAAAATCTCGGTTTCGCGCCGATCAAGCTTGGCGGGGTGTCGGAAGGTGGCCTGCTGGTCCAGGCGCGCGGAGACAGCTGGGGTCATCTGATCTTTAAGGACTTGGTCAAGTTCGACTGACGAGCACGACGTCCACACCCGCAAAGAGACGACGCAGGCGATCGGAGCTCGGATCGGATCAAGCGCGATCCGATCCGAGCAAATGGAGAAATCACTATGTGCACCGAGAAGAATATCCACTCCTAAGGAGATTTCGATGTACGACCAATCCAAGGTATCCGAGTTAATCCGGTTCGCACGAATCGAGGCGGGCTCCACCGTGATCGAAGTCTACCCTGGCGACGGAGACTGGACGCGCCTCTTCTCCGACATCGTCGGATCAGAGGGGCGGGTCTACAGCTTTGTGCCGGCCGAAGTCGCCCACCTCAAGAACGATCCGGTCGGCCTCATGCGGACGCTCGCGAAGGAGCCGGGCCGAGAGAACGTCGAAGCCGTCTCGGCGGACCTCGTGGCGATGCCGGAGATTACGCAGCCAGCCGATGTCGTGTGGTTGCACCTGTTCTACCACGATCTTCACACCGCCTTGATCCAGAAGAAGGGTGCGACGGCGGCCGACTTCAATCGAGCTGTCTACAAGCGGCTGAAACCCGGTGGGTCCTACGTCATCGTCGATCACGCCGCCGCAGCTGGGTCGGGCACGAGCGACACCCAGTCGCTGCATCGGATCGACCCTGCATTCGTCCGCGAGGAGGTGGAGGCGGCCGGCTTCGTACTGGACGCGGAAGGCACCGTGCTCTTGAATAGGGATGACCCGCACTCGATCAAGGTGTTCGATCCATCGATCAAGGGCGAGACCGATCGCTTCGCGTTCCGGTTCGTGAAGCCCTGACAGCTCCCGGGCGCCGACTTCATGTCGACCGCCCCATTGAGTCCACCAACTCGGGTTCGGACCCGTCAAGCTGGGAAAGGTCAACGAGGATGGCGCGCTGTGCACGCACGCGATGCGGCAGCGCCTTGAAGGCGTCCGAGGTGATGATGGCCACAGGTTCTGGAGCACACCTGCCGCAGGTTCCTGATCTGAACCTGATGAAATGACGGAAGTCGCCGCGCCGTTTAGGGAGCCGGCGCATCCCCTCAGGATGCGCCGGGACAAACGGTTCAAGAATGGTGGATTTCCGTTCCCAGCACCTTCAGGCATTCACGGATGAATGCCGCAAGCGCGGTCCAGCCTTTGGCTGAAACCATGGTCCCATCGACATAGGCGTCGGTGGGAGACAAATCGATATAAGTGCCGCCGGCAAGCGTCACCTCCGGCTCGCAAGCGGCGAGCGCCGCCACCTTCTTGCCGCGCACGACGCCGTCCACCGCGATCAGAATCTGGACGCCATGGCAGATCGTGAAGATCGGCTTTTTTGCCTCGTGGAAATGGCGCACCATCGCTTGTATCCGCTTGTCGGTGCGGATGTATTCGGGGCCACGACCGCCGGCGCAATAGACAGCGTCGTACTGGCTCAGCTGCCTCTCGGCGTCGGCGAAGGTCTTGTTGATCAGCGCATTGTGGCCGGGCTTTTCGGTGTAGGTCTGATCGCCCTCGAAATCGTGCAGCGACGTCTTGATCATGTCTCCGGCGCTTTTGTCGGGGCACACGACATGAACGGTGTGTCCCACCGCTTCCATCGCCTGCTGATAGACGAAGATTTCATACTCCTCGGTGAAATCACCGGTCAGCATCAGGATTTTTTTGGCTGGCATGTCTTTTCCTCTCGGCTTGTTTCAGGGGGAGGTGCACTGCGCGCCTCCTTCCCGGTATCGAAATCGGCTCAGAACGGGGAGTAGAATTCGTAGGCGGCAGGCTGGGCGAACAGCGGCGCGCCGCGCTTGAGGGTGCCTCGGGCAAGCAGCATCGCCAGGCTACTCGAACGCAGGCAGGAGCCTGTCCCGCGAATTTTCGATGTGCGCACGCATGCCTTTTTCGGCGGCGTCCGGATCGCCCGCGGCAAAGGCAGCGAGAATAGCCTCGTGCTCGTCGAGCGCCTCTTCGGTCACCCTGGAGTGATACATCAGCCGGAAGATATGGAAGTGGGTATGCTGGTGATTCAGTGTCTCGCGAATGAGTTCGTTTTGGGCGAACTCGACGATCTTGTCGTGGAAGATCGCATCCTGACGGGCGAAGTTCGAATAGCGCAGGCGTTCGTCTTTCCCCACCCGTCGGGCCATGACGCCAGCCGCCTCCTGCAGCGCGGCAAGGCGCTCGCCGTCCATTGTTGCGGTGGCTTTGGCCGCGGCGGCAGGTTCAAGCAATAGACGCAGCTCGTAAAGTTCGTCGAAGCGCCGGCGGGTGATTTGTGGGGCGGCGCGATAGCCGATCAGGTGGGTTTTCAGAACCAGCCCTTCCCCCTCCAGCCTGCCAAGCGCTTCACGAATGGGGGTATGTGAGACGTTGAATTCCTTGACGAGATTGTCGACGGTGATGCGCGATCCCGGAGCAATCCTCAAGGACATGAGCTGCGCGAAGATTGCTTCGTAAACGTCGCCGGCCAGACTGTTGGCGCGCTGGATACGACCCCTGGCACGGGCTTCATTGTCAACCGTCAGGTCCGTGTTCTGCATCGTTTGCCTCTTGACAGAACCACCCACTAACACGATGCTCCGCGAAACTCAATCCTATATCCTATACGATTTTATTAGAGGGCATCGCATGATCATGACCTGCAGCGCCGAGGTCGGCCTCTGGCACGAAGCCAAGCCTGTCGGCTTCCAACCCGTCTTCGCAGGATCTTGTGCATGAGCTTGTTTGCAGCGGCGCGCCTGCCGAGCGAGATTCTGTTCGGCAAAGGCCAGCGCCATGTCCTGCCTGCCATCGCCGCCAAATATGGGCGCCGCGCGTTCGTCTGTACCGATGAGCGCTTCGCGGCGACGTCGCAGTTCGCCGAGATTCTCGCTGGCTTGCACAACGCGGCGATCGAGACGTTGGTCTTCGACCGAACGCTGCCGGATGTGCCGCGCGACAGCGTCGCCGCCTGCATTGCGCAAGCGAAAGATTTCAAGCCGGACATGGTGATCGGCATCGGGGGCGGCAGCTGCCTCGATATGGCCAAATGCGCTGCACTTCTGCTCAGCCATGGCGGCAAGCTCGAGGACTACTATGGCGAGTTCAAGGTACCCGGCCCTACCCTTCCGGTGATCGCAGTGCCGACGACGGCTGGAACAGGCTCCGAGGTGACCCCCGTCGCCGTGATCTCCGACCCGGATCGGACGCTGAAAGTGGGTATCGCCAGTCCGCATCTCATCGCAGCAGTGGCGCTTTGCGATCCGGATCTGACGGTGACCTGTCCACCGTCCTTGACGGCGATCGCCGGCGCCGACGCGCTGACGCACGCAATCGAGGCCTTCACAGCGGCCAAACGCGGCGCGGACCCTCATTTGCCGCAACAGCACGTGTTCATCGGCAAGAGCGCTCTGACCGACCATTTCGCGCTTCTGGCCATCAGGCTGCTCGGCCGCAGTCTCGAAAAGGCATATCGCGACGGATCGGACGAGGATGCGCGAGCCGACGTCATGATGGGAGCGCTGGCCGCCGGTTGCGCCTTCGGTACGGCGGGAACGGCCGCCGCCCATGCGGTGCAGTATCCCGTCGGCGCGCTTACCCACACCCCGCATGGCCTGGGAGTGGCCACCATGCTGCCCTATGTGATGACCTACAATCTGGCCGCAGCAGCCGCGGAGATTGCGGAAGTCGGCACTGCTCTTGGCCTTTCCCTTCAGGGCGGCGGCGCCGATGCCTTGGCGCACGCCACCATCCGTGAGGTGAGCCGGCTGTTTGGCGCCATCGGCATCACACCGACATTGGCCGAACTGGGTCTTCCCGAAGACAAGATCGACTGGACGGCTGAGCAGGCGCTGGGCATCGACCGGTTGATCAAGAACAATCCCCGCCCGTTCGACCTTGCCGCGATGCGACAGCTGGTCAGGGCTGCCTATGACGGCGACATGTCCGCCACCATGATGTGACCGACCAGGAGTTCATCCAATGAACATTGCCGCAGGCATATCCGACGAGGATCAAGATATGTTCGACTACGCCACGGTCTCGCACGGTCTCTACATTGGCGGACGCTGGCGGCCTTCATCGGAGGGTCGCGTGATCGAAGTGGTCGATCCCTCGACCGAAGCCGTGATCGCTGCGGTTCCCGACGCCACGCTCGCCGACGCCACCTCCGCCGTCGACGCGGCCGCGAAGGCGGCGGCCGGCTGGCGCGAGACCCCGCCACGCAGGCGATCGGAAATCCTGCGACGCTGCTTCGAACTGATGACGGAACGGGCGGAGACGTTGGCCGCGCTGATCTCGCTGGAGAACGGCAAGGCGCTGCGCGATGCGCGCGGCGAAGTCGCCTATGCGGCGGAGTTCTTTCGCTGGAACGCCGAGGAAGCGGTCCGCATCAACGGCGAGTTCGGCCTTGCGCCCTCGGGCGCGAACCGGATCATTGTCGACTACCAGCCCATCGGCATTTGCGTGCTCATCACACCATGGAATTTCCCAGCCGCCATGGCGACACGTAAAATCGCTCCGGCGCTGGCGGCCGGCTGTACGGTGGTCCTGAAGCCCGCCAGCGAGACACCGCTGACGGCCTATGCGCTTGCGGCGCTCTACGAGGAAGCCGGCGTGCCGCCCGGCGTCGTCAACGTCCTGACGACCTCGACCCCCGGACCGGTGACGGCGGCCATGCTGGCCGATCCGCGCGTGCGAAAGCTGTCCTTCACCGGCTCGACCGGCGTCGGGCGCGTGCTGCTGGCCGAAGCCGCAAAGCACGTCATTTCCTGTTCCATGGAGCTTGGCGGCAACGCACCCTTCATCGTCTTCGACGACGCCGACCTGGAAGCAGCCCTCGACGGTGCGATGGTTGCCAAGATGCGCAACGCCGGCGAAGCCTGCACGGCCGCCAACCGGCTTTACGTCCAGGCCGGCATCCATGATGCTTTCGCGGAAGGCTTGACCAAACGCATGGCGGCACTCAACCTGGGCCCGGGCACAGACTCAGACACAGAATGCGGGCCGATGATCACCAGGAAGGCTGTGCACAAGATCGACCGGCTTGTGCAGGACGCCGTTGCCCGCGGCGCCAAAATCCTGTGTGGCGGCGGCGTATCTGAAGGCAGAGGCTTTTTCTATCCGCCAACGGTGCTCAAGGACGTGCCGGCCGACGCCGCCATGCTCCACGAGGAGATATTCGGTCCGGTGGCGCCGATCATGCGCTTCGACAGCGAGGCGGATGTCATCGCCAAAGCCAATGACACCGAATACGGTCTCGCTGCCTACATCTATACGCGCGACCTGGCCTGGGGGATGCGCGTGGCATCGAAGATCGAGTCCGGCATGATCGCGCTCAACCGCGGCCTGATGTCGGATCCGGCGGCGCCTTTCGGAGGTGTCAAGCAGAGCGGGCTGGGCCGCGAAGGTGGCCAGAAGCATGGCGTTGCCGAGTTCATGGAGGCGAAGTACATCGCCGTGACCCTGTGAGCGGACATCCCGCCAAAGATCCGTTTCGCATTCGCGATCATGTGGTCGAGTTCGACGACATCGTCGCCGAGATCGTTCGCAGAAGCGAGGAGACCAGGGCGAACGTTCCCATGGTCGCCGATGTCGCCTACGGGGCTGACGCCACCGAAACCATGGATCTGTTCTTTCCCGAGGGCAAACGGGACCGCCTGCCGGTGCACATGTTCATCCACGGGGGCTATTGGCGCATGTTCTCCAAGCGCGACTATTCCTACGTCGCCGAGACCGTTACGAACGCAGGTGCGATCGCGGTCATTGTCGACTACGCGCTGATGCCTACCGTCCGGATGGCCAGGATCGTCGACCAGGTGCGCCGCGCCAAGCGATGGGTATTTGACAATATCGCACACCATGGCGGCAATCCCGGCCTGCTGACCGTTAGCGGTCATTCCGCCGGTGCGCATCTGGCAACAATGCTTTTCGACGGTGACGAGCGGCCTTCCGGCATCAAAGCTGCGCTGCTGCTTGGCGGCCTTTACGACCTGAAGCCATTGCAGATGTCGTTCCTTGGCGCCGAGATCGCGATCACCGACGAGGAGGCCCGCCGATTCTCGCCGATCGACCACAGTTTCGATCCATCCGTGGGCGTAGATATCTCGGTCGGCGCCGATGAAACGTCGCCGTTCCACAGCCAGGCCGCACTCTTCACGGACCACCTTGACACACAGGGACTGACTGTTTCGCGCATCACCCTTGGTGGGGCCAATCACATGAGCAGCGTCCGTGACCTTGGCTTGGCTGGTACCGAGGCCGCGTCACTGCTGGCCCGCGTCGTGGCCGCCTGAGACTTCCGCCAGAAGCGCTGCTGGGCGCGACCGTTCTTCGCAGTAGCGTCGCAGCATCGAGGTGCCGACCGCGGTGGCGAATCTTCCGCCACCGGTCCCCATACCGTAAGCCCGCCGGCGATGTCGACGTCGACGTGGTTCATGCTTTCCAGCGTGATTGAGCTTGATAACCGATGTCGGCGATCGCCGTCATGCAGGCAGCCCAGTTGAGTTCTCAAGGCTGGCCGGCCAAAGACGCCCCTCAGGGGAGAGCGGGCCGACGTTCCGCAACACCGGCCCGCAACCTTCAGAATACGATAGCCCGCGGCACCCCGGAGAAGGGAATCTGCGCTCTCACACCAGCATCGACTGCTGGGCGAAGATGCCCGCCATCGCGCCGTGCGATATTGCCAGGGTGACCGATGGCGGCGTGAGGGGGTTGGCGAGGTCGCCCGCGGCGTAGATGCCGGGCATGCTGGTTTCGCGGCGCTCGTCGACCTTGAGGATTACGCCGAGGGGCGTATCGACCGTGGCGAGGCCCAGTGATTCATGCAGGCTTGCGGACGGCTTGTTGCGCGGATGCGCGAACAGGATGTCGACCGCGACCTTGGGGCCGGTATCGAGCTTGACGGTGGCGTTATGCCCCCCGTGATGGGCGATCTCGCTGATCCGGCCGTCGACGACAGGTATGTTGCGGCGCGCCAGACCGGCCCGGATATCGGGCGGAATGTCGTGACCATCGGCAAAGACCGTCAACCTGTCGGTCCAATCGTGGAACAGCCTGACCTGATTCATCGACTGTGGGCCGGACCAGACGAGGCCCCAATGCTGGCCGGCGACTTCAAAGCCGTCGCAATAGGGGCAGGGCACGATGGACGTGCCCCAACCTTCGGCAAAGCCCGGAACATCAGGCATCTGGTCGGCGACGCCATAGCTCAGGATCAGGCGGCGCGCGCCGAGGCTTCCGCCATCGCCAGTGAGGACGGAGAAATCGTCGATGGCGCCGGACAGGCTGTCGGCCCGGGCATTGACCAGCTTGATCGTGGGATAGCGCGCCAGCTGCCGCCGCGCCTCGGCCAGGATGTCCAGCGGTGGCTTGTGATCGTGGCCGAGCAGGCCATGCGAGTGGCCGGCGAAGCGGTTGCGCGGCAGGCCGGTATCGAGAACGGTGACCTTACGGCGGGCACGGCCGAGTTGCAGGGCACCGGCGAGACCGGCAAAGCTGCCGCCGATGATGATGACGTCATCCATAATGGGCTCCGTGTTGTGGATGAGGGGCTGGTTGGACCTGGTTGAAACCTACCCATCGGCTTGCGCATTTCAGAAACTACATGGTATCGTAATCCAAGAATTAGGATACTGTCAAGGACTGGAATTGTCGTGACCGAAAATAGCCAGGGCCGGCGCGGCCGGCCCGCCAACGAGGCGCTTGGCCAAACGATACTCGACGCTGCGTCCGAACTCTTTGTGGAATTGGGTTTTCAAGCGACCACATTGGACAAGGTCGCCCAGCGGGCGAAGATATCCAAACTCAGCATCTATCGGCACTTCGAGAACAAGGAGGCGCTGTTCAGCGCGGCGATGGCGGCCGGCTGCCATCAGTTGTTTGCGCCACAGGCCCTTCTTGAAGGCGTCGGCGGTTCGGTCGAAGATCAGCTCATGGCGGTGGGATCGTCCCTGCTTCGCACGCTGTTGAGATCAGACGTCCGCAGTTTCGAAGCCATGGTCATGGCCGACCAGACGAATCCAAGGTCGTTAAGCAAGCTCCATTTCGAAGCCGGCCCCGCCCATGTCATCGCCCAAATCGAGGTCCTGTTGCGTCAGTTGCACGCGAAGGCGGTTCTGAACGTGCCCGATCCTCTCCGGTCCGCCCGCTTGTTTGCCGCGCTTTTCAAAGGATCCGATCTTTTGATTATCGCACGCTTCGATCAGGCGAGAGCGGCGGACGACAACGAAATCGAATCCTATTGCCGGTCGGCCGTCGCCATGTTCATCGCTGCGCACGGCTAGCACTCTGCCCTGCCCGCTAGTCATTGTATTTCTGCGAAATACTCCGCTAGAGCCGCCGTCGCGATGGCGCCCATCCACCTCATGTCGATCGCGTCGGGGTCGGACTGCGCGCCCGCCGGTGAGCGGCATCTCCTACCTGCTCCGGTCACAGCGCTGCTTCGGCCGACCCTGTGCGGGCGAGGAAGAGAATGCCGGTTATGGCCCGCGAGAATCGAGCAGATGGGGTATCAGCCGCCGCGAAGGACACCTGCGGACGGAACCTTCTTTGGTACACTTGAGTACGTCCATTCGTGGCTCGGGCTCCAGCGGTTCGTGCCCCGACGCGCCTGGGAAGGCCGCTGGTGCCCGCGACAGATCCTTCCAAGGTGCAGGTCTGGAATGGCCCAAAAATTCTCTCGAGCTCCCGGAACATCGGTCCGCCCCTGTGGTTCGACAAGCAGCGGCACAGTCGATCCAACCAGGCATCGGCCCGCTTAGGACAGGCGCGAGGTCCCTACCCACAGATCTTGCGAAAATAGGAGCAAGCTATGCGAGCGTTGGTCTGGCACGGCAAGGAAGACATACGCTGCGATCAGGTTTCGGACCCGGGAATTGAGGATGAACGTGACGCGATCATCAAGGTGACGAGTTGTGCGATATGCGGCTCCGACCTTCACCTCTACCACAACTATGTGCCAGCCATGCTGCCCGGCGACATCATGGGCCACGAGATGATGGGAGAGGTCGTCGAGGTCGGCAAGGGCGTCAACGGCGCTCTGAAGGAGGGAGACCGCATCGTCGTGCCGTTCACCATAATCTGCGGTGAGTGCGACCAGTGCAAGCGACAGAACTTTTCGGTTTGCGAACGCACAAACCGCAAGAAGAATCTCGGTGACAAGGTGTTCGGGCACACCACCGCGGGTCTGTTCGGCTACACTCATTTGACCGGCGGCTATCCCGGGGGACAGGCGGAATACATGCGTGTGCCGTTCGCCGATGCCACGCACGTAAAGGTGCCTGACAGCCTTACCGACGAGCAGGTTCTCTTCCTCGGCGATATTTTTCCTACCGGATGGCAGGCGGCGGCACAGTGCGACATTGAGCCCAACGATACGGTTGCGGTGTGGGGCTGCGGCCCAGTCGGGCAGATGGCCATACGCAGCGCCCTGCTGCTCGGCGCGAAACAGGTGGTGGCGATCGATTGCCTGCCGGAACGGCTTTCCATGGCCGCGGCCGGCGGCGCCATCGCCATCAATTTCGCCGAGGAAAGTGTCGTCGAACGACTGCGGGAACTCACCGGCGGAAAGGGCCCGGAGAAGTGCATCGATTGCGTCGGCATGGAAAGCCACGTCTCGCTGGCCCAGCCCGATACCGTCTACGATCGCGCAAAGCAGTTGATGCTGATGGAAAATGATCGACCGCACGTTCTGCGTGAGATGATCTATGTCTGCCGGCCGGCCGGCGTGATCTCGATCCCCGGCGTCTACAGCGGGCTGGTCGACAAGATTCCGATGGGACAGGCAATGAACAAGGGGCTCACCTTCCGAATGGGGCAGACCCATGTCAACCGTTGGACCGAGGATCTGTTGCGCCGCATCGAAGATGGCCAGATCGACCCATCCTTCGTCATCACCCATACCGTGGGGCTCGAGCAGGGACCCGAGATGTACAAGGTGTTTCGCGACAAGCAGGACAGCTGCATCAAGGTTGTATTGAAACCGTAGGGAAATCGTCATGAACGTGATTGCCAAACTTACCAACATCACCCGATCGCCTGGCGATCCCAAAGTGCTGAAGACTGGGCAGAGTGCGGTCGGGGCATCCGATGGCCTTGCCCGCAAGCTCGGCTGGTTCAGCATCGCGCTTGGCGTCGCCGAGCTGGTTGGCGCCGAGCGGATTGCCGGCGCGCTCGGCATGCGCGGCAAGGAAGATCTGATCCGCGCTTATGGGGCGCGGGAAATAAGCAGCGGCATACTCTCGCTTTCAGTGGACAAGCAAGCTGGGCTGTGGAGCCGGGTGGCCGGCGACGGCCTGGATATCGCGACATTGCTGACAACGTATCGGCCTGGCAACCCAAAGCGCGATAATGTAGGCCTTGCGCTTGCCATGGTCGCCGGCATCACATTGCTCGACATCATCGCTGCGAAAAGCGTGACCGCGCGCCACTCTCGGAGCGGGACCAAGCCACGCGACTACAGCGATCGAAGCGGCTTTCCCGGAGGCACTGCCGCAGCCCGCGACCGTGCCCGCTCGCAGCGCAGCCAGGAGGCCGGCGCAGCCTGATAGAGATTGCCGAACCCCTGGCGCCATGCGACCTGGACAGGTGGCATCTCGTCAGGCCCTAACGCCAGAGGTGGTAGCTCTCGGCGAGCCGAGTTTGCTGGAACAGAGTGGACCGTCGCGCGGCCGTTCTCGCCGTCTCCTGGGTCACCGCCGCGCATGGGTTGTGTGGCCGGTGCGTTAAAGGCACGAAGCAAGCAGCGATCCGACCGGCGTCGAGCCTTCCATGTCTCTTGCCTTGGCAAGGTTCCGGCGATCCTCAGGCCGAGCCGCGTTCGGGAAGCTCGGTCTCTTCCGCCACCCCTTTCCGCAGGTCTCGGCGCAAGCGTTCCGCTTCGTCGGAATTATTATCGTCGTCTGTCCGCTCGAGTTCGCGATCGATTGTCTCGCGCGACCCCTCTGCCGGATCCTGTTGCGGAGATGTGTTCGGGCCGGTTTCGATCTTGCCGTCGCCGGGAACGGTGCGGTCGCGAGACTTCGTCATCTTCAGCTTCCCTTTCATCTGTCATCTGCCTCGGCATCTCCGATGGCATGAATTTTGGCCGCTTCCTGCCGAACCGGATCGTCGACGCTTTGTTCCGGGAAAGCCCCCGCAGGTTCGTGCTGGTCGGCCCGGGGCATTGGTCGATGCCCATGCCGGGAAGCATCCTATGCCAACGAGGTCGGCGGCAGCCTCATCGATGTCGTTATCAACATGTGGGCTGTTTCGGCCCGGACACGCGAGCACGCCAGGCCCGCGGCGAGTTTTCGAACCGAAGCAGATGCGCAACGTAACAACTGGATGTATACGGAAAAGGCTGCCTCATCCACATCGCGCTTCGGGAGGGCCGGCGGCATGCTCGCCTGGGCGGTCCGGCAGCTGGTAGCGAACTGGTCATAGGCCTTTGCAAAGCCGCGTCGATGAAGCGGGTGCGGTAGCGCTGGTCGGTGTAGCGTCGAGGCATCTGTCAATCGGAGACAAGCGCGACCACTTTTGGGACTTCACTGTTTTTTCCACCGGGACTCGACATCTCACTATCATAGTTGATTGTGGCTGCCGGTGACCCTGCGTAATGGATAGCCATTCCAACTCTCCAACAGGAAAACGGTATGTTGTATCCGGGTCGGTTTTTGGGGCCAAGCGAGATTGAGATGCTCGCCCAGGTTTGTCACACGGTCTGCAAAGAGCGCGCCCTACCTCTTGCTTCGCAGAACGGAGAGCGCATAGCTGCGCATATACTCAGGCTGTTTATGAACGGCTTGATTGAGCAGAATGAACTGCTCGATGCCGAGAGGAACTGGGCTCTTCGGCTTGACCGTTCGGTCCAGCAGACGATGTCACCTACGCGCACATGAGAGGCCGCGGGACCCAGTTTGGTTCTTACAGCCGAACACCCGCCGCTATCTGAGATATGTTGCGGGGTTTTCTTCGCCGCGGAGTGATCCGACACAGTGCGGAAATCATGGCAATCCTGTTCGCAGTGATTCTATTGATACGCGTAATCGCAGTCGCATTCTTGGTCGTCGGAAAGCCGCCAGGGCCAGTTGGGAACAAACCTGACGTTTAAGCGTTTGTAGAGCCCTTCCACCGGGCAACTCACCGAAATGCTTCTTGCCGTGCATGATGCGATGTCGACGGCCGTTTTGGCGGCAGGAGCGCCAATGCGGAAATAGTAGGCGTGGTCGACCTCACCAACAAAGCTGAGGTCGACATCGGCATCACCAGCTTGGGAAGAGCCATCCAGTTCGTGGCCAACGCCTCGGTGCTTGGATACGACATTCGCGGCGCCATGGTCTTCTATGGCGCGCCCGGTACCCCGAGCCTAAGGGCGAGAGAGTGCGAGCGCTTGTGGGCGCAGTTTGGCGGCGCGCTTCTACAGCCGTAGCTCTATCAGGACGTTCGCCCCGCCCGTTCTTGGTATGAACGCGTACGGAACTGAGGCGCTACCCAGCCGCAGCGGGAATGGCTCAGTGGTAGCTCTAGCTGGCGACCGCACTAAGCAGCTTTTCGGTGATGGGCTTTGAGCGGCTGAGCCAGCGTGAGAACGTTCGGCTGCATATCTGCCGGTGCCTGCTTTCATGTGACTGGGCGAGGCTATTGGGGAGCCGGGTTGACCACTGGCCCTTAGCCGAGGGAAGCACAGTACGGCAACCTCGCTCTTTGCTGGCTAACATCCTTCCGCTCTCAGGGACCGGACCATGCGCACAACAACAGGGTCATACGGTTTCTTTTCGGATTTCCGATAATTCATTGTGAAAAGCGCGGCACGCTGGTTGCAGACCATAATTGCACGGACGTAGCGAATCTCGCCATTCTTGACCCCGGAGTAGCTGGCCCATTTCGGGGCTAGGCGCCGATAGGTCAGTCGCCAACCGGCCTTTTCGTCCTCGATCATGCGATGTTCGATCTCGGCGCGAAAACTTGCTTTGCCCAGTCGCGCGCCCCAAACGACCAGAAACGCGTCTCTTGGGCCCTGAAAAGCCGCGCCCTGCTCCGAATTCTGGGTCAGGACGAAATTCGGAGGAATATCGAAACTAAAGCCAAGCTGTCGGACGCCGAAGGGCTGCCACGCCTCGGCCTGAAGCAACGTGGTCCAAAAGAGAAAAACTGTAAGTCCCAGCAGGAGGCGTCGCATTGCTCTGATTTAGCGCTGGCTAACATGGTGTCCAGACGGACAGAGGTCCGTGACATAAAAAATATGCATCATGGCCGCGCAGCATATGGACGCGGGATTCGCGATTGACGGCGTGCGGTCGAAACGGCTTCCGTCCCACGAAAGGAGAGGACGCAGAGGGAATTGGTGCGTCGGTATGATCGACTGGCAGAAAATTGGCGAGGCCGAATGTCCAACGTTCATTGCCCGCAAAAATGGGCGCCGGTTCCTCTTGTGCCTAGGGAAGAGGAGCCGAATTATTCCCTGGCGAAGACCCTGATCTACCTCAGACGGGGGCATGCCTCAGTAACTTCGCCGTGACCTGATCCCTTCGGGGAACAATCACATCGAGCTCCAGTTTGGCCTTCAAGCGAAAGCACTGATGGAGCATGCCATGAGATTTCCACACAGCACGACGGCCGCGGCCGCCGTTTTCATTGCCCTGACCTCCCCCGCACTCGCCCAGACAAGCGGAACACCATCACCCTCGACACCTGCACCCGCTCCGGCAACCGAACCGCCGACCGCCGGACAGTTGCCGGATGCGACCGGACAAGCGGATGGACCAACACGCGAAATGATCCGCCAGATGGTTGAGCAAGCTGTCCGTGACCGACTGCAGCAGGATCGCGGTTCCGAAGAGGGTTTCCGCGAGGAAGATAGTCGCAACTATCAAGGCGATCGCAACGAGGATGCTGACCGCCACGATGAAGATGGCGACCGTTGGCAGAACCACGGTGACCGCGATCGTGGACACAGAATGGCTGGACGCTGGCATCATCAGATGATGCGCGGTGCCGGCATGCGACTGATGTTCGGGCTGTTGGACACCGATGGCGACGGATCGGTGTCCGAGGACGAGGTTCAACGCGCGGTGGGCAGGATGTTCAGTAGCGTTGACGAGAATGGTGATGGCAAGATCGATGTGAACGAGATCCAGTCCTTCATGCATGGCTCCAGCATGCATGGCACTGATAGCGAGGACACGCCGTAGCTGTCTTCAAAGGGAATGCCCTCCCTCGGACAAAGCGGGCGCGTGGCGGCCGATCCCGAAGCGGTGTCTCTTGGCTGTTAGGCGCCCGGCCAGCACCCTTTAGGCTTGAGCTATTCCCGCAGTCCCGCGAGACGCCAGCCGTGACAAAAAAGGCTTCGCATTGCTGATCGAGGAACGATCGAAGCCGACCAACGCAAGGTCACTCGGGCGCTCGGTCTTCCAGCAGAACGAAGGATGCGGCGATCAAGTCGTCGCCATTGATACGTCCTTGGCTGTCCTCCAACATAGTTGCAACCTTGTGGAAGGCCATCATTTCACCCGCGTCAATCTGCGCTTCACGCATCTTGGCTGTGAGATCAGCCACGCGATTTCCTAACGAATGTGATTTTGCAGTCTCGCAATTCGACATGATTAGTCATCCTTTGCCTTGGGGTTTCACGCTGCCGAACGCAATGCTTCAGCGGATGTTCCGAATTTGGCCATCAGTCTTATGGGATAGGACTTGCGTCTGATTGCGGTTGGAAGAAGCCCGAACGGCGGAACACGCAGCCGGACGCCGAATTGGAAACCCACCGTCGATCGAAGTCCCTTGTCGCCGGTTGAGATCCCGCCATCTTCACTGTCGAGAGGGTGGCGGGATCGCCTTCCGAGGAGCGAGCGCATATGAGGTAATAGATATTTGGCAGATGTACTCACGGCCATCCTGCTCGCTTCTTTTGTCTGCGCATGTTCATTCTTTTCGGGAAACCCCATCTCTCCAACAACACGCAACAACCGCGTTGCTACCCACGATTGATGCGATGACAACTGCATCAACAAAGCAAAGCCTCTTCGCCTAAGGTGCGATTGCCGCGGGCTTTTTCGACTTGAAGGTCGTCCAACGCGCCCGGTGGTCAGGCCATGGCGTTCAGCGGGAGCCAGGTAGACTCATCGCGAAAATCCCGCAGCGAGGCATGTCGCAAGTCCTCCTCGCCGCGTGCGGATACTGGAATCCGCCTGGCTCGTTGTGACAGGCATGCGAAGATGAGTGTCGGCGCATGGGCGCGGAAAAACCCGCCAGCGTGAGCCAGCGGGCCTTGTGATGGGATGGCCCGCGCGTGCGGTCAAGGCTGCGCGGGCCGACCATGATGAATGAGGGGACATCTTGGTCACCGGCACGACCGATGAAGAACGAGCCGGGTGTGACAAAACACCCTTGGAGCGAGAATGTTCCCGTCCGCACAAAAAAGCCCGCCGGCGTGAGCCGGCGGGCAGCCGCTATTTTGCCGTCAAGCGGACAGACCGCTTGCGGCCCACCCACTGCAGCATTTTCCACTTTGAGCCGGAATCATTCTCAACTATGGTTCGCCAGGCTTAAGGCATGGGGGATTGCCGATGGTTTTATCACGCAGGGGTGTCGTGCTCGGCGGTCTGGCGCTGGTCGCGGTCGGTGGAACCAGCAATATTGTTCAAGCCGCGGGGGCAAAATCCTTTTTCGCCGGTACCGCCAGCGATAACGATTTCGTCTATCGCAAGACCAACTTCGCCAAGATCGACAAGAGATGGCATCGCCAGATCGTCAAGTATTTCAGCAGCGAGCCGGTCGGCACCGTCGTGGTCGATACCCGCCACCACTTCCTCTACCTCATCATGGAAAACAAGACTGCCATCCGCTACGGCGTCGGCGTCGGCAAGGAAGGCTTCAAATGGTACGGCCGCGCGACGATCGATCGCCGCGCGCTGTGGCCGCAATGGGTCCCGCCCCCCGAAATGCGTGAGCGCAAACCGGACCTGCCGCCCATGATCGCAGGCGGCGCGTCCAACAATCCGCTCGGGCCGCGCGCGCTCTATCTGTACCGCGACGGCGCCGATATCGGCTACCGCCTGCATGGCACGCTGGAGCCATGGAGCATCGGCACCGACGCTTCCAGCGGCTGCATCCGCATGTTCCCCGAAGACATCATCGACCTCTACCAGCGGTGCCCGATCGGCACCGCGGTGGAGGTCCTGCCGCACATCGCCGACCAGGCGCCCGCTTCCACCACTGTCGAATGATTGGCGCATCATGAACCGCATGATTGAAAACACGCGCCGGCTGCTCGCCGCCGGCCTGCTGGTTGTGGCCACATCCTGCTCGACCAGCAACACGCTGGCCCCGTCGACGCCCGACGTCACCAACGCCGAGATTGCCGGCTTCCAGAACGTGCAGCCGGGCAGCGAGGAGGATTTTATCCTCAATGTCGGCCGCCGCACCTACTTCACGAAAGGTTCGGCCGCGCTCGATTCTGTCGCCAAGGCCACCCTCGACACCCAGATCGCCTGGTTGACAAAGCATCCGCGCTGGCTGCTCAAGCTGCAGGGTTTCGCCGACGATCCCGGCGCAAGTGAAACGGCGCTGTCACAGCAGCGCGCCGATGCGGTGATGGACTACCTCGCCGCCGGCGGCATAGACCGGGACCGCATGTGGGCCAAGGGCTACGGCAAGGACAGGCTGGTCCGCGACTGCCCCGACTCCGCCTGCAGGTCGCAAAACCGCCGCGTTGTGTCTAATTTGCGCGATGAGAGGGACGAGTCGTAGAGGCTGCTGTTTTGCTGGTCGCCAAATCAGTCTCACAACGCGATGGCGGCATGGCTGCAATGCGCCTATCGGGGACATTCACCCAGCGTTTGCCCCTCCCCGAAAGCTGACGCTCCGGTTGACCCGGAATGAAGTCAGCTTCCCGTCTACTAACCTCCGGTTCAGGGTCTGGTGGGAGGCTTCGGCATCCGCCTCGACCAGTTTGCGGACGTGGCGGTTGTCCGCGATCCTGATCGGCATGAGCCTCGCCAGATGTCAGTGTGCTACCGGGAGTGGGCGCCGTGGAGCTGGCAGGTACGCTCGCTCAAAGCATCGGCCGTCCACCGGTGACCTCGTAGAGTGCGCCGGTGGTGTAGCTCGACCCTTCCGAGGCAAGCAGCACATAGGTCGCTGCAAGCTCTGCCGGTTGCCCGGGACGCTTGAGCGGTGTGTTCTTCCCGAACTCCTTGACCTTCTCAGAGGGCATTGTCGACGGGATCAGCGGCGTCCAAATCGGCCCGGGAGCGACCGCGTTTACCCGAATGCCGCGTTCAGCTACCAGTCCTGCAAGTCCGGCGGTGAAGTTGGCGATCGCTCCTTTGGTAGTGGCGTAGGCAAGCAGTGCCGGCGAGGGACTGGTCGCGTTGATTGAGGATGTGTTGATGATGGTCGAGCCGGGTTCCATGTGCTTCACTGCTTCCTGGGACAGATAGAACATCGCATAGACATTGGTGCGAAAGGTGAGATCCCATTCCTCCGCGCTGATGTCCTCCAGCTTCTCGAACGACGCCTGGTGGGCTGCATTGTTGACGAGGATGTCCAGGCGCCCGCATTCATCGATAGCTCGCTGCACAAGCGACCGCGCGAAGATTTCGTCCGAGATGTCGCCGGGTGCGAGCACCGCCTTGCGCCCCGCTTCCTCGACCAAGCGCGCCGTCTCCTGCGCATCTTCGTCCTCTTCAAGATAGGAGATCATGACGTCGGCGCCTTCGCGTGCAAACGCGATAGCCACCGCCCGGCCGATGCCCGAGTCCGCGCCGGTGATCAGCGCGACGCGGTCCGTCAGCTTACCGCTGCCGCGATAGCTCTCCTCTCCGTGGTCGGGCCGTGGATCCATCTCGTCGGTATAGCCGGGCATGTCCTGCTGCTGTTCGGGAAGCGGCGGCTGAGGATATTTCTGCTGGGCATCCTGCATGTCAGCTCCTTTTTTGGCTGGAGTTGCGGTTGTGTCGATCCGGTTCCGTGATCGGTCCCTTGGCGGCTTTCGAGCCACCGCCCCATTCCTCGGCCTTGCACGCTTGGTCGCCGCCCATGAGGTCCGGCGAACCGCGATTTGCGGTGCCGCTGTCGGTCTTGTTCAACTCGTGCTCCTTCTTGCGTGTCGTCAGTCTTTCTCTGCGGCGGTAATCATCGACCTCAGCGGCTCTTGCGCCACATTCGCCTCGATTTCCACGCGTCCGGGGGTATCCGGTAGCGCCTTGCGGAAATTTCTCGCATAATCCGGTGGCATCTTCGGTGGCATCATCGGTTCGAACGGATCGACCACGGCCTCGATGACCACCGGACCCTCAGCAGCCAGGGCAGCGTCGAGAACACCTTCCACCTCCTCGGCGCGAGAGACGCTGTAGCCGATGCCGCCCATGGCTTCGGCGGCCATGGCGAAGTCGATGGGCTGGAGTTCGCAGGCGAATTGCGGGTTGCCGAGAAACATCATCTGCTCCCAGGCGATCTGATTGAGCATGCCGTTCTTGAGCACGAGCACCTTGAGTGGGATCCGGTGCCGAACTGCCGTCGAGAACTCTCCGAGCTGCATCGCGAGACCGCCGTCGCCGACGACCGCGAAGACCGGCCGGCCGGGAAAGGCCAGGCCCGCGGCGATCGCGTAGGGCAGTCCGCATGCCATCGAGGCCAGCGCGCCCGAGACGCCGAAGGCCTGCCCGTCACGCAGTTCGATATGGCGGGCCGCCATCTCGGTGTTCTGGCCGGAATCGGCAACCAGGATCGCATCATCGGGCAATCGTTTCCCAAATGCGCGTGTAACCACCTGGGGCTTGAGCGAAGTGGCGGCCTTTTGCTCCGACTGCGCCATCATCTCGCGCCAGCGTCGCATGCCCGCCTGCGCCTTCTCGAGGAAGCTGCGATCATCCTTGCGCTTCAGGCGCCTGTTCAGCAATCGCAGCGTCACGGCGGCATCGCCGGCAAGGCCGGCCTCAACGGGATAGCGCAGGCCGATGCGCTGCGGGTCGCGCTCGATCTGCACCCCGCGCGCCTGTCCCGGCTTCGGGTAGTATTCGATGTAGGGAAAGGTCGAGCCGACGACGAGCAGCGCGTCACATTCCTCCATGATTTCCTGCGACGGCAGCGTGCCGAGAATTCCGATGCCGCCAGTCGTCAGCGGGTGATCGTCGGGCAAGGCAGCCTTACCGAGCAAGGCCTTTGCGACGGGGGCACCAAGCAGCTCCGCCGTCTCTTCCAACTCGTGCCTGGCACCAAGCGCGCCCCGACCGGCGAGGATCGCGACCTTCGTCGCCCCGTTCAGGATCTCGGCGGCTTTCGCAAGTTGTTCTTCGTCGGGAAGCCTGCTTCCTTCGAACCAACGATCCGGCGTATGCGACGGTTTGTTGCGCTTCGAGCGCTTGGCTTGGTCGAGCGTGTGCTCCTGCACATCGCTGGCGATCGACAGATGCGCAACGCCGCGACGTGCCAGCGCCGACCTGCAGGCGAGACCGGCCAGGCTTTCCATATGCGCCGCGTCGGAGACCTGCGCGTTGAAGACGGCGACATCGCTGAAGACGCGCGTCAAGTCGACATCCTGCTGGGTGAAGGTCTCGATGAGGTCGTGGAACTGCATGCCGGTAATGGCGAGCACCGGCGCTTGGTCGAGCTTGGCATCGTAGAGTCCAGTCAGGAGGTGTGTGCCGCCAGGGCCGGAAGTTGCGAGGCAGACACCGAGCTTGCCTGTCCATTTTGAGTAGGCGCACGCCATGAAGGCCGCGGATTCCTCGTGCCGCACCTGAATGAAGCGGATGCGGTCCTGCCGCCTGCGCAGCGCCTCCATGATGCCATTGATGCCGTCGCCCGGCAGGCCAAAGATGATATCGACGTTCCAGTCGATCAGCGTCTCGATGAGGATGTCCGCGGCGGTCGGCATGTCTTAGTCCTTACCGCGATGCGGATCCCGCCGCCTGGCTGCTCTTGTTCGCGGTCTTGTCAGTCTTACGCTGGTCCTTGTTGCCGCCGCGATTGCCGCCATGCAACTCGTCGGAAGTTTGAGCGGTCTTGCCGTCTTCCAAATTATTGGCCATGCGCAAAGCTCCCTTCATCCGGCCTGCCTAACCAGAAAGTTGGTGAGATGTTCCGTGCCCGAAGGCAAGGCCGCCTATTCAGGTGCCGAAGGCAAACGTGTCAGTACCACCCGATGAGGCGCTGTTCGGCAGCCAGCGGCTGAACAGGCGAGGTGCGATCGAACAGACGAAGGCATCGAACTGCTGCGAGGCCGAGGATTGCATGTAGTGGCCGAGGCTGCCTGATCGCCAAAAGCGCTCGCGGCAGAGCTGGCCGATGTTCAGGTCGCGTCTTCGCAGGTCCCTATAGCCAGAGCGCAACGCCGCCCGGACCGTCCCCATAGGCGAACTCCTCGCACCCCTCGTCGACGAATTTCCCGCGCGGGATTCCGCCTAAGTGGCGAAAGGACTCGTTCGTCGCGCACACCGCGGCGGGCGATGTGCGCCTCGACCATGCGGTGCCTGGCGTGCCGGTAGTCTGGCATGGCTCCTCGATAGCTTTAAAAAGACGGCAAGCTTAGTCGTCCTGCCTGCGCTTGTGGTGCTTGCTCTCCTGGTTTTCGCCGCGGATCATCTGGCGATCGTCCTTGTCGGCCAATTCCACGCCCTCGTCGCGTAGATTGGCGCTGTCTTGCCGCGCCTCCCGCTCCTGCTTGGATCTCTTCAGCTCATCCTCGGCATTGAAATCGTCGCCGGCATTGCTGGTGTTCTCGCGCTTTTCGATGATGCGCAGCTGCTGCTCGTGGGTCTTCCGGCCGGCCATGGCAAGGTGCCTCCTACTTGTTCGTGCGTCCGGTCTGGTCAGGGTTGATGCCGCCCTGAGGCGTGACGTCGTTCTCGACATCGCCTTCGAACGTATTGTCCCCATCGAGAGCATCGTTCTCGTCGAGCATATCGCCGCCCTTGACCGCGCCCTTCGAGGTGCCGATTCCCGGGTTGTCTCGCAGATCCTTGTCCGTGGGCTGTTTAGTCTTGGGGTGTTGGTTGGTCATGGAATTTCTCAGCGCTGGTTGAGCTTGGACGAAAGACGGTCCTGGCGCTGTCCAACTTCAACGTGGAGAAAATGTTCCGGTGTCAGGTTCGGTGCGCGTAAGCGGCCAGGCGGCCGCCGTCTCGGCTAGCGAAACTCCAGGCATGCCACATTACATCCCATTCCGAGGCGAATTGGCGGGCTAAAGTGAAAATCGAGACGGTCGAAAGCTTGCAAGGAGTGGGTGCTCTGTTCCGGTGGCGATCTCGGTTGCAAGCAGTTCGCCGGCAATCAAGCCAAGTGTTGCGCCGCTGTGGCTGAAGGCGACGTAATACGCCTCGATCTCCCGCAACTGGCCGAAGACCGGCTCGCCGTCTCCGGGGATTGGCTTGGGCCCGACACCGTAGCTCTCCAATTCCAATTTCGGATGACCGTCGAGAACATTCGACGCTTCGTCGAGAAGCCCCTGGATGGTCGATGCTTTTACGCGATAAGTCCCGTCCGGATTGACTACCACCTGTTCTTCCGACCAGGCAGAATCGAGCGCGAGGGCGCCATCAGGCGTCGGCCGGATGGCGACGCGCGGCGTGTTGAGCACGGCGTGTAGCGGCAAGTCGACTGGCTTGGTCCTGACCAGCAGCGCGATTGGTGTCCCATCGGCAATACGCTGACCGGCCACGGCAACCATTCGCGGCACATCCGCACCGGTCGCCAGAAGCACCGCGTTGGCGGCGAAGCTGACCCCGCTGGTGGTGGTGACGCCGGTGGCGCGGCCGTTGGCGACGGTGACGGTAGCGCGTCCGGCCTCGGTGACCACCTGGCCGCCCCGCTCCACGAATTCCGCGATCAATATCTCGATCAGCGACGGCAGGTCGACCCAGCCCTCGCCCGGGTTGAAGATCGCGCCTTGAGGCGTGACAGCGCTTGCGCAGACACCCGGCGCGACCAACCTTATGGCGTCCGCGGACAGATGCTGAGCATCATAGCCGATACGTTTTTCGTGAGCGAACACATCGGCGATCTCGTTTGAGGCATCGTCCGCATCCCACGTCAGACCACCGTCGAAACGCAGCCAGGCGGCATCCGGGTATCGCGCCGACAAACTGCGGTAGCGGTCGATACCGATCATGCGCAGGCGATGATATTCAGCCGAGCGCCTGCGCGCCGAATTGATCCAGGCGAGCGAGCGGCCGGAAGCTCCCTTGGCGAGCGGTCCATCATTGACCAGCACGGTCTCGATGCCGAGCCTTGCAAGATGAACGGCCGAGGAGACGCCAAAAATGCCGCCGCCGACAACAACGACCTTGGAAACCTGATGTGATGCAGCCATGAGATATCTTTCACTGGTGGAGGTTGGTTTGGGCGGCCGTCTTGAAGGGCTCATGCGTGATCAAAGCACTTCGGCAAGGAAGTGCTTCAGACGTGGGCTTTTCGGCGTGTCGAAAATCGCGGCAGGCGTGCCGGCCTCGATGATGCGGCCTTCATCCATGAAGACGACCTGATCGGCGACCTTGCGGGCGAAGCCCATTTCATGCGTCACCACGACCATTGTCATGCCGCGCCGGCCGAGATCCGCCATGAGGTTGAGCACACCCTTCACCAGTTCTGGATCGAGTGCGCTCGTTACCTCATCGAACAAGATGACCTCCGGGTCCATCGCCAATGCACGAGCGATTGCCACACGCTGCTGCTGGCCACCGGAAAGGCTCCCTGGACGATGGTGTTTGCGGGTCGCAAGCCCGACGTCGGCAAGGCGTGCCTCGGCGATGCGCTCAGCTTCCTGTACAGGGAGCCCCTTTACCTTGGACAGCGACAGCATGACGTTTTCGAGCGCGGTGTGGTCGGGAAACAGATTGAACTGCTGGAAAACCATGCCGACACGCCGGCGCAGTTTTTCAGGCTTCATCGCCAGGATGCTCGCACCATCGAGCAACACCTCACCGCCCTTGGGCTCGACCAGGCGGTTGAGGCAGCGCAGCAGGGTCGACTTGCCCGAACCTGATGGGCCGATCACGCATGTGACCGTGCCAGGCTTGACAGCCAGGCTGACGCCTTTGAGAACATCGAGGTCGCCATAGGCCATGTCGAGATCGGTGATGGCGAGACTGCCGCCCTTGAAGCGGGGCAGCGCTGAGCGGGCATCAGAGCCGGCCTCCGAAGGTGCACTGCCGGTGGCGCCCTCCAGTTCGCTCACTTCGGCCAGGCCGCTGATGACGAGGCCGGCCTTTTGCTTTCCGACCCGCAGCGAGTTGTCGATGTAGTTGACCACATGGGTCAACGGCACGGTGATGATGAGATAGAACACGCCGGCCAGAAGCAATGGCGAGAGGTTTCCGGTGACCACTGCCTGGTCCTGACCGACACGGAAAATCTCGCGCTCCGAGGCGAGCAGACCGAGGAAGTAGACAAGGCTTGAATCCTTGACGTTGCCGATGAACTGGTTGACGAGGGCCGGCAAGACGCGGCGGATGCCTTGCGGTATCACGATCAGGCGCATGCCTTGGCCGTAGCTCATGCTGAGCGCCCTGCAGGCCTCCATCTGCCCGCGCTCGACGCTCTGGATGCCCGAGCGGAATATTTCGCCGATATAGGCGCCGGCGATCAGGCTCAGCGCAAGAATGCCGAGCGGAAAGGGCGAAGGGCCGAAGATTTCACGGCCGATGCGGGCAAAACCCTGGCCTATCAGCAGGATGGTGACGATCGCCGGCAGCCCACGGAATATATCCGTGTAGACCCGCGCCGGAATGCGCAGCCAGCGCGATTGCGAGATGCCCATGACCGCCAGGATCATGCCGAGGATGACACCCAGTACCGTCGACGCGGCGGCGAGGATCAAGGTGTTCTTCAATCCGATGGTGATCATGCTGGGCAGCACGTCCGCCATTGCGTGCCAGTCGAGGAAACTGCGCCGCAGGTTTTCGAGCCAGTTCATTCGCCCCCCTTTTGGTTGCGCTATTTACATCGTCCGCATCAAGGACGGAGGCGTAATCCGGCCGCCGGCATGAAAGCCAGCGGCCGGGTACGGTCTACTTCTTGGGAAGATACTGGTCGGGCATCGGCGAGCCGGGGAACCACTTTTCATAAAGCGTTTTCCAGGTGCCGTCCTGCATGGCCGCGTGAAGGGCGGTGTTCAGCGCATTGCGGAGCTTGTCGTTGCCCTTGCGCAGGACGAAGCCGGCCGGCGCGTCAAAGGAAGGAATATTGACCGCGATCTTCAGGTTCGGATAGCGAACGCCATAGTCCTTGGCAGCCTCGTAATCGAGGAAGTGGGCATCCACGGTTCCGTTGTTAAGCGCCGAAACGGCGGAGTTGTTGTCGGGGAATTTGACGAGATCGGTTCCGACAAAATTCTTCGCCGCGTAGATTTCCTGGAGCGTGCCTTGCACGACGCCGAGACGTTTGCCCTTGAGCCCGTCCGCCGACGTGATCGCCTTGTCGGCGGTAAGCACGGAGAGATAGCCTGCGATATACCCGTCGGAAAAGTCGACGGTCTTCTTGCGTGCTTCCGTCGTGCCGATTGCCGCGACCGCGACATCGAAGCGCTCGTTTGCAACCGAAGGCATAAGCGCCGAGAATTCCTGGCCGGTGAAGATCACCTGGTCGGGCTTGAATCCAAGGCGGCTCGCCACGTTGCGGAACAATTCGATGTCGAAGCCGGTGAACGACCCATCGGCCTGGGTGAAAGCGTAGGGTTTGGCATCGCCCATGGTTCCGACGCTGATGACCTTCGCATCAATGAGGCCATAGGGATTGTCATCCGCGGCGGCCGCTCCTGAAACCAGCCCGGCGCCGACGCACATCGCCATAAGAGCCATTGCGCCGGTTCTGACCGGGCACATCAACGACTTGAGAATTTCTTTGCTGCTCATGTCTTTCTCCACTCTGAAGGTCTGTTCTTCTTGGTATTTGCGTCGAGCCGCCATCTGGCGCGCCGACATGCCCTTGCCGAAATCACGGTCCGTCACGCCTCTCGGCTCCACTCCTTTTAAAGAGACCGGTCTCATATTGCGTGAGACCGGTCTCTTTGTTAATCGTTATCGCCACGTTGACCTGCCGTCAACAACTCTTGTAGTCGTCATCCGATGAAAAGAACCGCCCCCAAGACCCCGTCGATAACGGTCAGCGACGTCGCCCGCGCGGCCAATGTTTCGAAAGCGACAGCCGCGCGCGTGCTCGGCGGATACGGCGTCGTCAGCAACATGATCCGCGCGGAAGTCATGGCCGCGGCCAAGGCCTTGGACTATCGTGCGAACGAGCTCGCCCGCAGCATGACGACCGGCCGCTCCGGCATCATCGGCGTGGTTGTCGGCGACATCGAGAACCCGTTCTTCAGCCTCGCGGTACGCGGCATCAGCGACGCGGCAAAGGCAGCCGGGTTCAACGTCATCCTGGCCAATTCCGGCGAGAAGATCGAGGCGGAAAAGGCGGCCGTGAAACTGCTCATCGGCAAGCGCGTCGACGGGCTGATCGTCACGCCGTCGGAATCGCGCGACATCGCGCACCTGCGCGATATCCACCGCTCGGGCCGACCGCTTGCCCTGCTGGATAGGGCGCTGGCAGATCTGGATGTCGATACGGTCACGACCGACGATCGCGGCATCGCCATGCTGGCGACCCGCTTTCTAGCCGATGCCGGCCACCGCAACATCGCCTATGTGACCGCGGTCGACGCCGAAGGGCACGAGTACCGCGATCTCGGGCAGATCTACACCTCGTCGGTCCGTGAGCGCATCGACGGTTTCCTCACCGTGTGCCGAGAGGCCGGACTTGATCGGCCAGAACGCTTTGTTCGCCTTGGCGCGACAAGCCCCACCGAAACGCGCAGGGTTGCCGGCGAGATGCTGTCGGCGCCGGATCGGCCGACGGCGATCCTCGCCTCCGACAGCGTCATTGCGCTGGAGATCTTCAAGGTGACCCGCGAGCGCGGCCTGCGGGTTCCCGACGACATTTCGCTCATCACTTTCCATGATGCGGACTGGACGAGCGTCACCACGCCGCCCATCACCGTTATCGACCAGCCCGTCTACGCGCTTGGCAAGAGCGTCGCGGAATTGCTCATCCGGCGATTGAAGGGAGATTCCCGCCCGGCGGAAAAGCTCGTTTTGCCGACCGCCATCATTGCACGCGGATCCGTTGGCCCGCCCTCGAATGGAAAGCCGCAAGTGCGCCAAGCATAGGTGTGACGGCGATACGGCCCACATGAATACGTTAGAACAAGGTCGACGCACTCCGCTTTAAGAATGTACGTCGATCAACCCAGCAAGCACCTGATCGCAATGCCGCGTCCACCGTCATCGGGACGGCACGTGCCGGCTCATGGTTTGAAGAGCGTGACGATGAGCCAGATGCCCGGCTACTTCTTGCGCCTGCCTGGCTTCAGGGCCGCCAGAAGATTGGTGATCCTGCCCGCCTTTCGGTTGCGGATCTCGGCCTCGTTCTTGCGGCGCACCGCGGCGCGGACAAGCTTGGCGCCGAGATAACGCAAAGGCTCGGGCGGCAGCGACATGCGCCGCTCGATGCCGACCAGACCACTTTCGCTCCAGCGATCCTTTCGCTCGAGCACCAGGCTCGCCAGAATGCGTCCGGCTATCGGCGTCTGCGCGATGCCGGTGCCGTTAAATCCCATGCCGTAGAAGATATTGGGATGATCGCGCAGGTGGTCGAAGACAGGAACGTGTTCAGGCACGCAGTCGATCGGCCCCGACCAGTCATATTCGATCGCCACACCGCGCAGCGAGGGGTAGACCCGATGCAGCTCTCGCATATTGTCGCGACCGTGCTCCGGGCTGCGGTTGAAGCTGGCGCCGAAATTTCCACTGAAGGCGACGTTGCCGCTGCCACGACCGAAGACCACCCTGCCCCCGATGGTGCGCTGGTAGTAGAGCACCTGGGCCTGGGAATCGCAGATCGAGGCACCGTCGCGCCAACCGATGCTGTCGAGCAGTTCGGGAACGGCGGCAGTGGCAATCACCTCGCTGCCGACGACATAAAGATGTCGCCGCAGTTCCGGCAGCGCGGAAAGCCAGGCGTTGGCGGCAAGCACGATTTTGTCAGCCCGTACCGCGCCATGCGCCGTGCGCACCGTGCATGTCATGCCGGGTTCGATGGCGAGGACCGGGCTGCGCTCATGGATGATGACGCCGCGTGCCAGTGCCAGCTTGCGCAATCCGATGGCAAGTTTGGCGGGATGGACCGTGCCGGCAGTGGTCTCGACGACGCCGACATAGGAGGCCGATGAACCGGTGCGGCGTTGAATGTCCTCGGCTGTCAGCGGGCTGAAACGGTTTTCTCCAACAGCTGCCGTCAAGGCCACGGCGGTCTCCCAGGCGCCTTCCTGCGCAATGGAGCTTGCTGTCCACAACCATCCGTCCAGCCTCAGGTCCATGTCTATGGTGCCGTTTTGCTGCAGCGTCTTCAGCTCCGCGATCGATGCCACCGTGTCGGCGCACAGCAGGCGCGCTTCCTCGAGACCGACGACCGCACTGATCTGGTCGATTTCGGCGAACCATGAATGGACCTGACCGCCGTTGCGCCCCGAGGCCCCCGATCCGCACAGATCGGCTTCAAGGATCACCACCCGCGTTTGCGGCGCAAGTTCAAGGATCCGCAGCGCCGTCCACAGACCGGTATAGCCGCCACCGACGATCACCACGTCGGCGCGCTCGTCGCCTCGCAATGGCTCGGTCGCAGGGGCGGCGGCAATGTCCTGCAGCCAAAACGACCGGTCAGATGCAAGCGCGACCGCAGGCTGCCGCAAACGAATTGTACTCACGCTTGGGCTCCCTGCGCATCGACAATGAAGCTGGCATATTTGGCTGGCAGCCAATCGGGTATCGGACGCGATTTCTGGGGAAACCCGCCAAGATGGGTGCAGGTCTGCGCCGCCGCGATCGACGCCCTGTGCAATGCCTCCAGGGCGCCGAGGCCGCCGAAATGGAAGCCGGCGAGGAAAGTGGCAATGAAACTGTCGCCGGCGCCACACGTATCCACGACATCGACAAGCGTCGCCGGCGCATGCACGACATTCGTGCCATCGTCGAAGTAGGAGCCGCGTCGACCACAGGTCAAAACTACCTGCCTTGCGCCGGCCGCCCTGAGCGCGCCCAGCGATGGCTCGATGGGAACATCGACATCGTCCGGTCCGGACGCAAACAAAAGCGGGACACCGTCGAGCGGCAGCGCCATATGGGCGGTCGATAGATCGATGCTGAACGGCACATGGTCCGCCACCAATCGTTGAACAAGGTGCTTGTTGGCGTTGGTGCCGAGATGCACCCAGTCGGCCGCGGCGATGACCGCATAATGCGCGGGCGCCGGCATGTAGTTTTCGCCCACACCGAAGGATTCGTGCAGGAACTTCCGGTCGCCGGATTCATCGCGCAGCAAGGTGACGGCCGTATCGCCGGGACGCCGTTCGACGTCGTCCGGAGATAGGCCGGCACCTTGCAGTTCGGCAAGCACCACGTCGCCTTCGGGATCGTTCCCGACGGCGCCGAAATAGCGCGCGGACCAGCCGTTGCGCCGCCATTGCGCCGCGACATTCAAGGCATTGCCGCCCACCGTCATCAAGTTGTTGGTCAAATAGGCATCAAGGCAATTGTCCCCGACCGCGATAAGCTTTTTCGACCTCATGCCGGCACCGTTGCGCGATCGATATACGGCGCGATGGCGCCAAGGCAGCGTGTCCAGGCTTTTACCGGATCGAGCGCGTAGGAGCCGTTGCCGAACGGCTCGAAGGTGAACTTACCGGCATAGCCGAGGCGCGCGAGTTCGCTGACATAGTGGTCGAGCGGCAGCGTGCCCTCCCCCCACACCAGATGCCCGCCTGGCGTGCCGTCGACCAGATGAACATGCGCCAGCCGCGAGCCGAACAGGTCGACATAGCCGGCCACGGTGTCGCCGGCCGTGGCCATGGCGACAGTGTCGAGCACGATATCGATATTGCCGGCGCCCACCTCATCCAGCATTTGGCGCAGGCCTGCCGCATTATTGACGAGGTTGCTCTCGAACCGCTGCAACGGCTCGAGCAGGCAGCGCACCCCGTTTGCGGCGGCGCGCCGGGCGATCTCGCCGATCGAACCGACCGCGCGGTCCCATGCCGGTTGCCGGGGTTCGCTCTCGTAGCCCCGGCCGGGCGTCAGGAAGAGATAGCGGGCGCCAAGCGCCGCGCAGATGTCGGCTGCACGCCAAAACCGCTCGATGCTGTCCTGGCGCAGTGCGGCGTCGCCGGAGGCAATGTTGATTGGATACAACACCTGCTCAGGCGTAAAGCACCAGGCCGACAGCTCGTTGTCGGCGAGTACCCGGCGAACGGATTCGACACGTGCGTCCGTGGCGTGGAACAGGTCCAGATGCTGGGCAATCCCCCACAGCTCGATCTCGCGCAGGCCAAAGCCTCGGATCGTCCTGGCGACCTCATCGAAGGGGAAGTGCTGGAAGCTGAAATTGGCTCCGATCAGCTGATGAGCAGCGAGCTGCGGCATGAAGGCTCCTTTCGGGAATTGTTATTTGCCGATGCCTTCGGCCAAGCCACGGATGAAGTAGCGTTGCGCGCCAAAGAACACGATCACGATAGGCAGCGCCGAGATCGTCATGGCCGCGAACACCACGGCATAGTTGGTCCCGTGGGTTGCCATGATCGACGTCAGTCCGACCGGCAGCGTCTGCACATCCGAGCCGCTCGTGAAGATCATGGCGAAGAGATATTCGTTCCAGGCGAACAGGACGTGCAGGATGACGCAGGAAATGATGATCGGCCGGCACAGCGGCAAGGTGATGCGCCAGAAGATCTGACCCTCGCTGGCGCCATCCATCGTCGCCGCCTCGTCGATGTCTTCAGGCAGATCCAGCATGTAGGCGCGGATGAGGAAGGTGGTGAACGGCACACGGAACGCCGTGTAGAGAATGATCAGCGCCCAGTAGGTGTTGTAGAGACCGAGCGCCTGCAACATCTTCACCAGTGGAATGATCGCCACCGTGGGGCTCAGCATCAAGCCGCCCAGAACGATGGCGATAACCAGCGGCTTTGCCGGCATCTTGGTGCGGGTCAGGCCGAAAGCCGTCCAGGCGCTGATCAGCACGGTGCATATGGCCGAAGCGACGGTCACCAGCACCGAGACTGTCACGTAGCCACGCACGCCCTGGTTCCACGCTTGCACGTAATTGTTCCACGACCAATGGGTGGGCAGGGCGAAGGGATCGCCGAAGATCTGCGCATTGTCCTTGAAGCCGCTCAGCGCCATCCAGATCAGCGGATAGATGACGACGACACCAAGGCAGACCAGGAATGAATAGAGCAACGTCCTGGCGATGACCGACCACACATTGACGTGCCGGCTGCGACCGGCTGCGACCATCGCACTCATAGCTGCACCCGGCGGCGCTTGGTGTACCAGAGCTGTGCCGCACCTGTGAGCATGGTCAACATGAAGATGACGGCGGCGATCGCCGCGCCATAGCCGAAATTGTCCTCGATGAAGGCCTTCTGGTAGAGCCACGTGCCCAGCACCTGGCTGCTGTTGTTGGGCCCGCCTGCGGTCATCACCATGACCTCGTTGAACACCTGGAACGCGCCCGTGATGGTGACGATGATCATCAACCCCGTCATTTCCCGGGTCAGCGGAAAGGTGATGCTCCACAGGCGGCGAAGAGGACCCGCGCCGTCGATCGTTGCGGCATCGTAGAGGTCGCGCGGGATCTTCTGGATGGCGATGGCGAACAGCAGCGTCGAATAGCCAAAACCCTGCCATTGGCTCATGGCGATGATGGCATAGATGGCGGTGTGCTCATTGCCGAGCCAAGGCATGACGAGCTGGCTCAGTCCAACACGGCTGAGCGCGGCATCCAGCAAGCCGATCTGCGGCTGGTAGATGAAATAAAACAGCAGGCCGGTCACCGTGATCGAGATTGCCGACGGCACGAAATAGACGGCGCGCCACAGCCGGCGCCAGCTTTCGCTTTTCAGGTCCTCGATAATGGCCGCCAGCAGGAACGCGCCGAAGACCTGGAAGATGACGGAGATGAGAGCGTAGAGGCAGTTGTTCCACAGCGCCAGCAGCACGACCGGGTCATGCAGCAGCCGGTCGTAGTTGGCGAGGCCGACATTGGTGACCTCGCCGGTGTAGATGTCCTGGTCGGTGGTGCTGACGATGAAATTGTCGACGATCGGATAATAGACGAACCAGCCGATGAGGATGAGCGCGATCGCCGCCCATCGCAACGACAACAGGTTGGCGAAGCAGGCCCGCCGGCTCTTTGGCCGTTGCGGCCTGGCGACGCCGATGTCGGCGCCGCTGTCCACTGTGTCCGAGGCCCTTGCCATGCTCGCCTGCTTTATTTGGCCGCGGATGCGGCTTTGCGCACCTCGTCCATCACTTGCTCGGGCGTCATCGAGCCGCCCGCCAGCGCCTGCAGGCTGGACAGCCAGACGGCGGCGACGCGCGGTGGGTTGGCCGTATCCAGCCAGGGCATGAGGTATGAGGCGGCGTTGATATCCTTGAGGCCATCGACCACAGCCGCGCTCATGTTCGATTCCGAGGCGCCGCCGATGGTGGCGCTCGGCTGGCCATAGGGTGGCGCAGACAAGACCTGCGCATTTTCCTTCGAGGTCACGAACTTCATGAAATCGATCGCCAGCGGGATGTTCTTCGATGCCGCATTGATCATGTAGCCCTCCGGCGCGCCCTCGATCGACTTGGCGTCACCCTTGGCGCCGGCGGGCACCGGCAGCCGGAAGAATCCGAAATCGGCGGGCTTTAACGCCGACTCCGGCGTGGCGGCCTGATCGAACTCGATGATTTCCTGGTAGTACATGGCCGACTGGGCGTTGGTGAAGGCCTGGAGAGCCGAGGCATAGGATGTGCCGTTGACGCCGGCGCCATCGGTGCAGCGCTCGACAAGCTGGCTGAACTGCTTGAGTGCTGCGACATAGCCTGGATCGCTGTATTGGGCGGTGGCCGGATCGAAGTCGCGTTCCAGCGTTCCCTGCGGCACGTTGTAGGCGAGCAGCTGGCCTGCAAAGTGGATCGCCGGCCAAGCCTCCTTGTTGCCGAAGGAGATCGGTGTCACGCCGGATTTGCGGATGGCGTCGCAGCTGGTCAGCAAGTCCTCGAAAGTGGCGGGTGCCTTGAGGCTGAGCTTGGCGAAGATCTGCTTGTTGTAGCCCATGAACTTGGCATCCTGGTAAAGCGGAATGCCATAGAACTTGCCGTTGTACTGGAACGCCTTGACGGCGGCTGGAGACAGCGACTTGCCCCACTCGGTATCGGCAGCAATGACGGGCGTGAGATCAACGGCGCGATTGCCGCGCACGAAATTGCCACCCCAGCTGCCTGTCCAGGAGAAATAGATATCGGGCAGCGAGTTGGAAGCGACCAGCGTCTTGGTCTTGCCCTTCACGCTGTCGTCGCTCTCCTGGATAAGTTCGACCTTCACATCCGGATGGAGCTTCTCATAGGCCTGTGCCAGGTTGACGAAATAGGGCGACAGCTGTTGCAGCCCGAACTTGGTCAGGACCGAAAGCGTGCCGGTGTATTCCACCTTGGCGTTTGGGTCGGCCGTGACAGCCGGCGAAGCGGCGGAACTGCCGCTTATCGACAACCCCAATGATGATACCGCGGCCACCGTGACCGCCACGACTTGCAGCGAACGTTTCATGGATAGCTCCTTCAGAGGTAAGAGGGGATCAATATTCCACGCGTTTGTAGTAGCGACGGGTGGTCAGCGGGTGGTTGCGCAGCACCTCGAGATGGGCGCTCAGCCGCTCGAGCAAGGTGGCGAGCAGAACCGGCGAGATCATGCCGCGGACCTTTGCGGAGATGCCCGGCAACTTGACCGAGGCCGCGTCCAGCGTGCGAACGCGGTCCGTGTAGCGCCTGGCGAAGTTCTCGACCCGGTCGGCCAGGGGCCGAAGGGCATCTTCGCCCTTGAACACGAAAACGCTGACGCCCGGCTCGACCAACTCGAGCGTACCGTGGAAGAAGTCGGCGGCGTGCACCGGGCGGGTGCGAATCCACTGCATCTCTTCGAGGATGCACATGCCGTAATAGTGTGCCTCCGGCCACACCGAGCCGGCGCCGGTGAAGATGTGATAGGTATCGTCCTTGATTGTATGGGCCAGTTCGGCCGCCCTATCCTCAAAGGCAGCCTTGGCGTCGGCAAGCAGATCCGGCAGCAGTTTGAGTTCGGCGACAGTGCCATCAAAATCATCATATTCGCCGCGCTCTTCCAGCAGGGCCAGGACGATCAGCAGCGTCTGCAGGTAGAAGGATTCCGACGAGGTGTCGTCTTCGGCGAAGTTCGTGAAATTGTGGTCAGCCTCCCGTGCGATTGGCGTATCCGAATGGCCGGTGAGCGAAATCGTGCGCACACCACGTTTTTTCAGAAAGGCCATGAGCTCGACGCCTTCCTTGGTCGTGCCCGACAAGGACGGGATGACCACCACGTCCTTGCTGTCGAGACCGGCGGGCGGATCGATCACGACCTGCGCCGGATAGGCACCGCTCACCGGGAAGGTAGAACAGCGCTGCGCCAACTCGATCGCGGGCAAGGTTAGAAGCTGCACGCCGCCGGTGCCCATGAAAAACAGCCGCTCGACGCCATCTGCCAGCAGTGTGCGCATGAGTGAGCGAACCTCACCTGCGACGGCGACGGCCCCGCTTTGGATCTTCACGAAGCGGTCCCTATCGAAGTTCAGCATGACGTTTTCCTTGTATTTCGCATGTGACAGGCCTCTAGCCCGCCTTAGGCGTCGGTGGGCCGTCTAGCTCGTTTTTCCGATGTGAGATCGATCTCACAAGCAATAATGGGCACGCAATTTCGCCAATGGCAAGTCCTTTAGACGAAATTCTCCGAAATCGAGGGGTTTGCTCTTTAGCGCACAGCGCGCCGGGCAACCGATCCGCGTACGATCAAGCGGGTCTGAAATCGGGTACGGCGCGGTGCAACCTTTTTGCCGGCAAGCCGCTCCAGCAGGTATCTGGCGGCGAGCGGTCCGATCTCGGAGATGGGTTGCGCCACGACCGTTATCTGCGGATCGGTGAACGTGGCGAGGTTGAAGTCATCGAAGCCAACCACCGACACATCATGCGGAATCGAGAGCCCCATTGAACGCAGGCCAAGAAGCGCGCCTTGCGTCATGAGGCTGTCCACCGTGAACAGTGCGGTCGGGCGATTGCGCCGGCTGAACAGGCGGATCGTGGCTTCGATGGCGTGCTCGACGGTCGAGCGCGATACGCCGATGAGCGCTTCATCGATTGCGATCCCATGCGAGTGGAGCGAGTTTTGGTAGCCAGCCAAGCGTTCCTGTGCCGTAAAGATGCGTGACTCGTCGCGCAAAAGACCGATCCGGTGGTGACCGTTGCCAACCAGATAGTCCACTGCCTCGCGTGCCCCGCCCTCGTTGTCGACGACGACGCTGTCGCATTGCAGGTCCTTTACCACGCGGTCGATGAGCACGATCGGCGCGCCTTCGCGGGCCAGTTGCACGATATGCTGGCTGTCGGTTGCAGACGTTGGGGCAAGGATGAAGCCGCGAATGCTGAGCGAGCGAAGGCTCTCAAGCAGTTCTTTCTCCTGTTCTACATTCTCCTCGCTGCTGGCAATCAGAAGATTGTGGCGGTGCTTGCGCAGTTCCACCTCTATGTCGTGCGCGATTCGGGCGAAGAACGGATTCTGGATATCGCCGGGCACGAAGCCTATGATCGGCAATTGTCCGCTGCGCAGCGCCTGCGCGACGAGGTTGGCCCGATAGCCCAGCCTTTCGGCTGCCTCAACCACGCGGAGCGCCGTCTCGTCGCCAACGTAACCATAGCTGTTGAGCGCCCGGGCGGCCGTGGCGCGCGACACCTTAGCCGCTGCGGCAACGTCCTTTAGTGTGATTCCTTTCTGGGTCACAGGTAACCGTCCTTCTTGGATCTGAACATTGCGTCAGATCATTCTCGGCTCGTCTTGCCGGCATCGTTGTGCGGCATATCGGACGATTCTCAAACTGCGAACATAGCTTTCGCAACTCCTTGTCACCTAATCGAGATACGCGCGCTGTTTGGCCATCTGGAAATTTGATCCACGAATGCACCTACATGTTGTGCAGTCAGTTCATTGCCTTGCACTGCCAGCATACGGCAATGAGTTCACGCCATGGTCCAGGCGGCCTCCCTGGCATCGATCATAACACCGATGGAGACGACTAGCCTTGCCGCCAAACTCGTCCAGCGATTGGAGGCGAGCTTTCAAAAAGGTCGAGCCAGACGCTCAAGGCCCGCTGCACGGAGAGCCACAGGCCGGGGGACTCTGTGCAAATCGGGAATCTGAGTCGCTTGCTCTGAACCGTCGGCATCATGCTGCTAACCGGTTTTGATCCTCCGGGGCTCCGCATTGGCAATAGCGACGAAAATGCTGTCGAGCAGACCCTTGTCGCGGAAGGAACTTGCCAAGCAAGGGCACCTCGGCCAAGTACGCAAACAACGCCCGGAGACGAAGGCGCATCCGGCAGCACCCTTTTGGGGCCAGATAGAGACTCAGAAACCCAAAGCTTTCATCTTCCCGCTATTGAAACGGAGGACTCGATCGTGACGCGTGCGCCCGACCATCGCCAACGGTAGGCTCCAAACTGATCGAAACTTCTCGTCGACCTTTGCAAGGTGATTGATCATCGGGGAGACCAAAGCCGAAACGCTGGGGTTGGTGTCTCCAGCGACGCTGAACGAAGCTTCAGGGAAAATCCCAAATCTGCCGATTTCCCTGGCGCTGTCATTGCAACGATCGAGACAATCAGGGAGACCGGACCGGAGGCACGAGAGGCCGCGTCCTTTCCGTGGGATCGCTCCTCCAAACCGTTTGTCGCAATTTAGAGATGTTGCCTTGACCCCGCACTAGCGTCTACTGCATCTGCTAGTGGGAGCGTCACGAATGGCGAGAAAGTCTGTCCGACGCAAGTCAACGATTTATGATATCGCGGTGGCGGCAAAGTTGTCCCCGACAGCGGTCAGTCTCGTCCTCAATGGCTCGTGGCAACAGCACCGGATCAAGGCGGAAACCGCAGCGACCATCCTCGATTGGGCTGAGCGGCTTGGCTATGCTGTCAACCTCAAGGCACGAGGATTGCGGCTTTCCCGATCCGGACTCGCTGGAATGATCTTGCCACATTACCGCAATCGCTTCTTCGCCGGATTGGCCGAAGCCTTTGAAGCGGAATCCCGCGTCCACCGCTTGTGCCCGATCGTCGTCAGCACCCATCGTAATCCTGATATCGAGTTGAGTGTGACGGAAACCCTGCTGGCTCAGCAGGTGGAATTTCTCTTCCTTGCAGGCGTTCGTGACCCCGATCCGCTGAATGATCTGTGCCGGGCAGCGGGCGTCCGGTGCATCAACATCGATCTGCCAGGCCGTCGGGCTCCCTCAGTTGTTTCTGACAACTTCGGAGGCGCCAAGGCGCTCACGGAGATCATTGTTCAGAAATTGAAAGAACGAGGGGGCTCCACCGAAGATCTCTTCTTCTTTGGCGGAGTCAGCGATGATGACGCAACACGTAGCCGTTTGCTGGGTTTTCACGATGCGCTGGCAGCGCATGGGATTGTTGCGGGCCCGGGCACGATTGACTGCTGCGGATACGCACCGACCAACGCTGCTCGGTCTCTCGCTGCACGATACGCTCAGCTTGGGCATCTGCCCTCAGGTATGTTCGTCAACGGCGTGACCGCTCTTGAAGGAACATTGCGGTTCACTTCGACACTAGCCTCAAGTGAGCTTGGACGGGTTGTTGTCGGAAGCTTCGACTGGGATCCATTCGCGGCGCATTTGCCCTTCGATGTGACCATGGTCCGACAGAATGTCGAGGTGATGATTGCTGAAGGATTTTCGCTTCTGGAGAATTATTCGATAGACCACTTTCCGCTGGTGACCGTACCGACCAGCTTTGGGCGAACCGGAGAGCATGACGGCGCCCAAGAAGATTGGGATTCGGCATCCAAATCGAGCATCGACCACTAGCAATTCTTTGTCACGAGACATCGTTGCAGAAGTTCAACTCCGTTCATCAGCACCTCGGATCTGGGTAGCACCGCCTCCACCCAAGGCTCGCGGGGGATCGCATGTCGTTTCTACGGGTGCAGCCTGAGTGCGAAAGAGCGGATCGTTTACATCAATCGAGAAATGTTTTTAGACGCTGGTGGCGTGACCGCCTTGCTAAATCTATTTAGCACCTTGACCGGCCGGCATTCAAAGTCTTTTATGGCGCGTTCTGGGAGGAATGCGGCGCCGAGTGCGTCAATGCCGTCGGGCACAAAGGGGTGGGCCAAACAAAGCCGACATGGGCAATAGGCAACTCAAAAACTCGTCAATCAGGGAGGAATTAAATGTTAGCAAAAACTATACTCGCGGCAGCGTTCGGCGCAGCCCTTTCGGTCGCCACAACGAATGCTGCGCTGGCAAAGGACGTCAAGGTTGGAGTCGTCGTGAAGATCGGCGGCATTCCCTGGTTCAATGCCATGGAAACGGGAATAAAGGAAAAGTCGAAAGAGCTTGGCGACGACGGCTTCATGGTCGGGCCGACCAGCGCCGACCCGGCACTTCAGGTCCGCGCGATCGAAGACCTGATAGCTCAGGGCGTCAGCGTAATTGGCGTCGTGCCGAATGATGCAAACGTTCTCGAGCCGGTTCTAAAAAAGGCGCGCGACACGGGCATCAAGGTCATAACCCATGAATCGCCAGACCAGGTGAACGCTGATTGGGACTTCGAAATGGTCTCGGCCGTTGGTTTCGGTGAGGCCCATGCCAAGCTATTTGCCGAGAAAATGGGCGGTAAAGGCAAGTACGTGGTGTACGTAGGTTCTCTTACTGTGCCCGCACACAATGCCTGGGCCGATGCTGCAATCGCCTACCTGAAGAAGAACTTTCCCGACATGCAGATGGTTGGCGACAGATATGGCGTCGCCGAGAGCGCCGATGACAGCCGAAAGACGGCTCTGGATGTGCTTGCCGCCAATCCTGACCTCGGCGGCTTCCTGACGTTCGGCAGTCAGGGACCGATCGGCGCCGGACGCGCGATCGAGGAGCAGAAGCTTGGTGACAAGGTGGTTCTTGTCGGTTCATTCTCGCCTAGCCAAGGCAGCGCAATGCTCAAATCCGGCATTATTGACGGCGGCTATATGTGGAATCCTCTGGAAGCGGGCAAAGTATTCGTAACTATGGCCGATTTTCTGGCGGGCGGCGGTGAAATCACCGACGGCATGACGATCGAAGGTCTGGGTGTCGTTCACCCTGACTTCAAAACCGGCACCATCATCGTGGACGCTGTGCAGCCTATCACGGTCGAAACGGTCGATGGTCTTGCAGCCCTAGGGCTTTAGATGGCGGACCATGGCTGGCGTGCCGGGGTGGCAAATCAATCCCGGCACGCCCCATCCTTGTCATTTCAGAAGGGCCCGCCGTGAACCTCGTCGCGTCTACGACGCAGGACCTCCCATCGGTTCTGTCGTTTAGCAACATAAGCGTCACATTTGGTGGCGTTAGAGCCCTCCAGGATGTCGCCTTCGAGGTTCTCCCGGGTGAAGTGCAATGCATCGCCGGTGAGAACGGCAGCGGCAAGAGCACCCTGATCAAGGTAATCACCGGCGTTTGTCAGCCGCTAGCCGGCGCAAACATGTCGATCGCCGGAAAGTCTGTCGACATCATGTCGCCGGCTGCGGCGCGCAGCGCCGGGGTGGAAGTCATCTGGCAGGACCTCGCACTGTTTCCTGAAATGACAGTCGCGGAAAATATCGGGATCAGAACTGTCCTCGGCAACATGCCTCGGCTCGTCGATCATTCGCGCATTCGCGAGGTGGCGCGAGGGCTGTTGGCGCGGCTTGGCGCCGACCTCGATGTCGACGCGCCTCTGCGTAGCTTTGCAATCGCCCAACGTCAGATCGTCGCCATCGCCCGGGCGCTCGCCGGCGATGCGAAGGTTATTTTCATGGACGAGCCCACATCGTCGCTTACTCACTCGGAAACAGACCGGTTGCTCGCGATCGTTCGAACACTCTCGAATGAAGGCATGGCCATCGTCTTCGTCAGCCATCGCCTTGCGGAAGTTCTGGAGATCTCAAGTCGCGTCACCGTTCTGCGCGACGGTAAGGTGGTTGGGGTGTTCCCGACCGCCGGAATGACCCAATCACGCCTCACCGAACTAATGACCGGCAAGACGTTCGACCAAACCGTGAGCACGAGAAACCTTAGTGGATCACCCGTCGTGTTGAAGATCGACCGATTGACCCGCGCAGGCGACTATGACGACGTTTCGCTGACAATACGGCGCGGTGAAACGCTTGGCCTGACCGGGCTACTCGGCGCCGGTCGCACAGAACTCGCGCTTTCGATTTTCGGCATGCTGCGCCCAGACCGCGGCAGCATCTCACTTAACGGGACGGTTCTTCATCTGAACTCCAACCGCGACGCAATCCGGGCAGGTATTGGCTACCTCTCCGAAGACCGCTTGTCCCTTGGTCTCATACAAGCTCAGTCCATCGCCGACAACGCCGTTATCCCGGTGCTCGACAAGATCCTTGATCGAGGGCTGATCTCCTCGGAGAAGAAGGACGCGCTCGTCAATCATTGGATCGAGGAATTGGCGATAAAAGTCGGGCGGCAGACCGATGCGATTTCCACGCTCTCAGGCGGCAACCAGCAAAGGGTGGCCATCGCCAAATGGCTGGCGGTCGGACTGAAACTGATCATTCTTGATTCGCCGACCGTGGGGGTGGACGTTGGCGCGCGGGCCGGCATCTTCGAGATTGTCGCCAAGCTCGCTGCCGAAGGCCTGGCGATTCTGCTGATATCCGATGAAGTGCCGGAGGTCTATTTCAACGCCGATCGCATCCTCCATATGGCCGCGGGCAAGATAGTCGCCGAATACGACCCGCACGCCATCCCGCTCGGCGACCTGGAAGCTGCCGTCTATGCATAACCGCGGCAAACTCTTCCGGGCTCATCCCACCGAGACATGGCTCGTTGTGGTTCTTCTCATCATGAGCGCAGGTCTCTCCATTGCGAGCGACAAATTCTTCACCATTGCCAATCTCTTCAATCTGCTCAACACAAGCTCGACAAATCTGATCTTCGCGGTTGGGCTGCTGGTGGTGTTGATCGCTGGGGGCATCGACATCTCCTTCGCTGTGGCCGCGTCAGTGGTTCAATACGTTGTGGCGCTGGCTCTAGCCCAAATGGGAGGTGGTGATTGGTTCATCGGCCTCGCCTTGGCGGCAATTGTCGGGATCGCCCTGGGTGCGGTGAACGCCGGCCTCATCTACTATTTCCAGATCATTTCAATCGTTGTCACCATCGCCACCTTCAATATTTTTTTCGGCCTGCTGATGTTCTTCACGCACGGTGTATCGATCTACAATCTGCCTGCATGGTGGACGCATCGCACTGTGCTTTTCGAGTTCCAACAGGCGAATGGCAATTGGGCCGAGCTAACACTGCCGGTTGCGATCATGGCGGTCTGCGTCGCCGCCACCTGGGGGCTTATCCGGTATACCACCACGGGACGGCAGCTATACGCTTTTGGCGACAACCCGGAGGGCGCCCGCCGCCTCGGTATCAACATTGCGGCGATGCACTTCATTGCCTTCGGCTGGCTTGGTTTGATGGCCGGGATCGCGGGACTTGTGCAGGTGCACTATTCCCAGGAAGTCGTGCCCAACGCATTGGTGGGGCGCGAGCTGGACGTGCTGGCAGCTGTTGTCCTTGGCGGTGCCAGGCTGGGTGGCGGGCGCGGCACCGTGCTCGGTTGCATCCTTGGCGTGTTTCTTGTGTCGGTGACGCAAAACGGGCTGAACCTCCTCGGCATCTCTCCCTATGCTTTCAAGATGATCGTCGGGGCGATCATCTTGATTGCCATCACGCTGTCCAACGCGCCGCTCGGGCATATCCTCGCGGGCTTGCGGCAGAGGATGGGTACATGACCCAGCGCGTGCTCGAAACTGGAGCGCTACGGCACGGATTCTTGCGCCGTCTTGCCGGCACGTTGGGCGCCGAGAATATCGGGATTTTGCTGGCATTGATTTTGGTGATTGCATTCTTCGGGTCCCTCTCGCCGCGGTTCCTGTCCAAAGCTACCTTTGAATCGGTGGCCTTCCAGTTGCCTGAACTTGGACTGCTTACGCTCGCGATGTTGATGCCGATCATCTCGGGCGGCATCAATCTCGCCGTGACGTTCACGGCCAATCTCTGTGGCCTCACGCTCGCCTGGGTTCTTCAGGCCAACGGAGGACCGGACGCAAGCATCTATGCCTTTCTACTCGGTTCCGTTCTTGCGGTCGGCGTTGGCACGGCAAGCGGCTTGGTCATGGGCCCGGTGATAGCCTATACCGGCGCGCACCCCATCCTCGTTTCGCTATCGGTGATGATTTTCCTGCGCGGCCTTGGCGAGTTTCTGACCCGCGGCGCCGACATTTCGGGCTTTCCCGAATTCATCCAGCCCCTGGGTCACGGCAGCATCGTCGGCATTCCTGTCCCGCTGCTGATACTGCTCGGCGCAGTCATCGTCTGGCATGTCTTGATGACCCGAACCAGGCTTGGCTTTTCAAACTATATGGTCGGCTCCAACATCGAGGCGACGCGCTATTCCGGCATCTCGACGCGACGCGTGATCATTCTGATCTACGCGCTGTCTGGCGCCATGTGTGCGTTGGCCGGCATTATCATGATGGCACGATTCAATTCCGTCCGTGTCGGCCATGGCGAGTCCTATGTGCTGATTACGGTGCTTGCCTGCTTCTTGGGCGGGGTGAATCCGTTTGGCGGCTTCGGCAGGGTCGTTTCGGTCTTCCTAGCCCTCATCGTTTTGCAGTTGCTTTCTTCGGGACTGAATCTCTTGGGCGCCAGCCAGCACCTGGCCACAGCCATTTGGGGCATCATGCTGATCGGCGTCATGATCTTGCGGTGGGCTGCCGGGCAGCTCAATTTCATGAGGATAACACGATGAAGGGTTTTGGCGTTCATACGAGCATGTGGACGAGTGGTTGGTCCGTAGAGGGCGCCGAGCACACTGTAGCGGCGGTGAAAAAATACGATCTCGATTTCATTGAAATTTCGCTGGCCGATCCATTTTCTTGCGATGCCGATCACACCCGCAAGCTGCTGGCGGCAAATGGCATGCAGGCGGTGTGCTCGCTAGGGTTGCCCGAATATGCGTGGGCATCGCGCCACCCACAGGAGGCGATTGACTTTCTCAAGGTGGCTATCGACAAGACGGCCGACATCGGAGCCCAGGCGCTATGCGGCGTAATCTATGGCGGCATCGGCGAGCGTACTGGCGTGCCACCTACGCAGGACGAACTTGATAACATTGCGAAAGTGATGACGTCCGCCGCCGCGCAAGCCAAGTCTCGCGGCATCGAACTCGGTGTTGAAGCCGTGAACCGCTACGAGAACCACATCATCAACACCGCGGCTCAGGCGGTGGCACTAATCGAGAGAGTCGGCGCCGACAATATGTTCGTGCACCTTGATACCTATCACATGAACATAGAGGAGAAAGGTATGGGCAACGGTATTATCGTCGCCCGCGATTACCTCAAATATATCCACCTCTCCGAGTCTGATCGCGGCACCCCAGGCGAGGGCAATTGCAATTGGGATGAGACGTTCGCAACGCTGGCCGCGATCCGCTTCAAGGGCGGGCTCGCGATGGAGAGCTTCATCAACATGGATCCGCGTCTGGCGTTTGGCCTCAGCGTGTGGCGTCCGGTGGCCGAGAGTGAAGCGGTTGTGATGGGCAACGGTCTGCCGTTCTTGCGCAACAAGGCACGGCAGTACGGGCTGATCGCATAAGTTACATCGCCATGCGAGATCGAAACTCGGCACATCATGAGCCGACTGCATCGACATTGCGGCGACTGCCTTCGAAGCAGGAGCCGCTTGAGAGGCAATATTGCGGCGTTTTAGATCCCGGCCTTCGGCTGCCCCCCGGGCGCAAGCAGCCAACCGGTCGGCGATCGCAACTGCCGTGAACAATCTATTTCACCGGCTCGGGCATCACAGCCTACCTTCGGCGGTTGCGAGCCGGCCCCGCATCAATTCGCGGCGCTTTCGAAACTCTGTGTATTCCTGGTCGGCCAGTACCCCGATCAGGATCACCGATCCACTCACGGCAAAGTTGAGTGAGGAGGGAATGCCTAGAAGATTGACAAGGTTCTGAAGCACCTGCAGCAAGATCGTTCCAAGCACCACACCAATGATTGAGCCTTCCCCGCCCCGCAACGAGAACCCTCCAAGGACGGCGGCGGCGATCGCGTAGAGCTCGTAGAAATTGCCGTGCGAGCTTGGCAGGATCGAGCGTGTGAGAAAGATGGATGACAGCGCCGTCAGCCCGGCGCAGATCACATAGGCGCAGATGATAACCCGGCCGGTACGGATTCCCGAAAACCGCGCGGCCTCTTCATTTTTGCCGACGGCGTAGAGGTATAGTCCGAAGGCGGTACGGTGCAGAACGACCAACATCACCGCCGCCAGGACAAGCAGGAAGACAAAAGAATGAGGAATGGGAATGGAGGTAGGCATTGTTGGTAAGAACCGAAACCAGATCGGTGCGACCGGTGGTGAGATATTCCAGATCCTCGAAGCGGGTTTCGTAGGGAAAGCCTGCCGTCGCATCTTGGTGTTGCCCTGCTGCTCGCCGGCATGAAGATCGCCCGCACCATCCTGCGTCAGCCGGCCCTGCAGGCGGTGATCGCCGAGGAGCTGTCGCTGGGCGGGGCCGCCGACCTTTCCGATCAGTCCATAACAGACCACATCCTCGAACACGCCAAAACGGTCTATCACCCCTGCGGCACCTGCCGGATGGGCAGCGATGACCAGGCGGTGGTCGACCCGCAATTGCGCGTGCGCGGCGTGCCGCGCCTACGCATCTGCGACGCCTCGATCATGCCGCGTCTCATCAGCGGCAAAACCAACGCGCCGGTGATCATGATCGCCGACCGCTGCGCCGATTTCATCCTCGGCAGCGCTTAGCGAAAAACGGGCAGCCGAGAGAAATCCAGGCTGTTTTGAGACGGTGTATCTGTCCAGCGCATGCAGCGACTTGTCGCGACCGAAACCGGACAGCTTGACTCCGCCGGGCGGCACGGTGATGTCGGCGCCGCCATACATTGCATAGGTCCTATCAAATCGAGACTGGGACAGCGATGCCAACGCGCTGCTGTTGGCCGCCAGAAAGCTGGTGCGGATACGCCTGGAGAAATTCAGGCGATGCAGGCAGCTTCACCAGACGCAGCAGTTCCAGCAGCATCCATGACGGCGCCGAAGTCGCGCCCGGCTTCCAGATCATCGCTGCGCCGGCCACACGCCCGGCCACTCGGTCTACCTCGCAAACTACGGCAAGGAACAGCGCATGATTTCGGCCGACACGATGTATGTGCCAGCGCTGCTGGCGCCGCATCCGGAGTGGCAAGGCAGCTACGACCAGGACGGGCCGATGGCGATCACCACGCGGCACAAGCTGATCGATCGCGTGATTGCCGACAACATCCGGATCTCGGGCGGGGGCTCTCAGAGAGGTTCCTGCTATTGCTGCTGCAGGCCGGTGATCATGGCAATGATCTCGTTCTTATCGGTCTTCGCGGTCTCGCGAATTCCAATCTGCTTGCCACGCCTGAGAACACAGATGCGGTCGGAGAGCTTGAAGACCTGGTCGAGGCTGTGGCTGATGATCAGGATGCCGACATTGCGCTGCTTCAGCGACTGGACGATAGCCTCCACCCGGGCGGTTTCGGCAACGCCCAGCGCCGCCGTCGGCTCATCCAGCAGGATCAGCTTGCTTGCCCAATGCGTGGCGCGCGCGATCGCAACGCCCTGGCGCTGGCCGCCGGAGAGATCGCGGATAGTGGCGTGGGCGGAGGGGATGCGCACGTCCAGTTCCTTCACCAGTTTCTCGGTCTCGTCGATCATGCGGCGGCGGTCGAGCAAACCGAGGCGGTTCAGCGGCTCGCGGCCGAGGAACATGTTCATGTAGACCGTCTGCTGGTCGGCCAGCGCCAGGTCCTGGTAGACGACCTCGATGCCGTGCGCGCGCCCCATGGTGGCATTCGACATCGTCACCGGTTTTCCTTCGATGACGATGGTGCCGGACGAGGGCGGGTGGACCCCCGAGACGATCTTGACCAGCGTCGACTTTCCGGCGCCGTTGTCGCCGACGAGTGCAACGATCTCGCCCGGGAAAACCTCGAGCGAAAAACTCTCGATCGCGGTGATGCCGCCGAAATTCTTGCGAATGTCGTGCAGCTGAAGGATGGGCGCGCTCACCGTCATGTGTTTCTCCTAGACTGGCCAGGCATAGGGTTCACCGAAGCCGTTCTCGATGGTTTCCACTTTCGGATTGTCCGTCGAAATGCCCGACACGCCGACAATATGGGCGCGGGTGACGAAGGCCTGGCCACGGAAGCCGAACACGGCGCTGTCGCCAGGCTTCGGCGCGTTCGCGCCGGCGGCATCGATCATGGCGTAATAGTCGATCGCCGAGGGCGGCGGCACCTCGACGCTGCGCAGTGCCGAGCCTGCCGTTGTCGGTTCAGCCGAGACGATCGCCTTGACGTCGTAGTCGGGGAAGATCGGATCGATGTAGAAGCCGCCGCCAAGGCAATAGGCCTTGCCGCCGGAGAGATGCGAGACCTCGGCGAGATAGAGCACCGCCGGCAGCTCCGGCAAATCTTCCATGACATGCAGCGCGGTGGTGCCATGTATTCCATTGCCGGGCTCGCACTGCGTCGCGCCGGCCTCGGCGAGTGCCGCCAGCATAACGCTCGACGTGGTGCCCGGCGCGTTGATCTCAATGTCCTTGCGGCCTGCCTTAGCCAGCGCTTCCGCAGCTTTCGCGAGCGTCGCCAGATTGGGGGTCGGCAGCACTTTTCGCGAAGCATGGTCGAACAGCAGAGCAGGGAAAGTGGTGATGCCGGCGAAACGGCCGCCTTCGACGGCATCCAGCCGGTCGGCGACATCGATAATGTCGGCGGCATTGAAACCGCCTTCATGGCCGCGATAGAAGATATCGCCTTCGGCGGCGATGCGGGCCAGCAGATGCTGCACATAGCCGGCCGCCTTGGCGCCTGTTGCCGCTTCCCCAGCCTTGGTATCATTGAACACGGTCCAGTAGTCCGGCTTGAAGGTTTTCGCCGCAGCCGCCGCTTCGAATTTTGCGACCTGCTGGAGATGGCCGAGATGGCCAAGCTTCATGCCTGCCTTGTGGGTGGCGCGGGCGCAACCCATGTCGACGGCGACCGCGCGGTCAATGCCGCCGCGCATCACAGCCCGGCAGAACGACGAGGAGCGGCCGACCTGCTTGGTCATGGCGAAGATCTTCAGGCCGTTGCGGTTGGCCTCGCTCTTGAGAACCCGCGCATTGGCCTCAACCATGTCGAGATCGAGCACATAAGCATTGGCCGGCAGCTTACCTTGCTGGTGCAACCGGATAGCTGATTCGATGAAGGCGGGGTTGCGGCGGCGCAAAATGTCGAGAAACATGGATGGCTTCCTTCAGCGGTTCTTTTCGCGCAGCGACACGGCGACTGCGGTCAGGATGATGAGGCCACGCACGATCATCTGGTCGGAGACCGACAGGCCCATCAGGATCAGGCCGTTGTTGAGCATGCCCATCATCAACGAGCCGACCAGCGCGCCGACCACGGAGCCCTTGCCGCCATTGAGCAGCGTGCCGCCGACGATGACGGCGGCGATGACCGTCATCAAGTCGGTTTCGCCGAGAGTATATTTCGCCGCCTGCAGGCGACCGGCATAGAGCAAGCCGGCAAGACCGGCGAGCCCGCCGCTGATGGTCAGCACGGCGAGCCTGATCCTGGGCACGCTGATGCCCGATACGCTTGCGGCGCGGGCATTGTCGCCGGTCGCCAGCACATGCGCGCCGAAACGGGTCTCGCGGAACACCAGGTGGCCGATGGCCACGGCAATCACCGACCACCAGACGAGTGAGGGGACACCGAGCAGCGAGCCGGAACCGAAGAAGCCGGTGAACGCTTCGTTGGTCACCGAGATCGAGCGAAGGTCTGTCATCGAACGCGAAACGCCGGCGAACAGGCCGAGCGTCGCCAGCGTCACCAGGAAGGAGGGCAGCCTGACATACGCCACCAGCACGCCGTTGATGACGCCGATCAGCAGGCCGGCGCCGAGGCCGGCGACTATCCCTGCCGGCATGCCGTACGCGTTGATGGTGACGGCGGCTGCAAGGGCCGCCACCGCCACGATCGAGCCGATCGACAAATCGATTTCTCCGGCCGACATGACGAAGACCAGGCCGATGGCCATGATCGTCACCGGCGTCGTCTGCAACACGATGTTCGATAAGTTTCGGACGGTGAGGAAGCCGCTGTCCCTCAGCACAATGGCGAAGAACAGGAAGATCGCCAGGAAACCGAGGTAGACGACGTATTGCTGCAGGTTGGAGCGGCTGGCGAAGCTGCCACCGGCACTGGTGTTGGCACTGGACATTTATCCCTCCGGTGGTGAGCGCTTCGCCTCGAGCCTATTTCATCGCGTCCGCGATGGCCGCCGGTACGTCCCTGTTGAGGGACTTCTTCCAACCGTCCTTCACCGTGTCCTTGGTGACGGCGATGGAATCTACGGCATAGAATGGTTCGGCCTTTTTGCCGACCAGCGAACCTGCCGAGGCGCGCGCCAGCGTCACGCCGATGCTGTAGGCCTCGTCGGCGACGAGGGCCGCGATGTTGCCGCCCTTGACCATGTCGAGCGCGGCAGGCTCGTTGAGGTCGAGCGTGACAATCTTGGTGTGCGTGTTGCCGGCGCCGCGCAAGGCCGAAAGCACGCTCAGCGCCGGTTCGGCCCAGGTGACATAGATGCCGTCCAGGTCCGGATGCTGGGTGATCATCGCCTGGGCGATGTCTTCGCTGCGCGCCGGGTCGGCCATGCCGGCGTCGTCCTCGATCTTCATATCGGGATAGTCCTGCTCGATGGTCTTCTTGAAGGCCTGGTCGCGCTGGTTGGTGACGTAGAAGTCGGCATCGTGGAAGATGTAGCCGACCTTGCCTTTCTTGCCGAGCGCCTCGGCCATGGCGATGCCGGCCTTGTTGCCCATCTGAAAGAGATCGTCGGAGACGATGGTGACATAGTCCCTGCCCTGCTTGTAGCCGGCCGGGGAATTGTCGACGAAGCCGAGCTTGACGCCGGCCTGGCGTGCCGGATCGTAGACCGAAGCTGCAGTCGCCGGATCGACGGGAAGCGACAGGATGATCGACGGCTTTTTGGCCATCACCGTCTCGATATCGGCCTTCTGTCGCGCGGCGTCGAAACCGGCATCGGTCTGCGCCACCACCTCGATGCCGAGGCGCTTGAATTCGTCATGGGCGCCGGCGTTGACGGCGTTGGTGTATTCGCTCATCTCGTGCCAGACGAGGGCGGCGGTGAACTTGCCGTCCTTGATCTGCTGCTCTTCGGCTGGCGTCAGCGTAAGACTGCTCGCCGGCACCGGCTTTTCACCATTCGGTCCTGTGGTGACGCCTTCAGCGGCGAAGGCGTGCATGGCTAGCAGGCTCGCCACTGTCGTTATGATTAAAGATGCTTTGCGCATGTCCCGGGTTCCCTTTTTGTTGTGTCGAAGAAAAGCTCCGGTGCGGCGGGCCGCGCCGGAGCGAGAGCCTACTTGGCCGCGTCGAGCACCGGCTGCGGCGCGTCGCGGTTGAGCGAGTCCTTCCAGCCCTGCGCGACGTTCTCCTTGGTGACGGTCAGGGCCGGGGCGACGACGAAGGCTGGTGTCGGCTGGCCAAGCAGCGACTTCATGCCGGAAGCAGCCATGGCGCGGCCGAGTTCATAGGCCTTGTCGGCGACGAGGGCTGCGACATTGCCGCCCTTGACCATGTCGAGCGCGACCGGCTCGGCGAGGTCGAGCGTGACGATCTTGGTCCTGGCGTTGCCGGCGCCGCGTAGCGCCGACAGCACGCCGTCGGCCGGCTCGGCCCAGGTCACGTAGATGCCGTCGAGATCGGGATGCTGCAAAAGCATCGCGTTGGCCAGTTCCTCGGCGCGGGCCGGGTCGGATATGCCCTGTTCGGCGACGATCTTGATGTCGGGATAGACCTTCTCGATGGTGGTCTTGAAGGCTTGGTCGCGCTGGTTGGTGACATAGTAGGCAGCGTCGTGGAAAATGTAGCCGACCTTGCCCTTGCCGCCGATCGCCTTGGCCATCGCGTCCGCAGCCTGCTTGCCCATCTGGAATAGATCGTCAGTCACGATCGAAGCGTAATCGGTGCCCTGCTTGTAGCCCTTGGGCAAGTTGGACAAGAACACCAGCTTGGTGCCGTCCTTGACCGCCTGGCGGAAGGCTTCTGCCGAGGTGACCGGGTCGAGCGGCAGCGCCAAGATGACGTTGGGCTTGGCGGCCAACGCCGTCTCGATGTCGCTGCGCTGGCGGGCGGAGTCGAACTGGGCATCCGTTTTGACCGCAATGGTGATGCCGGCGCGGGCGAATTCGTCGGTGGCGCCGGCGGTTACCGCATTGGTGAAATCGGACGAGGTGTGCCAGAGCAACGCTGCCTTGTAGCTCTTTTCCTTGAGGGCGGCGATGTCGGCATCGCTTAGGATCACGTCGGCGCTCGGCGTGGCGCTCTCGCCCTGCGGGCCGACCGTCTGTGCGGAAGCTGGGTTGGCGGCAAGCATCAATCCGCCGGCAAAGGCGGCGGCGATCAGTGTCTTCATCGGCATGTCAGTTCTCCCATTTTGCTTCGTTGGTGGTTCAGTCGGCCACGCCGCAGTAGCGGGCCATGAAGGCGGCGAAGCCGACTATGCCGGCGAAATATTCCTCGACATCGACGTGCTCCTCGAATGTGTGGCAATTCCTGATGTCGCCGGGCGCGCAATAGACGGCAGGAATACCGAGCTGATTGATGATGAAGGGGGACTCCGACCAGAACGGTGCGCCCTCGATGACGCCGCGTCCGCTCATTGCGCCGGCCATCGCGTCGGACAGCATGGCGACTTCCGCCCGCGTTTCGCCGATCTCGGCAGCGGTGCCGCCCAGCCTGTGGTCGCGGCCGGCGGGGTAGGCGAACTCTACCGAAATATCCGGATCGGTGATCGCGCCGCGCACGGCAGCCTCGATCTCGGCGGCGGCGGTGTCGAGGTCTTCGCCAGGCAACAGCTTACGGATCAGCGAGAGCGTGCAGCGCTCGGGAACGGCAATGTAGCCGCCGCCGGCAAGCCCGGTGATAAGCAGGAAGCCGCGCCCGACCAGTTTGTGCTCGGCGCGCGCGGCGACCTCATCCGAATGCTTCCAAAGCGCCGTCATCGCGGCATGGCTTGTACGGAGCGCATCCTTGCCGAGTTCTGGCACACCGAAATAGGCGGATTTGCCGGTAATCGAGATATCGGTGATGAAGAAGCCGATCTGCGCCGCATAAACGGCCAGGCGGGTCGGCTCGACATAGACGCTGAAATCGGGTGCTGTGACCTCGCCGGTCTCGATGCGTCCGACGAAGTGCTTGATCCCGGCGGAAATGCCGGTGCCGGGCTGGCCGCTCTCCTCGTCGCCGATGAAAGCGAAGGCGACGTCGCCCTTGAGGCGAACGCCTGCCTTGTCGAGCAGCGCGAGTGCCGCAAGCGAAGCAGTGATGCCGGCCTTGAGGTCGCCGGAGCCTCGGCCCCAGACAGCACCATCAATGATCGGGGCGGCGAACGGATCCTCACGCTCGGTGCCTGCCCAATGCTCGCGCCAGCCGTCGACATGGACGGTGTCGGTATGGCCGATGAACAGCAGGCGCTTTCCCTGGTCGGCCCCCTTGCGCTCGCCCCAGATGTTGGGCCGCCCAGGAAGGAATTCCGTCCTGGTCAGGCCGCTGAGGTCAAGGTCGCGCATCCTGGCTTCGAGGAAGTCGACGAAGTTGGCTTCGTTGCCGGTGATGCTCTCTCGGCCGATGGCGCGGCGAAACAGCGTTAGTGCGTCGTCACGGTCGAGCGCTGCCTGCAGGCGGGCGGTAATATTGCGAGTCATATCGCGGCCTCCTTCAGCGCGGCGGCCTGGGCAGGCGGCAGCGAAATCCGGCCATCAGGCGCGTCGACGCCGAACAGCGTGTTGTGCAACTGGCCAAGGCCGATTGCCGCCGCGCCGATGAGGGCTGCGCGTGCGCCGAGTTCGCTCGCCTCGACCCTGACCGGATAGGGGAAGCATAGCGGCAGAAGCGCCTGCACCCTGGACAGGATTTCGGGCCGCAACCCAATCGAGCCGCCGAGGATAAACTTTTCTGGATTGGCGATTGCCGCGATTGCCGCAACGCCTTGCGCCAGATGGCGGGCAGTTTCGTCGAGCACGGTGAGCGCGTCCTTGTCGCCAAGCGCGGCATTCTCGAATATTGCCGGCACCGAGACCTGCCTGCCGGTGAGAGCGTGGTAGCGATCGGTCATGGCGTGGGTGGCCACCGCGCGTTCGAATGCGCCGGTGCGCAGTGATTCCTCGGTGAAGGGATCGGCCCCGATCGGCATGAAACCGATCTCGCCGGCGGCGTGCCCAGCACCCCGCACCAGATGGCCGCCCAGCATCAGCCCGCTGCCGATGCCGGTGCCGAGCGCGATGTAGGCGAGATTGTCGATGCCCTGGCCTTGGCCGAGCCAGTTCTCGCCAAGCACCGCGAGATTGACGTCGTTCTCGATCATCACCGCGACGCCGAGCGCTTCTTCGAAGGCATCCAGCACATTCATTGTGTCGAAGCCGGCAATGTTCGGCGCCATTAAAATGCGGCCGGTGGCCGGGTCAGGAGCGCCAGGCGCGCCGATGACGGCCAGGCGTATCTTCTTGCGCGCGACGTGCTGTCTGGCCGCGGCATCGAAGGCCAGCGCTGCAATCTGATCGACGACGAACTGGCCGCCGCGCGGGTCGGTCGGTGTGGCGGCTTCGGCAAAGATCTGGCAGGCAAGGTCCGTCAGCGCGACCCGCACCTTGGTGCCGCCAAGGTCGACGGCGATGATATAGGCTGCGTCGTGGACCAGTTCGTAGGTGACGGCGGTGCGCCCGACATGGCCGCTGGTGCGGCCGGTTTCCTGGACCCAGCCCTCCTGCTCGAGCCCGCGCATGATTTCGGAGATGGTCTGCTTCGACAGGCCCGTCAGCTTGGCGATCGAGGCGCGGGAGATCGGCCCGCCCTGGACGATCGCTTCCATCACGGAGCGCTGTGAGAACTGACGGGATATGCGCGGCAGGTCAGTCACATTGAACTCCCGTTAATTCGTTCTATGACCGAACTTATTATTCGGAACTGGACCTGTCAATGTATGTTCGCGAGCGGCCGTTTTTGCACGCGAACATTGATCCGGAGGCAGGATTCAGGCGCGGTGCTGCCGTTCGGCAGAAGATAAATGCGGTCAGGGAGTGGCTGGATCAGCTTCTTGAATCAATTGGGCGAACAGCTTCGCAGCGCATTGACAAATAACGATCATGCTAGTCTCTGAGGGGCACTGTTTTCTACAGGAGATCAATACAGCGGATGGTTCGCCGGTCCATATCTCTCGTATTCTCTCGTATGGGTCTGTCGAACCATGGGACGATGAACGAGACCAACTATTGGCTTCGAGAATATCGGTGATGTACCGCGGGTCTGCGTCCCAGTGAATGGCTCAAATGGGGCCGGCAGCGGAACGTCCGTTTGCAGTTTGCAAACGTGGATAACTACCATACCGCCTTAACTCGCAAAGACCCGTTTGACGCCAACTGGGCTGGCCCGAAGCCGACCTCTCCGTCCAGCATAGTCCGATCATATTCGGCGCAAGCTGCTCGCTTGAACCGTGGGATAGAATTCCGCCAATCTCGACCCGCCTATGCCTGGGTGGCCCCTGCTCACAATCACGAGCGTAGCGCCATCTTTCCGAATGGCCGGGTGAGGCTGGAGAAATCGCCGCTGAACCTTCTCGACCAGCCATTCTCCGGCTTTGGCAAAAAGCCGGTTCGAAGGCTTTTCCGCCATGTGCCGTTGCCTTTCGCAACGAACGGTCAACCGACTGTGAATAGCACTTGCAGGCACGTGGTTGTCAGGCGCCCACCGAACTTGACAAGCAGTCTTGCAGGAACTGCGTCGAGCACTGAACGTTTGACCAAGCGCGGGCATCTCCGCCTTGGCTAAGGACCATCAATGTTCACGTTCATGTTTGCCACCGGCATCGAGAACAGCACCCCCACCATTCGACAAGGCCGGGAGCGCGTCGACGAAATGGAAAAATGCCGCTTCTACGAACGATGGCGCACCGACTTCGAACTGGTCCAGGATCTCGGGGTGCATTTCCTCCGCTACGGACCTCCCATCCACAAAACATGGCTGGGTGACGGACGTTATGATTGGGCATTCGCCGATGAGACCTTCGCGGACCTGAAGGCGAAAGACATTCTTCCGATCGTCGACCTTTGCCATTTTGGCGTGCCGGACTGGATTGGCAACTTCCAGAACCCGGACTTTCCGACACTATTCGAGCACTACGCCAGGGATTTCGCGATGCGCTATCCGTGGATCCAGCTCTTCACCCCAATAAATGAGATGTTCATCTGCGCCACCTTTTCGGCCCGCTGGGGATGGTGGAACGAACAACTGAGCAGCGACACTGCTTTCGTCACCGCCCTCAAGCACATCGTGAAGGCGAACGTGCTTGCCATGCGGGCGATTCTCGAGGTGCGGCCGGACGCCATCTTCATTCAGAGCGAATCCTCGGAATACTTCCACGCCGATTCTCCCGAGGCGGTCGGCAGAGCGGAACGGTTCAACAGCGAGCGTTTCCTGTCGCTTGACCTCAACTACGGTCATGACGTCGACGCGCACACCTATCGCTATCTTCTCGAAAACGGGATGACGGCCGAAGAATACAGTTTCTTCCTGGAAAGCCATCTGCGCAGGCATTGCGTGATGGGCACCGACTATTACCAGACCAACGAACATCGGGTTTGGGCAGACGGAACGACGTCCGGGTCCGGCGAGGTGTTTGGCTATGACGAGATCACGCGGCAGTACTTCAACCGCTACCGGCTTCCCGTAATGCATACGGAGACCAACATCAGCGAAGGCCCCAATGGAGACGAGGCCGTCTATTGGCTGTGGAAAGAGTGGGCCAACGTGCTGCGGATCCGCAACGATGGCATCCCCATCGTAGGCTTCACCTGGTACTCGCTGACGGATCAGGTGGACTGGGACAGTGCGCTTCGGGAGAACAACGGACGGATCAATCCGCTCGGCCTCTATGACCTCGACCGAAATCCGAGGGCGGTGGGGCGCGCTTTCAAGGCGCTGATCGCGAACTGGAACAAGCTGTTGGCCACACAAAGTGTCTGCCTTGCTTTGCCGGTCTTTCTTCCCTCACAGCAAGACGATGCCATTGTTCGCGCGCAACAGGATTATGCGCGCAGCCTGCTGAGCGTGGATCGGGTCGCTGAAGGCTGGACTGAACCACTTGCTGCTCCCCAGAAAGAGGTCGAACCCGATGCGCCTGGATAACAAGACTGCATTGTAACCGGTGCTGCAAGCGGCATTGGACTGGCCATCGCCATGCGGTTGGGCACCGAAGGTGCACGGGTGAGCCGACGTGGGTGGAGGCAAGGTCGAGAAGGCGCGCATCGGTTCGACAAGGGGCGCGCCGGGGAGGCCGCTATCACGGTGCTGTCGACTTGCGCTCACGCGTTCGGCAGGTTGGTAATAATCGTCAACAACGCGCCGGCCTGATAATCTTTAACCATTGAGGCATTCACTAGCGCGGTCTGGCTGAAGGTGCTGAGCGTCGACCTGCTGGGCGCAATTTATTTCGCCCGAAAGGCATTCGCTCATATGACATCTGGCGGCGTCATCGTAAACGTATTGAGTGTGCGCGGTCGAGACGAGCTCCGCATGTCAAGCTATACGCTGCGGCAAAGGCCACCCTCCTGTCTCTAACCGAGACGCGACGGATATTGCACCTTGGCCGACTGGGCATGACTCCGGACGATTACCGAACCAAATGGAACCTGCCTCGCAATTACCCGATGGTGGCACCCAACCATTCGGGAAGCGCTCTGCATATCGCCTATAACACCCCAGTGGGCGGACAGCTCTCGCCTGAGGCGTCAGTCGTCCTTGAGGCGCTCCGGCATCGCATTGGAGACCCAAGGCTGGTGCACAAGGATCATGACATTGAATTCCACTCTTTACAGGAACAAGTGCCTTTCCTCGGGATTAGGATTCGACGCCGCAACGGCGTCGAACCCCAAAGGAGACTCACATGAAACGTAAGATTTTGACAGCTACAGCGATCTCTCTCTGTCTCGCCACCGCGGCCTTGGCGCAGTCGTCGGGAACATCCAGCGGCACGAACGGAACGTCCGGCTCATCGGCCGGGTCGGGTATGAGCTCTACGTCCGGCTCCGGCCAAAGCGGTATCCCGAGCGGCTGGGACAGCAAGCTCTCCGGCTCATTCTTCAGCGACGCCAATTCGGGAAGACTTCTGTCGCAGGATGAGATCCGCAAGAACTGGTCGTCCCTGAGCTCTGAACAGCAGGCACAGGTTCGCTCCGACTGCTCGAGGATGACGGCCAGTAACGGCACTGGCTCTGGCACAATGACCGGCACGTCAGGTAGCTCGGCTTCGACCGGCAGTGATACAACGGCGAGTATCGGCACCGGCTCTGGCACAGCCACCGGCACTTCAGGCAGCTCTGGTTCGACCGGCAGTAACACCACGGCCAGCAACAGCACTGGTTCGGGTACAACCACCGGCACGTCGGGATCCTCGAATACAGCTGGCGATACGACCGCCAGCACCAGCACGGGTTCGGGCGCGAACTCGGCTGCTCAAATGGCTTCGATGCGGCAACTCTGCACTCAGGTTCAAGGGATGTGAGTGAATGCGGCGCTCCGGGCCGGCTTGGCCGGAATAAGAAGAGGCCTTGAAGGCCCGGGCATCGCTTTGGTTTGGTAGCCATTTCGGCGCTGAAGTCGGCCGGAGACCGGGGTGACAACTCGGCGCTTGTCGCGCTGCTTTTCTATCGCCGGCGACCGTCACTCGCCAATAGCGCGCTTCGCGTCGAGACACTTCTCCCGGCTGAGGCAAGCGAGATTCCGTCCCGTCCATACCTGCCAAGATAGACCGTCTCGCGGCCTGTAATCCAGCCGAAAGGAGATCGCGCCACTAGGCATGACGCGAACATACATGCCGTCACGGTCCGCAATCTTGTAGATTTCTCTTTTGGTTCAGGGCTTTAAGGGCGACGTCCGTCAGCATTCCCCGGTACCTCCTGAAAAGTACCGTCAGTACAATTTCGAGGCTCTTCGGCAGAACATTCGTTTTATCTCCAGTGCCTTAAGGCATCAAAAAACACCGTCAGAGCCTCATTGGATCTGACGGTACTTCGAAAAATCTGAGCTAGCAATTTGCGGAAGGTCCGTCAGCCGGTCCGTCAAATCCAATCTCCGCACCGATTGTCGCTGATTGTCTCCGAATGGATTTATACGTGTTATCAAATGGTTGTGGCGTACAATGGCGTGTTTTCGGCGGCGTTTGAGTGGGCCTGAATCACTCCCACTCGATGGTGCCTGGCGGCTTTGACGTCACGTCGTAGACGACGCGGTTGATGCCGCGGACTTCGTTGATGATGCGGGTGGCCGCCGCGCCGAGGAAAGCCATGTCGTAGTGGTAGAAGTCGGCGGTCATGCCGTCGACGGACGTCACGGCGCGCAGGGCGCAGACGAATTCGTAGGTGCGGCCGTCGCCCATCACACCGACGGTCTGCACCGGAAGCAGCACGGCGAAAGCCTGCCAGATGGCGTCGTAGAGGCCGGCCTTGCGGATCTCGTCGAGATAGATGGCGTCGGCCTCGCGCAGGATTTCGAGCTTTTCGCGGGTGATACCGCCGGGGCAGCGGATGGCAAGGCCTGGTCCGGGGAACGGATGGCGGCCAATAAAACTTTCGGGCAGGCCGAGTTCCTTGCCCAGTGCCCTCACCTCGTCCTTGAACAGTTCGCGCAGCGGCTCGACCAGTTGCATGTTCATGCGCGCAGGCAGGCCGCCGACATTGTGGTGCGACTTGATGGTCACCGACGGGCCGCCGGTGAAGGAGACGCTTTCGATGACGTCGGGATAGAGCGTACCCTGGGCCAGGAAATCGGCGCCGCCGAGTTTCTTGGCCTCTTCCTCGAACACCTCGATGAACAGCCGGCCGATGGTCTTGCGCTTCGTCTCGGGGTCGGACTCGCCTTCCAGCGCGGAGATGAATTTTTCCGACGCGTCGACAAGGACCAGCGGCAGATTATAGTGCTGGCGGAACATCGCCACCACGCCGGCGGCCTCGTCCTTGCGCATAAGGCCATGGTCGACAAGAATGCAGGTCAGCTGGTCGCCTACCGCTTCGTGGATCAGCAAGGCAGCGACCGATGAATCCACGCCGCCCGACAGCGCGCAGATCACCTTGCCCTTGCCGACCTGTTTGCGAATTGTCTCGACCGCATGCTCGCGATAGGCGCGCATCGTCCAGTCGCCTTCGAGGCCGGCGATGTTGTGCACGAAGTTTCTCAGCAGCCTGGCGCCATCCGGCGTATGCACAACTTCCGGGTGGAACATGATGCCGTACATCTTGCGCGCGACGTTGCCGAAGATGGCGAAAGGCGAGCCTTCCGACTTGCCGAAGACTTCGAACCCCTTGGGCAGCGAGATGACGCGGTCGCCATGGCTCATCCACACCTGGTGACGCTGGCCGGGCGCCCACAGGCCTTCGAACAGCGGGCTGTCCTTTTGGATCTCGACGAAGGCGCGGCCGAATTCGCGATGGTTAGAGCTTTCGGCGACGCCGCCCATCTGCACGCACATGGCCATCTGGCCGTAGCAGATACCGAGCACCGGCACGCCGGCATCGAAGACGATCTGCGGCGCGCGCGGGCTGCCGATGTCCGATGTCGAGGCGGGACCGCCCGACAGGATCACGGCTTTCGGATTGATGCGCTTGAAGGCAGCTTCGGCCGATTGGAACGGCACGATCTCGGAAAACACGCCGGCCTCGCGGATGCGGCGGGCGATGAGCTGCGTAAACTGGCTGCCGAAATCGATGATGAGAACGGTGTCGGCCAGGACTGTATCGGGATGATTGGCTGTCGTCATGGCGAGCCTTTAGAGAAAGAAACGAGTCGGCGCAATGGGGTGCGTAGCCCGACTTTCAGAGCGCTGCCGGCTCTTGCCCAGGCTGCTCCTTGTGTAGCGTGCCGGAGCCGATGGCCTGTTCGAGGCGCATGACCGCATCGGCCAGCTTCTCGTCGATGACATGGAGGTATTCGGTCCAGTCGCCGACATGCCTGAGGTCGGCAGCGCCGTCGGATATGCCGCGCAGGCCGATCAGAGGGACGGCGAACAGTTGGCAGGCGCGCAGGCAGGCGAAGGTTTCCATGTCGACCATATCGGCGGCGATGGCGTCGTAGGCGGCGCCGGTGATGATGGCGCCGCCGGTCGACAGGCTGGCTTCTTTAATGCCCGGTATCCTGAATGATAGCGGGACGGTCACCGGCAGGTCGAGGAACGGCGTCGCGCCTTTTTCGAAGCCTAGTGGCGAAGCGTCGATGTCGCGATAGCTGACCGAGACCGCCTGGTAGATTTCCGTCTGCTCCAGTGTGCGGCTGCCGGCGGAGCCAAGCGAGACGACGAGATCGGGCAACGCCTTCTCGGATTTCAGCCATGACAGTTCGGCGCCGAGCCGCACACCTGCCTCTACCGGGCCGACGCCCGTCATCAGCGGCGTGAACAGTTTTTGCAGATGCGGACCGTACTCGGCCTGCGCCGCCATGACGAAGAGGACGTCCTTGCCACCAATTCGCGTAATTTTGGCCATCAGCCTGCTATCCCGTCACGGCCAACCACCGTCATCATCGTGCCGGTCATGGTCGCGATCAGCTTGGCCTCGCCATCGGCGGCAAAGGCGTAGGCCTGGCCGTCGGCGACGATGATGGTGCGGCCGGGCTTGGTCACCGAGCCGCGGAACAGGAAGCGTTCGCCCCGGCCGGGCGCCAGGAGGTTGACCTTGAACTCAATGGTCAGCACACCGGAATTTTTCGGCATCAGCGAAAATGCGGCATAGCCGCAGGCCGAATCCAGCGCCGTCGAAATCACCCCGGCATGAAGGAAACCGTGCTGCTGGGTCAGTGCCTGGGAATAGGGCATTTCGATCTCGATGATGCCCGGCGTCACAAGGGTCAGCTCGGCGCCAATGGTCGCCATCGCCTGCTGGCGCGCGAACGACGCCCTGACGCGGTCCTCATAATCGGGTGCGGGTACGATCTTTGCTGCCATGGCCATCGCCCTGATTTATCTGCAAAGCTTATCGCAGACGCCTGAACGCCACGCAAATGCTTTTGCTGCACTGCAGCAAAGCACTCAGTTCAACAGGAGCAGCGACGCGTTGAGCAAGGTGGCGAAGGCTACCCACGCGGCATAGGGCGCAAACAGCCAGCCGGAAACCCGGTCGCGGTTCCACACCGTGGCTATGAACAGCGCAATGCTGGCGAGAAGAGCCAGGATCACTACCAGTGCCGGCCCCATCTGTTTGGCGCCGAAGAAAGTCGGCGACCACGCGAAGTTCAGAACAAGCTGGAGGGCCCAGATCTTCATCGCGGCGCCTGCTCGTTCCCGCTCCCATGTCCGCCAGCCGGCTACGGCGATCAGGACATAAAGGAGCGTCCAGGCCGGCGCGAAGACCCAGTTGGGCGGGTTGAAGGGCGGCTTGGCGAGCGAGGCATACCATTCACCCGGCAACGTCGCATAGCCGATCAACAGGCCGCCGCCGAGCACCAGAAGGAGGAAAAGCAGAAGCGACACATATCTTTGCAAGAATTCTACCCCGTCTGGCGGGCGACGCCGCGCATCTGCAACTGGAGCGCTATGTCAGTCTGTCAATCGCAGCGTCAATTCGCCCGACGCAGCGCACAGAAATAGAAGCCGTCGGTGCCGCTCAGAGCCGGCGACAGCGAGATATCGCTTGTCTTGCCGATCCGGGCGGCCGCTGCGTGACCGGGGAAGCTGGCATCCCAAAGCGCGCGATGATCGACCGGAACGAAGCCCTTGTGCCGTTCGCGAAAGGCGGCGACCTGCTCGCCATTCTCCTCGTCGAACACCGAACAGGTGATGTAAACTAGCAGGCCGCCCGGTTTGACATAGGCCTTCGCCGCATCGAGGATCGCCGACTGCTCGCCCTTGCGGGCATCGAGCTGTCTTTGCATCAGCCGCCATTTGGCGTCTGGACGGCGCCGCCAGGTGCCGCTGCCGGTGCAGGGCGCATCGACCAGCACGATGTCCATGTGGCCTGCGAGGGGGCTGAGCTCAGCCGGCTTGGTGACAACCTGGACGTTGCGGTTTTCCGAACGGCGGAGGCGGTCGAAGATCGGCGCCAGCCGTGCTTTTTCGGCATCATGGGCGAAGACCTGGCCTTTGTTGGCCATCGCCGCCGACAACGCCAGCGTCTTGCCGCCGGCGCCGGCGCAGAAATCGAGCACCTGCATCCCGGCTTGCGCGCCGGCAAGGGCGGCAACGATCTGCGAGCCTTCGTCCTGGACCTCGAACCAGCCTTTCTGGAAGGCCGGCTCGGCCTGTACGTTCGGGTGCCTGCCGTCGCCGTCGATGGGCGGGATGCGAATGCCTTGTGGCGCGATAGCGGCTGCCTTGGCGCCGGTTTCGGCGAGTTCCGCCAGCACTTTGGCGCGGTCGGACTGCAGCGTATTGACCCTGATGTCGAGCGGCGGGCGGGTCGCCAAAGCCGCCCCTTCCGCAACCCAGTCTGCGCCAAAGGATCGTTCGAAGAGCGGCGCGCACCAGTCGGGTATGTCCGCCCGCACCGCCTCCGGCGCGTCTTCAGGCCGGCGCTCGGCCAGCGCCTGCAACTCGGCGGCGCTGAGCAGCGGCGGCGCGAACTTGTCACCCTGGAGCGCATCGTTAAGCGATTGCGGCGTCTGGCCCCATTCGATGAGCAGCGCGCCGAAGCCGATGGCGCGGGGCGTGTCTTCACCCAAAAGCCAGCCGGCGGAACGTTTGTGGCGCAGCGCGTCGTAGACGATGTTGCCGATCGCCGCGCGGTCGCCGCCGCCCGCAAAGCGATGCGACAGGCCCCAATCTTTCAGCGCATCGGCCACCGGCCGGTGGCGCCGGCCAATGTCGTCCAGCACTTCAATGGCTGCCGCCAGCCGTCCGCCCAGTCGCATTCGTCATTCCATCTATCGAGCACAGTATCTTTCGGCCTGCTCTTAGAGCGTTTCGCGTCGAGATTGAACCCCGCTTGAATTTCGCGGCGACGAGGCCTTCCGCTCGCGGCCGACGATTTTCCCCGCAGGCAAATGTCCGCCCGCCGGCGATAACAAATCTCAAATATATGCAAGGTCTCTAATGTTGGTAACTGGCCGCCGTAAGCACGATCTGTGGCGCAATTGCTCAGCTTTCCAAGCTTTTGCGTTGGGAATACTCTTTGCGCCATGATTCGCGGCGCGGAAAAGCGGACCGACGGATCGATACGAGGAGAGGGCAATGAAAACGTATCTTGCGGAAGTTCTAGGGACATTTCTATTGGTGTTTATCGGCACGGCGTCGGTGGCGACGGGTGGCTTTCTCGCCGACTTGCCGCTGGGCCAGGAAGCCATCGGCCTGGCGTTCGGCATCGGCCTGATTGCGGCGGCTTACGCGGTGGGTCCCATCTCAGGCGCACATCTCAACCCAGCCGTCACGCTCGGCGTCTTCCTTGCCGGCCGGCTGCCGGCCAAGGATGTCATTCCTTACTGGATCGCGCACATCATCGGCGCCATTCTGGCCTCGCTGGCGCTGTGGATCATCGTCTCCGGCCAGACCGGCGGGCACACCACCGGTTTCGGCGCCAATGGCTGGGACGTGGCGAAATGGGGGACGAGTTCGGCCTTCCTGTGGGAGCTGATCGGCACCTTCACCTTCGTCACCGTCATCCTCGGCGTCACCGCCGAGAAGCACTCGACGGCGTTCGCCGGCCTGGTCATCGGCCTGACGCTGGCCGGACTGCACTTCGCAATGATCCCGGTGACCGGCACCTCGCTCAATCCGGCGCGTTCGATCGGCCCGGCGCTGTTTACCGGCGGCGCAGCCCTCAGCCAGCTCTGGCTGTTCATCGTTGCGCCGCTGATCGGCGGCGCAATCGCTGGCGTCGTCGCCAAGGCACGCATCTTCGAAAAGGACTGATTTCGAAGCCTGCGAAAACGAAGGGCGCGGGCCTCGGCCCGCGCCCTTCGTTTGGGAGGTTGTATCAGGCAGCGATGTCGAAACGGTCGGCGTTCATCACCTTGGTCCACGCCTTGACGAAATCGCCAACGAATTTCTGCCCGGCATCCGCCGACCCGTAGACCTCGGCCAGCGCGCGCAGCTGCGCATGCGAGCCGAAGATCAGGTCGGCGCGTGTGGCGGTCCACCTGACTGCCCTGGTCTTGCGGTCGCGTGCTTCATAGACCTCATGCGAGCCCGGCTCGGAGGCCGGATCCCAGATGGTGCTCATCGAGAGCAGGTTGACGAAGAAGTCGTTCGTCAGCGTGCCCGGCCTGTCGGTCAACACACCATGCTTCGAGCCGCCGGTGTTGGCGCCGAGCACGCGCAGGCCACCAACCAGCACCGTCATCTCCGGCGCCGTCAGGTTGAGCAGTTGCGCCCGGTCGACCAGCATGGCTTCGACCGACATCGGCGGTTTGCCCCTGACAAAGTTGCGGAAGCCGTCAATTTTCGGCTCGAGCGCCGCAAAGGAATGGACGTCGGTCTGCGCCTGCGAGGCGTCGGTGCGGCCGGGCGTGAAGGGAACCTTCACCGCATTGCCGCCATCCGTTGCGGCTTTCTCGACCGCGGCGACGCCGCCGAGCACGATGAGGTCGGCCAGCGAGACCTTCTTGCCGCTTGCGTTGAACTCGTTCTGGATGGCTTCGAGCTTCGCCAGCACGCTAGCCAGTTCGACAGGCTGGTTGACCTCCCAGTCCTTCTGCGGCGCCAGGCGAATGCGCGCGCCATTGGCGCCGCCGCGCTTGTCGGAGTTGCGGAAGGTCGAGGCCGAGGCCCAGGCGGTCGAGACCAATTGCGAAACGCTGAGGCCCGAAGCCAGGATCTTGGCCTTCAGCAATGCGATATCCTGGTCGCTGACCAGCTCATGGTCGACGGCCGGAACCGGATCCTGCCAGATCAGCTCTTCCTTCGGCACCAACGGGCCGAGATAGCGCGCGACCGGCCCCATGTCGCGATGGGTGAGCTTGTACCAGGCACGGGCGAAGGCATCGGCGAACTGCTCCGGATGCTCATGGAAGCGGCGCGAGATCTTCTCATAGGCCGGGTCGGCCCGCAGCGCGAGGTCGGTGGTCAGCATTGCCGGCGCATGACGCTTCGAGGGATTGTGCGCGTCCGGCACCGTAACCGCGCCAGAGCCGCCCTTCGGCGTCCACTGATGGGCCCCGGCCGGGCTCTTGGTCAGCTCCCATTCGAAGTTGAACAGATTATCGAAGAAATTATTGCTCCATTGGGTCGGCGTCGTCGTCCAGGTAACTTCGAGGCCGGACGTGATCGCATCGCCGGCAATGCCGGTGGCATGCTTGCTCGACCAGCCGAGGCCCTGCGCCTCGATGCCCGCGCCTTCCGGCTCGGCGCCGACCAGTGTTGCATCACCGGCGCCATGGGTCTTGCCGAATGTGTGGCCGCCGGCGATCAGCGCCACGGTTTCCTCATCGTTCATTGCCATGCGCGCGAAGGTCTCGCGGATGTCGCGGGCCGAGGCCAGCGGATCCGGCTTGCCGTTCGGCCCTTCCGGGTTGACGTAGATCAGGCCCATCTGCACCGCGCCGAGATGGCCGTGCAACTCACAGTCGCCGGAATAGCGCTTGTCGTCGAGCCACTTGGTTTCCGAACCCCAGTCGACATCCTGCTCGGGCTCCCAGACATCGGCGCGGCCACCGGCGAAGCCAAAGGTCTTGAAGCCCATCGATTCCAGCGCGACGTTGCCGGTGAGAATCAACAGGTCGGCCCAGGAGATCTTGCGGCCGTATTTCTGCTTGACCGGCCACAAAAGCCGGCGCGCCTTGTCGAGATTGGCGTTGTCCGGCCAGCTGTTCAGCGGCGCGAAACGCTGCTGGCCCGCACCGGCGCCACCCCGGCCGTCGCCGATGCGATAGGTGCCGGCGCTGTGCCAGGCCATGCGGATGAACAGCGGCCCGTAATGGCCGAAATCGGCCGGCCACCAATCCTGCGAATCCGTCATCACCTTGTGCAAATCCTCGATCACCGCGTCGAGGTCGAGCGTCTTGAACTCCGCGGCGTAGTCGAAAGCTTCGCCCATCGGGTCCGAAAGGCTCGACTGCTGGTGGAGAACGCCGATGTCGAGCTGGTTCGGCCACCAGTCGCGGTTGGTCCTGGCGGAGGTTCCATGCGCGACCGGGCATTTGCCGGCGCTGTTGTCGTCGGTCATCGCGTCCATCTTGGCCTCCGAATTGCTGATTTATGTGTTGTTTTTTCCGGGCCGGCCGGGAGCCGCGCCACTCTGGAATGGTTCCAGACTAAGCCGTCTCTTCGATAAAAACAAATTGCCTTTCCTGTTTGTTGCGATAGGTTTTCCTTATGATTGGCTTGACCGTGCGGCAGATGCAATATTTCGAGGCTTTGGCGCAAACGCTGCATTTCGGCCGCGCCGCAAAACTCGCCGGCGTCAGCCAGCCGGCGCTGTCCGCGCAGATCGCCGAGATGGAGCAAAGGCTGAACTGCCGGCTGTTCGAGCGCGGCGGCAAGACGGTGCGGATGACGGAAGAGGCGCAAGCGCTGCTGCCACGCATCGAGCGCATCCTGCGCGATATCAGCGACGTCGAGACGACGGCCCGGCGCGGCCGCCCGGCCATGGAAGGCCGCTTCCGGCTAGGCATCATCCCGACCGTGGCGCCGTATCTTTTGCCGCATGTGCTCCCGGAACTGAAACGGCATTTTCCGTCCCTGCAGCTCGAACTGCGCGAAGCAGTCACCGCATCACTGGTCGAGGACACGGCAAGCGGACGGCTCGACGCCTTCATTGCCGCGCTGCCGCTCGAGCAGCCGGGCCTGGTCACCGAGGAACTGTTCGCCGACCGCTTCTTCATCGCCGTGCCATCCGGAGATCCAGCCTTCGCCTCGCCACCGGTGCCGCCGGAAAGCCTGGCGCTGGAGCGGTTGATGCTTTTGGAGGAAGGCCACTGCCTGCGCGAACAGGCGCTCGCGCTCTGCGGCAGCGTGCGTCCCGTAGCGATGGCAAGCTACGGCGCCACCAGCCTGACGACGCTGCTGCAGATGGTGGCGCATGGTCTCGGCGTCACGCTTATCCCGGAAATGGCGGCGAAGCCGGCCAGCGCCATGCCGGACCTCAAGATCGTGCCGTTCCAGGAGCCAATGCCGCAACGCACGATCTGCCTCGCCTGGCGCCGCAACAAGGTGCGGCATGATGAATGCGTGGAACTGGCGAAGATCATTCGGGGGTTGGATGCGGCGGTGCTGGGGGTGTGAGTCGTTCGGGTCTTGGATGGCGCCTTGGGAACCCCGAAAAGAAACTCAAATCAGGCGCGTTCGAGAATACCCGCCTTGACGGCTGGTCGCCAGATCGCACCAAAAAAAGCCTCAAGGGATAAATACCAGAAATACATACGCGAAAAATACCACGGCATGGACGATTCCGGTCAGGAAGGTCGTCCTTTCGTTGCTAAAGCTTACGCCGCATATGAAAAGCGCTAAAACCAAAAGTACTGCGTCAGCTTCCGGGAGCCCCAGGGTCAACCCTCGTCCCGTAAGCAGGCTGGCTGCTGCGACCGCAGGTATCGTCAAACCAATCGTGGCGCAAGCCGAACCCATTGCGACATTCAGGCCGCGCTGCAGCTCATTGTTGAGTGAAGCGCGAACCGCCGAAATGGCTTCCGGCATCAAAACCAGACCCGCGATCATTGCCCCCACAATGCTGTCAGCCTGGGTCGCCTGGTAAGCAACGAGCGCATCTTCAACACTTGCGGCGACCTGCTCGGCGAGCATGACAATTCCGATCAGTCCGATTACCAGGAGCAGAGCGCTGGAAGAGATGCTTTTGTGAGGGGCGGTTCGCGCCGAAAGGTCGTGTGCCAGTCCTTCGATGAAATCGTCCCGATGCCGGACTGTCTGGGCGAACACAAAGCTTGCATAGAGCAGCACGGAAAGAACGCTTACCAGGCCAAGCTGAGCTGCCGAAAATGTGCCAGGATCGGTGGTGCGCGTGTAGGTCGGCAGGATAAGCGTCATGACGGTCAGTGCGGCCAGAACCGCCAGATATGCGCTGGTCCCTTGCCGGACAATTGCCTGCTTGCGATGCCGCCAGCCGCCAAACGTGAGACACATTCCGACAACGCCGGTGGAGGCAATCATCACTGTCGAGAAGACGGATTCACGTGCAAGCGTGGGGTTGTTCTCTCCATGCAGCATCATGGAGACGATGATCGACACTTCGATTGCCGTCACGGCAAAAGTCAGCACCAATGTGCCGTAAGGCTCCCCCACACGGTGGGCCACCGCCTCGGCGTGATCGAGCACCACGAAAATAGTGATGAACATGATCGCACTCGAGAGCGCTCCGACGAGAATCCTGACGCTCGGCGAACCTTCGTCCACCGATAGCCCGCTGACTCTGACCGCAACGGCCAGTGCCAGCGCGGCCAAAGGCATCGCATAGGAAGTCGCTGATCGTGCGAAACCAGTCATTCAAGCCCCAATGCGTTCGGCGAACCTTGCGGAAGCCTGTCGAGCACCCCAATGTCGTTTAGAAGCCGGGCAGTCCCGTCCCCCGGCCCTCACCCCTCAAGCCGTCTTCTGCACCACCAGCCCTAGCTCCTCCACCATCGCCTCGCGCATCAGAAACTTCTGCGGTTTTCCCGTCACCGTCATCGGCAGTTCGGTGCGGAAGCGGATGTAGCGGGGGATTTTGTAGTGGGCGATCTGGCCGGCGCAGAAGTTCCTAATCTCCTGCTCGGTCGCGATCTGGTTGGGCTTCAGCACGATCCAGGCGCACAGCTCCTCGCCATATTTGGCGTCGGGGATACCGAACACCTGCACCTCCTTGACCTTGGGATGGCGATAGAGAAATTCCTCGACCTCTCTGGGATAGACGTTTTCGCCGCCGCGGATGACCATGTCCTTGACCCGGCCGACAATGTTGCAATAGCCCTCGGAGTCGATCGTGGCGAGATCACCGGTGTGCATCCAGCCATCGCTGTCGATCGCCTCGCGGGTTTTTTCCGCGTCGTCCCAATAACCCTTCATCACGGAATAGCCGCGTGTGCAAAGCTCCCCGGGCGTGCCGATTGCGACGGTGGCGCCACTGGCATCGATGGCCTTGACCTCGACATGCGGGTGGATGCGGCCGACGGTGGAGACGCGTTTTTCCAGCGGGTCGTCGACGCTGCTCTGGAACGACACCGGGCTGGTCTCGGTCATGCCATAGGCGATGGTCACCTCTTCCATATGCATCAGCGACACCACCTTCTTCATCACCTCGATCGGGCATGGTGAGCCCGCCATGATGCCGGTGCGCAGGCTGGAGAGATCGAAGCTGGCGAAATCCGCATGGTCGAGCATGGCGACGAACATGGTCGGTACGCCGTAGAGGCCGGTGCAGCGTTCCTGCGCCACCGCTTTCAGCGTCGCGCCGGCGTCAAAACCCTCGCCCGGGAAAACCATGGTCGCGCCCTTGGTGACGCAGCCCATCGTGCCCATCGACATGCCGAAGCAGTGATAGAGCGGCACCGGGATGCAGAGCCGGTCGTCGACGGTGAGCCTGATTGCCACGGTGACGAAATTGCCGTTGTTCACGATGTTGGTGTGGGTCAGGGTCGCGCCCTTGGGCGCGCCCGTCGTGCCCGAAGTGAACTGGATGTTGATGGCTTCGCCCGGCTTCAACCCTTCGGAGATGCGGTCGAGGCTGTCATGCTCGTCACGGCCGGCCATCGACAGCACGTCGGCGAAATTGAACATGCCGGGCGAGTTGTCATCGCCCATGCGAATGACGATCTTCAGCGCCGGCAATTTCTGCGCCCTGAGCTTGCCGGGGGTGGCCCTGGCCAGCTCCGGCGCCAGCGTCTCGAGCATGCCGAGATAGTCAGAGGTCTTGAAGCTGGCGGCGGTGACCAGCGCCTTGCAGCCGACCTTGTTGAGGGCATATTCCAGCTCCGTCAGCCGGTAGGCCGGGTTGATGTTGACCAGGATCAGGCCGATCCGAGCGGTGGCGAACTGGGTGACCAGCCATTCCCAGCGGTTAGGCGACCAGATGCCGACACGGTCGCCTTTTTCGAGGCCAAGCGCCAGGAAGCCGGCGGCGAGCGTATCGACCGTGTCCGACAGTTCGCTCCAGGTGAAGCGCTTGTCCTGGCCGACGAAGACGGCAGCATCCTGCGTGGCGTATTTGCTGACCGTGCCGGAGAAAAGCTGAGGGATCGTCTTGTCGAGCAGCGACGGGGTGCGCTCGCCGGAGACATGCGCCCTGCCATCGATCGGCGCGATGAACGCCCTGCCGCGCCCGCGCAGATTGGTGGCGTTCTTGAGCTCGTCGAGATTGATCGCCATCGCCGTCTCCTCCCGATGAGTGAGCCTAGCAGCCTGATGGGGTGGTGGAAAGTACAGGCGGTTTCCCTCCCCTCGAGGGGAGGGTGCCTCGCGAAGCGAGGCGGGTGGGGTCCTCGGCGAAGTGCTCGACTTCCTTGGTCACGGTCGACCCGGCTTGGGTCGTCTCGCGTCGAGCACTGCCGGAGCGACCCCACCCGTCCATCCGCCTTTGGCGGCTGTCCACCCTCCCCTCAAGGGGGAGGGAGCGCGCTCATCTTCGCGGCGATTTCCCGCACTAGCGCCTCATCCGCCGGCGCACGATCTTTCCGGGCAGCCACCAGGCAAGCCTGCGACTCCAGCACAACCCCATCGGCCAGCACCTTGAGATGGTTGGCGCGTAGGGTCGAGCCGGTGGTGGTGATGTCGACGATGACATCGGCGAGGCCGGCGGCCGGTGCGCCTTCGGTGGCGCCGAGGCTTTCGACGATGCGGTAGACCTGGATGCCGTGCTTTTGCGAGAAGAACTGCTGCGTGAGCCGCCAGTATTTGGTTGCGATCCTCAGTCGCCTGCCGTGGCGCTGGCGGAAATCGGCGGCGACATCGTCGAGATCGGCCATAGTATCGACGTCGAGCCAGATGCCGGGCACCGCGACCACGACATCGGCATGGCCGAAGCCGAGGCGAGCGACGATTTCGGCGCGCGCTTCCCAGTCGGCGAGGTTTTCGCGCAGCAGATCCTCGCCGGTAATGCCGAGGTCGACCGAACCTTGCCCAATCTCGCCGGCGATTTCGGACGCCGACAGGAACGCCACCTCGATGCCCTCAGTGCCGTCGATGCGGGCGCGGTACTGGCGCTCATCGCCGGGCAGGCTGACGGCAAGCCCGGCCCTGGCCAGTACCTCCAAGGCCTGCTCCTTGAGCCGGCCTTTCGATGGGATCGCCAGCGTGATCATTGCGGCTCTCCCCGCAGCGCTTCGATGCGGTCGAGCCAGACGGAGAAGCCGACGCCGGGGATCGGCGTCTTGGCGCCGAGCAGGGTCAGCAGCCGGTCGTAGCGACCGCCGCCGGCCAGCGGCCGCTCGCCACCAAGTGCTGCGATCTCGAAGACGATGCCGGTGTAGTAATCCAGCGGACGGCCGAAGGCAGCGTCGTAGCGGATCGTCTTTGCAGGCAGGCCATGTGCCTCGATGGCTTTGGCGCGGGCGGCGAATTTTTCCAGCGCCGCGCCCAGCGAAAGCCCGGCAGAGGCCGCAAAACTTTCGAGCGCAGCACTCGCGCCGTCGAGCGGCACGTCGATGGCGAGAAAATCCCTGAGCGCCGCAAACGCTTCGTTCGACAACCGCACGCTGCGCAGTTCGGCCTTTTCGATCAGCCGCCGGGCAATGTCCGCCGGCGCGCGCCCGCCGGAGCCCGACAGGCCGGCCCCTTCCATGCCGCCGGCGATGTGGGCGGAAAGCGCTTCGAGATCGCCATCGAGCACAAGGGCCGCGACATCGCCGTCAAGCTGACCGTTGCGCGGCGGGTTGGCGAGATCGGCGAGTGCTGCCTGCAGCATCGGCGCCGAGCCGAAGGCGCGCGCAAGCCGCATGCGCCAGCCGCGCGGCAAGCCGAGTGCTGCCAGCACCGCCTCGAAGATGGTCTGGTCGCCGAGCGTGATCGCAAGAGGTTGCGCCGGCAGCACCAGCTGCAGCAGCGCGTGCGCATCGGCCAGCGAACGCGCATCGGCCTCGGCTGTATCGCGGTCGCCGAGATCCTCGATGCCGGCCTGAAAGAACTCGTTGCCGCCCTCGCGGCGCTGGCGGAACACTTCGCCGAGATAGGAATAGCGGCGCGGCGTGCCGGCCTGCGAGGCGATGTGGTCGAGGCAGACGGGGATGGTGAATTCGGGCCGCAGACACAGCGTCTTGCCGGTCTCGCTTTCCGTGAGAAAGATGCGGCGGCGCAGATCCTCGCCGGCCATATCGAGGAATGGGTCGGCCGGCTGCAGCACCGCGACCTCGACCGCATGGGTGTTGCGGGTGGCGAAGAGCTTGGTGATTTCCGTCGCGATTGCGGGGCGGGAGGTCATGGGCGGCGCGAGGCACCCCCCTCTGGCCTGCCGGCCATCTCCCCCTCAAGGGGGGAGATTGGCAGCTTACGGCGCAGCGCCTCTTCTTCACCGGCGGAGATTGGCGAAAGCCTACGCAACATCCAATCTCCCCCCTTGAGGGGGAGATGGCCGGCAGGCCAGAGGGGGGCGTTCAAGCGCCACCCTTCGCACGGTCAGCGGCCTGCGCAGCCAAAATCTTCTTCACCTCGGCGACCAGCTCAGCCTCCGGCACCGTGACCTGTGCCGGTCTTGCGGCGCGCCATTCGGCGTTGTCGGTGATCTCAGCCGACATCCGCGCGCCTTCGATCAGATCCTTGATCTGCAGCTCGCCCTTGGCGCGCTCGTCGCCGCCCTGGATAACGGCGACCGGGCTGCCGCGGCGGTCGGCATATTTCAGCTGCGCCTTCATGCCGGCGCCGCCGAGATACATTTCGGAGCGGATGCCGGCCGCGCGCAGATCGGCCACCATCTTCTGGTAGCGACCGAGGCTTTCCGTATCCTTGTCCATCACCAGCACGACGACCGGCGCGATGACATCGGTGGTGTCCAGCTTGCCGAGGTTCTTCAGCGCCGTCATCAGGCGGGAGACGCCGATCGAAAAGCCGGTCGCCGGCACCGGCTCGCCACGGAAGCGCGAGACCAGCCCGTCATAGCGGCCGCCACCACCGACCGAACCGAAGCGCACGATCTGGCCGTCTTCGTTGGGGATTTCGGCGAGCAATTCGGCTTCGAAGACCGGGCCGGTGTAGTATTCGAGGCCGCGCACGACGGAGCGGTCCATGGCGATGCGATCTTCGCCATATCCGGCCGCCCTGACCAGGGCTTCAATCGTCGCGAGCTCGCCGACGCCTTCTTGGTAAGTCGGGTTCGAGCTCACTATGGAAACCTGGTCGACCTGTGCGTTCCTTGCCGTGGCGAGGAGGACTGCTTCAGCTTGCCCGTCGTCCAAACCAGCGCCCTTGGCGAAGTCGCCCTCGCCTTCCTTGCCGCCATCCCATCGGCCCGGCCCAAGCAGAAGCTTCACGCCTTCCGGCCCGAGCTTGTCCAGCTTGTCGATGGCGCGCAGCACGGTCAGCCGGCGGCCGGCATTGTTGTCACCGCCAAGGCCGATCGCCTCCAGCACGCCATCCAGCACCTTGCGGTTGTTGACCCGGATGACGTAGTCGCCACGCTTGATGCCAAGCGCTTCCATCACGTCGGCCATCATCATGGCCATCTCGGCGTCGGCTGCGACGCCCGGCGTACCGATCGTGTCGGCGTCGAACTGCATGAACTGGCGGAAGCGGCCCGGGCCGGGCTTTTCGTTGCGGAACACCCAGCCGGAGCGGTAGCTGCGATAGGGTTTCGGCAGCTTCTCAAAATTCTCGGCGACGAAACGCGCCGTCGGCGCAGTCAAATCATAGCGCAGCGACAGCCACTGCTCATCATCGTCCTGGAACGAGAAAACGCCTTCGTTCGGCCGGTCCTGGTCGGGCAGGAATTTGCCGAGCGCATCGGTGTACTCGATCAGCGGCTGGTCGGCCGGCTCGAAACCGTAGAGCTCATAGACCGAACGGATCGTGGCCATCATCTTCTCGACGGCACGGATGTCGTCCGCACTGCGGTCGGCAAAGCCGCGCGGCAGCCGTGCTTTCGTCTTTTCCGATTTGTCGGCCATGGGATGGGTCTTTTCGCTAAGTAATCGATGACTTATTTGGAGTCGGCGTGTCCTAACCGAAGCGGCTTGGTGCGGCAAGGGTTTGCGCTCTTTCCTTCTCCTTCGAAACAAAACGCACCAAAAGGAAACAATTCCGCCATCGGCGCGGCATCGTGCCGACACAATCAGAGCCGATAAGCGCGCCGAAACAAAGGGTTGGGGCCATGACTGCGGCACGCAAATTCGATATCAGAGACGACGGCTTGCATGAAGTCCGGCTGCGGCCGGCCGAGAGCCGTGCGCAGGTGACGGCGAGCCCCGGTCCGTTTGAGGTCACTGCCGACGAGCGCAAGCGTTCCACCATGCGCGAGGCGCTGATGACTGGATTGCTGGTGATTTATCCGGCCTTTGCGGCACTGGCGGCGATTGTCGCCGGGCTTTTTCTGACGGGCGCCAGCGGGACGTGAGTTCCTTACCCTCCCCCTTGTGGGGAGGGTCGACGCGTAGCGTCGGGGTGGGGGTGCGGCGCCAAGATACCCCCACCCGCGCCTTCGGCGCGACCTCCCCACAAGGGGGAGGTAGGGGGACAGCGCCCTACTTCGGCCTCTTAAAGGCCTTGCGTTCCTTCTCCACCTGCTCCCGGCAAACACACCCCTCGATATGGTCGTTGACCAGACCCATCGCTTGCATGAAGGCATAGACCGTCGTCGGTCCGACAAAGCTCCAGCCGCGCTTTTTCAACTCCTTCGAAATCCTGATCGAGACCGCTGTCGTCGGGTTGGCCCTCAGGTGGGCGAGGTCGACGATCTCCGGCCGCTCCTCCGGCCCCGGCTCGAACTTCCAGAACCAGGCGGCCAGCGAGCCGAATTCATCCACCATTTCGCGCGCGCGTTTGGCGTTGTTGATGGTCGAGACGATCTTGCCGCGGTGGCGGATGATGCCGACATTGGCGACCAGGCGCTCGACATCCTCGTCGGTGAAGGCAGCGACCTTGTCGAAGTCGAAACCGGCGAAGGCCTCGCGGAAATTCTCGCGCTTGCGCAGAATGGTCAGCCAGGACAGGCCGGACTGAAAGCCTTCGAGGCAGATCTTTTCGAACAGCCTGCGGTCGTCGGCGACCGGCCGGCCCCATTCATGGTCGTGGTAGTGCAGATAGTCCGGCAGATTGCCGTGCCAGAAGCAGCGCGTGATCCCGTCGGAGCCGGTAAGCAGTCCGGTGTTGTCTTGCGCCATGGCCAATCCATCCGTTAACGCGCTTTTGCGCTGCATTTACCGCGGCTTTACCAGATTCCTGAACCCGGCGGTAACCACACCAAAAGGTTTACTGACAAAGCGGCATTTTACGCATTCCGATTCATGTTTCGGTTGCCGCTTCGCGCCAAGGATCGCGCAACCGGGGGCAAGTTCCGCCTCCGTCCGTTCGACGATCAAGGTGCGTTCCGATGAAGATCTTTTTGCGTTCCGTGCTCGGCGCCGTGGCCATTCTGGCCGCCGGCGTCACCTCGTCTGCCGCCAACGACCGCTATGCCGACAGGCCGCCGGTGATGGTGAGCCCCGACCTTTCCGCGCCCTGGGTGCTGCAGCTTGGCCGCGCGCCCGGCATCGTGCGGCAGAGCCGCCAGTTCGTGCAGCAGCAGCCACGCCTTCGCTATGCGCAGCCAGCGCGACCCGATCGGGTGCGCACTGCTTCCGTGCAGGCGCCGGCCAAGCGCGTGGTGATGCGGCCGCAGATCAATCCGCTCTATCTGCCGCAGGAAGTCGCCTATGACGGCCCGCAGAAGCCGGGCACGATCGTCATCGATACGACGCAGAACTTCCTGTTCCTGGTCGAGAAGAACGGCAAGGCGCGGCGCTATGGCGTCGGCACCGGCAAGCCTGGGTTCGAATGGTCTGGCACGCACAAGATCACCAACAAGCGCGTCTGGCCGGACTGGCGCCCGCCAGCGGAGATGATCAAGCGCGAGGCTGCCAAGGGCCGCTACCTCCCGACCTATCTGGCCGGTGGCGAAGAGAATCCGCTAGGCGCCCGCGCGCTCTATCTCGGCACGACGGAATACCGCATCCACGGCACCAACCAGCCATGGACCATCGGCGGCTCGGTATCTTCCGGCTGTATCCGCATGCGCAACGAGGACGTGGTTGACCTTTACGAGAGGGTCAATGTTGGAACGACCGTGGTCGTGATATAGTCGGCTACCGAATCATCTGGTTCAGAAGGCTAGACCTTCAGGGATCGGGAAGAGTTTACGGGGGACGGGCCGTGTGGGGATGCGGCCAGTCAGGAAAGGGCAGCCCGGGAAGCCGCGCTGCCCTTTCTCTTTGCGGCTATAGCTGAGCCAGGCTGCGCCAGAACGTCGCGCCAGGGGGATGACGGTTCGCTTTCACGCTGCCTTGCCGCATTTCCCCTGCTATAGGGACGGCCAAACTCCCCTGCGCCAAACTCGCTGCAAAGGTTCAGCCATGTCTCCGCCAGACGATAGCCGCTATCTCCGGGGCGGCCCGGTCGCCCAGCGCATCATGGCATCCGTGCGCGAGGATGCCGCCATCGCCACCGCCGAAGGTTTTCCGCCCAAGCTGGTGTCGATCACCGTCGGCGATACCGCTGCCGTCGATGTCTATGTGCGCAACCAGCGCGCCAAGGCCGCGCTTGCCGGCATCGGTTTCGAGGAGCGGCGGTTCCCCGCCGACATCAGCGCCGGCGAACTCGAGGCGGCGATCCACGGCCTGAACGCCGACCCGCGTGTCACCGGCATCATCATCCAGCGGCCGGTGCCGGCGCATATCCCGATCAAGACGCTGCAAGCGGCGGTGCATCCACTGAAGGACGTCGAGGGCATGCATCCGGCGTCGATCGGCAATATCGTCTACAATCAGCTCGACCTCGCGCCTTGCACGGCTGCGGCCTCGGTCGAGCTGCTCAAGGAAACCGGCCTCGACCTCAAGGGGCTCGAAGTCGTCGTCGTCGGCCATTCCGAGATCGTCGGCAAGCCGATTGCCTTCCTGCTGATGAGCGAAGGCGCAACGGTGACGGTGTGCCATCACATGACGCGCTCGGTGGCGGCACATGCGCGCCGCGCCGATGCGCTGTTCGTCGCCGTCGGCAAGCCGCGGCTGATCAAGGCCGACATGGTGAAGCCCGGTGCGGCCGTCATCGACATCGGCATCAATTCCGAGATCGGCCCGGACGGCACGAGCCGCATCGTCGGCGACGTCGACACCGAGAGCGTGAAGGAAGTCGCGTCCTGGATCACGCCGGTGCCGGGCGGCGTCGGCCCGATCACTGTGGCGATCCTCTTGCGCAACACAATGGTCGCGCTCAGCCGCCAGCGCGCGCGCTACCAGGCGACGTATGGCGTGGTGGACCGGCTGGCAGCGGAATAGCTGCTTACTCGGCGGCGACCAGGTTTCCTTCGGAGACGCCCTCCGGCTTCGGACCACCATAGGCCCAGTCGAGCAGCTTGATCGTGTGCACCACCGGCAGCTTCGCGGCGGAAGCGATCTGGGTGATGCAGCCGATGTTGCCGGTGGCGACGATTTCGGCGTCGGTCGCCTCGATGTTCTTCACCTTGCGGTCACGCAACCTTGCGGAAATCTCCGGCTGCAGGATGTTGTAGGTGCCGGCGGAGCCGCAGCACAGATGCCCCTCGCGCGGTTCGCGCACGACGAAGCCCGCCTTGGACAGCAATTCCTTCGGCTGGCGGATGATCTTCTGACCGTGCTGCATCGAGCAGGCGGAGTGATAGGCGACGACGGTGCCGGGTTTGCGCACCGGCTCGGGCAGGTCGAGGCTTGCGAGATATTCGGTAATGTCCCTGGCCAGCGCCGAGACCCGCGCGGCCTTGTCGGCATAGGCCGGATCGAGGCGCAGCATGAAGCCGTAGTCCTTGATCGTTGTGCCGCAGCCGGACGCGGTGATGACGATGGCATCGAGCCCGCCCTGGTCGATGGCACGCGTCCACGCATCGACATTCTGCCGGGCCGAGGCAAGGGCTGCTGCCTCGCGGCCCATATGATGGACAACCGCGCCACAGCAGGCTTCGCCCTGCGGCACCACGACCTCGACGCCAAGCCTGGTCAGCAATGCAATCGTCGTCTCGTTGATGGCGGGGTCGAGTACCGATTGGGCGCAGCCGGTGAGGATGGCGACGCGGCCTCTCTTCGTCCCCTGCCCGGCATGAATGCCGGAAGAGGCCATTGGCGAGACCGTCGGGATCGAGGCCGGTGCCAGCTTCAGCATCGCGCTGAGCGGCTTCAGGGCCGACACCTTTTCGAACAGACGAATGAATGGCTTGCCGAGTCTCGCCAATTTCAGCGCGGCGCGAAAGCGCGCGGGATAGGGCAGCACGAAGGCCAGCATGGCGCGGGTGAGCCGGTCGAGCAGCGGCCGCTTGTAAGTTTCCTCGATATGGGCGCGGGCATGGTCGACCAAGTGCATGTAATTGACGCCCGACGGGCAGGTCGTCATGCAGGCGAGGCAGGACAGGCAGCGGTCGATATGGGTGACGATCTCCTTGTCGGCCGGGCGGCCGTTCTCCAGCATGTCCTTGATGAGATAGATCCGCCCGCGTGGCGAATCCAGCTCGTTGCCCAATGTCACATAGGTCGGGCAAGTGGCGGTGCAGAAGCCGCAATGCACGCATTTGCGCAGGATCTTCTCCGATTCCGCGACATGCGGATCAGCAAGCTGGGCAAGGGAGAAGTTGGTTTGCATTATCTTAGCCTTGGGCCATGCGGCCGGGATTGAGGATGGACTTGGGATCGAACTCGGCCTTGAGCCGCGCCGACAGTGCGGCCAGATGCGGCGCCTGCGGCTCGAACACCGGAACGGCGGCGCGATACGAAGGGGTGGCGCGCACCAGCGTCGCGTGGCCGCCGCGATGCTTTCTGATCAGCCCGCGCAGCAGGGCGGCCTCGGGATCGCCCTCCTCCATGCGCAGCCAGACCAGCCCGCCCTGCCAGTCGTAGAAGGCGCTGACACCGATCTGCATGCGCAGCGTCAGCACCATCTGATGGGCCTGAGACGGCGCCATGGAGACGCGCCAGACCGGCTTTTCGCTACGGTCGGCGAATGGCGTGCAGTCCCTTATGTCACGCCAGAGGGTATGCGATGTCTCACCTGCGATCTCCTGCAGCGGGCCGGCATTTTTCAGCAGGGTCTTCAGCGCCTCAATGCGATAGGCGACCGATGGGCCAAACCCTTCGACGCGCAGCAGCGTTGCAGCGTCAGTGCCTAGACTGCCCCCGGCAATGCGCGCGGCGATGCGTTCGGGCAGATGGGCCGCGCTCGACACTTCGGCGCTGGAGCCGAGCGCCAGCGCCATGGCGGCAGAGGCGGCATCGTCGAGTAGGCCGCGCATGGCAAGCGTCACCTCGGTCTCGGCCGCCGGCAGCACCTTGAAGGTGACATCGGTGAACACGGCCAGCGTGCCCCAGCTGTTGGCCATCAGCTTCGACAGATCGTAGCCGGTGACATTCTTGACGACGCGGCCGCCGGACTTGAAGGCCTCGCCGCGTCCGGCAACCGCATTGATTCCCAGAATATGGTCTCGTGCAGCCCCCGCCTTCAGCCGGCGCGGGCCGGACAGGTTCGCGGCGAGCACGCTGCCGATCGTGCCCTTGCCGGGCTCGCCGCCGAGTAAAGGACCGTAATCCATCGGTTCGAAGGCGAGTTGCTGGCCGCTTTCGGCGAGCAGGTTTTCGATCTCGGAAAGCGGCGTGCCGGCCTTGGCCGACAGTACCAACTCGGCCGGCTCGTAGAGGGTGACGCCGGTGAGCTTCGAAAGATCGAGCGTGTGTTCGCTCTGCTGTGGCCGGCCGATGCCGCGCTTGGAGCCGTGGCCGATGATTTCCAAAGGTGACTCTTCCGCCGCCGCCCATTGGACGGTGGAGAGGATCTCGGCCGATGTGGTGGGGGTGAAGGTCGTCATGGCGAAGATGGGTCGAGTTCCTTCGCGCCCCCNGAGAGGATCTCGGCCGATGTGGTGGGGGTGAAGGTCGTCATGGCGAAGATGGGTCGAGTTCCTTCGCGCCCCCCTCTGTCCTGCCGGACATCTCCCCCACTTGGGGGGAGATTAGCAGCTTTGGCGACCGCGCCTCTCTAGCAACGTCGAAGGTTGGCGAAGGCAGAGATGACTGGTGATCTCCCCCCTTGTGGGTGAGATGTCCGGCAGGACAGAGGGGGGCGCGAAGGATCGCCGACGTGAGACATTCCGCCCCCATCAAAACCTCGGAATATCCGGAAATGCCAGCTGCCCCCGATGCACGTGCATGCGCCCAAGCTCCGCACAGCGGCGCAGTTGTGGAAACACTTTTCCCGGGTTAAGCAGATGGTTGGGATCGAAGGCGCATTTGACGCGCATTTGTTGGTCGAGGTCGATCTGGTTGAACATCTCCGGCATCAAATCGCGCTTCTCGACGCCGACGCCGTGCTCGCCGGTCAAGACGCCGCCGACCTTGACGCAGAGCCGCAAGATGTCGGCGCCAAAACTTTCCGCCTTGTCGAGTTCGCCCGGCACGTTGGCGTCGTAGAGGATCAGCGGATGCAGATTGCCGTCGCCGGCGTGGAAGACGTTGGCGACGCCGAGGCCGTATTTCTCCGACAGTTCGCGCATGCCGGCGAGCACACCCGGCAATTCCTTGCGCGGGATGGTGCCATCCATGCAGTAATAGTCGGGCGAGATGCGGCCGACCGCCGGGAAGGCCGCCTTGCGGCCAGCCCAGAAACTCAGCCGCTCCTGTTCGGATTGCGAGATGCGACAGGTGGTGGAGCTGTTCCTATAGGCGATCGCTTCGACGAGACCGATCAGGTGATCGACCTCGACGCCCGGCCCGTCGAGTTCGACGATCAGCAGCGCCTCGACATCAAGGGGGTAGCCAGCATTAACGAAATCCTCCGCGGCATGGATTGCCGGCCGGTCCATCATCTCCATGCCGCCGGGGATAATGCCGGCGCCGATGATGTCGGCGACGCACTGGCCGCCCTGCTCGCTGGTCGGAAAGCCGATCAGCAGAGCGCGGGCCGTCTCCGGCTTTTTCAGGATGCGCACGGTGACCTCGGTGACGACGCCGAGCAGGCCTTCGGACCCCGTCATGACGCCGAGGAGATCATAGCCTTCCGAGTCCAGATGATTGCCGCCAAGCCGCACCACCTCGCCGTTCATCAGCACCATCTCGATGCCGAGCACATTGTTGGCGGTCAGGCCGTATTTCAGGCAGTGCACGCCGCCGGAATTTTCCGCGACATTGCCGCCGATCGAGCAGGCGATCTGCGAGGATGGATCGGGCGCATAGTAGAAGCCCTCCTGCTCGACGGCGGTGGTGATGCCGAGATTGGTGACGCCGGGCTGAGCGACGACGACGCGATCGGGATAGTCGATGGCAAGGATGCGGTTGAAGCGGCTCATGACCAGCAGCACGGCATCCTCGAGCGGCAACGCGCCGCCCGACAATGAGGTTCCGGAGCCGCGCGGCACGACACGGATGTTGCGGTCGTTGCAGTATTTCAGCACCCGCGACACCTGCGCCACCGTTTCCGGCAGCACCACGACCAGCGGCAATTGCCGGTAGGCGGTGAGGCCGTCGCTTTCGAAGGCGCGCATCTCATTGGTGGCGTCGACGACGCCCTCGCCCGGCACGATGATGCGCATGTCGGCGACGATCTCCGCCCGCCTTCGCATAGTGGCGTCGTCTGGCTTGGGCATGACAAGGCCGGACATCGGCGGCGTTCTCCGCTTGGCTGGTAAAAATCTTTTACCAATTACATTCGGATGTTGCAAACACCGCGTCGGGCAAAGAGCGTACTGCCCGCCTTCCGCAGCGGCAATCTGCCGCTATTCACCCTCCCCCTTGTGGGGAGGGTCGCGAACGCAGTGAGCGGGGTGGGGGTCCGCGCGACGAAAGCTCTTTACGAGCACCCCCACCCCGATCCGCTATGCGGATCGACCCTCCCCACAAGGGGGAGGGTAAAGTGCGCTCCTACTCCCCCGGATGTTTCGCCGGCTCGGAGTGCATCCGCCTCACTCGCCGCACCCCCCACCAGACCAGCACGATGGCGACCGGCACCGAGGCGGCGGTGACGACTTCGGGCGCAATGGCATGGCCGAAGATCGAGGCGCCCTTGGCAAGGTAGGAGATCAGACCGACGACATAGTAGGACACTGCTGCCACCGACAGGCCCTCGACCGTCTGCTGCAACCGCAGTTGCAGCCGGGCGCGGTTGTTCATCGACGCCAGCAGATCGCGGTTCTGCTTCTCGACCTCGACATCAACCCACGTGCGCAGCAGCGTCGTGGCGCGGGTTAGTTTGCGCGACAGGTTGGCCTGGCGCTCCTCGACCGAACGGCAGGTGCGCATGGCAGGCGCCACCCGCCGCTGCAGGAAGCCGCCCCAAGTGTCGTAGCCGGGCACGGCTTCTTCGTCCAGCGCCTCCAGCCGCTCGACAACGATGCCGTCATAGGCGCGGCTGGCGCCGAAGCGATAGAGGCTGGAGGCGGCATCGGCTTCCAGCTCGGCGGCAAGCTCGGTCAGGTCGGCGAGCAGCGTCTGGCTGTCGCGGGTTTCAGTGACCTTCATTTCCAGCGTGGTCTGCGCCAACCGGTCTTCGATGCGGCGGGCGCGGCTCGACAGGGTCAGCGCCAGCGGCAGGCCGAGCATGGCAAGCGTGCGGTAGGTCTCGACGTCGATCAGCCGCTGCGACAGCGCCCCGGTCCGCGCCGGCGTCAGGCCGCGATCAAGCACCAGGATGCGGGTCAGGCCGTCGCCGTCCTGGCGGAAATCGGTGACGATGGCCGCATTGCCGCGCTCGACCAGCGAATAGCAGAGGCTCGTCGGGTCGAAGGCCGCAATCAGCTTCTCGCTTGCCGGCGTCCATTTGCGGATCTCCAGCCTTATGCCTGAGATCACCGTTCCCGGCGGCGAGAACCCGTTGCCGAAAGGAGAATCCTCCTGCGCCCTGCCGCTTTCGGCAAGCGGCCCTTCCCAAAGATAGGTCGAGAATTCCGTATGCCGCTCCCAGCGCAGCGTGCCCTTGCCCCACTTCATGGCGTGGTGGCGGGCATGACGGTCGGGCGCCGCGATGCCGAGGCGCCGCGACAGTTCGGAGAGCACGGCCATGTCGACGCCGGAGCCGCCCTCGGTCATGAAGGCGAGTTGCACAAGCACGCGCGGCTTCTCGATCAGCGGATGCGGCCGGGCATGGACCTCGCCGATCGCGCCGGGCCGTCCCTCATGCGCGGGAAAGCCCATCACGCTGCCCTGGGCGCGCGGCTGGAATTCGAGGTTGGACGTCTCGTCCGACACGGTGGTCCCCCTGTTCTCGACCCTTCGTGTGATGGCGTCCTCTAAAGGCAATCCATGAGGCGCGTAAACACCAAAGTCTAGCATCGTAGGTCCTGCCGGCGCGACGCGCAGACCGACCCGATTGGGCAAATTGGATAAATAATTTGACCAGTTGGCGACGCTGGCTTTATCTTGCGCGACGCCGGTTCAATTTCCCAGGCCCCCGTTGAGCGATATTTTCTCCAGGATCGAGCATTCGCGCACCGCCGACGAGGTGGTGCAGCAGATCGAAAGCCTGATCCTTGAAGGCGTGCTGCGCACCGGCGACCGGCTGCCGGGCGAGCGCGAGCTGGCGCGCCAGTTCGACGTGTCGCGGCCGATCCTGCGCGATGCGCTGAAGGCGCTGGAAGGGCGCGGGCTGCTGATCACCAAGGCCGGCGGCGGCACCCATGTCGCCGACGTCATCGGCCAGTTGTTCACCAAGCCGGTGACCGACCTCATCTCGATGCACCGCAAGGCGGTGACCGACTATCTGGAATACCGCCGCGAGATCGAAGGTGTTGCGGCCGAATATGCGGCGCGGCGCGCGACAGCGGACGACATTGCGCTGCTCGACCGCATCGTGGCGCGCATGGACGAGGCGCACCGCACCGGCGATTTCGACGACGAGGCGGAAATCGACGTCGAGTTCCACCATGCTGTGTGCGAATGCGCGCACAACATCATCCTCTTGCACACGCTGCGCTCCTGCTACCGGCTGCTGTCTGAAGGCGTGTTCCAGAACCGGCTTCTGGTGTTCAGCGTGCCCGGAGCGCGCGAGGCGCTGCTGGCCCAGCACGGCGCGATCTACAAAGCCGTGAAGGCCGGCGATCCCTCAGCTGCCCGCCAAGCGGCGATGGACCATATCTCCTATGTCGAGCGCTCGATGCTCGAGGCCGAACGCAGCGGCGACTGGCAGCGCGTGTCGCGGCTCAGGCTTAAGCAGCGCTCCGACGCCGACGACGGCTTCAAGACGACTGGCTAACGAGGAACCACCATGAGCGACATCCTCACCATTGCCGATCTCAAGGACCTGGCGCGCCGGCGGGTGCCGAAGATGTTCTTCGACTATGCCGATTCCGGCGCCTGGACCGAAAGCACCTACCGCGCCAACGAAGAGGACTTCCAGAAGATAAAATTCCGTCAGCGCGTACTGGTCGACATGAGCAACCGCTCGCTGGAATCGACCATGATCGGCGAGAAAGTGGCGATGCCGGTGGCGCTTGCCCCAACTGGAATGACCGGCATGCAGCATGCCGATGGCGAGATGCTGGCCGCGCAGGCGGCAGAGGAATTCGGCGTGCCGTTCACGCTGTCGACGATGAGCATCTGCTCGATCGAGGATGTCGCGTCGGTGACCAAGAAGCCGTTCTGGTTCCAGCTCTACGTGCTTCGCGACAAGGATTTCGTGCTCGACCTGATCGACAGGGCGAAGGCTGCAAAATGCTCGGCGCTGGTGTTGACGCTCGACCTGCAGATCTTGGGGCAGCGCCACAAGGATGTCCGCAACGGGCTGTCGGCGCCGCCCAAGATGACGCTGGCCAACATTGCCAACATCGCCATGCGGCCACGCTGGCTGATGGGCATTGCCGGCACCAAGCGCCGCACCTTCCGCAACATTGTCGGCCATGCCAAGGGCGTCGGCGACGTCGCTTCGCTGGCATCGTGGACGACGGAGCAGTTCGACCCGCATCTGTCGTGGAAGGATGTCGCCTGGATCAAGGAACGTTGGGGCGGCAAGCTGATCCTGAAAGGCATTCTCGACAAGGAGGACGCGCTGATGGCGGTCGAGACCGGCGCCGACGCCATCATCGTTTCCAACCATGGCGGGCGCCAGCTCGACGGCGCATCGTCGTCAATCATGGCGCTGGAAGAGATCGCCGATGCCGTCGGCGACAGGATCGAGGTGCATATGGACGGCGGCATCCGCTCGGGCCAGGACGTGCTGAAGGCGCTTTGCCTCGGCGCCAAGGGCACCTATATCGGCCGCCCGTTCCTGTACGGATTGGGCGCCATGGGCAAGCAAGGCGTGACCCTGGCGCTGGACATCATCCGCAAGGAGATGGACATCACGCTGGCACTGTGCGGCAAGCGGCTGGTGACCGACATGGGCAAGGACCAGTTGCGGCGCTAGGGTCTTGTTCACCGATTAGACCCTAGCCTCGCTGGATCACGGAGACGAAGCCGCCTTGACCGAGACCGGCATCCACTACCTCGACGCGCGCGCACCCGATGGCATGCGCCTCTATGCGATCGGCGACGTGCATGGCCGGCTCGATCTGCTCGCCGCCATGCATCGCCGCATCGAGAGCGAACTCGAATACAAGCCGACCAGCGATTGGCGCGTCATCCACCTCGGCGACTATGTCGACCGCGGACCAGAGTCCAAGGGCGTCATAGACTTCCTGATCGAGGCACAGAAACGCGATCCGCGGCATCTGATGCTCGCCGGCAACCACGATATCGGCTTCCTCGACTTTCTCGACGAGCCTGACCCGGAAGGGCTGTTCATCCGTTATGGCGGCGTGCAGACGGCACAATCCTATGGTGTCGACTTAGCGGGACACGCAAGCTGGTTCGGCAAGGCCGAGGCGTTACGGCGGGGACACCAGGCACTGGTCAATGCTGTACCGCAAGCCCATGTCGACTTCCTGCGGTCGCTGCAATTGTCACTGATATCAGGTGATTTCTTCTTATGCCATGCCGGCGTCAGGCCTGACGTGCCGCTGGCGAGCCAGAGCCCGCAGGATCTGGTCTGGATCCGCGACGTCTTCCACAACCATCCAGGGCTTTACCCGAAGGTGATCGTGCACGGCCACACACCGGTGCCGCAGGCGGAGGTGATGCCGAACCGCGTCAATGTCGACACACTCGCCTGGCAGTCAGGCATGCTCAGCGCGCTCGCCGTGGACGGCGCGGACAAGCGTATCCTGACTGTGCAGGGAAAAGCGTTTTAGCGAAGCGCGGCGGTGACGCCGTAGCCGTCGACGGCCTGATGGTTGTTGGCTGCATCGGCGGAATAAATGCCGAGACCGCACAAAACGATGGCAGACAGCATGACAAAGGACAGAAGCGCTGCTTTCACGGACGTCATCTCTAGTTGAGCTTCCTGCATCTGGGCACGAGGCGGTTACCAATGGGTTGAAACCGAGAATTCGTCTCAAAGTTTCGACGATTTCGCGTTTGTAGGTCGATTCTGTATCGGCGGTGTGTCGCGCGGATCACACAGAAGGTTCATCGCGGTTGCATTGCCGTTGCATAGCGCGCGCCTTGTAGGATAGCGTTCGGCCACAAACCAAGGACGAAAGAAGTTGTCCCCGGCAGATTCCCCGCCGCGTGCCAATTATGCAACGGATAGAGCGGTTCGCCGCTACGGCGAACNAAGTTGTCCCCGGCAGATTCCCCGCCGCGTGCCAATTATGCAACGGATAGAGCGGTTCGCCGCTACGGCGAACCGCTCTATCTTTTTATCTGACGCAATTCCGGACGGAAAACCGCTTCACACTTTTCCTGGAATTGCTGACTGCGCGCGGCCAGTCTCAGATCGTCGCCACCCAGGCGCGGGCAATGGCCAAGCCCGCGGCGTCGGCCTCGGGGCCGTTGCGTGCCATTTCGCTGTCGAGGCGATCCTGCCAGTCGGGATGGCGATCGGCAATCAGCGGCGCGAAGGATGTGCTCCAGTCCCTCACCATCGGCTGGTCGGCCTCGAAATGGAACTGGAAGCCGTAGACGGCGCGGCCGATACGGAACGCCTGGTTCTCGGCAATTTCGCTGCCGGCAAGCCGCACCGCATTTGACGGCAGCGCGAAAGTGTCGTCGTGCCATTCGAAGATGGGGAAATCCTGGGGAAGTGCGCCAAGCACCGGATCGGTTCTGGCGTCCGGCGTCAGCGATACCTTGTGCCAGCCGAATTCCGAGGCGCCGCCGATCTGGTTCTCACCGCCGAAAGAGCGGGCAACCAACTGGCTGCCCAGGCAGATACCGAGAACCGAGCGATCCTTGGCGGCGAAATCGCGGGTCAGTTCGAGCAGCACCGGGAAATACGGGTAGTCATCGTCGGCCAGCGCATTCTGGCCGCCGCCCAGCATCACCATGGCATCGTGTCCGGTCGCGTCGTCCGGCAGCGCATCGCCCTTGTAGGGCCGGCGCAGGTCGAGATCGGCGCCGGCTTCGGCGAGCGCGGCACCAACCTGGCCAAGGCCGGTGTTGTCGTAGTTCTGGACCACCAGCACCCGCATCGCAAAACCCTGCTGACATGAAATGACGCGACGAGCGATATCATGTCGCCAGCATTGCAGCCAAGATGCGTATTCGGGAGAGAGCTATGCCACTGCAGAACCGGGTCGATCCGTTCGGCGCCATCCATGCCATATCCGAGCGCGGCCTGTTCACCGGCAATCGCGGCATCATCCACGATCCTGAGACCAAGACGCTGCTGAAAAAGCGTTGGGCCTTGCCGGCCTGGATCATCTGCGTCCGCCAATTCCGCAATGTGCGGCGCGAGCCGATGGGCAGGAATCGGCCGGGCGGCAGGGCCGGCTGGACCGAGTTGTTCTTCCTCGACGAGGTGACGGCGCTGGCCGCCGGGCACCGTCCCTGTTTCTATTGCCGGCGTGAGCGAGCCACGGATTTTGTCGGGCGTTTCGGCAAAGTCTTCGGTGTAAACGAACCGCGCGCGCCAATGGTGGACAAGCGGCTGCACAAGGAGCGGCTGGCTTCCGGCGGCAAGCCACCTGATGTCACCATGGGAGAGCTTGCCGAATTGCCGGACGGAGCGATGATCGCGGATGGCGGCTCGGCCTATGCGCTGCGCGGCGGCAACGCGCTGCCCTGGTCGTTCGCAGGCTATGGCGATGCGGCGGCCTTCGACAGCCTTGCCGGCCGTTCGCTGCGCCTGCTCACACCGGCCACGACCGTTTCGGTGCTGCGGCACGGTTTTGAACCGGTGTGGCATCGTTCCGCCGAGACTTGACGCCAGGCACCGCCTCGCCCATTCCTCGGCGATGCGCGCCAATTACAAGATGCAGCGGCTGTTCTTGGCCGACGATCTCGCAGCCGACATCGAATTCGATGCCGGCCAGCAGCAAAGCCATTACCTCATGCATGTGCTGCGGCTCGGCGAAGGCGCCGAGATTCTGGTCTTCAACGGCCGCGACGGCGAGTGGTCGGCGGCGATCGCTTCGAAGTCGAAGAAGGCGGTGCGGCTGAGAGTGCTCAGCCAACAGCGGCCGCAACCGCCTTTGCCCGATCTAGTTTATTGCTTCGCGCCGCTGAAGCAGGGGCGGCTCGACTATCTCGTGCAGAAGGCGGTGGAGATGGGCGCCGGCATCCTGCAGCCGGTGATCACCCAGCACACGCAATTGGCAAAACCCTCCATCGACCGGCTGCGCGCCAATGTCGTCGAGGCGGCCGAGCAATGCGGCATACTGGCGGTGCCGGAAGTGCGAGAAGCCGAGAAATTCGAGCGCCTGCTCTCCGGCTGGGACAAGGAACGCCGGCTTATCTTCTGCGACGAGGATGCCTCGACCAACAACCCGCTGCCGGCATTGCAGGCGGTGCCGGAGAGGAAGCTGGCGCTGCTGGTCGGGCCGGAAGGCGGCTTTTCCGGCGACGAACGCAAGATGCTGCGGGCGCTCCCCTTCGTCACTGCCATCCCGCTCGGACCGCGCATCCTGCGCGCTGACACAGCAGCTGTAGCGGCGCTTGCGGTGATGCAGGCGACGGTCGGAGACTGGTAAGAGGCGTAAAGATCAATTCCTGTTGACCTGTGGCTCAGGATTTTTCGCTTGATCGGCTGCTGACATTTCGTCCATTTAGCGCCGGCGGGCTCCGAGAGCCGCAGAGGGGGCCCCATGGCGCGCGACACAACCGATTTCCGGCCAATCGAAGGCATCGACGAACTGGTCGAGCATCTGGCCGAAGGCAACAAGCCGCGCGACAAGTGGCGCATCGGGACCGAGCACGAGAAGTTCCCCTTCTATGTCGACGGCAACGCGCCGGTGCCTTATGGCGGCGAGCGCGGCATCCGCGCCATCCTCGAAGGCATGCAGCAAAAGCTCGGCTGGGACCCGATCATCGATGACGGCCGCATCATCGGCCTGGTCGAGCCGACCGGACAGGGCGCGATCTCGCTGGAGCCTGGCGGCCAGTTCGAGCTGTCGGGCGCGCCGCTTGAAACGATCCACCAGACCTGCCGGGAGGGCAATGCGCATCTGGCGCAGGTACGCGAGATCGCCGAGCCGATGGGCATCCGCTTTCTCGGCCTCGGCGGCAGTCCGAAATGGTCGCTCGCCGAGACGCCGAAAATGCCGAAATCGCGCTACGAAATCATGACCCGCTACATGCCCAAGGTCGGCACCAAGGGTCTCGACATGATGTATCGCACCTGCACCATCCAGGTGAACCTCGACTTCGAAAGCGAAGCCGACATGCGCCGCAAGATGCAGGTGTCGCTGAAGCTGCAGCCACTGTCGACGGCGCTGTTTGCCAACTCGCCCTTCACCGACAGCCGGCCGAACGGGCTGCAGAGCTGGCGCGGCGACATCTGGCGCGACACCGACAACCAGCGCTCGGGCCTGCTCGAATTCTGCTTCTCGCCCCAGTTCGGCTTTGCCGACTATGTCGAATGGGCGCTCGACGTGCCGATGTATTTCGTCATCCGCGACGGCCACTATCACGACATGACGCACATCACCTTCCGCCAGTTCATGGCCGGCGCTGCCCGCAATGAAGTACCGGACGGACTGCCCACCATGGGCGACTGGGCGAACCATCTGTCGACGCTGTTCCCCGACGTCAGGCTGAAGCGCTTCCTCGAAATGCGCGGCGCCGATGGCGGGCCGTGGCGCCGCATCTGCGCACTGCCGGCCTTCTGGGTCGGGCTGCTCTATGACGAGGCCGCGCTCGACGCCGCCGAGGCGCTGACTTCGAGCTGGACCTATGAAGAAACGCTGGCGATGCGCAATGCGGTGCCGGAACAAGGCATTTCCGCGCCGTTCCGCAACACGACGCTGCGTGAGATCGGCCGCGATGTAATGACCATTTCGCGCCTTGGGCTGAAAAATCGCGGCAGGAAGAACCGCGACGGCTATGACGAGACCTCGTTCCTCAACACGCTGGACGAAGTCGTGGCGCGCGGTACCACCAGTGCCGAGGAAATGCTGTCGGCCTACCACACGCGCTGGGGCGGCTCGATCGAGCCGGTGTTCATGGAATATGCGTATTAGCGTCGCGCCTTGAGCAGCGGCAAAAGCCGCTTCAATCGAACATCGAAACGAACTAGGTTCTCCCTCGAGGATTTCCCGGAGGAGAAACCGATGCCTACCTTGTTCGACATATTGGCGCAGGCGCAGAACGGCAACGGCATGCAGGCGCTTGCCCAGCAGTACGGGCTTTCCATGCAGCAGACGCAGGCGGCTGTCGCCGCTCTGCTGCCGGCCTTCTCGCAAGGGCTGCAACGCAACACCGCCGATCCCTATGGGCTAGGCGCCTTCATGACGGCGATGGCGAGCGGCCAGCACGCGAAATATTTCGAGGACGCGACCAGGGCTTTCTCACCGCAAGGCGTCAATGAGGGCAATGGCATTCTGGGTCATCTGTTCGGCTCGAAGGAGCTGTCGCGCGCGGTGGCCAGCCAGGCCGCGCAGGCGACCGGCGTCAGCCAGCAGATCCTGCAGCAGATGCTGCCGGCCATCGCTTCGATGGTGATGGGCGGATTGTTCAAGCAGACGACAAACCAGTTGACCGGGGGTCAGATGCAGGCCGCCGGTGGCTTCGGCGGCGGCAGCAATCCGCTCGGCGAGATCATCGAACAGATGATGCGGCAGGCGGGCGGCGGGGCACAGCCTGCGCCGCCAGCACCCAATCCTTACGGTGAGAACCCGCTGGGCAAAGTGCTGCAGGACATGTTCGGCGGCGGCGCCCAACAGCCGCAAAGCCAGCCGCAACAGGCGCCCAACCCCTATGGCGACAATCCGCTCGGCAAAGTGCTGCAGGACATGTTCGGCGGTGGCGCGGCACAGCAACCGCCGGGCCGGCCGCAGCAACCAGCACAGCCGCAACAGACGCAGAGCCCTTACGGCGACAACCCGCTGGGCAAGATTTTTGAAGAGATGATGCGGCAAGGCGGTGGTGGCGGCTTCGGCCTGCCCGGTGGGCAGCCGGCGCCGCAGCAGCCGCAAGCACCCCAGCCGCGACAGGCACCGCAGGAGCGCCAGGCGCCGCAACCGCAGGCCAATCCGAGCGGCAGGCCACGCAATCCGTTCGACGATATTTTCGGCAAGATGTTCGAGACCGGCGCCCAGCAGCGCGACGACTATCAGAAGGGCGTGGAAACGATCTTCGACCAGTTCAAGCGGGACATGGACCGGCGGTAGTTGGCGGTAGTTGGGCGCTGACCTTCGCGGCTTCGGAGCAAGGAACGAAGCGACGCGGCGCAGACCGCACGATGACGACGGAGCTTTAAAAGAAAAAGCCCGGTCCTGGAGGAGGACCGGGCCAGTGTGCAGGCTGGCCGGCGGGGAACCGGCAGGGAGTGGGGAGCCTGCTATACTCGTTGGTCGCGGCGAGCCTGAGAAAGGTTCACGGCAACCGAAACAATGCGCCCGATATCACGCTATCTGGCGGGCGAGATCTTCGATCGTATCGGCACGATCGCTCGCAATCGCACGCAGCTTCACGGTCGGATCGGCGCCGAACGGCACATCGATGGCGACATGGAGGTCCGCGCGCGTCAGGCCGATATCGGCGAGTTCGGCGTCCGACATCTCGCCGAGGCGATAGAAGGCCCGGCGATTTTTCCAGGCCTGGTAGGCATTGAGAAGGGTGTTGGCCACGCGCGTCGCAACGGCCGGACGCGAGGTGATGCGCGAGGTCTCGGTGGCGAAATCAAACGTGGTCATGTCGGTCTCCTTCAGACTCGAACTGGACAAGACCAGGCGATCGGCGCTGGGGACAGCGGCCGTTCCGGTCTCGATTCACATGCTTTCATGTGGACAATGTGAATTTGCCACGCACCGATTGATTAATCCAACGAATGTTTCTAATCTTTAGCATCAACGCTAGTGATGGATTGGACCGATGAAAGCGCCACTCGATCTCGACCAGTTGCAGACCTTCATCTCGATTGCCGATACCGGCAGCTTTACCCGCGCGGCCGAGGAAGTGCTGCGCACGCAATCGGCGGTGTCGATGCAGATGCGCCGGCTGGAAGAGCGGATCGGCAAGCCGCTGTTCGAAAAGGACGGCCGCACCAACAGGCTGACCGAGGAAGGCGACAAGCTGCTCTCCTACGCGCGCCGCCTGCTCTATCTCAACCGCGAAACGCTGGCCGCCTTCGATGACCAGCGGCTCGAAGGCACCATCCGCATCGGCACCCCCGACGACTATGCCGACCGGTTCCTGCCCGAAATCATGGCACGCTTCACACGGTCAAACCCGCGCGTCGAACTGACCGTCATCTGCGAGCCTACGCCAGGCTTGGTCGAGCATATCAAGCGCGGCAATCTCGATCTTGCGCTGGTGACGCACAACGATACGCGCGGCCAGTCGGAAGTGGTGCGGCGCGAGCCGCTGCTATGGGTGACCTCGGCCAACCATGCCACGCACGAACAGGAAGTGCTGCCGATGGCCTTCGGCCGGCCGAACTGCATCTGGCGGCGCGCCGCCGTCGATGTGCTCGACCGGCAAAGCCGCGACTATCGCATCCTCTTCACCAGCTTCTCGGCGACCGTCATCACCGCCGCGGTGCTGTCGGGGCTGGCGATCTCGGTGCTGCCGGAATGCGCGCTGCGGCCCGGCATGCGAGTGCTGGGCGAAGCCGACGGTTTTGGCGCGCTGCCCGACTGCCGCATCGGCATCATGCGCGGCCAGACCTCGCGGCCCGAAATCGTCGACGCGCTGGCCCGGCACATCTCGGAAAGCCTCGACAATATTTCCGTGCCGCTCGGCGAAGAAACGGGAAGCTTCGATTTCGCCTCGCTCGCCTTCGCCAAGATGAAGCGGAGCAAGCCGAACCAGATCCTGCCTGGCTGGTAGGAACGATCAGGCCGACGCTGCCGCCTCCGTCGTTGCGTTGGCCGACGACAGGCCGGGCAGCGCCACCAATTGCGCCGGCTCCAGCGGCGGCGACAAGAGGTAGCCCTGCAGCTGCTGGCAGCCCATGGCGACCAGCAGCGCCTTTTGCACCTCGGTCTCTACGCCCTCGGCGGTGACCTCGACCTTGAGCGCGCCGGCGAGATCGATCAGCGCCTTGACGATGGCGCCCGAATTGCCGTCGCCGTCGAGAAGCCGCACGAAGGAGCGGTCGATCTTGAGCTTGTCGATGGCATGGCGGCGCAGATAGCTCAGCGACGAATAGCCGGTGCCGAAATCGTCGAGCACAATGCCGACGCCCGACTGGCGCAAGGCTGCCAGAGCCGCTCTGGTGGTGTCGTTGTTTTCCAGGAGAACGTTTTCGGTGATCTCGAGCTGCAGGCGCTTCGGCGCCAGTCCCGTTTCGGCGAGGATCGAGGCAACCTCTTCGGCAAAGCCGGCGTCGCGCAATTGCAGCGGCGAGACATTGACGGCGAGCCACGGCAGTTTGGTCTTCACGGCGAAGCGGCAGGCTTCCAGCAGGGCCCATGCGCCGAGCTGCCCGATCATGCCGCGTTCCTCGGCGATGGCGATGAACTGCGCTGCCGGCAATGCGCCATGGACCTCATGCGCCCAGCGGATCAGCGCCTCGGCGCCGACAATGGTCTTGCCGTCGCTGGCAAAGACCGGCTGGTAGGCGAGCTTGATACCGGTGCCGCCGTTCAGCGCGCTGCGCAGCTCGCTCTCGACCTTGCGCTTGCGCAGCAAAAGGTCGTCCATGTCGCCGGCGAAGACCTGGTAGCGGCCACGGCCGTTCTTCTTGGCTTCGTAGAGCGCGATGTCGGCCTTGCGCAGCAGATCGTCTGCATCGGCATCAGAGCCTGTCGACAAGGCTATGCCGATGCTGGCGCTGATAAAGACCTGATCGTCCATCAGCTTGAACGGCTCCTGCAGTTTCTGCAGCACCCTCTCCGAAATATCCTCTGCGTTCCTGACGTCGCGGACATCGATCAGAATCACCGCGAATTCGTCGCCACCCAGCCTTGCCACCGTGTCCACGTCGCGAACCGTATGCTGAAGCCTGGCCGCCGTCTGGCGCACGAGTTCGTCGCCTGCCGGGTGACCAAGCGTGTCGTTGACATGCTTGAAGCGATCGAGATCGAGATAAAGCAGCGCCACCTTGCTTTCATTGCCGGAGGTAAGCAAGGCACGCCGCAGCCTGTCCTCGAACAGTGCCCGGTTGGGCAGGCCGGTGAGCGTGTCGTGAAAGGCGAGATATTGCGCCTGGGCCTGGCTGGTCTGCAGCGCCGATGATGCTCGGCGCAGACGCCGGAGCAGAAAGGCCAGCACGCTCGCCGCGAGCAGCGTGGCCAGAGCCAGGGCCGGGCTGGCCTTGCCCACCAGCGTCAGGCCGGGCCGTTCCTGGTCCCAGGCAATATAGCCGAGGATGACACCCTGTTTGTCGATAAGCGGAATGGCAGCCGAGCCAAGCTGCTGAGCCATCGGCAGGAGATGCGCCCCCGCCAGCAGATATTTCTGCGCGATCTTGCCGATCACCGCGTCGTTGATGAACTCTATGGAGACATGCAGATATTCGCTGCCGGATGCTTGGGTGACGCGATCCGAACTCGGCACCAGAGGCATGACGCTGAGTATGGCAGGCTGACCGCCAAGCGAGACCAGATCGTCGGCAACGAACTTTGCGCCGGCCTGGCTTGCGTCCTTGCTCATCATCTGGCGCAACCTGGCGATTGTCGGCCGCAAAGCGGGTTCGTCCTCGCCAAAGACGGCAGGCGACACGACCTTCCCTTCGCGCATGGCGTGGACCGGCCGGTTGGCGTCGTCCAGCACATAGACCCGGTTGTGGCCGTAATACGAGTACATCCAGACGCTGAGATTCTCTGCCATCCAGGTCTGGTTGCCGGCCTTGGCGTTGATAACGGAATCATCCCAGACGGCGACGCTTTCCTGCTCGCGCTTTACCGCGGCGATCTGGTCCTGCAGGCCGTTGGCCAGGAAAACCTTCTGCCGCTCGAGCGAGACCCGGTCGGCCTGCATGGTGGCGTAAAGGCCGAAGCCGACAACGATGGCCAGTGCAAAAACGGCAAGCGTCAGCACCGTCAGGGTGACCTGGAACGTCAACGGGCTGCGTTGTCTGCGGGCGCTCATGCGTCCTCCTTGGCCCAGAGTCAATCAGGACAGGCTTAAGATCAAGTTATGGAATCTTGACGCGGAGCGACAACAGCCGCTCAATCGGCCGATGAGCGACGCAGAATCCGAATCACGAACCAATGCCACCGAATACACGGTGAGCGAGATTTCCGGCGCGCTGAAGCGTACGGTCGAGGATGTCTTCGGCCATGTGCGGGTGCGCGGCGAAATTTCCGGCTATCGCGGGCCCCACTCTTCCGGCCATGCCTATTTCACGCTGAAGGACGACCGCGCGCGGCTTGACGCGGTGGTCTGGAAAGGCACGATGGGCCGGCTGAAATTCCGCCCCGAAGAGGGGATGGAGGTGATCGCCACCGGCAAACTCACCACCTATCCCGGCAAATCCAACTACCAGATCGTCATCGACAATCTCGAGCCGGCGGGCGCCGGGGCGCTGATGGCGCTTTTGGAAGAGCGCAAGCGGCGACTGCAGGCCGAAGGGCTGTTCGACGCCGGCCGCAAGCGGCGGCTGCCGTTCATGCCGCGCACCATCGGCGTCGTCACCTCGCCGACCGGATCGGTGATCCGTGACATTATTCACCGCATCAAGGACCGCTTTCCGCTGCATGTGCTGGTCTGGCCGGTAAGAGTCCAGGGCGAGACGGCGGGGGCGGAAGTGACGGCCGCCGTCAACGGCTTCAACGCGCTGGCCTGGGATGGCGCGATTGCCCAGCCCGACCTTCTGATCGTGGCGCGCGGCGGCGGCAGCCTTGAGGACCTCTGGGGGTTCAACGATGAAGGGCTGGCGCGCGCCGTCGCCGCCTCGCGCATCCCGGTGATTTCGGCCGTCGGCCACGAGACCGACTGGACCTTGATCGATCTCGTCGCCGACATGCGCGCACCCACGCCGACAGGTGCGGCGGAGATCGCGGTGCCGGTGAAAGCGGACCTCGAAGCGACACTAGCCAGTCTTGGCGCACGTCTCAAAGCAGCCACCTTGCGCAATTTCGAACGCAAGCGGCAGGCCTCGCGTGCGGCGGCCCGGGCACTGCCCTCGCCCGACCAGTTGCTGGCGCTGCCGCGACGGCGGCTGGACGAGGCGGCCAGCCGGCTTAGCCGGGGGCTGATGGTCTCCACCGAAAGAAAGAAAGCTCGGTTCTTCGCCGTGAAGCTCACTCCGGCAACGCTGTCGCGGCGGATTGCCGAGGCGCGACGCACCAACGACCGCAACCTTTTGCGCGCCCAAGGGGCGCTGCGCGCATTGGCGAGAGCCCGGCGCGCGGAGTTGAATCGTGCGGCGGATCAGTTGCCAAAATGTGCGAAAGCATCCCTGCAACGGCACAGGCAGCAACTGGCTTTGCTGCAAGGCCGCATTACGATCGAGCCAACGGCACGGCGGCAAACCGTGCAGAGGGATCTTCTGACAGCTTTGACGAGACGCGGCACGCAAGCGGTACTGCTCAGGCTGGAGCGACTGCGCGGCCGCATCGTCCAATCCGAGAGGCTGATGGCAACGCTGTCGCACAAGGCTGTGCTGGCCCGCGGCTTCGCGCTGGTCAAGGATGCCGACGGCGCGGTGATCAAACTGGCAGTTGATGTGGCGCCGGGCGCTGGCCTGCAGCTGGAGTTCGCCGACGGCATCGTAAATGCAGTCGCGACCGGCGACGCCGAGCGGGTGCAGGCCGTTGCCAAACCAGCGGCCAGCAAACCCGCCGCAAAGCCGACGGCCAGCAAACCGAAAGAGCCGGGCAATCAGGGCTCGCTTTTTTAGAGGACCGCATGACCGAACATGACCCGCATCTTCAAACGCCGGCGGGCAAGCCGCGCGCGCGTGCTTTCGGCATTGCCTTCGAGGGCACGCCGGGCGGCTTCAACGCCATCACCGATGTGCCCGGCGTATCGGTCGGCTATGCGACGCTGATTTCCGGCGAGGGTCTGCTCGAGGTTGGCACGGGGCCGGTGCGCACCGGCGTCACCGCCATCCTGCCGCGGCCGTTGGCTGAGCTCGCCACGCCGGTGTTTGCCGGTGTCTTCAGCCAGAACGGCAATGGCGAGTTGACGGGGTCGCACATTATCGAGGAAGTCGGCGCCTTCAACCTGCCGGTCACGATCACCAACACGCATTCCTGCGGCGTTACCCGCGACGGCACGCTGCGCTGGATGCAACGCGTGCTGCCGGCGGCGCTCGACAGCGGCTGGGGCCTGCCGGTTGCGGCGGAGACCTATGATGGTTTCCTCAACGACATCAACGGTCATCACGTCGGCTTCGAAGATGTCGAAGCCGCGCTCGACGGTGCCGCCGGTGGAGCGATCGAGGAAGGCAGTGTCGGCGGCGGCACCGGCATGATTGCCTTTGGCTTCAAGGCCGGCTCGGGCACGGCATCGCGCATCGTCGAGTGGCAGGGCATCAGGCATACGGTCGGCGTATTCTTGCAGGCGAATTTCGGCAAGCGGCGCAATTTCACACTGCGCGGCGCCCGCGTCGGGCCCGATCTGGTAGAGCCGGCGATGCGCGAAGGCACGCCGCGTGCCGAAAAGGGCTCGATCATCGCCATCGTCGCCACCGATGCGCCATTTCTGCCGCACCAGATGAAGCGGCTGGCAAAGCGCGTGCCGCTCGGCATCGCCATGACAGGCGGCTTCGGCTACCACAGTTCGGGCGACATTTTTCTGGCCTTCACCATCGCCAATCCGCAAGCAGCACTTGCACCGTCGGGACGAACCGCAAACGCCGCTTACATCCCGGACGTCGATATCGATCCGTTCTTCGATGCGGTGGCGCAAGGCGTAGAGGAGGCGATCCTCAATGCAATGGTCGCCAATGAGGATATGAGCGGACGCGACGGCAATTTCGTGCCGGCGCTGCCGAAGGCCTGGCTGAAAGATCGATTTGGATAGAGGACAAGGCCTGGCGGCGCCAGGCCTGTTGCGTCACGGCTTGGCCGCGTTGCTCTGGTCGGCCTCGGCCGCCTCTTCGAGCCGCGATGCGATCAGTTCCTGGATGTCGCCGACTTCTTCCTGGATATCTTCCAGCGGAATGCCGACCTCAGCGGCCTTGGCCGCGCACTCCTTGGCGAGGGTCTCGGCCTGCTTCTCGATCTTTACCGGCGAGTGCTGGCAGTGAACCTTTTCACCGATCCATCCGCGCAAGAACTCGATCGCATGTTCACTCATACTGCTTTTCCCTGGCGGCTATGCCGGTTGGTAACCGTAAACGTCCGCACCCGGTAAAGGATGCATGCTGCCATTCGAACCGAGTCGGCTTCGCCCGGCAAGTTGATCTTGTCGGAGGTCCGAAGAGCCGAATGAAGGGAAGGGTTCAATGAGCACGTTCTGATTGTTTGATAGAGTGGTACGTTGGCCGGGATCGGCTTCGGCTCTATGCTATTGTTCTTACGATCTTTTCCTGCTGTCGACGGCCGATTTGTATCACAATAGGGATCACAACGCGTAACACATTTTCTGCTGCTTCGTGGTACACCGCCACAGCTACACGGTCGAAGCCGCCGCTATATAGTGACATCATCATGCGATGTCGACTCTATCAGCCATCCTGCTTCTTTCCGCCGCGCTGTGTCAAACGTCATCCCCGTCCAGTATGGAGATCGGATGGCCCCGGAGGGCGTATGAAGATGTTGATTTTATTGCGTTTCGTGGGCCAAAATCAGAAAGCTCTCGTCAGCGTCACCCCGCTCGACTGCCTCCGCCACACTCAGCGCCTCCGACGTCGATTCCTTGCACGTAAGGCGCGGGCCGGATGAACGACAACATTGGCGCGTTGGCAGCGCGCTCCTGCTAAGGACGATGTCTCGATGCAACAAGCTCTGCCTTTCGCTGCGCCGTCTCCAGACCGATTGAGATGAAGGCGCGCGCATGCCGGGCCAATTCCATATTGTCGGACCACAGATTGCGCCAGATCGCCGTCTTCCGTGACAGGTTCTCGTCGACGATCTTCGACGAGAAGGATTCAAAGCTGAGGTCGTCCCTATAGCCGATCGCGGTCAGCGCATCGAAGATGGCGGCAAAGTCGATATTGCCGGTGCCGAGGAAACCGCGATGGCTCTCGCCGATATGGACATAACCGATCTTGTCAGCGGCATGGCGGATAGCCAGTCCGACATCGGCCTCCTCGATGTTCATGTGGAAGGTATCGAGATGCAGGAAGATGTTGTCGGAGCCGGTGTCCGCGATGAAGGCCAGGCCTTGTGAAGCGGTGTTGAGAAGATTGCTTTCGAAGCGATTGACGATCTCCAGATTGAGCGTGACGCCGGCGGCCTTGGCCGTCTCCGCAACCTTCGCAAGTGTACCCGCGCTGCGGTTCCACTGATCGCGCGTCGGCGCCTGCGTCTGCAAGCCGTGGCTGGTACTGAGGATGCCGCCAATCTTCTGGCCGCCGAGATCGCGGGTGAGCGCGATCGTCTCGTTGAGGATCTCGACGCCGCGCGCGGCAACCGCCTTGTCGGCACTCGAAATGTCGCCGTCGGCCGGCAGGCCGATGCTGATCGCCACGCCAAGCTTGAGGTCGGCGATGCGCCTGGCCAGCCCGCCAACGTCGACATTGGCGGGGTCAAGATAGGAGAACTCGATCAGGTCGAAACCGGCCTCCTTGGTGTTGGCCAGCGTCCGTTCGAGGTCGCCTTGCGCCGAACTCGCCGACCAGACGAAGGAATGAATACCGATGCGCGACATGATCGTCTCCCGTTTCTGGAATTGAGTTGCGGCCGGGTTGCCCCGGCCGCATCGGCCTTGGGAGGCTTAGCGGGCTGCGGTCCAGCCCTTGTAGTCTTTCAGGTTCTCGGCCGTGATCAGCTTCGGGTCGAGCAGCACGGTCGGCTCCGCCGGCTTCTTGCCGGCAAGCAGCTCAGCCGCCATCGTCAGCGACTGGCCAGCCATCACGTAGGGATCCTGCGAAGCCGAGGCCTTGATCATCGAGGTGCCGGAAGCGAGTTCCTTCTCGATATCGGGAGCGCCATCCACTGCGGTGAAGATGAACTCCGAGCGATTGAGCTGCTTGGCCGCAAGCTGGGCGCCGATCGCCGTCGGATCGTTGATGGCAAACACCGCATCGATCTTGTCGAAGCGGGTGAGCAGCGACTGGAAGACCTTCAGGCCGCCGTCGCGCGAGCCTTCGGCATTCTGGTCGTCGGAGAGGATCTTGATGTCGGGGTGTTTTGCAAGGACGTCCTTGCAGCCCTTCACCCGCTCCAGGATCGACGACGACGCCGGGCCGTTGAGGATAACGTAGTCGCCCTTGCCGCCGGTGTGGTCGACCAGATACTGGCAGGCCTCTTCGCCGGCCTTGACGTTGTTGGTCATCACGGTGACGTCGGCGCCTGGCGCCGAGACGTCGAAGGCGGCAACGACGATGCCCGCTGCTTGCGCCTTCTTCACCGCCGGGCCGATCGCCTTGGCATCGACCGCATTGAGCATGATCACGTCGACCCCGGCGGCGATGAAGGAATCGACCTGAGAGACCTGCTTGTTGAGGTCGTAGTCGGCCGACACTGAGGTTACCTCGACCTTCGGGTTGATCTTCTTGGCTGCGTCCTCGATGCCCTTGATGGTGGCGACGAAGAAGGGGTTGCCGAGCAGGCCGACCGAGATGCCGACCTTGTTGAGGTCCTTGGCCGATGCGGGCGCGATGGCGGCGGCCGCGAGTGCGACGCCGCAGAGCAGTTTAGCGATGGTCTTCATTGCTTTCCTCCAATTGCCCCGCGCCTCTCACGGTGCGTTACACAAACCGGTCGTTTACGCCGGCGACCAAGGTCAATCACGTTCTCGCTCCTGCCTGGAGCCTGTAGCGGTCGAGGGCGACTGCCACGATGATGACCAATCCCTTGATGATGTACTGCCAGATGTCCGAGACACCGGCCAAGATGAGCCCGTTGGATAGCACCGCTATGATCAGGCCACCGATCAGCGTACCCCAGATCGAGCCGACGCCGCCGACGAAGCTGGTGCCGCCGAGAATGACCGCGGCAATGGCGTCGAGTTCGTAAGACTGCCCAAGCTGCAGCCCGTTGGCCGCATAGAGCCGGGCCGCTGACATGGCGCCGCCAAGGCCGGCCAGCAGGCCGGAAACGCCATAGACAAAGAGCAGCACCAGCGGCACCTTGATGCCGGTCAGCCGCGCCGCTTCGGCATTGCCGCCAACGGCATAGATCCAGGTGCCGAGCACGGTGCGCTTGAGCACCAGCCAGGACAGCACCACGATCGACAAGGCGATGATGACCAGCCACGGAATGCCGAACAGCGAACCGTTGCCGATGAAGTCGAACGGCAGGTCCGAGTTGAACACCGTGGTGTCCTGGCCGAGCAGGCGGGCGACGCCGCGCACAGCGGTCAGCGACCCCAGCGTGACGATGAAGGGCGGCAGTCTGATATAGGCGATCAGCAGCCCGTTGATGACGCCGAAGCCGAGGCCGACGAGAATGGCCGCCGGCACGCCCAGCAGTCCCCAATCGGGCACCAGCGACACCATCACCGCCACCATCGCCGAGGCGGCAAGTATCGAGCCGACGGACAGGTCGATCCCGCCGGTCAGGATGACGAAGGTCATGCCCGCTGCCAGCACGATGTTGATCGACGATTGCTGCATGACGATCAGCAAATTGGTCTGGGTGAAGAAGCGCGCGTTCATCAACTGGAAGCCGACCGCCAGCAGGATCAGGATCGGCAGCATGCCAAGGGCGGCGAAGGCGGTGCGCAACCGCCGGCTCCTGCCGACAACCTGGCCACTGATCTCGGTCGCCTTGTCGGTCATCCCTTGGCCGCTCCCGTTGCAAGTTCCATGATTGCTTCCTGGCGCAGCGGCTGGTCTTTGGACGCCGTAACCTCGCCGGCAATCGTGCCGTCGCGCATTACCAGCACGCGGTCGGCAACGCCGATCACCTCCGGCAGTTCGCTGGAGATCATCAGGATGGCGATGCCCTTTTTGGCGAGATTGTCGATCAGCCGGTAGATTTCCGACTTCGCTCCGACATCGACGCCGCGCGTCGGTTCATCCAGGATGACCACTTGCGGCTCGGTCTCGAGCAGGCGGGCAAGCAACACTTTCTGCTGGTTGCCGCCCGACAGCGAACCGGCATTGGCCTGTACCGACCTGGTGCGGATGGAGAGATCCGAAACGGCAGTGGCAGCACGTCTCTCGGCGGCTTTGAAATCGCGCAAGCCGCCGGGCCGCGCATCCCTGGCCAGCACGCCCATGCTGATGTTGTCGGAGATCGACATGTCGAGAAAGAGGCCGAGCTCCTTGCGGTCTTCGGTGAGATAGGCGATGCCGGCATTCAGTGCCTCGCTTGGCGAGCCGATGGTTACGGGCTTGCCGTCGAGTTCCAGCGTGCCGGCGATGCGTCTGTCGGCACCGAAGATCAGTCGCGCGAGTTCGGTGCGGCCCGAGCCGACAAGGCCAGCCAGAGCCAGCACCTCGCCCTTGTACAGTTCGAAGGAGCAGTTCTTCAGGAGATTGCCGTCCGCCATGCCGCGCACCGACAAGGCGACCGCGCGCTTGTTGTCCGGCGGGCGATGATCCTTCCTGTAAAAAGCGGACAGGTCGCGGCCAACCATCATCGAGACGAGGCGCGAGGCGTTCAGCTCGGCACGCTCGAGTGTGCCGACATAGCCGCTGTCGCGCAGCACGCTGACACGGTCGGCCAACTGGTAGACCTCTTCCATGCGGTGGCTGATGTAGATGATGGCGATGCCTTGCGACTTCAGCGTCGCGATGACCTCGAAGAGACGGTCGGTCTCGCGCGAGGTCAGCGAGGTGGTTGGCTCGTCCATGACGATGATGCGCGCGCTGGTCGAAAGCGCGCGGGCGATTTCGACCAGCTGACGCTCGCCGAGCGACAGGCTGGAAACCTGAGCCCGTGCGGAGAAGGACACGCCGAGACGCTTGATGATCTCATTGCTGCGCCGGTAGCATTGGTCGCGGTCGACGATGCCGAAACGCCTCGGCTCATTGCCGAGGAAGATGTTCTGCGCGACCGTCAGGTTGGGCGCCAGCGACAGTTCCTGATAGATAACCGCAATGCCGTGAGCCCGCGCCTTGATCGGGTCGCCGGTGGCGACCGGCACGCCGTCGATCAGTATCTCGCCGCCGGCATCAGGCCGATAGGCGCCGGACAGCACCTTCATCAAAGTCGACTTGCCAGCACCGTTTTCACCCATCAGCGCATGGACTTCGCCGGCATGGACGGTCAGCGACACGTCCTGCAAGGCGCGGACTGGCCCGAACGTCTTCGAGATGTGCCGCATTTCCAGCACTGGCTGGCGCGTGACTTCGGCCTGAGCAGCGACAATCACCGTGCGCCTCCCGCTGCCGCGCGGGGGATGCCCTGCTCGCCGATGAGGCCACGCCATGTGTCGCGATATCGGGCAAGTCCGGTGAAGCTTGCGGCACGCACGGGCTCCGGCACTTCCGCGGCAAATTCGCGGCCGACGGTCTCGAAGGCCAGCGCCGCCGCCCCGGTGGCGCTGCCCTCCAGTGTGGCCCCTTGCAGGAAGGCCTGGCTGGGACGCAGTTGCGCCACTAGCCCGGCGAGCAGGCCGCCAGCGTTCAGTCCGCCATCGACGATCACGGTGTTGTCCGAATGGATCTGGTCGAGGCAGAGGTCGACCATCAGCGCGACGTAGAGCAGCGCCACGGCTGCGCGTTCCTCGGCGCTTGGCATGCGGCCGACCAATTTGCCGGCGCGGCCGGGCATTGGTCCGCCCGGCGCGAAGCTCGGCAGCGCCATGCTGCCGGCGTTGATCACCCGCTGCACTGCCGCCGGCGCGATCGCGCCTTGCCAGCCGTCGCTGATCGTGGCGAATTCGCGCCCGCCCATGAAGCGGATGGTCGGCACAGGGCCGCCGTCGATATCGACATTGACCAGCATGTCGCGCTGGCCATCGAGCGCGTCGAGCAGGCAATCCGGATTAAGCACGACGACCCAGGTGCCGGTCGAGACGACGGTGACCGGGCCAAGCTCCTGCCGGCGATAGGCATGGAGCGCGGCATTGCTGTCATGGACACCATTGTGGATGGCGATCCGCCGCTTCGTGTCGCCGAGGCGTTGCTCGCCGACAACCGAGCCCGCCCGCTCGAAAGCGGGCATCCTGTCGCGCCAGCCCTCAATATCGACCAGCGAACTGAAGTCGCGCTTGCGCGGCGCCCATAAATGCGAGTGGCAGCCGAGATAGGACACTTCCGAGACCGCCCGGCCGCCAAACCGCCAGCTCCAGTATTGTGGATAGCCGAGGATCGATTTCGCGGCCGTGAATGCACCGGGTTGCACCGCCTGTAGCCACAGCATGTGGCGACCGTAGTTGAAGCCGAGCGGCAATCGCGGCGAGAAGGTCTCGGTGAAATCCGGAACGAGGCGATCAATTTGCGCGGCAATATCAGCCGGCGGCTCTTGCTCATAATCGAGTATCGGATGCGTCAGCGCCGCCTCGTCGACCAGGGCAAAGGTGCAGCCATGGCCCGACACCATCACGCCCTGTACGCCATGGACGTCGGAGGCCTCGCTTACGGCGCGAACCGCCCAACTGTGAAGTGCTGCCTCATCAAGCACGCTGAAGCCATCTTTGCGCATCCAGTTCGGCCGGGTCCGGCGCTCGTCGACGATGCGCCCGTCCTGAGCGAAGACGAACAGCTTCGAATTGGTCTTGCCGAAATCGAGGACGGCCATCTTCACTGGATGGCTCCCGAAGCCGAAGCGATGCGCACCATGACGCCCGCGTCTTCCAGCATGCGCGCGTCGACGTCGGACAGGCCGTCATCGGTCACCAGCGTGCCGATGCGCGACAAGGGCAGCGCGATGTTACGGGCGTGGATCGACAGTTTGCGGCTGTCGGCCAGCACCACGATCTGGTCGGCACACAGGCTGAGATCGGCGATGGAGCGGACCAGCAGCGGGTGCGATTCCAGCACGCCCTCCTGGCCAAGGCCTTGCGCGCCGAGAAAGAACTTCGATGCGTAGAACGGCTCCGCCTGGGTCGGTGAATGGATGATGCCCGGCTCACGATGCAGATCGCCGCCGGCAACGGTCAGGCTGCAATGGCCGTGGTCGCTCAGATAGGCCGCGAGCGGCATCGAATTGGTATAGAGACGGATGCTGCGCTCAGCCAGCTTGACCCCAAGGTGGAAGCAGGTCGAACCGCCATGCACGATGACCGCATCGCCGTCGCGCACCATCGTGGCCGCGAGAGCGGCGATCTGCCGCTTGGCCTCGACCGCGAGGTCGCGGTTCTCGTCATAGGGCCTGGCATAGGCAACACCCGCCTGTGAAGCGCCGTCGAGCGCCGAGATGCCACCATAGACCTTCCGTGCTTCACCGGCCTCGTCGATCTTGTCGATGTCGCGCCGCACCGTCGCCGCCGACACGCCGAGCTGCTCCTGCAGTTCGCGCACCGACGCGAAGGGGCGATCCCGCAGCAACTCGACGATCTGACGCTGGCGGCCGGAGTCGCTCAATCGTTTTCCTCCCAGGAGCCGTTTTTGCCACGGCATTTGACGTAACTTACTCAACATCTTTCCGATTGCAAGAACCTTTGATGACATTAGATCACTATTGACGTAAGTCGCTCGCATCTGCGATACACATCAACATCCCACGACGGGTATCCGAAGCTGCGAGGCTGACGGAGCTGATAGAGGAAATGCGCCATGGCGAGCTATGCGGATGCGCAGGAAATGGCTGCTTTGCGGGCGCTTTCGGCCAGCATCGGGCGCAGCCCAAACCTGACCCAGGCCGCCGGCGGCAACACCTCGCTGAAAGCCGGCGACACGCTGTGGATCAAGGCTTCCGGCACATGGCTGAAGGATGCGCTCTCCGAAGACATCATGGTCCCGGTGGCGATGGCGCCGCTGCTCAGGGCTGTCGAACAGCGCGACAGCGCCGCCGACCAGCCGCAGATCTTCGCCATCGAGACGCTCAACGCCCGGCGCCTGCGCCCTTCGATTGAAACCACCGTTCACGCGCTGATGCCGCAGCGCGTCGTCCTGCATGTCCATTGCGTCGAAACCATTTCGCTGGCGGTACAGGCCAATTGCGAGGTGGAAGCCGCCAGACGCCTTGATGGTCTCAAATGGGCGTATGTTCCTTATTTCCGGCCAGGCCTGCCGCTTGCCCAGGGTATTGCCGAGCGGCTTCAGGCTGGGGTCGACGTGCTGATCCTTGCCAATCACGGGCTGGTCGTCGCGGCCGATACCGTCGCCGAGGCCGAAGTGCTGCTGCGCCGCGTCACGCTGCTTCTGGCGCGGCCGGCGCGCCAAGTGGCGGAACCGGATGTTGCGGGATTGGCGGCGCTGGCCGGGAAAACCGGTTACAGGCTGCCGGCGGAAATCGAGGCGCACGCGGTCGCCATCGATCCCGAAAGCCGCCGCATGGCGTCCGGGGGCAGCCTCTACCCCGATCACGTCATCTTTCTGGGTCGGGGGTCGGTGGTGGCAAAGCCCGGTGAGGATGTGCCGCGCGTCATCGAGCGGTGCGGTACAAACCCCGTGGCGATCCTGTTTCCCGGGCTGGGCGTGCTGATGCGCGGCGATGCCAGTGCGGGCGCCGACGCCATGCAACGCTGCCTTGCCGACGTGACGGCACGCATCGACATTGCAGCGCGGCTGAACTACCTCACCGCCGCCGAGAACGATGAACTGGTCAACTGGGACGCCGAGAAGTATCGCCAGAAACTCAATGCCGCCAGCCGCTGACACGCCGCTTGCCATAGGCATCGACATCGGCACGTCCGGCGCGCGCGCGGTCGCCATGCGTCCGGATTTTTCCATTGCCGCGCGTTCCGCCGTTTCGCTCGAGTTGTTTGGCCGGAATGCCCGCGACCCTGCAGTGTGGTGGTCAGCGGTCGGCGCAGCGCTGGCGGAACTGCTTTCGGGCATCGACCGAACAGCGGTCCGGTCGATCGCTGTTGACGGCACTTCAGGTACGTTGCTGCCGGTCGACGGCGCCGGGCGGCCGCTGGCCGAGCCGCTGATGTACAACGATACGGTCGCCGACAACGCCATTCTGGTCGCGATCGCTCGCGAAGCCCCAGCGACCAGTGCCGCACTTGGGGCGACGTCCGGTCTCGCCAAGGCGCTCTGGTTCCAGCGCACGCCCGGTGTTGCCGCGGTGCTGCATCAGGCGGACTGGATCGCGGGACAATTCTCCGGTCGCTTCGATGTCAGCGACGAGAACAATGCCTTGAAAACCGGTTACGACATCACGGCCCGCTGCTGGCCGGACTGGATTGCGGCCACCGAAATGCGCATGGAGTTGCTGCCCGGTATCGCCAGGCCGGGCGATGTCGTCGGCAAGCTCACCGCGGATGCCGCGGATATGTTCGGCTTACCGCGCGAAATCGCCGTCGTCGCCGGAACGACCGATGGCTGCGCCTCGTTCCTGGCGACAGGTGCCGCGGCAATAGGCGACGGCGTCACCGCGCTGGGGTCGTCGTTGACCGTCAAGATCCTGTCCGACCGGCCTATCTCGGCGCCACGCTTCGGCATCTACAGCCATCGGCTTGGAGATGTCTGGCTGGCGGGCGGCGCATCGAACTCCGGCGGCAAGGTGCTGACACAGCATTTCCCTCTGGCGCGCATCGTCGAGCTGAGCATGGCGATCGACCCGATGACCGAGACCGGCCTCGACTACTATCCTCTTGCCACTGCAGGCGAACGCTTTCCGATCGCCGATCCGGCACTGCCGCCGCGTCTTGTGCCGCGACCGGTGGAGGACGCCGACTATCTGAAAGCCATGTTGGAGGGTATCGCCGCGATCGAGGCGCTCGGCTATGACAGGCTCGCCGAGCTCGGCGCTCCGCAGCTGACGTCGGTCAGAAGCGTCGGCGGCGGTGCGGCGAATGCCGCCTGGACGGCGATCCGGCAGCGCAGACTTGGTGTTGATTTCCTGCCGGCACTTTCGGACGAAGCCGCCGCCGGCACAGCGCGGCTGGCGCTGACGGGCGCAAGCGCGGCGGGGCTTCTATGAGCGCGAAAACAGTCGAACACCTCAACGGCGTCAACCAGCTGGCCGAGCGCTATGATGTTTTCCTGCTCGATCAGTTCGGCGTGCTGCATGACGGCACCAGCCCCTATCCAGGGGCGGTGGAAGCACTGTCGGCGCTGAAGCGCGCCGGCAAGACCATTGTGCTGATCTCGAACTCCGGCAAGCGGGCGGGGCCCAACGAGAGCCGGCTGCTAAAGCTCGGCTTCGAACCGGGAAGCTGGGACCATTTTGTTTCTTCCGGCGAGGTCGCGTGGGAGTTCTTCCACGACATGGCGGTATCCGGAAAGCTACTGCCAAACACGAAATGCCTGTTGATAAGCCGCGACGATGACCGCTCGGCGATCGAAGGTCTGCCGTTCGCATTGACCAAGGACGGTGACGATGCCGGGCTGGTGCTGATTTCGGCCAGCGAGGGCGACCGCTACGATCTTGAGCACTATCGCCGGCTTCTTGCGCCGGCTGCGGTGCGGCAGGTGCCATGCTTTTGCACCAACCCTGACAAGATCATGCTAACGGCAGTGGGGCCGCGCTTCGGCGCCGGCCGGCTGGCGGATCTCTACGAGGACCTCGGTGGTAGCGTCACGCGTATCGGCAAGCCTTACCCCACTATATTCGGCGCTGCGCTAGCGGTGGCAGGCAATCCAGACCGCAGCACTGTGGTCTGCGTCGGCGACAGCGTCGAACACGACATCGCCGGCGGACTTGCTGCCGGCGTGGCCACGGTGCTGGTTCTGTCAGGAATATTGGCGGACACACCTGACCTGTTCGACCTATTAGACACGATGGACGCCTACCCGGATTACACCATGGATGGCTTCAGGTTTCGCTGATTTGATTAACCCGGCAGCGCTCGCGCCCGAATCCGGCCTCAACGCCTCGTGGCCACGAGCATTGGCCGGCTGGCTCAAGACTGCCGAACAGCGCGGATCCAGTCGAGCCGCGCGGCTGGAATGAGGCCGTAATTGTAGAAATTGACGCCGTCCACACCGGGCGCCAGCGCCGGCTTCACCTTGGCCGCGAGGATGTCGGGGCGGGCCATTTCCGGATAGAACAGCCGGTAGCCGGCGCCGAGGAATTTGTCCGCGCCCAGTGCCACACGGCCGGCCGCCATCAGACTGGCGACATCGCCGGCCTGCATGTCGTAGGCGCACAGGATCGCCCCGTCGCAGACCTTGCCCAGCGCTGCCAGATCGCAACCGCCAAGCCAGCCGTCTTTCAGATCGATAATGACGACCCGCGTCGTGGGATCGGCTACCTCGCGCAGTTCGGCGACCAGGCTGGTCACTGGCTCGAATCGCCACAAGAGATAGGCATGGAGCTCCGGCCACGGCGCAAAGGCGTCGAGGCCGCAGGCGGGGAAATCGGGAAAGCGCCGCTCAGGCACCGCACGCTCGCAGGTCTCGACGATCCATTGCCTGGTGAGCTTACGCGCCGCCTCGGCATCGATGCCGGCTTTTGCCGCACGGGCGACGCAGGACGGACAGAAGCACAGAGACAAAAGAAAATCGTCTTCCGGCGTCAGCCCGACACCGTCCTTCTCGTGATGGTATTCATGGGCAAAGCCCATGAAGGACGGGCTTTCAAGTTCTATCCGGTCCGGCCGATAGCTGTGCGAGATGTCGGCGATCAGCGCGCGGACATAGGCGCGCGCATCGGGATGGGACGGGCAGAGATTGTAGTAGTTGGCGTCGCCGAAGGCGTTGCGGGTGACGGCCTGCGGATGCAGCATGCCCAGGCGGGTGTTGTGCAGGCAGACCGTCCAGCACGAAACGCCTAGCCCGCCCGCGTCGCGACGGCGGATGAGCTGACCGAGCACATCGCCGCCCTCGGTGATCACGTCAGCCACCTTGGGTTGGATGGCTAGACTTCCCCAGCGCGCAGCGGTCGGCTTGAAATAGATGGTGCCGTCCTCAGGGAAATAGGCCTTGCGGCGCGGACTGCGCGGCTGCAGGAAGCGCCCGGCATGATAGGATGTCGCCAGGCTGATCATGTTGAGCCCGGCGCGCCCGACAAGATCACGTTCGACCGTCTCCAGGCCGAGATCCTGGATGTCCCAGGGATAGGTCCACATGGACAGTTGCTGCATGGAATATCCTCTGCCTTTGGCTCAGCCGTCGACCGGCTCTGCGACCTGCATTAGGCAGTCGCCCGCCTCACACATCGTGTGCAGCCGGCGCGACAGCACCAAGCCGCTTTCGGCGAAATGCAGGGCCTCCTCGGCAACATCGAGCCGCTCGAGATCGTGGTACCAGCCGGCCAATTGTCCTGAAGTGACACTGTCGCCGAGCCTGGCGGCGGGCTCGAACCAGCCGCGGCGGGTGGCATAGAGGCCCTGGCTGTGCCTGGACAGGGACAGCAGCCTTGTCGGCGCTGAAGGCTTTTCGCCAGCGCCAAGAACCGGCGCGCCGACCACACCCATTGCTATCATCAGACGGTCGAGTGCGCGGGCCGTGATCGCCATCGAATCGACCGTTGCGGTGCCACCGCCGCCGAACTCACCGCTGACGCCGACGGCGCCGGCGCGGCGCGCTGCGCCCATCGAGGTTGGCGAGGCCTGGCCGTTGTCAGCGATAAAGCCGTAGGGCATGCCGAGCTTGCGCATCAGCTCGACGCCACGCCGGTGGCGCTCGGGATCGGCGTTGCGTTCGACCAGCGCGGTCGGCAGATGCTCCATCGACGTGCCGCCCGAATGGATATCGAAGACGACGTCGTGACGGGGGAACAGCTCCGTCTCAAGGAAATTGGCGAGCCGGCTTGTCGGCGTTCCCGAGGGATCGCCGGGAAAGGCTCGGTTGAGATTGCCGCCGTCGAGCGGCGAGCAGCGCTTGGCGGCCATCACCGCAGGGGCGTTGGCCATCGGCATGATGGTGATGCGGCCCTTGATGCGCTTCGGATCGAGCCGGCGCACCAGTTTTGCCAGCGACAGCTCGCCCTCATATTCGTCGCCGTGATTGCCGGCCATCAAAAGCAGTGTGGGGCCGTCGCCGTTGCGGATTAGGCAGATCGGCACCTTGACCTGAAAGTAGGGCGAGCGATCGATCGAGAACGGAATGCTTAGATGGCTGAGCGTCTTGCCGTCGCGGTCGAAATCGAGCGTGTGGGCGAGGCCGGTGTGCATGGTCAGACCGCCGCGACCGCGGTGATTTCGATGCGCAGATCAGGGTCGGCAAGGCGCGCCTCGACGCAGGCCCGCGCCGGCAGGCGGGCAGGATCGATCCAGGCATCGTAGATGCTGTTCATGGCCTCGAAATCACCGATCTGCGGCAGGAAGATGCTGACCGCCACCAGCTTCGACTTGCTGCTGCCGGCCTCGACCAGCAGCGCCTCGACTTTGGCCAGCACGTCGCTGGTCTGGCCTTCGATGCCGGCCTTGCGATCGTTGGCCACCTGGCCGGCTATGTGAACGAGGCCGCCATAGACGACTGCCTGCGACATGCGCGAGCCGGACTGAAAATACTTGATCATATCGGATCCTTTCGAGGTTCTCTTTTTGGGGGATCTGGTCAGCCGAACCAGGTGGGGAAAGCGTGGCGGACGTGGCCGGTCGCGTCGACGCCGAAGATCACGCGATAACGGTCGAGGCAGGTGCAGGGATGCGAGATGCCGAATTCGACGACGTCGCCGACGGCCACGTCGTCGCTCGGTGCAATCGACAGGAAGGAATGCTGGTCGTTGAGCTTGACCACCTCGGCGCGCGCCGCCGGCATCGGCAGCGGCTTGCAGGCACGAAAGACGGTGAGCGGCGTTGGAAAGCCCTGGTCGAACGACACGTCGCGCATGCCCATGCCGCAGATGACAAGGCCCGGCTCCGGACGCGACAGCACTTCGGCCCAAAGGCGTAGCGCAGGGCGAAAGGAATGCCGCGCCGAAGCGCTGATGCCGCCTATGGCAAAACCCTTGCGGGTATCGAGGGCGCCGAGCGAACGGTCATAGGTGCCGTGGTCGTGGAAGAAGATGGCGCCGCTGCGCAGCACCAGCGTTGCGTTGCCGTCGCTGGAAACGAGGGGTGCAAGCGCCGCGGCCACCTGGTCGAAGAAGGCGGAGCCGCCGGCTGTGACGATCAGCGGTGCGTCGCCGCCGACGCGGGCACGCAGCCGCAGGAACATGTCGGCGGTCATTGCCAGCAGGCCGGATATCACCTCATCGGTGCGACCGGGCTCGGGTTGCGCCGCCGCCCCTTCATAGGTCGCAACGCCGGCGATCAGCAGCCGCCCGCCGGCAGCCGTGATCGCATCGGCGATGGCCTCGGCTTGCGCGGTGGTGCGGGCGCCCGCCCTGCCCGCACCAAGTTCGACCAGCACATGCAAAGGCGGCAGTGCCGCATTGGCGCGCCAAGCCTCGGAAAGCGCGTTCACGGCGTCGACCGAGTCGGCAAAGACATAGAGCTCGGCATCCGGCCAGGCACCAGCAAGCACGGCCAGCCGGTTGGCGCCGCCGGCTCCGCCAACCTCATTGGCGATGATCAGCCGTGTCAAGCCGGCCTTCAGCATCACTGTCGCTTGCCTGATGTCGGCGACCGTCGTGCCCCATGCGCCGGCCTCGACCAGCGACCGGGCAAGGTCGGGCGCCATCGGCGTCTTGGCATGCGGAGCGATCTCAACATTGTGTTCGCGCGCATAGCGCAGGAACAGGTCGCGATTGGCGGAGAAGGCCGCCTCGTCGAGGGTCAGCACCGGAAGCGCCATGCGTCCATCCGCGGGATGCCAGCGCTCGGCCGCGACAAGGCTGCTGTCAAGCCCGGTTGTGCCGGGAGGCACGCCGCGGATGCGGTTGTCGAGCCGAAAATTTTCGTGCACCGAAAGGGCTGGAACCGGTGAGTTTTCAGTCATCCGATGCTAACCCTTTCACCGTCGCAACGAAGCCAGATCGATCGCCGGTCACAGCCTGAGAGAGATACGTGCCAGAACCTTACGCCGGACCGATCATCGACGCCCATCATCATCTTTGGGATCTCAGCCTGGGACGGCATCCCTGGCTCGCCGCCACGGCCGGCGAGCGCGGCGGCCTGGGCGAGCTTGGCCCCTTGCGGCGGAACTATCTGCCTGGGGATTATGCGCGCGATGCCATAGGGCATAAAGTCCTCGCCACCATCCATGTCGAAGCCGGCTGGGCGAGTGGCGACTGCATCGGAGAAACGCGCTGGCTTGAAACACTCGACAAATCGCGCGGCGTCGCCGCTCGCTATGTCGTTCACGTGCCGCTCGCCGATCGCCAGGCGCCGGCGCTGATCGAAGCGCAAGCCGCGTTCGAGCGTGTCGTCGGCGTGCGCGACATATTGAGCTGGGATCCCGACCCTGCCCGCCGTTTTGCGACCCGTGACGGCATCATGGAGGAGCCGGCCTGGCGTGCCGGGCTTGCCTTGCTTGGCCAGCATCGGCTGGCCTTCGACCTGATGGTGTTTCCGCGCCAGCTCGCCGGCGCGGCTCGCCTTGCGGCTGCCTTCCCCGATCAGCAATTCGTGCTCAACCATTGCGGCAGTCCGATCGACCGCGACGCCGACGGCATGCAGAGATGGCGCGACGGGCTGCGGCTTCTGTCGCAATGCGACAACGTCGCCATCAAAATATCGGATCTGGTCGCCTACGATCATGACTGGACGCTCGACAGCCTGAAGCCCGTCGTCCTGCATTGCATCGATTGTTTCGGCACCGGTCGCGCCATGTTCGGCAGCGACTTTCCGGTCGCCGGCCTGCATGCCTCGTTCGATGACATATATGACGGCTTCAAAACCATCACAGCGGACTTTTCCGCCGACGAGCAGACGGCGCTGTTCTTCGGCAACGCAAGGCGCATCTATCGGCTCGACGATGTGTCATCGGCGCGCCTGCTCCCGGCCTGAGAGCAGCAGCAGGCCGAGGATCAGCGAGCCGAACAGGATGCTGCGCCAGCCGGGCGATGCGTTGACGACGGTGATCAGCGCGGTGATGGTGACCAGCAGGATGGCGCCGGGGATGGTGCCGGCATAGGTGCCAAGCCCGCCGAGGATCGAGGTGCCTCCGAGGACCACAGCGGCAATCGAGGCGAGCAGATAGGGATCGCCGATGCCGACATAGCCCTGTCCGTTCATGCCCAACACGAGCACGCCGGCAAGTCCCGAGCAGAAGCCGCTGATGCCGTAGACCGCAAGCGTCGTGGACGTGACCGGAACACCGGACAATGCCGCGGCAAGTGGGTTGGCGCCCATGGCGAAAATCCGGGCGCCAAGCGATGTCGCATGCATCGTGGTCAGCACGATCACCGAGACGACCACCCACAACAATACGCCAGCGGGAATGCCGGCCGGCCGGCCATTGCCGAGCCAGTGGACCAGCGGGTTCTCGGCGGTCACGGCGCTGCCGCCGGCGATGATGATCAACAGACCCTGCAAGAATGTCGCCATGGCCAATGTCATGATCATCGGGTGGACGCGCAGCAAAGCGACGCCGAGCCCGTTGACCAGGCCGATTGCCGTGGTCAGCACCAGAACGGCAAGAATGGCGGTGATGCCGGTCGGATCCACCTGCCACGACAGCAGCGGCAGGCTGACGGCGCTGACCGTGACGATGGCCGCGACGGAAAGGTCGATGCCGCCGGCGATCACCACAAAAGTCTGGCCCGCGGCAACCAGGCCGATGACGGCGCCGAGCTCCACCAGATAGCGCAGATGGCCATAAGCGCCGAAGCCGCGCGAAACGAAGCTCGCCACGATCCAGACCGCGGCAACGATGGCAACGGTGAGAAACGGCCGGCTGCGCAGGACCGTCAGGGCGCGTTTGCCGCCCGCGCTGTCATTCCATGCTGTCATTGCTGTGCCTTGCGGAATTGCGGGATGGCGACCGCGCCGATGATGATCAGGCCCTGGGCCACATATTGTGCGACCGGCGTGAAGCCGAGGAAGAACATGACGCTGATCATCAGGCTGAGCAGCAGGCTGCCGGCAAGCGCGCCGCGCATCGTGCCCTGGCCGCCGAGGAAGCCGATGCCGCCGAGCACCGCAGCGGCAATCGAGTTCAGGGTAAAGGCGGCGCCGATGACCGGGTCGCCCGAACCGGTCTGTGCGGCGACGAACAAGCCGCCGCCAGTGGAGAGCAGACCGCTGATCGCATAGGCCGCAATGCGCGCGCCGTCGACCGGCACGCCGGAGCGATAGGCGCCGACCGGATTCTCGCCGGCGGCATAGAGGCTCAAGCCAAGCGGCGTGGCGAGATAGAGCTTCCACAGGAGAATGATGACCACCAGCAGCACGAATGCCGCCGGTGTGTTGCCGGCAAGCAGGTCGGACAGCCACGCCGGGATTGCGCCGCCGGGCCGCGGCAGGGTCAGCAGTGCGGCGCCGCCGATGATGAACGACCCGGCAAGCGTCACCACGATCGCCGGCAGGCGAAGCCGTACCACGATGAAGCCGGTCGCCGCCCCGATGCCGAGGCCCGTCAGCGCCACTGCGGCAGTGCCCCCGGCGACGCCCAGCGGCCCGGCCATCGTCGTCGCGGCGATGACCGCGCCCAAGCTGACCGTCGCGCCGATGGCTAGGCTGATGCCGCCGGTGAGCATCAGGATCGCCTGCGCCATGGCGACCAGCGCCAATGGAAACCAGCTCTGCGTGAATTTGGCGAAGCCGGACGCCGTGAACAGGCCCGGAAAGAGGACGCCATAGGCGATGAGAAACACCAGGACGACGGCAAACAGGCTGCGCACGCCGACATTGCGACGCATCTGCACCGGCCAGTAGAGCGCATCGGTCTGCCGGGCGGAGGAAGATCCTTTCATGCCGCAACCTTCCGCTGTTCGGCGCCCATCGCCGCGGAGACGATGGCTTCCTCGCTCAGCGCTCCACGCGCCAGCATGGCGACGATGCGGCCTTCGCGGACGATGGCTACACGGTCGCAAAGGTGCACGAGTTCGGGCGTGTCGGAACTGAGCAGCACGACCGCCTTGCCGGCGGCGGCGAAATTGCGAAGCATCATGTAGATCTCACGTTTTGTTTCGACGTCGACGCCGCGCGTCGGATCGTTGAGCAGAAGCACCAGCGGGTCGTGCGGCATCCATTTCGCCAGCGCCACCTTCTGCTGGTTGCCGCCCGATAGAGCCTGCGCCGCCCGCCCGAGGTGACCCTTGATGCCGAGTTGGGCGGCAAGGCTTTTGGCCGTCTCGCGCTCTGCGCGGCGGCTGCGCAGCTTCAGCGCCGGCAGCCTGGCAAAGGCGGGCAGCATCATGTTGGTGATGATGGGATGGATCAGGTGCAGGCCCTCGCGCTTGCGATCCGCGGGCACATAGGCCAGCCCCAGCGCGTTGGCTTTCGGCACGCCGCCGGGCAGGCCGGAGGCGCCGTTGACGGTCGCCGACGCCGTCCGTGCCGGAATGGCGCCGTAGAGACCGAGCAGCAGATCTTCCTGCCCTTGCCCGACCAGGCCGCCAATGCCAAGCACTTCGCCCGTTTTGATATCCAGATCGACGTCGCGCATCAGGCCGGCCGAAAGATTTCGGACAGAGATAGCGTCGGCAGGCAAACTGGAAGGCTGCCATTGCGGAAAAAGATCACCGGGATCGCGGCCGACCATCAGCCGAACCAACCCGGCGGCGTCGGTGCCTTCCAGGGTGCGGTCGGCCGTGCAGGTGCCGTCCTTCAGAACGGTGACGTGCTGGCACAGCGCCATGACTTCGTTCAGTCGGTGCGAGATGTAGAGAATGGCGATGCCTTCGCCGCGCAACCGCTGCAGCAGATCGGTGAGGATTTTGGTTTCGGTTGCCGATAGCGACGATGTCGGTTCGTCGAGAATGAGCACGCGCGGCCGGCGGTAGAGCGCCTTGGCGATCTCCACCATTTGGCGGCGGCCGAGCGACAGATGCCCGACCGGCGTCGACAGCGGCTCGTGCAGCCCGACAAGTTCGCATGCGGTCCTCGCCCGCGCAGCGAGTTCGCGGTAGTCAATCAGGCCGAACCGTTTGGGATAGGCGCCGAGACCAATATTTTCGGCGATGGAAAGACTGGCCGTCAGGCTGAGTTCCTGCTGGACGACGGCGATGCCGGCCTGCCGCGCAACAGCCGGCGTCATGCGTGAGACCGCGCGTCCATCGACCTCGATCGTCCCGCCATCCGGTCTCAAGGCGCCGGACAAAAGGTTGATCAAGGTCGACTTTCCGGCGCCGTTCTCGCCGAGCAGCGCATGCACGCGGCCCGGCTGGAGAGCGATTGAAACGTCGCGCAGGACGGGGTTGCCGAAGAAGGACTTCGACACACCCCGCGCCGCGAGCAGCGGAGCCATGGTTGTCAACGCTACAACCCTTCAGGCTTATTTCTGAGCCAGCAGCTTCTTGAACAGCTCCTCATCGTAAGGAGAAAAGATGTAGCCGTCAGCCGGGAAGTCCTTGGCCCGGGCGAGGTATTCGTCGATGTTGGAATTGTCGATTACCGGCAGCGGAATCTTGACGAAAGCCGGCACATCCTTGCCTTCCAGCGCCTGGACGGCAGTGTAGGTGGCGAAGGCGCCGAGCCAGTTCGGCTGCATCGTCGCCCAGCTCTTCAAGCCCTTTTCTTTCCAGAGTTCCAAAAACTGCCGGGCGTTCTCACCGGTGATCGGCACCTGTTCACGGCCCTGCTTGTCGAGGGCCAGCACGGCGCCTGCCGACAGAGCGCCGCCGAGCGACAGGATGCCGTCGATCTCGGGGTTGGCGAAGAGGAGGCTGGTGACGGCTTCCTGTGCCGGCGCGACGTTGTAGGGCGTGTTGGTCTCGGCAAGCACCGTCACGTCGGGATGGGCCTTGAGCTCAGCGTCGGCGCCTTTGCGCCTGTCATCGCTGACCGAAACCCCGGCCGGGCCGTTGAGGATGAGAATCTTGCCCTTGCCGCCGATAGCGTCGATCAGGAACTTGGCCGCCTGGTCGCCCCACTGCGAAGAATCGGTATTGACCTTGGCGGTGACCTTGTCGGTATCGACGAGGCTGTCGAAGTTGATGATGGCGATGCCCTTGGCGCAGGCATCGGCCAGAACGCGTGCAGGTGCGGTCGACGAACCGGCGATCAGGATGATGGCGTCGACATCGGAATCGATCATCGACTGGATCTGCTGGATCTGGACGTTGGCATCGCCCTGAGCGTCGGTGACGACGAGCTTGTCGACCAGTCCCTGCTTCTTCAGGGTCTCGACTTCGGCTTCGATCGTGCCTTGGGTCTGCTTCATCCAGGTCGGCACGGAATAGATGTTGGCCCAGCCGATCGTGTACGGCGCCTTGCGGTCGCCCTTGATGCAGTTGGCGGCGGCATTGGCTGCCGAGCCGGCGCCAAAGCTCAGCACGAGACCGAGGCAAAGCGCGCTGGCGGATGCGAAAAACGGTGATTTCATCATGACTGTTCCCTTCAGAGGTTGTGGCCTCGACGTGCAGAACAAGGGCGAGGAAACCCGTCGGTCGCCGGATCTTGGAAACCGTGTGTCGCCTCGGGATTTGTCTGCGTCAGGCTCGTTAGTTTGTCTGGTATTTCAGACAATGTGTCTGTATATCGGACAAACTGGATGCTAGTCCGAGCCTTGACATCTTTCAAGCGCCCTGAGACGAGAACCGAAATGATTTTGGCGGAGGGTCATGAGCGAGGGCACTAACGATGCGATCGGGAAGGAAGCCGGCGCGGAGCCGCGCAACGGCGAACGACGACGCGGCATTGACCGCGTCATCATGCTGCTCGAGGCGTTGCTGCGGCACCGCGCGCCAATGCGCGTCGGCGACATCGCCAAAATGATCGGCGCGCCGCGTTCGACCACCTACGAGATCGTCAACAGCCTGCTCGACGCCGAAATGCTCGAAAACGTCGGCGGTGAAGGTTACGTCTATTTCGGACGCGCCATGCATCTGTTCGGCTGGGCCTACTCACATCACAATGCCCATTACCGTCGCATCATCGAGACCTTGGATAAGTTGGCCGCCGAGACAGGCGAGACGGTCCAGCTATGCGGCCTGCGTGGCAACAAATACGTCGTTCTTGACTGCCGAGATTCCCCAGGCCCGTTCCGGATCTCAAGCGATGTTGGGGTTGAGGTGCCGATCCCATGGACGGCATCCGGACGGCTGCTCCTCGGCCATATGAACGAGCAAGAGTTGAGGGATTTCATCCCATCTGGCGACTACAGGCTTCCCGACGGCCGCATCATTGCACCAGCCGAATTCTTTGCCGATGTTGCCTTGGCCCACCGGCAGGGTTTCAGCGAGACCACAGCCTTGGCCGACCGTTTCACCTGGTGCATGGCGGCCCCCATCCGTGACGGCCACGGCGCCATCAAAAGGACCTTGTGTTTGGTGTTACCCGTCGACACGCCGGAGCCACGGCGCGACGAACTGCTTGCGTTGCTGCGCGAGCGCGCCCGTGGACTGTCTCTGGCGGGAGGCTGACGATCAGCCGTCGTGCCCTCAGGTTGAAGCCTCTTAAAGGCACATGGATTCCGCTCTTCCCCATGGGTTCCATTTAGGTTCCGGACCTTAGTCCCACAGTCGGTGGATAAGGTCCGAACCAGGGAACACGCAACCGGAAGCCACATTAGGAGAAGACCGTCGATCAAAGTCCCTTCATCGCCGGTTGAGGATCCCGCCGCTCTTACTGTCGAGAGCGCGGCGGGATCCTTACGCGCGGAGCGAGCACATGAGATTTGTCGAAATTTTCACAGATGTGCTTACTGCCCTGCTTCTCGCTTTATTCGTGTGCGGGATATTCGCTGTTTTCGGAGGCCATCTGGTTCCTCCACGCTACGCAAAGATGGTGTTGCTGCCGGACCTCGATAAGATGACGACTGCATCATCTACACCCAGCTTGCCTGATTCCATCGACTTGCAAGTTCAAAAGCGCCCAGAGGTGCAAAGGTCTGCCGGCGTGACACAGCGCGCAGTCGGTCTGGAGCCGCCAGTGCCATCCAGCAAGCGGTAAGAATCAGCGGAGGTTTTGTGGCTCCCCAGCTATCAGAGAGCGCCGGCGATTATTGACAGACCCGGCTCTTGAAATTGGCTGAAATCGCCGCTCCACATTTCCGCATCTGTTTGAATTGTGTTTATCAACTAGTGCGAACGCTATGGCGAAGCAGGTTGAGTTGGCGGCGTTCCTGGCTGATCCCCGCCAGTGCTTGATCGCGGCGTGGGATCCTTGTCGAGCTTGGGATTTCGGTCCACCGGTTCGCCATTCACATCATCGGCCTTGGAGTTTGCAGGGTCCGTTTGGCCAGGATTTGGGCTGTAAGTATCTGGCGATGGAACCCGGCTGTTTTGTTGTGTCGCCGGTGTCTTAGCCTGCTCGCCATAGATTTCAGCGATCCCCCAGGCAACGAGCGCCAAGACAAGGCCTGCCAAGAGCACGCCAAGGACCGGTCGCCCCAAGCCACCCTGCCTGGCCCGCTTTTCCGGAATGTTTCTGCTCATGATCGCAACCTTGGGCTAAGAGGAGTGGCCCGCGCTCCAGGAGCGAAGACGCGGGCAGTCAAGAGCTCCGGATGTTGGCCATGCGGCGAACAGGGAACTCGCTGCACATACCGAACTCGCTGGCGCTGTTGATGTTCCCACGGAATACAAACAGCGCGCCGCCGCGATCCGGACGGGCAATTTGGTTTGGAGTGGCTGGAACGAGCCAGTTCAAGGTCAACCAGCGGCGGTGTGCGTAAGCGAGCATTGCGAGCCAGACTGGAACTTTGCCGAATTTGCCGCGTCGCCGACCATGGCCGGCTACAACGAGACCACCAATCCGGTGCTGACCGGTTGCAAGGCCCGCGTTGCCACCAGGGACATCTGTTTGAAGGCTATCTGAATTTGCTCCTCGTTGTCGGCGATTCCGCCCGATGGAACATCCTGATCCGCTCGCGGTTGGGGAAGCCCGGGCCAGCGGCAGGAGCATCATCATGAACGTCGAACGTAACCCGGCCGAAGACAGAGGCGATATCCAGTCTGGGGTGACAGAGGACAAGACGCCGGGATTCGACCCGGCGGCGGCGCCTATGGAAACCGATGCCGAAGCAGCAGACACCTGCGCCGTGCCGGTTCCCGCAGCGACGGGCACGCCGGCTTTCGCTAATCAAGCAAGCTTCGCCAATGCGATGCGGCGGCCGGACGACGAGCGAGCCCCGGCCCCGAGTAAAAACGGCCCGGTGCTGGCCATTGTCGCGCTTGTCGTCGTTGCCGCCGTCGTGTTCGTTGTCGCCGCGATGCTGGCGCGATAGCAGATCCTGCGCTTGCGCCAAACCTCTGCCCTGCGAAGCGATCAGGGATGCGGTCGTGGCAGCAGGCGATCAGCGGCTGGAAAAACAAGCTGCAGGTTGCAGCGGCGCATGGCACGCCGGCCGGCACCCTGGCCGAGCAGCATTGCGGCATGGCCGAACCCGGCTCGGCCGCCAAGGGTTGAGGCCGGATGCTCGTTGGAAGCGGGAACATTTCACATCAAGCCAAGTTCGGGCTCGCAGGGCTTGTCGTCAAGGAACAGCACATGAAGGCCCTCACATGGCACGGCAAAGGCGACATACGTTGCGAACAGGTGGCCGATCCGACGATCCAGGATGAACGCGACATCGCTGCAGAAAGTTCAGAACGGCGATATCGACCCGTCATTCCATCGCGCTGGCCTCAAGGCCGGGCCCGAACTTACAAAACCTTCCGCGACAAGGAGGACGGCTGCATCAAAGTCGTGATGCGCCCGCACGGCTGACCGTTCTGTCCAATGGCCCGACTTTGTTGTCCGGCCGTCTGCATGCTGAAAAGGCGAGAGTTGAAAATGGCCAAGGACAAACCCGTATCGACAAACCCGGCCGCGACACCTCCGGTCAGATCGCCTGAGGCCGCCGGTTTGCCACATCCCCGTCGCGATGCTGAAGACAGCGATTCCGGCGCCAAGCCGACGGCACCCAAGACCGCTGGCGCCCAGCAAGCGTCCAGATCGCCACTCGACAGCCGCATTGCAAATCGCAATGCCGGCCGTCCTCGTCAGGCAGGCACGACGCCTCGGCCGACCGACGAACCGCTGGAGTAAAATGAAACCTAAGCTGCGGCGCGGGTATCCGCACCGCGGTGTGTGTGCGCAGTCAGGGTCTTCCTGCCCTGCCGACAGGGCCATACAGGTCTTGATCTCTCGTGGATCGTCGGGATCGGCAATCAATACTTTAGCGGGAAATTCGGTGGTACCGTTGGCTGGGATCGAACCAGCGACCTCCGGATCCACAATCCGGCGCTCTAACCATCTGAGCTACAACGGCACGTTCGCCTGAGCCAGATCGTGGTGAAAATTCATTCTCCGAGATCCGCTCTGTCGTTCGGCGATGCGTCCAATACGGTCTATCAGAGACTAATTCAAGGCCTTTGATAAGGCAAAGCCGGTCTCCCAACGGACGCCCGTTTCTTCGGCAAAAGAAAAAGGCCGGCGGGAGGAGGTGCCGGCCTTTTCCTGTTACGAGCCAGCGGGAGGAGGTGCTGGCTGGTCACCCCGGAGAGCAGAGGGAGGAGGTTCCACTCGCCGGGTATTCATTTGGACAACTCTATCGCACACCTATTTGTCTGACGAAATGCGACGTTTTGATGCATCGCAGAGTTGTGCGCAATTATTAGGCGGCCTTGATGTCCTTCAGGGCCTTCTCGAAAGCGGTCTTGACCGGCTTGGAGACGTCTTCGGCAGCCTTCGAAGCAACAGCCTGGAAGTCCTTGGCCTGCTCGACGGTGGTCTCGACGCGCTTGCGCAGGAAGGCGGTCTGCAGTTCGACCACTTCCGACAGCGACTTGGCGCCGATGAGGGCCTCGAGATGCGAGAAGCCGGCTTCGGCATTGGCGCGCAGAGCGGCGATGGTCTTGAGCGACAGGTCGCTGGAAACGGTCTTGGCAGTCTCGAAGGTCGATTCCAGGACTTTCTGGGTCTCTTCGGCGCCGGTCTTCAGCTTGGAGTAGGCTTCCTTCGACTGCTCGACGCCCTTTTCGGCGAAAGCGCGGATCTGGTCGGTTGCCTTGGAAGCGTCGAAGCTCGGGAATTCGACGTTTTCGATGGTCTCAGCGGTCTTGGCCTTGGTCATTTTCCATCCTTTCGGGGTAGCGGCTTTGACAAAAAGCCGTCTCGTTCATGTATGATGGCAATATAGCGGTTTTTTTGTGCGATGCAATATCTTTGTTGCAGTGCACCATAAATTTCTTCCCATGCGTCACCCAAGAAGTTATCCAGGGACATTCCGAGAGCTGTTAACCAAGTGGCCAGAGATTCCACCTGCTTCCCGCCATGGCTTGTGGACCTTCGCCGCGCGGGCTTTTATTAACAAAGCGTTAACTGCAAATTGCCCGCCTTGTAGGTTCGCCAAGAGGGGTTCGCCAAGAGGTTTCACCGAAAGGGTCCGCCAAGCGCATGCCTTCCGAGAACTACTCTTTCCTCGATGTCGCCGTGCTTGATGCGGTTCGCCAGCGCTTCGCCGCCGGCGACGCGATCGCGATTCTGTCGGCCGACCTCGAACAGGTGATCTGGGCCAACGGCCCGGGCGCTGCGGTGTTCGGCTATCCCGATATCGAGGCCATCATCGGCGCCTCGGCTCAGCTGCCGCTGATCGCCAGGCGCCAGATCATGGCGACCGCGGGCTTCCCGCAGATCGGCAGCGACCGCGCCATTACGGTACGGCTGGCGACCGGCATCACCAGCCGCGCCGTCGGCTTCCTGGCCAGTGCGGTGACTATGCCGGACGGCGAAAGCGCCATCATGCTGGTGGTGCCGGCAGCGCAGGCCGGCTCGCGCAGTGCTGCCGACATTGCGGCCCGCGCCATCAGCGGCTTTACCGAAGACGGCCATTTCATCGCCTTTGTCGACGCCGCCGGCACTGTCGAGGCGGCTTCCGATGGCTTTGGCGCGCTCGCCATCCGGCCTGAGACGCTGGCCGCGCTTGTCGCCGACGTGGCGAGCCAGGACGACCGCATCGTCAAGCGGCTGGTCCCCGGCGGCGCCACGTCCTATCCGGCCGGCTTCGCGCGCCTGACCGAGTCCAGGCATCTGCTGGTGGTCATCGACGAGGATCAGCTCGGTGAGGAAAATCCTGTCGGCGAGCTGGATGCCGAACCTGCTGCAGCGCAGGTCGACGATGGCCCGGCGCAAGCCGCCGCGGAGAACGCGGTAACGGTGGATGCGGTGGCTGACCACCCCACCGCAAGCGGGAATCAGGGCGCCCCACTCGCGGCCGCACCTGATGTCGGGGAGACAGGTCCGGCTGCCACCAAGCATGATGCTTCGGCGTCAACCGATACAAAGGCGGACCATCGCGAGCAGACGACCTGCCGCGAGCAGGCGGCGAATGACAGCGCGCCGGCGCAACATGATCATTGGTACTTCCATGCCGGCGAAGAGCCGCAGGCGGGCGAGCCGGACAGTCCGGCGCAGGCCGAGCCGGATTCTGTTTCCCCGGCCGAGAGTGCGCAGTTGGACAGCAGTGCCGCTGCGCCCGCCCTGCCGTCTGACGCAGCCCCACCGGCTGCGCCTCCCGCCAAACGTGAGGTCGACCGCTCGGCGCCGCCGCTGCGCTTCGTCTGGCGCACCGACGCCGAGGGCAAGTTCAGCGCGCTGTCGCCGGAATTCGGCGACATTGTCGGCAAAGCCGCCGCCGACGTGATCGGCCGCCGCTTCAAGGACGTCGCGACAATTTTCGGCCTCGACGCCTCGGGCGAGATCGCGGGCCTGCTTGAACGGCGCGACACCTGGTCGGGCCGCTCGGTACTGTGGCCGGTTGCCGGCTCCGACCTGAAGATACCGGTCGATCTGGCAGCACTGCCTGTCTATGGCCGCAGCCGCGCCTTCGAAGGTTTTCGTGGTTTCGGCGTCGCCCGCGCCGGCGATGCGGTGGTCGATCCGGAAGCAATCGGCATGGCGCTGGTCCCCAATGGCGCGCCACCGGCAGCAGCCGAGCCGGCCCCGGAACAGCCCGTGGCGGAAGCTCCCAAGGCGGCCGATCCGTTCGAGGGCGAAGTGCCGGCACTGACCATCGTGCCGAAGCAGGAACGTCGTTTTGCCGATAAGGTCATCCGGCTGGCCGAGCATCGGCAGCCCGCCAACGACAAGCAGCCGACAAGCGAGAGGGGCCTGTCGACGCTGGAGCGCAGCGCTTTCCGCGAAATCGGCGAGCGGCTGAAGAAGGACAATCCCCCGCCGGAGCAGCCGGAGACTGCCAAGCAGGCCGAACCGGCCAATCCGGATCAGGTAACGCCAGACCAGGCCAAGGCAGATGAGCCCAAGCCGGATCATGTCGAGGCGGACCAGCCTGAAACAGCCGCGCCAGCCCGACAACCCGCCGAGGTCTCGAGTCCGGGCGAAGCCGGCCCGGCTGCCGTGGCTGAACCATCGGCAGCCGCACCCGAAAGCGAAACGGCTGAGGCCGAACCGCCGGAAAGCGATGCCGAGGACGAAAAGGACCTGACGCAGCTTGACGGCGAGCAGCCGGACGACGGCCTTGCGGACAGCGAAGCAGGCGAGGCGAAGGCGCCGACAGTGTCGCGCTCCCTGCTCGACTATGCCGATCCCGAACCAGGCTCCGTCACCGGAGACAGTACGGAAGCAACGTCGTCCAACGACGAACTTGCGCCGGCTTCCGAACCGGATGATACGCAAGCCCAAGAGATCGTCGAGGCCGCAGAGCCACAGCCGGTTGTTGCCGAGACGCCGGCCAATGCCGGTGAAGACGACAGCATGACGTCGGCCGACTTCCGCGATGCCGAGGACAATGAGGATTGGGCGCCGTCCGACGAGGCGACCGATTCCGCCGTGGAAGACGGGGACAAGGCCGGCGATGCGGACACAGTGCCGGCAGAACCACAGCGCCTGAAAGTGCCGCCGCTCAAGCTTGAGGGGTTCATGCCTTCGGCATTCTCGGCCGGAGATGAACACAAGGCCCCTGACACGTCGATCCTCGGCAAGCTGCCGGTGCCGCTGCTCATCCATTCGGGCGACGAGCTTCATTACGCCAATGAGGAATTCCTCGGCCTGACCGGCTATGACACGCTTGAGGACCTGAGCGACGCCGGCGGGCTCGACGCGCTGTTTGCCGATCCCTATTCAGAAACGGCCGGCGAAAGCGACCACACACTCAAACTGAAGACGCGCGAGGGCCAGGAATTTCCGATCGAAGCCATTTTGCGTTCGGTGCCGTGGCGCGCCGGCAAGGCGCTGATGCTGGTGGTGCGACGTACCGGCGATAACGAGCCGCCGATGGTTGCGCATCTCGCAGCCGAGGAGCAGACGCAGCCCGATGTCTCCGAACTCAAAGCGCGCATTGCCGAGATGCGCACCATCATCGACACCGCGACCGATGGTGTGGTGTTGATCGGCCGCGACGGCGACATCCGCTCGATCAGCCGGCCGGCCGAGGCGCTGTTCGGCTTCGACAGCGACGACGTCACCGGTAAACCGTTCGCCTCGCTGTTTGCCATCGAAAGCCAGCGCGCGGCGCGCGACTATCTGAACGGCCTGTCCGAGCCCGGCGTGGCGAGTGTGATGAACGATGGCCGCGAGGTGATCGGGCGCGAGGCGCAAGGGCGCTTCATCCCGCTGTTCATGACCATCGGCAGGCTACCCAATGACAGCGGCTTCTGCGCCGTGGTGCGCGACATCACGCAGTGGAAGCGGGCCGAAGAGGATCTGACCCAGGCGCGCGCGGTGGCCGAGCGCGCCTCCTCGCAGAAGACCGATTTCCTCGCCCGCATCAGCCACGAGATCCGCACGCCGCTCAACGCCATTATCGGCTTTTCCGAGCTGATGGTGGACGAGAAGTTCGGCCCGGTAGCCAATGACCGCTACCGCGACTATCTCAGAGACATCAACCGCTCGGGCAACCATGTGCTCGATCTCGTCAATGACCTCCTCGACATTTCGAAGATCGAGGCCGGCCAGCAGGAAATGGACTACGAGGCGGTGTCGCTCAACGATACGCTGGCCGAGACTGTGGCGATGATGCAGCCGCAGGCCAACCGCGAGCGTGTCATCATCCGCTCCAGCTTCGCCTCGCGACTGCCGGAAGTCGTCGCCGACCTCAGAAGCGTGCGCCAGATCGCGCTCAACATCCTGTCCAATGCCATTCGCTATACGCAAGCCGGCGGACAGGTGATCGTGTCGACCGCCTATGAAACCTCCGGCGACGTTGTCATGCGGGTGCGCGATACCGGCATTGGCATGAGCCATGCCGAGATCGAGCAGGCGCTTAAGCCATTCAAGCAGATCAATGCGCTGAAGCGCGGGCGTGGCGACGGCACCGGTCTCGGCCTGCCGCTGACCAAGGCGATGGTGGAAGCCAACCGCGCCCGCTTCACCATCACCTCGACGCCGGGCGAAGGGACGCTGGTCGAGGTCGCCTTCCCGTCGACGCGGGTGCTGGCCGAATAGGGCCGGCCATTCCCGGGCGAGAATCCCGGACAAAGAAAAGGCGTCCAACAGGACGCCTTAAATGGGATTTGCTGTCACAACGGGGGCTTGAGCGAATCTGATCCTCAGGGGACGAGGAGCGGGATTTCTCCCTCAAGTTACGTGCGACTATCGACGCCGGGCCTTAACAACTCCTTACCGGCCGTCCAAAGAATTTACGAATGTGTACCACTCATGAAATCTAGGTAAATTCGACCGACATATCTGGTTAACCATCCCGGCCGCGTCACTCAGCCAGCTGCGGCAGGTTCCTGAACAGCTCCAGCGCCTCTGGATTGGCCAACGCTTCCTTGTTCTTGATGGCGCGGCCATGCACCACGTCGCGCACTGCAAGCTCGGTGATCTTGCCCGATTTGGTGCGCGGAATGTCGCTGACGGCGACGATCCTTGCCGGCACGTGGCGCGGGCTGGCGCCGCTGCGGATCTTGGAACGAATGCGCTTTTCCAGATCCTCGTCCAGCGTCACGCCGGCGGCCAGCCGCACGAACAGCACGACGCGCACGTCATTGTCGAAATCCTGGCCGATGCACAGCGCCTCAAGGATTTCCGGCATCTGTTCGACCTGATTGTAGATCTCCGCCGTGCCGATGCGCACACCGCCCGGATTGAGCGTCGCGTCGGAACGGCCGTGGATGATCATGCCGCCATGCGCGGTCCATTCGGCGAAGTCGCCGTGGCACCAGACATTGTCGAAGCGCTCGAAATAGGCCGCATGGTATTTCTTGCCCTCAGGATCGTTCCAGAAGCCGATCGGCATCGACGGAAACGCCTTGGTGCAAACCAGCTCACCCTTTTGCTCGCGGATCGGCTTGCCGTCATCGTCCCATACATCGACAGCAAGGCCGAGGCCGGGACCCTGGATCTCGCCGGTCCAGACCGGTTGCGTCGGTACGCCGAGCACGAAACAGGAGACGATGTCGGTGCCGCCGGAAACCGAGGCCAGATGTACGTCCTTCTTGATGCCGTCAAAGACGAAGCGGAAATCCTCCGGCGACAACGGTGAGCCGGTCGAGGAAATCGCCCGCACACTCGACAGATCATGGCTGCGGATCGGCTTGAGCCCGGCCTTGCGCACGGAATCGATGAATTTGGCTGAGGTGCCGAAAAAGGTCATCTTCTCGGCATCGGCGAAGCTGAACAGCACATTGCCGTCGGGGTGGAAGGGTGAGCCGTCATAGAGCAGCAGCGTGGCGCCCGAGGCCAGGCCCGACACCAGCCAGTTCCACATCATCCAGCCGCAGGTGGTGAAGTAGAAGAAGCGGTCGCCTTCGATGAGTCCGGCATGCAGCCGGTGTTCCTTGACATGCTGGACCAGCGTGCCGCCGGCCGAATGGACGATGCATTTGGGAATGCCGGTGGTACCTGACGAGAACAGGATGTAGAGCGGGTGCGCGAACGGCAGCCGCTTGAACGTGACCGCTTTGGCGGTAAAGGGTAACAGCGCCTCTTCGAGCGCCACGGCCTTGTCGATGATCGCTGCGATATCGCGCGAGGTACCGAGATAGTCGACGATCAGGACCTTGCGGACGGTTTCGAGCTTCGCCGCAACGGCAGCGATCTTGTCGGCTACCTCGATTGCCTTGCCATTGTACCAATAGCCGTCCGGCGCAATGAATATGACCGGCTCGATCTGGCCGAAACGGTCGAGCACGCCCTGCTCGCCGAAATCGGGGGAACAGGACGACCAGACCGCGCCGATGGAGGCGGCCGCCAGCATGGCGGCGACGGTTTCCGGCATGTTGGGCATCATCGCCGCGATGCGGTCGCCCTTTTTAACCTTGAGCGACAGGAAAAGCTGCTGAAAGCGCGAGGTCAGCTGGTGCAGTTCGCTCCACGACAGCCGCCGCTCGATCTTGTCCTCGCCGCGAAAGACGATCGCGTCACCGGAACCGGTCTTCTTCAGCAGGTTCTCGGCGAAGTTCAGCGTCGCTTCGGGAAAGAACGATGCGCCGGGCATCTTGTCGCCATCGACGAGCACGGGCTCGCCCGCATCGGTCCCTTTGTCGCCGACAATGCCGCAAAAGTCCCACAGCAGGCTCCAGAAGCCCTCGCGATCCTCGACCGACCAGCGGTGCAGTTCGGCGTAGGAGGCGAAGGATGTGCCGCTTTTGGCCGCTGCTGCCTTCATGAACGCGGTCAGTGGTGCTGCGTCGATCTGGTCTTGCGTCGGAGTCCAGAGCGGTGCTTCGGCAGCCATGATCGATCCTCCTTGAAGCCCGTCGCGTCGCAAGATAGATATGCTTTTGTTTGATGCACGTCGTTGTCCCGGAACCGCTGCTCTTCCGGGCGACATGCACTAGCCTCAGCTTTACAGGCGCCGCTGTCCCAAAAACGCCGCGCCTCGTAACAGGCTGAAGCTGCATCGCTTATGCCTACCACCGTGCGGCAGAGCAAGATTTTGTTCCGCTAAACTCGGCCATATGTGCGCAATTGCCATCGCCGGGCCATAAAGACTTGAAATGCCTCAGCCCTAAGTCGTAGTGACGGCTGGAAGGCGTGGTGACGACTGGCGGTTACACCCGTCAGGCGTTTATCGGAATGAAAGCAACCGGGGCAATATGCCATCACCTTTGATCCGGCGCGGAATATGGGCGATCGGCGTTGCCGTGCTCGTCATCGCGCTGGTCGTCGCCGCTCTGCCGCTGTTTGCCTCGACCCGGATCGTGCGCGATCGCATCGCCTGGGAGATGAGCGCGTGGAGCGGTTTCAGGGTCACCATCGCCGGTTCGCCGCGCATCGAGGTGTGGCCGAAGTTCCGCGCCATATTGAGCGACGTCACGCTGTCCCAGTGGACCGAGACCGACGCGCCGCCGGTGATCGAGGCCGAACGGGTCGAGGTCGACCTTTCGGCCATGGCGGCGCTGCAGGGCGATGTGGTGTTTTCGACGGCGCGGCTGGTGCGGCCGACGATCCGGGTCCAGCGCGCCGCAAACGGCATATTCCTGCCCGCCATACCAACGGGCGGACGCATCACCCGCTCCATCGACACGGCGCGCGGCGTGGTCAACGCCGATCCGACGAAGCCGGATCTGAGCAAGCTGCCCGCCGATCCGTTCGGCACCGTGGAATTCAGGGACGGCCGTATGGTCGCCTCCGTCGGCGGCAAGGACGTCGAATTGCTGACCAGCCTGTCCGGCCAGGCGAGCTGGGCAGCGATGAACAGCAACGCGACCTTGTCGGCGACCGGAATCTGGCGCGGCGAGAGCGTCACCGTCGATGCCGCCTCGCCCAAGCCGCTGGTGCTGTTTGCCGGCGGCGCCGCACCGGTCACGTTTTCGTTCAAGGCAGCGCCGGCCAGCTTCTCGTTCGACGGCACGGCCAGCATGTCGCAAAACGCCTATTTCGATGGCCAGGCGAAATTCGCCGCGCCCTCGCTGCGGCGCGTGCTGGAATGGTCGCAGGCCGGCATTGCCCCTGGTACGGCGATCGGTTCGGTCTCGATTTCGAGCAAGATCACGGCGACCGCCGGCCGCGTCAAATTCGAAAACACCGCGGTGACGCTCGACNTCGGTCTCGATTTCGAGCAAGATCACGGCGACCGCCGGCCGCGTCAAATTCGAAAACACCGCGGTGACGCTCGACAGCAACCCGGGAATGGGGGCCCTGGATTTTTCGTTCGGCGACGCCTTGCCGGTGATATCAGGCACACTCGCCTTCGATACGCTCGACCTCAGGTCGCTGTTTTCGGCCTTCACGCCGCTGGCGCCGACCGGCGAGACCGGTCCCGGCGAAATCGACACCAGCTTCGCCGACCGGATCAATCTCGATCTGAGGCTGTCAGCGGCACATGCCTCGGCCGGCGCAATCCAGCTTGCCGACGTCGCCGCTACGGCGCAGGTGAAGAACGGGCTTGCCGTCTTCGATATCTCCGATGCGTCGGCCTTTGGCGGCAACGTGCAAAGTAGCCTGCGTTTCGACCGCAAACCGGAGGGCTCGCAGGTCGAGATCCGGCTGCTCGCCTCCGACATTGACGGCGCCGCTTTCGGCACCGCGGCCGGAATGACGCGGCTGGTGCCGGCCAGCACCGGCACTGTCTCGGTCATTCTCAAAGGGCCGGGCAAATCCTGGGACTCGATCTTCGAGAACGCGGACGGCTCGGTCTCTGCGACGTTCGGGCCGGGCGCGCTGAGCGGGCTCAATTTGCCGGCATTTCTGAAGCACACGGAACAGGGCGGCTTCTTCGCGCTCGACGACGTCTCGGACGGGACACTGCCGATGGACGGCGCCGAGCTCAAGGCCACCATCTCGAAGGGTGTGGCAAGGCTGGACAAGGCCGAGGCCAATTCGGCGAAATACAAGGTCTGGCTGTCCGGCATCGCCTCTTACGGCGGACGCGGGCTGGCGCTTTCGGGGGGTGTCACCCAGGCCGACCCGGCAGCGGCACCGGTCAATGGCCAGCAGGGATCCAACCAGTCGTCATTCTTCGTCGGCGGCACCTGGAGCACGCCGTTCATCTCGCCGATCAGCCGCGGCGTCTCAGGCGAATAGGCGGTCCCTTACCGGAACCGCCCTATCCCTCGTTTGACGCAATCAACCGCGCTGCGCGGCCTGTTCGTCGAGCTGGCGCTGCACCTCACGCCGCTTGTTGGCGACCGAAGCGATGATGACGCCTACCGCCACGACGGCGATCAGGATGGTGCAGGCGGCGTTGATTTCCGGCGTCACGCCGAGCCGCACCTGGCTGTAGATCTTCATCGGCAGCGTGGTGGCGCCAGGCCCGGAGGTGAAGGAGGCGATGACCAGATCGTCAAGCGACAGGGTGAAGGCCAGCATCCAGCCGGAGACGATGGCCGGCATGATGACCGGCAGCGTGATCTGAAAGAAGGTCTTTACCGGCGTTGCGCCGAGGTCCAAGGCAGCTTCTTCCAGCGAACGATCGAACGACACCAGGCGCGACTGCACGACGACGGCCACGAAGCACATGGTCAAGGTGATGTGAGCAAGCGTCACGGTCAGGAAGCCACGGTCGAGACCGACGGCAACGAACAGCAGCAGCAGCGACAGGCCGGTGATGACTTCCGGCATGACCAGCGGCGCAAACACCATGCCGGAAAACAGGATGCGGCCGCGGAAGCGGGTGTAGCGGGTCAAGGTCAGTGCCGCCAGCGTGCCGAGCACGGTTGCCACAGTGGCGGAGATGACACCCACACGCGCGGTCACCCAGGTGGCGTCCATCAGCCCCTGATTGTGGAACAGCGAGGCATACCATTTGGTCGAGAAGCCGCCCCAGACGGTGACCAGCTTCGACTCGTTGAAGGAGAAGACGATGAGCAGCACGATCGGCAGATAGAGAAAGGCAAAGCCCAGCACGACCGAGGTGACGTTGAAGCGGCTCCAGGTGGCGTTCATTTGTCCTGCTCCTGGGCGCGTGCCTGGGCCTGCTGGAAGAGCATGATCGGCACGATCAGGAGCAGCAGCAGGATGACGGCGACGGCCGACGACACCGGCCAGTCACGGTTGGCGAAGAATTCATTCCACAAGGTCTTGCCGATCATCAGCGTCTGCGAGCCGCCGAGCAGATCGGGAATGACGAACTCGCCAACCGCTGGAATGAACACCAGCAGGCAGCCGGCGATGACCCCGGGCAGCGACAGCGGGAAGGTGATCTTCCAGAAGGCTGATGTCGGCGGGCAGCCGAGATCCTTTGCCGCCTCGATCAGCGAATAATCCATCTTTTCCAGCGAGGAATAGAGCGGCAGCACCATGAATGGCAGGTAGGAATAGACGATGCCGATGAAGATCGCCGTGTAAGTGTTGAGGATGATCAGTGGCTGATTGATGATGTGCAGCGACAACAGCAGCTGATTGAGCAGACCCTCGGGCTTGAGGATGCCGATCCAGGCATAGACGCGGATCAGGAACGACGTCCAGAACGGCAGGATCACCAGCATCAGCAAGGTCGGACGGATCGTCGCCGGCGCGCGGGCCATGCCGTAGGCGATCGGGAAGCCGACGAGCAAGGTCAGGATCGTCGAGACTGCAGCGATGATAACGCTGGTCACGTAGGCTTTGAAGTAGAGCGCGTCCTGCGTTAGCCAGACATAATTGTCGAAGCTGAGTTCGCGGAAGCGGACAAAGAACCCGGACATGCCGTCCCTGAAATCGAGCGCCGGCGTGTAGGGCGGCATGGCGATCGCCGACTGCGACAGCGAAATCTTGAAGACGATGATGAACGGGATGAAGAAGAAGAACAGCAGCCAGAGATAAGGCACGATGATGACGAGCCGGCTGACGAAGCCGGCGCCGAGCCGTGTCAGAAACGGTTTGGCCGCTGTCGATGGGCCGGTGCCGGTGATGGCGATGTTGGACATGGCCGCCCCCTACCGTGTCAGCACGACGCCGGCATCCGGCCGGAAGGAGACCCAGGCGCGGTCGTTCCAGGTCAGCGGGTCCTCGGTGACTCGCGCCGCGTTGAGCGCGCTTGCCCTGATGATCTGGCCGTCATCCAGCCGGATGTGGTAGACGGTCATGTCGCCGAGATAGGCAACGTCGTAGACCTCGCCCTCAAGCGCATTGACTGCGTCGGCCGGTTTCTTCGACGACACCTTGATCTTCTCCGGCCTGATGGCGAAGACGATGTCGGAACCGGCCTTTGTATCGGTGCTGTTTTCGACGACGATCTGGGCCCCTGTCGCGCCGGTAATGCGCGTGGTGTTTGCCGCACGCTCGGCGACCTTGCCTTCGAACATGTTCACATTGCCGACGAAGTGGGCAACGAAGCGTGAGCTCGGCGCCTCATAGACTTCCGCCGGCGTCGCCACCTGCATCACCTCGCCCTTGTCGATGATGGCGATGCGGTCGGCCATGGTCATCGCCTCTTCCTGGTCGTGGGTGACGACGACGAAGGTAAGGCCGAGATTTTGCTGCAGGTCCATCAGCTCGAACTGCGTTTCCTCGCGCAGCTTCTTGTCGAGCGCGCCGAGCGGCTCATCGAGCAGCAAGACTTTTGGCCGCTTGGCAACCGAGCGGGCGAGCGCGACGCGCTGGCGCTGGCCGCCCGACAATTGGTGCGGCTTGCGCTTGGCGAACTGCTCTAGCTTCACCAGCTTCAGCATCTCGGCGACGCGCTTTTCGATATCCGGTCCCGGCATGCCTTCCTGCTTGAGGCCGAAGGCAATGTTCTTTTCCACGCTCATATGCGGGAACAGCGCATAGGACTGGAACATCATGTTGACCGGGCGGCGGTAGGGCGGGATGCCGCGCAAGTCCTGGCCGTCGAGAAGGATACGGCCGGCGGTGGGCTCCTCGAAGCCGGCAAGCATCCGCAGCAACGTCGACTTTCCGCAGCCCGACGCGCCGAGCAGGGCGAAGAACTCGCGCTCGAAAATGGTCAGCGACAGATTGTTGACGGCGGTGAAGTCACCGAACTTCTTGGTGACGTTCTCGAATTGGATATATGGCTTGGCGTTCGGGTCGTTCCATGGCGCGAAATCCCTGCGGATGCTGCCAAGCGATTTCATGTCCCACTCCGTCCTATTTTTTTGCTTCTTGCCCCAGAGAAGAATGGTCCCGGCAGGTGGCTGCCGGGACCATGTTGCATTGCTTACTGGCCGGTGACGATCTTGGTCCAGCTGCGCGTGATCAGGCGCTGGGTCTTGGGATCGTAGGGCTGGACCGTATAGAGCTTTTTCAAGGTCTCGGCGTCCGGATAGACCGCCGGATCATCCAGCAGCGCCTTGTCGACGAACTGCTGCGAAGCCTTGTTGCCGTTGGCATACAGCACATAGTTGGACGACTTGGCGATCACTTCCGGCTTCATCATGTAGTTGAGAAATTCGAGTGCCTCGGCGGCATGCGGCGCATCGGCGGGAATCGCCATCTGGTCGAACCACATCTGGGCGCCTTCCTTGGGCACGGAATAGCCGATCTCGACGCCTTGCTTGGCCTCGACCCCGCGGTTGCGTGCCTGGAAGACGTCACCCGACCAGCCGACCGCCAGGCAGATGTCGCCGTTGGCGAGCGCGTTGATGTATTCGGACGAATGGAATTTGCGGATATACGGCCGCACCTTCAGCAACGTCTCCTCGGCCTTTGCGATGTCGTCAGGTGAGGTGCTGTTCGGATCGAGGCCGAGATATTTGAGCGCCGCTGGGATGATGTCGGCCGGCGAGTCCAGCACATAGACGCCGCAATCCTTCAGCTTGGCCAGGCTGTCGGGATTGAAGAAAATATCCCAGCTGTCGATCTTGTCGGTGCCGAGTGCAGCCTGCACCTTCTTGATGTTGTAGCCGATGCCGACCGTGCCCCACATGTAGTTGATCGAATATTCGTTGCCCGGATCGTATTTGGCGGTGCGCTCCGAAACCGTGTCCCACATGTTGGAAATGTTGGGCAGCTTCGACTTGTCGAGCTTCTGGAACACGCCGGCCTGGATCTGGCGGGCCAGGAAGTTGCCGCTGGGCACGACGACGTCATAGCCGCTGCCGCCGGCAAGCAGCTTGGTTTCGAGGATTTCATTGGAATCGAAGGTGTCGTAGACGACCTTGATGCTGGTCTCCTTAGTGAAGTCGTCGATGATCGAACTGTCGATGTAATCCGACCAGTTGAAGACGTTGACGACGCGATCCTCGGCATGGCCGCCAACGGCGAAAAGCGTCAGAAATGCCGAGGTTGCCGAAAGCCAGAGCGCTTTGCGGATCATGCTGTTCTCCTTTGATGAGTGTTCCTTCGCCAAGTCGTCGCTGTTCGAGCGCGATTGGGCATTTGCTTCAGAGTATTGAGCTTTCCGGGCAGCCACAAGCATGAACTGCCAGCGCCGTCCGGGCGGTTCGACGAGCGGCAGATGATGGCTCTGTGTGCCCGCATGGCGGGCGCGCTGACGCCGTCAGAGGCTTTCGCCGCGGCGCTGGCAGGGATACGACGCTGTGGTCCGGTCTTGGTCCGACCGGCGGGGACACTTGGCAAGATAAGCCTGTCTTGTTGTTGCCGTGCCCCAGCCTGCCCGTGCCGCAGCAAGGTTGTCAATGGCCCGCGCGGGGAAGCTCGGTCAATAGGGCGTGCGGCTTCGCTAATTGGGGAAAGACGGGCGTAATTAGGGAAGACGGGCTCAACCAAGGGAAAGGCGGGTCAATTAGGGGATGGCAGGCCAGTGGTCCCCGGCCGTGCAGGCCTCGCCTGGCGCTTGAATTCAAGCGCGATATGGACGAGCAGCGCGGCGACCACCACCGCGCCGCCGATGATGGTGCGCACCGAGGGCACCTCGCCATGAACGAGCCAGACCCAGATCGGTCCGAGGATCGGCTCGAACGTGCCGAGGAGTGCTGCGATCGCCGCCGGAACCAGCCTCGCGCCGGTGGCGAAGAAGGCAAGGCCCAGGCCGAGATTGATGACGCCGAAGGCAAACAGGAAAGCCATGTCGTGGGTCGACGTGGCAAACTGCGTGGCTTGCGATGCGGCGAAAGCCGCTGCCAGCATCGTGCCGAGGCACGTCGCCGGCGTCATGCGCACATGGGCGAAGCGCCGGGTGATGACGGTGGCGATCGAGAACATGACGGCGATCAGCAGCGACAGCCCGTCGCCGATGGGCGATACGGCGCCGTCGAGCGATTCCGACACCATGATGGCGACGCCGGCGATGACGGCGGCGATCGCCACCCAGGTCGCGACGGCGACGCGTTCGCGAAACAGCACCCAGGCAAGCAATGCCGCCAGCAGCGGCACACCGGCCTGCATCAACAGGATATTGGCAACGGTGGTGTAGGCGAGCGCGACAACGAAGCACGTCGACGCCGTGGCGAAACAGACGGCCACGGCAAGGCCGGGCAGGCCCATGTCGCGAAACAGCCGCAACATGCCGCGCCAGCCGTCGCGCCAGGCCATGAAGCAAATCAGGAACACAGCCGCCCACAGCGAGCGCCAGAACACCACCGTCCAACTGTCAGCGGTGTCGATGAAGCGGGCGATGGTGCCGCCAAAGCTCCACATCAGCGCCGACAGGAACACCAGCAGCAAGCCGACCCGCTCTTCGCGCGGCGAGACGATCGGCGGTGCGGCGATTGGAGAAGATGCGGTATCGGTCATGGGGTGCGACTGTCGGCTATCTCGGGGTGGCATGATGCACAATGGACGACAGAAACGTGCCGTATTCGCCTAGCGCATAGGCTACCGCCGGACGTGACCCAGCCCGGCATTCCCTTTGGCGCACCGCCAACCGGCAGCCATACGGGCAAACACCGCCGTTTCTAGGACATGCCCTTGTTGCCGCGGATAAAGCGCCAGAGACCGGCCAACGGTACCAGCAGCAGAATGCCGAACTTTTTCAGGGCGATGAGCGCGACTGCAATCAGGCCGGCCTTTGCCGCGAGTTTTCCGGCGATGAGGCCGCCAATGCCAACCGCGGCGACCGTGTCGGTGCCTGGCAGAAAATCGGTGTATTTCTTGCCGGTGTTGAAGTCCGCCACGCCCAGCACTTCGTCCAGGCTCTGCTTGATCTCCGGCAATTGTTCGACCGTAGCGATGTAGCTCATCACGAAGACGCCTTCCCGGCCGAGGAAACGGACGTCGTAATTGAGCGTGTGGACGGTATCGTCTCCGAACTGCAGTTCCTTGGCCCAGTGCAGCCGCTTGTGGACGAAATCATAGACCGGCGGCGAGGCCCAGCCGATCAGCTTGATCGGGGGAAAGCCGTCCTTCACCCGCTGATCGTTGGCCGACAATGTGTCCGCCTGCATGCTGCTCAGCAATTCGGTGTAGTCGATGGATGCGGCGTCGGCGTCATCGACATGGCCGATCTTTTCATAGCGCAATTCGATGCCCCAACCGTTGCCGGCGATGGGCTCGTACTTGGCCGGGAAGATCATGCCGATTGCTTCGGACGCGGTATCAGGCGGATTGCCCCAGGCCTCGGTCAGGACGGACGTCGCGTCCTTCTTGCCCAGAAAATAGAACTTGTCCTTGAGATCGAGATGGATGCCTTCGGGAAGGTCGACCGCGCCGGTCTTTGGATCGATTTTGTCCAGGAATGCCTTGCCGTCGTCACTATACTGTTGATAGTCCTTGAAGAATTCCGAGGATTTTTCTGCCAGAACAGGCCCCGCCAAAAGGGCAAGCGCCACGCCAAGCCATAAAGCTTTCCTGTTCATAAGCCGTCCCCCCTTGGCTGCCCTGCAGCTCACCTTCGATAGCGCAGCGCCGATGCTTAATCAATATTTGGTTCGGCGATGGTTCGGGCCGCGCTCTATTGCTTAGCGCAAACAGCTGCGGTCTTCCGCGACCTCCTGCCCGAGAAGCATCACTGGAAATCGAAGGCGCTCAGGCCCGTCGCCATCTCGTCCAGGCCCAGCGGACGGGTCACCGGCGGCTCGGCGCGGGCGAGGCAGCCGATGCGTTCGCACAGCCGGCAAGCGGGACCGACCGGCGTGGCGGCGCCCTGTCCGGCCTTTGCCAGCAGCCCGGCGCCATAGACGATCTCGTCGCGAAAGCCGATATCGCAGCCCAACAGCAGCGCGGTGCGGCGCGGACGCTCGGAGAACGAACCCTGCGGCCCTTCGAGCGTGCGTGCGATGCAGAGGAACTCGGCGCCGTCGGGCATTTCCACCGCCTCCACCAGGATTTGGCCAGGCGAAGCGAAAGCGGCATGGACCGGCAGTTTCGGGCAGCCGCCGCCAAAGCGGCTTTGCGGAAAGCCCTGGCCGCCGGCCTTGCGGAAGCGGTTGCCGGCATTGTCGACCTCGAGCATGAAGAACGGGACCCCGGACAAGCCAGGACGCTGCAGCATGGTCAGGCGGTTCGCCGCCTGTTCGAAGGAGACGCCGAAACGCGAGCGCAGCACATCGATATCGTAACGAGCCCGCACGGCGGCGGCATGAAAGGCCTGATAGGGCATCATCAAGGCATTGGCGGCGTAGCGGCCGAACTCGAAGCGGGCGAGCCGGCGGGCTTCGTCCGTACCGAGCTTCAGCGCCTGAATTTCGCCGGCGATCGCGACCGTCATGCGGATCAGGCAGGCCTCCATGGCGACTTCGCGCAACTGGTCGAACGGCGACAGCCGCTCCGATAGAAAAAGACGCTGCGAATGACGGTCATAACGGCGGCGCCAGTTCGGCATGGTGGCGACCGGCAGCACCTTGACGACGATGCCATACTCGCGCTTCAGCCACGCCTTCAGCGCGCCGAACAGATCGTCGCCGGGGTCGAGCACCGAGGTGAAGGCCTCGGCCTCTTCCTCCAGTGCTGCAAAATGGTTCGGCCGGCGCTCGAAAATCTCGTGCACTTCGTCGATCGGCAGCCGCGCACCGGACAGCGCCGTGGCGCGGCCCTCGCGCGCCAGAAGCTCGTTGAGATCGGACAGCCGCTCGGCCTGCTCGCGGTAAGCGCGAAACAGTTTTATCATCGCAGCCGATGCGTTGGGGGCTGCCTCGGCCAGTTCGATCAGTTCCTGGTCGCCCGGCAGCTCACCGGCAAGCAGCGGGTCGCCGAACACTTCCTTCAAGGCCGAGATCGACCCTCTCGCCTCACCCTGCAATTCATGCGGGTCGACCTTGTAGACAGAGGCCAGCTTCAGGATCAGTTGCACCGTCAGCGGCCGCTGGTTGCGCTCGATCAGGTTGAGATAGGACGGCGAGATGCCGAGCCCCTCGGCCATCGCCGTCTGGGTCAGGCCTCTGGCGATGCGGATGCGGCGGATGCGCGGCCCGGCGAATATCTTCTGGTCGGCCATCGGCTTTCCTTGACAGGAATTTACACGACTTGCGAGCGATGAACGGCGCACCATCTTTTACAATCATGACAGATTTACCGCGATAAGCAGTCAAACACAACACAGGTTTTCTCTTATTTTCTACCAGAAATAGCGGTTTTCCTCGCTCTCGTCGCGGCGCAGTGTAAATGATGTCACACACAGACGACGCACACTGTCCCAGGGCGCGGCGTTTCAAGACACTGACATCGATTGATCTGGAGTGACCAATGACTGATTTTTACAATCTTGTCCCATCCGCGCCCGAAGGCCGCTTCGACGGCATCGAACGAGCCTATTCGCCGGACGATGTGAAGCGGCTGCGCGGGTCGGTCCAGATACGCCAGAGTCTTGCCGAAATGGGCGCCAACCGGCTGTGGAAGCTCATCCACGAGGAAGACTTCGTCAATGCACTCGGCGCCATGTCGGGCAACCAGGCGATGCAGCAGGTGCGTGCCGGGCTGAAGGCAATCTATCTCTCGGGCTGGCAGGTCGCCGCCGACGCCAACACCGCGTCGGCCATGTATCCGGACCAGTCGCTCTATCCCGCCAATGCGGCGCCCGAACTGGTCAAGCGCATCAACCGCACGCTGCAGCGCGCCGATCAGATCGAGACCTCGGAAGGCAACGGCCTGTCGGTCGAAACCTGGTTCGCGCCGATCGTCGCCGATGCCGAGGCCGGCTTCGGCGGACCGCTCAACGCCTTCGAGATCATGAAGGCGTTCATCGAGGCGGGCGCTGCCGGCGTCCACTATGAGGACCAGCTGGCCTCTGAGAAGAAGTGCGGCCATCTCGGCGGCAAAGTGCTGATCCCGACCGCCGCGCATATCCGCAACCTCAACGCGGCGCGTCTGGCGGCCGACGTGATGGGCACGCCGACGCTAGTCGTGGCACGCACCGATGCGGAAGCGGCAAAGCTTCTGACCTCCGACATTGACGAGCGCGACCAGCCTTTCGTCGACTACGATGCCGGCCGCACGGTTGAAGGCTTCTACCAGGTCAGGAACGGCATCGAACCGTGCATCGCGCGCGCCATTGCCTATGCGCCGCATGCCGACCTGATCTGGTGCGAAACATCCAAGCCCGATCTGGCGCAGGCCAAGAAATTCGCCGAAGGCGTGCGCAGGCATCATCCGGGCAAGCTGCTCGCCTATAATTGCTCGCCGTCGTTCAACTGGAAGAAGAACCTCGACGACGCGACGATCGCCAAGTTCCAGCGCGAGCTCGGCGCCATGGGCTACAAGTTCCAGTTCATCACATTGGCCGGGTTCCACCAGCTCAATTTCGGCATGTTCGAGCTGGCCCGCGGCTACAAGGCGCGGCAGATGGCCGCCTATTCCGAGCTGCAGGAAGCCGAGTTCGCGGCCGAAGTCCACGGCTACACCGCGACCAAGCACCAGCGCGAGGTCGGCACCGGTTATTTCGACGCCGTGTCGATGGCGATCAGCGGCGGCCAGTCCTCGACCACCGCCATGCATGAATCGACCGAGCACGCGCAGTTCAAACCGGCGGCGGAATAACAGAAAACAACCAGAGGAAACGCCCAACAGGGCAAAGGGACATAGGAGAAGAAAAATGGCATCGATAAGCCGCGTCAAGGAACGTGCAGAAGAGCAGTCGACCACGATGAGCGTCGACCAGCAGGCGACGATCCGCATGCTGGCCAACGACCTGCACAGGCTCAATCAATCGGTGATGAAGGCAGTCGAGGCCGGCGTCTCGGTGGAACTGGTGCGCTCGGCCCGGCATCATGGCGGCGACGGCAATTGGGGCGACCTGCTGATCCCGGTGATCGTCACGCAGAAGAGTCACGGCTGATCTTCCCTTACGGAAGCTTTGTGCTTGTGGAACCTATGGGCCCCGCCGCTCACTGGCCGATTTCAACGTCACCCGCGAGTTTTCAGCGCGGGTGACTTTCGCTTTTGAGCGTGAACTTAACTACAGTTCGAAAACAGAACTTGTCTCCGGGGTTTAATATTTCCGGCTATATTTCGCAGGTCCGTCATTTCAGCTTGACATGGCGGGCGATCTCACGCCAATTGGCTCTCGGATTTCAACCCTGCATTGAAGCAGCGCCGAGTGCCCGCCCCGCCCATGTGCCCTGTGAACCGCGAGACCGACACCGCCAAACATCTGAATTCGTCAAGCAGGGACGCGAACTCCGAGATATCAACGGATTTCTCCCACGTGCTGGTCGTTGGAAAATCGCCGATCAACCGGGTGGTGGTGTCGAAGATCGTCGAGAAGTCCGGACTGAAGCCGATCTCCGAGTCGCCCGAGATGGCGGCCAAGACATTGCGAACCCTCATTCCGGGCGCCGTCGTTCNGATCTCCGAGTCGCCCGAGATGGCGGCCAAGACATTGCGAACCCTCATTCCGGGCGCCGTCGTTCTCGATGGCGGCCCCGACAACGAGGACTGCCGCGCGCTGATGGCGGCCATCGACGCCTTGCGGCGGACATCTGGGCGGTCGCTCCCCAAGGTGATCCTGCTTTCAACCAAGACCGGCACGCCCGACAGCCTGGGTCTGTCGAGCGTGGTCGATGTGGTGGTAACCAAGCCGATCACCACCGAAAGGCTGCAGCCGGTGGTCGACCGGCTGATCAGTCTCGGGCGCGGCTGATCGCAATCCGCCCGAACGCGTGTGGGGCGGTCAGCCTTCCTTGCCGATGCTCTCGATCAAAGCCGGCAGTTCGCCAAGATCGACAAGCTGACGAAAACGCGGTGCCTCGACCGGCGGCTCGACGTGTTCGAGCACCCAGGTCAGCTCGTGCGGCACATACACACCCCAGCTGCCGGCCTCGATGGCCGGCACCACGTCCGACTTGAGCGAATTGCCGACCATCATGCTGGTCTGCGGGCTGCCGTGACGGCCAAAGATCCTGGCATAGGTGGCGGCGCTCTTGTCGCTGACGATCTCGACGGCATCGAACAGGTCGCCAAGGCCGGACGCCGCCAGCTTGCGCTCCTGGTCGAACAGATCGCCCTTGGTGATCAGCACCAGATGGTAGGCGCCGGCGAGCTTTTCGACTGTCTCGCGCGCATGCGGCAGCGCCTCGACAGGATGGCCGAGCATGTCGCGGCCGGCGGCAAGGATTTCGGCGATCGTCGAGGCCGGCACACGGCCCTCGGTCACTTCTATCGCCGTTTCGATCATCGACAAGGTAAAGCCCTTGATGCCGAAGCCGTAGACGGCAAGGTTGCGCTTCTCGGCCTCCAGCAGCCGTGCCGAAATGTGCTCGGCCTCGCCATGGTCGGCGAGCAGGGTTGCAAAATGCTTCTCGGTCAGGCGGAAGAACTGTTCGTTCTGCCATAGGGTATCGTCGGCGTCGAAGCCGATAGTGGTCAGGGGCATGGTCGACTGTCCCGTTCAAGTGAAGGCAATGATGTAGACGTTGTCGCCGCACACTGCTAGCTACGGCAAGGGAATGGTGGGAAGCAATGCCGGAATTGGGCGCCTGGAAGCGTGAACTGGAGCAAATTGTGGGCTCCTTGCCAGGGCGTACTCCGACTGAACTCATAAATGCCATCCGAGATCTTGGCATCGCCATGGGACACGATACCGGCGAGGCGTTGCTTGAAACCTACCCGGAGATCCTTTCGTACCGACCGGCGCTGACCGCCGCATTCGGCAAGATGGTGCAGGAGCAAGATACCGCCGAGATCAGGCACATGCTGGATCAGGATCTGAGCGGTCCGGCATCCTTCGGGCAGATCGCAGCGGGAAAAACAAGCATCGGCGTGCTGTCATCCAGGGATGCGTATAATCGCCTGAACGAAGTCTTCGATCAGGTCGATTTCGGCAGCTGCTGCCGCGCTGTCATGGTCGGCTGCGGAGGGCGTCCGTTTACGATGTTCCGCATACACGACCAGACTGTCGTCCCCGAAATCATCGGTCTCGATATTGTGCCTGAAGCGGTCGAAACGGCAAACAGGCTTGCGGCCAAGCTCGGCTATGTGCGGATGCGGGCCGAGCTTTGCGACGGCCGCGACTATGACTATGGCGAGGCGCAGGTCGTTTACGTCGCCAGCATGGTATCGCCCAAGGCAGCGGTGGTTTCTCGCATAGCCGATACCGCGCCTCAAGGTGTGCAGATCGTCTTGTGGGAGCCGGTCTCGCTTGGCAGGCTGTGGGCGGAAAGCGTAGAAAGAACGCTTGATCCCCGGCTTGCGGTTACCGGCCGCACGAGCATCCATCGAAATATGACGCGGGACGTGTTCGTTGCACGCGGGAGTGTTCCCAGGCCAGCAAGCTGATCATGCCAGGGCTGCGGATGAGCGACCGCGTGCTGCTTACCCTGGTACAGGCATGGTGCCTTGTCCGCCATCCGATGATTTGCGCCCGCACCTTCAATCATAGCGGCGTGCTGCCCGATCCGGCAAGGCCCGCTTCCTATGCAGACAAGTTCCTGTGGCGCAAGATTTTCGACCACAATCCCTTCTTCACCACGGCTTGCGACAAGCTCGCCTCGAAAGCCTACGCTCTGTCCACCTGTCCAGAACTCAAGACCGCTGCGGTTCTGTGGTCCGGATATGACGCGGCAGAACTTCCGGCGGAGCTGCTCACCGGCAATGTCATGGTGAAGGCCAATCATGGCTGCCGCTGGAACATGATGGTGCGCAACGGTGAGGTAGACAGAGCTAGGCTGCGCCGGCGTACGGCACGCTGGATGCGCCACCGCTACGGCAGGAAGCTCGGCGAATGGGGCTACAAGCACGCCAGCAGGCGCATCCTCGTGGAAGAGATGCTCCTCGAGGACGGTCAGCCCGTTGCTTTGGAGTACAAATTCCACGTGTCTAACGGGACGACGGCCTATGTCTATGCCGCGCGTCGGGATGAGCACGGCAACGAACAGAAATGTCATTTCGACCGTGACGGAACCTACGCGCCGCCACCGCCAGGCAGCGGCCCCCAGTGGGTCCGGATCGACCTGCCGGCATCCTTCCCGCGCATGCTTGCCATCGCCGAGCGGCTGACCGCGCCGTTCGATCACATGCGATGCGATTTCTACGAAATCGAAGGCGCGATCTTCTTTTCCGAATTCTCGGTCTATCCGCTATCCGGCAAAGGCATCATCAACACAAGGCTCAGGGATCTGTGCGCAGACAGCTGGAACCTCAGCCAATCCTGGTTCCTGACCGCGCCGCAAAGCGGATGGCGCAGGCGCTATGCCGGTGCCTTGCGCAGATGGCTGGGCGCAAATGCGCCGCCCGGCAAGGCCGTCTGACATAGGCCGTTCAGCCTCGTTGCCGCACCTATCGGGCCGGCTCCCCTTCCCTTCCATCACCGGCAACGGCTATACTCCCAAATCCGCAACCCAAACTGGTGAATGATGCCGCCTGCGAAAAAGGAAGTCCGTCCGTCGACCCGCGGAGGACGCGTCCGAACGCCTGCCTTCGTGAAAAATCAACGCGGCGTGAAGAACTGGAAGGAAGTCAGCGCCTGGCTGGAATGGCGCGGCATCGAAGACATAGAATGCATCACGCCTGATCAGGCTGGCGTCGCGCGCGGCAAGATGATGCCGTCGAAGAAATTCACTTCCAACACCTCGCTGGCGCTGCCATCGGCAGTGTTCATGACGACGATTTCGGGCGGCTATCCCGAGGACGGCAACGGTTTCCACTATCCGGAGGATGATGGCGACCTGAAGCTGATGCCGGATCTGTCGACGTTGACCGTCGTGCCCTGGGAAGAAGACCCGACGGCCGCCGTCATCTGCGACCTCGTCCATCAGGATGGCCGTTCGGTCGAGTTCACGCCGCGCAACGTCCTGAAGCGCGTGGTAGCAGCCTATGACAAGCGCGGGCTGAAGCCGGTGGTGGCGCCCGAGATCGAATTCTATCTGGTGCGCAAGAACCCCGACCCGGATTATCCGCTGACCCCACCCGTCGGGCGTTCCGGACGGGCAATCGGCGGCGGCGCCGGCTATTCGATCGCCGGCGTCAACGAGTTCGACGAACTGATCGACGACATCTACCATTTCTCCGAAAGCCAGGGCCTGGAGATCGACACGCTGATCCACGAGGAAGGCGCCGGCCAGCTCGAGATCAATCTGCGTCACGGCGATCCGGTCGAGCTCGCCGATCAGGTGTTCATGTTCAAACGCACCATTCGCGAGGCAGCGCTGAAGCATGAGATCTATGCCACCTTCATGGCCAAGCCGATCCAGGGCCAGCCAGGTTCTGCCATGCACATCCACCAGTCGATCATCGACAAGAAGACCGGGCTGAATATCTTTTCGGCGAAGGACGGCTCGGAAACCGACGACTTCTTCCATTTCATCGGCGGCATGCAGAAGCATGTGCCGAACGCACTGGTGATGTTTGCTCCCTACGTCAATTCCTACCGCCGGCTGACGCAGTCGGCCTCGGCGCCGGTCAACAACAAATGGGGCTATGACAACCGCACCACGGCGTTCCGCGTGCCGCGCTCGGATCCGGCGGCGCGGCGTGTCGAAAACCGCATCCCGTCTTCCGACGCCAACCCCTATCTGGCGCTGGCGGCCTCACTTGCCTGCGGGCTGATCGGCATCACCAACAAGATCAAGGCCGAGCCTCCGGTGCTGACCACCGCAAACGCCGATGAGATCGACCTGCCACGCGGCCTGCTCGAAGCCGTCGACCTTTTCGAAGGCGACGAGGAACTATGCGCTCTTCTGGGCAAGTCCTTCGCCGCAACCTATGCAGCGATCAAGCGGGCGGAGTTCGAGACCTTCATGGAAGTGATCAGCCCGTGGGAGCGGGAGTATCTGTTGCTCAACGTGTGAGCGGCGACTTCGTCGTGTGAATGGTGAATAGTGAATGGTGAGTAGTTTCATATTGGATGGATGAGCGCAGACGTCGTGCGTCTCGCAGCCATTCACCATTCACCATTGGCTGGTGTCCCCATGCCTTACCAATCACCTATCTCCCCCGGTCGCTCCTGGTACGAAGACACAGCCGGACCACGCCCTGAGTACCCTGCCCTGGACGGCGACCGCAGCTGCGACGTCGTCGTCGTCGGCGGTGGCTTCACCGGGCTGTCGGCGGCCGCTCATTTGGCGAAGGCGGGAGCCGACGTCGTTCTGATCGAAGCGCATCGCTTCGGCGACGGCGCTTCAGGGCGCAATGGCGGCCAGCTCGGCACGGGCCAGCGCGCCTGGGCCGAAGAGATGGAGGCCGAATACGGCTTCTCCCGCGCCAAGGCGCTGTTCGACCTTGCCGAAGAGGCGAAAGCGCACCTGCTCGAATTCGCCGCCGTCAACCAGATCGACATCGACTATATGCCGGGCCAGTTGTCCGTGGCGCACAAGCCGCGTTATCTCGACGACTACAAGGCACATGCCGAGATCATGGCCGGCCGCTTCAATTATCCGCACATCGCCTTCATGGATGCCAGGGAAACGGCCGAACGGCTGGGCTCCACACGCTACTTCGGCGGCACCCGCGACACCGGCACCGGACACATCCACCCGATGAAGCTGGTGATCGGCACGGCAAAGGTCGCGGCAGCGGCCGGCGCGCACCTGTTCGAGCAGACACTATCGACCGGTGTTACCTCCAGCGGCGGTAAGGTCAGGGTGACGACTTCGAGAGGAATCATCACCGCCCAGAAATGCCTGATCGGTGTAAATGCCTATGGCGGCACGCTCGAGCCGGTGAGTGCCGCGCACATCATGCCCATCGGTTCGTTCATCGGCGCGACGGTGCCGCTGGGCGTCGATTCGAAAGTGCTGCCGGGCGGCGAGGCGGTCGACGATTCGCGTTTCGTCGTGCGTTATTTCCGCAAATCCAGGGATGGAAGGCTGCTGTTCGGCGGGCGCGAGGTCTATGGCGTCAACGATCCGAAGGACATCCATGTCCATATCCGCCGGCAGATAGCCGAGCTTTATCCGGAACTGAGCGATGTCGAGATCACCCATGGCTGGGGCGGCTATGTCGGCATCACCATGCCCAGGAAACCGTTCGTGCGCGAGGTGATGCCCAATGTGATCTCGGCCGGAGGCTATTCCGGCCACGGCGTGATGCTGTCGAACTTCTTCGGCAAGCTCTATGCCCAGACCGTCGCCGGCAACCGCGACAGACTGAAGCTGATCGAGGACCTGAACATCCCGGCTTTTCCCGGCGGCCGGCGATTTAGAACGCCATTATTGTTCTTGGCACTGAACTGGTTTGCCCTGAGGGACCGAATATAGAGAAAGTATCTCATATCGGCCGTGGCTGGTACTGAGCTGATTCTATTGAGCTGTTGGTTGCCGCAGCGAGACGTTGCAGAATCCTTAACAAGAGCGCACAATTCCCCTGAGGGCGCACTGATGCCACAATCAAGGGCAAAGGATGCCGGTTCTGGGCGATTGAACGGGGATTTCTGCGGGCCTGCCCGCTTTGTTGTTGGGACCGATGCCGATCGAATGCCGGGCTGCCGGCGCCGATCGAAAGAACACCGGCTCATCTTTTGGAGGTGGCAAGAGTGAACGAGCCCTTCAGTTTCGGCGCGCCGGAACGTCGGCGCTTCGCCATGCAATTCGGCTATGACATGCGGCCCTCCTTCTGGCAGGGGGTGCGCACGAATTCGCATCTGGTGATCGCCGCGGTCGGCACCGCAGCGCTGCTTGGCGTGGCGGGCATAGCGCTTTGGCTGGCGTTGCCGGCCAGCGACCGGCAAGCGATCGCCAGCACACAGCAGAACGTTCCGACTTTTCCGGTCAAGACGACCAAGATTGCCCCGGTCGCGGCCACGGCTGCCGCGGTAGCGGCGCCACAAGCCGCGCGCAAGGGCGATGCGGTTTCATCGACGGTCGCTGCCGGTGGGGCTGCCATGCCGCCGCTGTCGGCGAACGATCCGCGCTGGACTGCGGCGCAATCCAACAGCGACCCTGCCGCGACGCCATCCGATCAGGCGCCTGCCGAGCAGGCTGCCGCCAAACCGTCTGATGCCGCGGCATTCGAAGAACCGGCGGCGCAGAGCGACGCCACGACGCAGCTGTCAAAGGTCGCTGCTCCCGCCAATGACGACGACGCCGAGACCGCCGCCATACCGACGCCAAAACCGCAACTTCCAAACGAGCAATCTTCCGCCGCAACGGACGATACCCAGGCCAAGGCCAAGCCACAGAAGGTGGCTGCTGCCGCCGGCACCGGACGCATCCTCAGGGCGGTGACAATGCGCAGCGGTCCGCAGAAAAACGCCGCCGCCATGGGGACCGTGCCCGCCAAGTCGTCGGTGCAGGTGATGAGTTGCAAGAAATGGTGCCAGATCGTCTACAACGGCAAGCGCGGCTGGATCTACAAGAGCTACATCAAGACCGGGGATTGAGACGCAAGCCGCCAAATTCTGGTCAGCCGCCGAGCAGCCATCTGAAACGGTGTCTTCTGCGAGCAAGTTTGCGCTTCGCCAGGAAATCCCTCTGTTCCTCGAACGGCACCTCGTAGAGGCCGCACATTTGGCAGCTTTCCGACTTGCGGCATATCGGGACCCAGCATTTGACGTCGTGTGTCCAGGCGAGCGCGATCCTTTCCAGATGAAGGTTGGACGAACTTTTCAGCAGAATCAGTTCTCCTGGGACTGCCGTCCGTTTGATATGATCCGAAACTTCCTTGGCAGTGCGAAGCTCAATGAAACGGCCGCTGTCGCGGTCGGCCTGGCTGGCGCGCGAGCGATGCGCATTGTCGCCGGTATAAATGACCTCATCGGCGATTTCGCGCGCGATGTTGTAGGCGGCGCCGTATTTCCTCGACGAGCCGGCGTAGTCGGATATCTGCCCCAGCACAATGCGCTTGCGAGCACCCTTGGCCTTTGCAATCATCTCCAGAGCAATGTTGAGCGAATGCCAGGGCGCTTTGGCCGTATCGACCAGGAATTTCGGACCCGCGGATACCTCTTGCACCGTAGAGCGGTTGGGCAGTGGTGCAAACGATGCCGTTCTCGCTACGACTTGCTCTGGCGGGACGCCAAGTTCCAAGGCGGCGGCAACAGCCGCTGCAGTCGGCAGCCAGAATTGCTCGCCGGGAAAAGGCGCTTGAATATTCAGGCTGCCATCGCGCCAATGAAGGGTGAACCGCAGCAATTCCGGATACGCGGCATGCACGTCACTCACGCGGTAGTCTGCCTCGCCGGACTGGCCGAAGGTCGCAATCCGGCATTTCGCGCCAGACGCCATGCCGATCACCAGTGGGTCATCGCAATTGAGAACCGCAAGTCCATCAGGTTGGAGTGCCCCGACCAGCGCCCGCTTCTCTCCCGCCACAGCTTCCAGAGTCTTGAACTTGCCGAAATGCTCCAGACGGATCATCGTAACCACCGCCACACTCGGCTTCAGCATCTGCGCCATGGCGCTGATCGTGCCGAAGTCGGAAGCGCCGGCTTCGAAAACGACGTAATCGACTTTGCCGGCCTTCCTCAGGCGCTTGTAAAGCGTTCGGATGAGCGCAGGCATTGTATTGGCCTGGGCCTGTAGATGCACCTTGCCTTGGGCGGCCAGTATGTGTGCAAGCAGGCTGGTGGATGTGGATTTGCCGGAGCTGCCGGTGATGCCGATGAACGTCGCCTTGTTACGCGCCCGCACCCAGCGCGCCTGCAGCCGTCGCAGCGCCCAGCCCAAGTCCTTGCGAATTTTCAGCAATTCCAGTTTCACACCCCGCCAGCTTTTAGCCCAGCCTAATATGCGTCGTGCCAAGTTCCAGAGTCAAACGGGCGCTGGCGTGCTTCAGCCAAAGATTCTAGCGGCCGAGGAGCCGCAGCAGTCTGTGCTTGCGGCGCTTCGATTTTCTCTGCGCCACAAACTCACGGTGCTGCTCAAACGGCACTTCATAGAGGCCGCATTGCTCGCATCCCTCGGTCTTGCCGCATACCGAAACCCAGCACTGGACGTCGTGGGTCCAGGCAAGAGCGACACGCTCGAGGTGCAGATTGGACGAGCTCTTGAGCAGGATCAACTCGTCACGCTGCGCGGTTTGGGCGATGTAGTCCGACACTTCCCTGGCCGTGCGCAATTCGATGAAGCGGCCGCTGTCGCGATCTGCCTGGTTCGCCTTGGAGCGATGAGCATGATCGCCGGCATAAATCACCTGGTCTGCAATCTCGCGCGCGCTGCTGTAGGCTTGGGCATATCTGTTATTCGAGCCGGAAAAATCCGATAGCTGGCCAAGAACGATACGTTTTCGCCCGAATGTCGATCCGGCTACCATGTCGAAGGCAAGGCTCAGCGAATGCCAGGGCGCCTTTGCGGCATCCACGATGAAGTGGGGGCCGCCCGCGGGGACGAGCACCTGGCCGCGATTTTCCAGAGGCTGGAACGTCGCGGTTCTGTCCTTGACCATCTGCGCAGGCACGCCCAGTTCAAGAGCGGTTGCAACCGCCGCTGACGTCGGCAGCCAGAAATGCTGGCCGGGGAACGACGTCTCGATATCGAGCACACCGCCGCGCCAGTGGAGCGAGAACCGCAACGGCTTGGGATAGGCTGCCTCGATATCGCTGACGCGATAATCCGCCTGCTCCGATGTGCCGAATGTGACGGAACGGCAATAGCTCGCCGAGGCCATGCCCATCACAAGAGGGTCATCGGCATTGAGCATCGCGAAGCCGCCCGGCTCCAGCGCCGCGACTAGGGCGCTCTTTTCTCGAGCGACGTTTTCCACAGTCTTGAAACTGGCCCGATGCTCCAGCCGGACCATTGTGACAACAGCCACGTCGGGGCGAAGCAACTCGGCCATGGGCTTCATTGTATCCGGGCCGAATGCAGCAGCCTCGAAGACGACGTAGTCGGTTTTGCCGCCCTTTCCCATTCGCCTGGATAGGGTCGAGACCAACACCTTCATAGTGTTGGCCAGAACCTGTGTGTGGACCGAACCGTGGCCAGCCAGGATGTGTCCAAGCAGGCTTCCCGCCGTCGTCTTGCCGGAGCTTCCGGTAACGCCGATGAAAATTGCCTTGCTTCGCGCCCGCGCACGCGTGGCCAGGTAAAGCCGCAGCCGCCATCCCAGATCATAGCGACTTTTCTGCTGCCTGATCTTCATCACCCGCCAACACTATCCACGATCCCGTTATGCCTTTCGGGTGATCGAGAAGTCAAACTGGGGTCCGGCGTGACGACGTCAACTGTTCGTTCCTCGGCCGGCCGGCGCACCGATGCGAACTTTTGCCGACGTTGCTCTGTCTGCCGTGCATTGCGAACAGCGAGGTACTTCCCGAATTGCTCAAATGCAGCGGCCGCCGTCGACCTCCAGCGCCACGCCGGTGATGAAGGCGGCTTCGTCCGACGCAAGCCAAAGCGCAGCGTTGGCGATATCGAGCGGCGTCGACAGACGGCCGAGCGGTATCGAGGCACGGAATTTCTCGCGGATCTCGGGCGTGTCAGTGCCCATGAATTTCTCCAGCATGCCGGTCTCGCCGGCGACCGGGCAAAGGCAGTTCACGCGGATGTTCTTGGGCGCGAGTTCGACCGCCATCGACTTGGTCGCGGTGATCGCCCAGCCCTTCGAGGCATTGTACCAGGTGAGCCCCGGACGCGGCCGCAGACCGGCGGTCGAAGCCGTGGTCAGGATGACGCCGCCGCCCTGCCGCTCCATGATCGGCACCACGGCAAGTGCGGCGTGGTAGATCGCCTTCATGTTGACTGAAGTGATCAGGTCGAAGGTCGCCTCGTCGACGTCGAGCATGTCGCCATTGCGATGGGTGTAGCCGGCATTGTTGACCATGATATCGATGCGGCCGAAGGCGCTTTTTGCGGCATAGACCATCTCGTCGAATTCGGAACGCTGCGAAACGTCGGTCTGGGTCCAGATCGCGGCCTGGCCGATCTCTGCTGCAACGCGCTCCGCGCCCTTGGCGTTGAGGTCGGCGACGACGACCTTGGCGCCCTCTTCGGCAAAGCGCCTGGCCATCCCTTCGCCGAAACCTGACGCAGCACCCGTGATGACGGCAACCTTGTTTTCCAGACGCATGCTTTTTCCGCTCATTGAAGACCCACCTCGCAAGCGCATTTTTCCTTTTTGTTTGATGCGTGTCTGTCTCCCAGAACCGCTTCGCACTTCTGGGCGACACGCATTAGCTTTCGTCACATTCCCGCTTTATGTTGCAGGCGCGAAAGCCCCGGGACCATCGCTTGACGAAAGGCCTCCGGGTGGCAGCCAGTGTCAAGGCACATTTGGAGCGAATCAATATGCAGTGATTTGGCCTTGATGTGACACCATGGCACTGGATAATTTAAATCGATTAGATTATATCCAGCCGCGTCACAGCGAGCGGCGTCAAAGCGGACACACCATGACCAGCCAGATCATTCCCGTCGATCCTTTCGACTTCATCATTTTCGGCGGCACCGGCGACCTGTCGGAACGCAAGCTGCTCCCCTCGCTCTACCACCGCCAGCGCGACCATCAGTTTTCCGAGCCGACGCGCATCATCGGCACCTCGCGCTCGAAAATGAGCGACGAGGAATTCCAGGCTTTCGCCAAGCAGGCGATTTCCCAGCATGTTAAGCCGGCCGACATCGACGCCGAGGAACTCAAGACATTTCTTGCCCGGCTGTCCTACGTATCGGCCGACGCGACGACTGGTGCCGGCTTCGACAAGCTGAAAAAGGCGATCGGCGAAAGCGACCGCATCCGCGCTTTCTATCTGGCGGTGGCGCCGGCGCTGTTCGGCGACATCTCGCACCAGCTGAAAGCCCACAATCTCATCACGCCGAATTCACGCATCGTGCTGGAGAAGCCGATCGGCCGCGACCTCGATTCGGCGCGCAAGCTCAACGACGTGGTTGGAGACGACTTCCACGAAAGCCAGATCTTCCGCATCGACCACTATCTCGGAAAGGAGACGGTGCAGAACCTGATGGCGTTGCGCTTTGCCAACGCGCTCTATGAGCCGCTTTGGAATTCTGCCCATATCGACCATGTGCAGATCACGGTGGCCGAGACCGTCGGTCTTGAAGACCGCGTCACCTACTACGACAAGGCCGGCGCGCTGCGCGACATGGTGCAGAACCACATGCTGCAGCTGCTCTGCCTGGTTGCCATGGAGGCGCCATCGTCGATGGATGCCGATGCCGTGCGCGACGAGAAGCTGAAGGTGCTGCGGGCGCTGAAGCGCATCAACGGCAATGAGGCACCCAAGCACACCGTGCGCGGGCAGTACCGCGCCGGCGCCTCTGCAGGCGGCGCGGTGAAAGGCTATGTCGAGGAACTCGGCAAAGACAGCTCCACCGAGACCTTCGTCGCCATCAAGGCCGAGATCGGCAATTGGCGCTGGGCCGGCGTGCCGTTCTATCTCCGGACCGGCAAAAGGCTGGCGACCCGCGTTTCGGAAATCGTCATCGAGTTCAAGCCGATCCCGCATTCGATCTTCGGCGACAGCGCCGGGCCGATCTCAGCCAACCAACTGGTGATCCGGCTGCAGCCCGACGAAGGCGTCAAGCAGTTCATCATGATCAAGGATCCAGGCCCGGGCGGCATGCGGCTGCGCCAGATTCCGCTCGACATGAGCTTTGCAACATCTTTCGACGGTCGCGCGCCGGACGCCTATGAACGGCTGATCATGGATGTTATCCGCGGCAACCAGACGCTGTTCATGCGCCGCGACGAGGTCGAGGCGGCATGGAAGTGGATCGACCCGATCCAGAACGCCTGGGAAAGCGCCAGGCAGGAGGCGCAAGGCTATACGGCCGGCACATGGGGTCCCTCGGCCTCGATTGCGCTGATCGAACGCGACGGGCGGACATGGCACGAAAGCAATTGAGCGAGCCCGTCTACAACTGGAACGGCTTTGCCGGGCGCCAGGATCTGGCGGCAACCCTTGCCGGCAATGTCGCGGCGCGCCTGACCAAGGCCATCGACGAGCGCGGCACGGCCCTGCTTGCCGTTTCCGGCGGCACCACGCCGGCAAAGTTCTTTGCAGCACTTTCGGCCATTCCGATCGCCTGGAACAAGGTGACGGTGACGCTGGTCGACGAACGGTTCGTGCCGGCCTCCTCGCCGCGCTCGAATGCGGGGCTGGTCGCGGCCAACCTGCTGCAGAACAAGGCGGCTGCCGCGCACTTCGTGCCGCTCTACCATGAGGCGGCAAGGATCGAGACCGCCGCGGCGGCCGACGATGCGGCGCTGAAGGCTCTGCCCTGGCCCCTCGATGTCGTCGTGCTCGGCATGGGCGGCGACGGCCACACCGCCTCGTTCTTTCCCGACGCCGAGAATCTACCCGCCTTGCTCGATCCAGCTTCGCGCAGGATCGTGCTGCCGGTGCATGCACCAAGCGGCGGCGAGCCGCGGCTGACTCTATCGATGGCGCGCATCGTCGCCGCCGGCTTCATCGCGCTGCATATCGAAGGCGAGGACAAGCGCACCGCTTTCGAGGATGCGATGGGACCGGGTGCGAAAAAGCCCATCCGCAAAGTCCTCGAAGCGGCACCCACCCCGGTAGAGGTGTTCTGGGCACCCTGATTTCACGCAAAGCAGTCCCGGCAGACGGTGGAGGACGTTCTTCCGGGGCTCGAAAGGACCGACCATGACAGCCAGACGCGACATCGAAGTCATCACGGAACGCATCCGCCAACGCTCGAAAGCCGGCCGCGAGCGCTATCTCGGCCGCATCGCCGAGGCCTCCAGCCGCACCGCCAACCGGGGCGTCCTGTCTTGCGGCAACCTCGCGCATGGCTTTGCCGTCTGCAGCCCGTCTGAAAAGCTGGCGCTCGGCGCCGACAAGGTGCCGAACCTCGGCATCATCACCTCCTACAATGACATGCTGTCGGCGCATCAGCCCTTCGAAACCTTCCCGGCGCTGATCAAGGAAGCCGCGAAGGAAGTTGGCGGCATCGCGCAAGTGGCCGGCGGCGTGCCCGCCATGTGCGACGGCGTGACCCAGGGACAGCCCGGCATGGAGCTGTCGCTGTTTTCGCGCGACGTCATCGCCATGTCCGCGGCGATCGGCCTGTCGCACAACATGTTCGACGCCGCCGTCTATCTCGGCGTCTGCGACAAGATCGTGCCGGGGCTGGTGATCGCGGCTCTCACCTTCGGCCATCTGCCGGCGGTGTTCGTGCCGGCCGGGCCGATGACGACGGGCCTGCCCAACGACGAGAAGGCCAAGGTTCGCCAGCTCTATGCCGAGGGCAAGGCCGGACGCGCAGAACTGCTCGAAGCGGAGTCCAAATCCTATCACGGGCCGGGCACCTGCACGTTCTATGGCACCGCCAATTCCAACCAGATGCTGATGGAGATCATGGGCCTGCATACGCCCGGCGCGTCCTTCGTCAATCCAGGCACGCCGCTGCGCGACGCGCTGACGCGCGAGGCGACCAGGCGAGCCCTGGCGATCACCGCGCTCGGCAACGCCTACACGCCGGTCGGCCGCATGATCGACGAGCGCTCTTTCGTCAATGGCGTCGTCGGCCTGCACACCACCGGCGGCTCTACCAACCACACCATCCATCTCATCGCCATGGCCGCGGCGGCCGGCATCACGCTTACCTGGCAGGACATTTCCGACCTGTCGGAAGCGGTGCCGCTTCTCGCGCGCGTCTATCCGAACGGGCTTGCCGACGTGAACCATTTCCATGCCGCCGGCGGGCTCGGCTTCCTGATCCGCGAATTGCTCGACGAAGGCATCCTGCATGAGGATGTGCAGACGGTATGGGGCGAAGGCCTGAGGCCCTATGCGGTCGAGGCCCGGCTCGGCGAAGATGGCGGCGTCGTGCGTGAAGCCTCGCCGCTGCAGAGCGGCGACGAGAAGGTGCTGGCGCCGTTCAAGAAGGCCTTCCAGCCGACCGGCGGCCTGAAAGTGCTCGCCGGCAATCTCGGCCACGCCGTCATCAAGACGTCCGCCGTGAAGCCGGAACGCCGCGTCATCGAGGCGCCGGCCAAGGTGTTCGACAGCCAGCAGGGACTGAACGAAGCCTTCAAGGCCGGCACGCTGACCGGCGACTTCATCGCCGTCATCCGCTTCCAGGGCCCGAAGGCAAACGGCATGCCGGAACTGCACAAGCTGACCACCGTGCTCGGCGTCCTGCAGGATCGTGGCCAGCGCGTCGCGCTGGTCACGGACGGGCGCATGTCTGGCGCTTCCGGCAAGGTGCCGGCGGCGATCCATGTAACGCCGGAAGCGGTCGAGGAAGGGCCGATCGCCAGGATCCATGACGGCGACATCATCCGGCTCGACGCCGATGCCGGCACGCTGGAAGTGCTGGTGCCGGGGCCCGAGCTCGCGCTGCGCCGCACGGCCGACATCGATCTCATCGGCAACGAGTTCGGTTTCGGCCGCGAGCTGTTCGCCGGTTTCCGCCAGCTGGTCGGCCGCGCCGACCATGGCGCCAGTGCTTTCGGAGCAGCCTGACCAGATTGCCTATTTTGTAAAAAGGGCGGCTCGAGCTCGGTTTGAGGCCGCCCTTTGGTGAGGGATGGATGGCGATTACGGCTGAACCGTAATCTCGCTCCGTTCGCCGGCCTTGACCGTCACCGGCATTTCCTTGTCATGGCCTTGATCGGACATGTGGCGGAGGACGACATAGTCGCCGGCCGGGATAGTCTGCTGCCAGGTGTCGCCATAGTTCAGGCCGAGCGCCTTGCGGTTGCCCTGGATATCCTTCTTCGACGACAGCACCTCGATCGAATAGGCGCCCGGCGCCGACATCACCAGCACGCCGGCATCGAGCGTCACCTTGACGTCCTTGACGTCGCCAACCTTGACGCTGAAAGGCTGCTCGACGGTTGCGAGCTCAAGCGAGGTGACCGCGACATAGTCGTCCGGCGGCAGCCAGAACTTGCTGTCGGGCCCATAGGAGTGGGCGACATCGTCACGCGAGCCGTCGATCTTTTTCTTGGCCTTGACGATCTGGACGCTGATGCCCGAGGAGTCGGCCTTGTCGCCGCCTGCAGTGTAGTAGGCGTTGACGGCGGCATGGCCGACGCCGACGACTATGTCTTTTTCCACAGTCTGCCCGGCGGCGAGCTGGATGTTCTCGGTCACCGAGCCGCTGCCGATCGCAACCGTCACCTTCTGCTCACCAGCCGGCACGATGATCCTGGTGTCGCCATAGTGGGTGGTGCTGCCGCCCGGGAAGGCGAAATCGACATGGGCTTCGTCACTGATCTCGGCGCCCTGGCTTGGCTTCGGATGGATAAGCATGGTGCCGGCGTTCAAGGTGAAGAGCGGCTTGTAGACCTGGCCCACCTCGATCTTGACCTTCTGTTCCGCCCGAGCTTCGTCGGCGCGCGCGACGACGACATAGTCGCCCGGCTCGAGATTGGCCTCGTAGTTGTTGTACTGGGTGGTGACGGCCTCGCCGTGCGTGCCATCGGCCTTGGCCTTGTAGACCTCCCAGGCATTGCCGTCGGTGATCGGATCGCCGCCTTCGGCCATGACCACGCTCGGGATGAAATTGAATTCGGGCTTTGCCGGTTCAGGGGCAGGCGCCGGAGCGGGTTCGGGTGCCGGCGCCGGAGCCGGCGCGGCGACGGTTTCGACCAGTGCTTCCTGCAGCGCCTTCTCGTCCGAGGCCTGGATATATTTGCCGCCGGTGTTGTCGGCAAGGCAGGCGATCTGCTTGCCCTCGTCAGCGGTCAGGCCGAAGCCGACGACGTCGACGGTGAAATCGACGCCTGAGGCCTCCAGTTCCTTGCCCAGCGCGCACGGGTCACCTTCGCAGGTTTCAAGCCCATCGGTGATGAGAACCACGGTCGCCTTGTCCTCAGTGTATTTCAGAGCTTCGGCCGCCTGCTTGACGGCTGCGGTCAGCGGCGTCTTGCCGAGGAATTTCAGGCTGTCGGCAGCGGCCGAAATGGCGCTAGCCGAGCCGGCTTGCGGCGGCACGATCAGTTCGATGTCGTCGCAGCTGCCCTTTTCGCGGTGGCCATAGGCCATGAAGCCGATCTCGTCGTCGCCCGGGACCGACTGCAGCACGGTCCTCAGCGATTCGCGCGCGATCTCGAGCTTCGGCTTGCCGTCGATCTGGGCCCACATCGAGCCCGAAGCGTCAAGAATGATGATGACCTTGTTGGCGGCAAAGCCGAGCGAAGTCATCGACAAAAGGAGCAGCGCCGCAGCGATGCTCCGCAAAAGTCCCGCCATGGAAATCTCCTTGAGACCGCCCTCTGATCCGCGCCGGAAGCTATTTGACGGCGCGTCCGGGCACAAGCCCCGGAGCGGGTCACGAACGGTTGCCGTGTAACAGGATCGGCGCCGGCCGAGGCCTGTTCCGAGGCCGGCTCAGCACCGCGTCAGTACGTGGTGCGCCGCTCTTCGGAAGGCGGACGGCCGAACTGCAGCCGGTAGCTCTGGGCAAAATAGGAATGCGAGGTGAAGCCGGTGGCGATGGCCACGTCGAGGATCGGCATGTTGGTCTGGCGCAGCAGTTCGCGCGCCCGCTCAAGCCTGAGCCGCATGTAGTAACGACCGGGCGTGACGCTCAAATGGCGCAGGAACAAGCGCTCGACCTGGCGCACCGACAGGCCCGCCGATTTGGCAAGCTGCACGGCTGATAGCGGCTCGTCGAGATGGTCGGCCATCAGTTCGACGATGCGCCTTAGCTTCTCCGACTTGCCGGTCAGGTCGCGCTCCGGCCCGACGCGCTGGCGGTCGCCGGCGGAGCGGATGCGCTCATGCTGGAACTGGTTGGCAACGCCGTTGGCGAGGTTCGAGCCGAAGTCGCCACGCACGATCTCCAGCATCAGGTCGATCGAGGTCGTGCCACCGGCGCAGGTGTAGCGCTTGCGGTCGATCTCGAAGACGTTGCCGGTGCAGTTGATGTCGGGAAAGCGCTCGACGAAGCCGGCCCGGTTTTCCCAATGAATGGTGCAGCGATAGCCTTCGAGCTGGCCGGCTTCGGCCAGGAGGTAAGAGCCGACCGACAGCGCGCCGAGCGCATTGCCGCGCCGGCCCCAGCTGCGCAGCGCCGCCAGCACCTTGCTCTTGCCGGGGAACTCGACCGACAGGCCCACCGACACGAACAGGATATCGACCGGCGGCAAATCGGCGACGGCATAGTCGATCTTGAGCGGCAGGCCATTGGAGGCCATGACGGGATCGCCGTCGGCCGAGACCGTGGTCCAACCATAGAAATCGCGGCCGAGCAGGCGGTTGGCCGAGCGGAAGGTATCGATCGCCGCTGCCAACGAAAACATCGAAAACTTGTCGACCAGCAGGAACGCGAATTGCCGGCCCCCTTGAACGGGATCATCCGGCCGTTCAGAGGGTATAGTAAGGTTCGGCAAAGAAGCTGCTTTCTGGGTCAGAAGGAAGGCCGCTTCAAGCCGGCCGCAAGGTAGGCTGAGGCTAACGTATTGGCCATCAGCATGGCAATGGTCATCGGTCCGACACCGCCGGGCACGGGGGTGATGGCGCCGGCGGCCTTGGCGGCTTCGGCATAGGCTACATCGCCGACGAGGCGGGTTTTGCCTTCGCCCTTCTCGGGTGCGGCAATGCGGTTAATCCCGACATCGATCACGGTGGCGCCGGGCTTGACCCAGTCGCCCTTGATCATTTCGGGCCGGCCGACGGCGGCAACCAGAATGTCGGCTGTGCGGGCCAGCGCCGGCAGATCCTTGGTGCGGCTGTGGGCGATGGTGACGGTGCAGTTGGCGGCAAGCAACAGATTTGCCATCGGCTTGCCGACGATGTTGGAGCGGCCGACGACGACCGCGTTGAGGCCGGAAAGATCCTTGCCGCGCACGCGTTCGATCAAAAGCATGGAGCCGGCCGGCGTGCAGGGCACGAAGGCTGTTTCGAGTTCGCCGGTGCCGAGCTTGCCGACATTGATGAAATGAAAGCCGTCGACATCCTTTTGCGGTGCGATGGCCTGGATGATCTTGCCGGCATCGATATGGGCGGGAAGCGGCAGCTGCACCAGAATGCCGTTGATGGCCGGATCGGCGTTGAGTTCGCCGATGATCTTCAGCAGTGCCGCTTCGGACGTGTCGGCCGGCAGTGTGTGCTGCAGCGAATGAAAGCCGCATTCCTTGGCGGTGCGCGACTTCGACGCGACATAGACCTGGCTTGCCGGATCCTCGCCGACGATGACCACCGCCAAGCCGGGCTGGGCCTTTCCCTTGGCGACCAGGTCCTCGGTCAAGGCCTTGACCTTCTGAACCACGTCTGCGGCGACGATCTTTCCGTCAATCACTTCGGCCATGAACCATCCTCGACATCATTCCAGCCAAGGCGCGGCGCGCGCCTTGAACGTTGCTTCGTGCATGTCGTTGTTCCAAACGTTCCGCCCATTCGGGTAAAGCCCGACGGCAGCGTTTTTTGGGCGCCATGCTGCGCGGCATTGTCACGAAATTTGGCCTAAGCAATCCCGTCAAAGCGCCGTCACATGCCGTAAACTCGAAACCGGCAGCTTTTATTCTGTGCTGACGGGCTCAGAGCGACTCATCCTTTCACGGAAAGGCTGAACCGCTCTATTTCTTGTTTTGACGCAATTCCCAAGGGAAAGCGCGCTACGCGCTTTTCCCGGGAAAACCGTTTCACACTTTTCCTGGAATTGCTCAGAAATAGCGGCGGTGCGAACGGCTTTCGGTGAGTTCGCGCACCGCTTCGCGAAATTCGCGCAGGCTGGCGCGGATATCGTCGATTTGCGCCTGCTGGTCTTCCGGCGCCGCCCCAGCGGGCTGCGGAGAAGACCACGGCCCGGACGCCGCGGGCATCGGCTGAGCCTGCGAATAGGCATAGTCAGCCGGCTGACGAGGCTGCGCGTAGCCAGGCTGCTGCGCAGGGGAATTGGCGTGCGGAACCTCGTTCCGGAAGTCCGGCTGGCGATAGCCCACAGGCTCCTGCACCGGCCTTGTATATTCGGCGGCTGGTTGGGCGCGGTAGGTCTCGACGGGTTCGCCTGACGTCCCGCTACCCGGCGCGGCTTTGCGCATCGCCGAGAACAGTCCGTCGAACAGACCTGGGCTCCGGGCGGGAGCGGCCGCGGTCGGCAACACCGGAGGTGCTGCCGGTGGCGGCGCCACAGGCAGCGGCGCGCGATAGACCTTGTCCTCGACCGGAGGGGGGCGCTCGTCCATTCTGCCGCGCGAACGCGAATTGGCAGCGCCGCGCAGGCTGGCAAAGGCGCCGCGCATGGCGCCGACACCGATGCCCGAAGCAAGCCCGAGCAGCAGGCCGGCCATCGCTATTACAGCCCGCGACGGTCCGTTGGGTTCGAGCGGCGGTTGCGCGGGGGTCATCAGATTGATGTTGGTGGTGTTGATGTTTTGCTGTTCGCCGGTCTCCTTGGCGCGCAGAAGGTACTGTTCGTAGACGGAGCGTTTGGCCGTGGCGTCACGCTCCAGTTCGCGCAGGCTGACCAGATCGCTGTTGACGTCGCCGCTCTGGACCTTTGCCTGAGCCAGGCGGGAAGCGAGATCCTGCTCAAGCTGAACCGAGCGCTTCAAATCGACCTGCAGCGACGAGGCGATGCGGCGCAGTTCGCCTGCGATGCGCTCGCGCGAGCCGTCGAGCTGGGCGTTGAGCGCCTGGTATTCGGGATGACGCGGTCCCAGACGCACGGCGGCGCGGTCGGCCTCCTGCTTCAAAACTGCATATTGCGCGCGCAGTTCGCTCATCGTGTTGGAATTGATTTCTTCCGGCAAGGTGCCGTTGATGACCGAATTGACGTCCAGCGAACGCGCCGACGCGGCCCGGGCATTGAGTTCCAGCGTACGGGCCCGGGTGACTGAGAGCTGCTCGTTGAGCTTCAGCATCTGGTCGTCGCTGATCAGATGGCCCTGCGCGTCGACGAGATCATGCGTGGCCCTGAAATCCTCGACCTTGCGCTCCGCTGTCTCGACATTCTTGCGCAGGTCATCGAGCTTGGCCGTCAGCTGGTCCGTCGCGCGCCCGGCCATCCCGAACTGGTATTGGGCCGCCTCCTGCTGGAAAACGTCCCTGGTCGTATTGGCTATCTTCGCCGATTTGTCGGCGCTTTGAGTGGTGGCGCTGATGGAAACGACAAAGCTCTTGCCGCTGCGCTCAACCGACAGGCTCTTGGCCAGATTGCCGACCGCCAGCGCCTGGCGGCGCACTTCACCGCCGCCGCCAGGGCCATCCTGGCGCGACAGTATCGAGCGAATGAGCGACAGGACGCCAAGGCCGCCAGAGCCCTGTCCGTTGAATTCCGGATCGTCGACGAGATTGAGATCGGCCACGACCTTGTCGAGGACCTTGCCGGATGTCACCATCTTGATGCGGGTTTCGACAACAGCCAGCGCCGCATCGGGCTGCCCGACCGGTTGGGTGAGATCGTTGTCGGAAAGCTTCAGGTCGCCTGGCTCGATGACCATCTGTGTGGTGGCTTCGTATTTCTTCGGTGTCGAAACGGCGACGGCGACGCCGAGCACCGTGCCCAATATCGTAGTCGAGACGATCAGCAACTTGGAACGACTAATGCCGCGGACGACCTGGAGCGGATCGATCAGCGGCTTCCATTCCTGCCCGTCATCGTCGTCGCGGTCCGGTCGCTGCTCGTGGAAAGAGCGGAGCTCATAGGCGGCGTGCTGCTGACGCCGGCCGGAAACAGGCTCCTCACGCGCGCTGGCGGCCGAAACGGGTTCGCCGTCGGCCTGGAACTGCGGCGGCTCGGGCGGTGACGTTGGCGCCGGATTCGACCGCGCCTCGCGTTGCGAGCGGGCTATGCGGTGACGCGTGGCGGCGTCCTCGCGCCATGACGGATCCACCCGGTCACCGATCGAGACCGCCGACGCATCCGCCGCCTCATCGCCGCGCACGGCTTTGCCGAGCGCCAGGAGGGAGCGCTCGCGCCTCCAGTCTTCACGGTTTTCCCTGTCGACCATTGTCTCGAAACTTTACCTTCGACGGCGCAGGAGCGGCGGTCGGCCAATCGTTAAGTCACGCTAAACAGGCATGGGAAACAAAAGGTTAATTTCCGAAGTCTGCAAGTGAAAGTTTCTCGCTTCGCCACGCATTGCCGGGATCTGTAAAATGGCGTCAGAACCGCACGTTAAGCTTTGCGGCTTACGGCTTTCCTCGATATGACGCAGGCCAGCGACATACCGCAAAGGCGGACACTCGCCCGCATCGGCACCTTCCTCGCCGAAAGACGGGGGCTGGTTCGCGACTATCTTTCAGCCATCAGCGGCGCCGGCGGGCGGCTGGTGTTCTCGCTTGCCTATTTCATCGCACTTGCCAACACGCTGTCGATTGCCGAGTTCGGCATGTTCGCCACCGCCTCGGCGGCCGGCGTCATGCTGTCGCGCATCCTCGCTTTCGGCTTCATCTCGGCGCTTTACCGCACAGCCACCATCCGCCCCAATCTGATCGGCACCTTCACCGCCGGCTTCCTTTTGCTTGGCGCCGTGTCCTTACCACTGCTGGCGGCGGCCTCCTGGGGCGTCTACCTGATCTTCTTCGCCAGCACCGTTCCGCTGGCCGTCTTTGCCGCAATCGTCTTTGCAGAGGCGCTTTTGTGGCGGCCGGTCGAGGTGGTGCTGATCGTCAACAACGGGCTCGGCAAATTCGGCCGCGCCGCCGTGCTGTCGATCGTGGCCACGGCGTTCCGCGCGCTGGGCGCCGTGCTGTTCATGCTATCGGGCCAGCACAGCGTCTGGATCTGGTCGTTGTTCTACATCGGCGCCAACGCCGCCTCGCTGCTGCTGGCCTTCGGCTTCTATTATCCACGCCAGCGGCTGAGGCTGCGCACCGAGCTCTATCTCAGGCGGCTTGCCGATTCGATCTATGTTGCAGGAGCCGAAGTGCTGTTCTACCTCCAGTCGGAATTCGACAAGCTGCTCGTGCTGGCGATCGGCGGGCCGCATCTGGCCGGCATCTATGCCATCATCATGCGGCTGGTCGACCTGACGGCAATCCCGATCCGCACCTTCTCGATGATGCTGGTGCAGAGGATGATGCGGGCGCCGGAGCTGTTGTCGCGACTGCGGGTCAAGAGCGGTATCGAAGCCGGCGTGTTCCTGGTGTCGACATTGGCACTGGCCGCACTCGGCATCGTGCTGCATTTCTTCCCCAATGCACTTGGCCGGAATGTCGCCGAGGCGGCGCCCTTGGTGGCGTTGGCAATCGGCGTGCCGGGACTGCGCAACCTGGTCGAATACCAGGCCGAGCTGCTGTTCGCGCGCGGCCAGACCGCGCTCAGGGCGCTCAACCTCGGCCTGCTGGCGGGGCTGAAGGCGGTGCTGTTGACCTATGTGCTGACCACGATTGCCGACACGCCCAGGCTTGTCGTATCGCTCAATGTCGTCTTCCTGCTGCTCTATCTCGCCTCGGCGCTGCTGACCTATTCGGCGCTGCGCAAGCCCGCCAAGGCAATCTAAGCCAATCCGATCAGGCGGCGGATGCGGCCGATATCGGTGCCGATGAAGGATTGCATGCCGATCGCCACCTGCCCCGGTGACATAGCGGCGACGAAGCTGCGGAATTCGTCATCCGACAGCGCCTCCCCGGTCCAGTGCACGCGGCAGAATTCCTCCGAGCCGTGGAAATGGCCGGCGCCCCCCAGCACATCGTCGACATAGCGGCCATAGATCATGCATTCGGAGAACCGGCGCACTGAAGCGATGACCTCGACCCAGCCGCGCGCGTGCACCTTCTCGATCTCGGCGCACATCGCCGTCACGGTCTGACGGCGCCAGGCGATCAGCGTCGAAATATAGTCGTGGTTCGAAACCTCGGATGCATCGATACCAATCGCCGAGGCCGCATTGCGCGACCAGATGCGATGCTCGTCGTGACCGTCGCTCGACAGCACGCCGTCGCGCCGGAACAGCCGCACCTTGCCGTCGCGCCAGAAGGCGCTCAGATCGAATGGCTTGAGGAAGGCGACGTCGGAATCGCAGAAGACCAGCACGTCTTCTCCAGCATGCGCAGCGATGGCGATGCGGCGCAGCTGCTGCACATGCCAGCCGCGCAGCGGCTGGGTCTTGAGACTGAGCCAGATGCGACGGCGAAAGAGGCTCATCGGATCGTCGAACACACGCAGCCAGCGCGGCAGCAGGTCGCGCTCGTCGACAACGCTGCGGCGGTCGTTTTCCAACTGGCGAAACAGCGCCACGTCGCGGTGCTCGACCAGAATGTAATGATGCGCCAAGCCGGAGACATGGCGGTCGAGGGTCTCGCACAACAGGCGGCAGCGTTCGAAATCCGGCGCATAGCTGGCGGTCACCACCGCCGCCGTCGGCGTTTGCGGCAGGGCACCGGTCTCGGCTGCAGGGCTCGGCACGACGCGGCTGTTCACCGCAACTCTCCGGCGGGCTCGGGCCGACGCGAGAATTTCTGCCTGACGACACGCAGCAGGAACACCGGATTGCCGACGACGTAGCGGCGCCACAGCCGGCCGGGCTCGATGCACAGACGGAACAACCATTCGAGCCTCAGCTGGCGCATCCACAGAGGCGCCCGCGGCACCGTGCCGGAGAGAAAATCGAGCAGCGCGCCGACGGCGATCGGCAGCGTGCAGTGGCGGGCATCGATATGACGGGCGATCCACAATTCCTGGCGCGGCACGCCCATGGCCACAAGCAGCACGTCGGGCCGCAATGCCTCGATGCGATCGACGATCGCCTGCTCTTCGGCGGGGGAGAAATAGCCGTCATGGATGACGACGAATTCGTGCTGCACCGCCAGAGCGGCTAGCCTGACCGACGCCGCCTCGGCGTTGGCGCGGGTGGCGCCAAGCAACCCGACGGTCAGCGGCCTCGCCGATGCCTGCAGAAAGGCCGGAATGAGATCAGTGCCGTTGAGATTGTCCGGGAACGGCGCGCCGTAGAGCAGCTTTGCCGCCAGATCGACGCCAACGCCGTCAGGCAGGATGAGGAAATCGTCGAGCGCCTCGGCAAAGACCGGATCGGTAGAGGCGATGTTGGCGTTGTGAGCGTTGAGAAAACTGACCTTGGTGAAGCGCCGCTCGGCAATCAGACGAGTGAGCAGCGCGATCGCGTCATCCCAGCCGATGGCAAGGACCGAAATGCCAAGGATCGTCTTCAGCGTATCGAGCCCGAAGGCGGCGCGGGCGGTGTGCATGTTCATGCAAACACCTCCTCCCCCACCGGCCCGAGCTTTTCCAGGCCGAGCCTGATGGCGGCATCCAGTGCCTTGATCTGCCGGCGATGGAAGGCGCTGCCATCGACATCCCTGACATCGGCCGCCGCTGCCTCCAGCGCGCCGGCGAAGGCGGCCGGATCGTCGGTGACGAAACAATTTGCCGGGCGATGATCGATGCCGCGCAGCGAACGGCTGGTGGCGACCGACGGCAGGCCGAGTTCGAAGGTTTCGATGGTCTTGAGCTGAACGCCGCTGCCCGCGGTGCTGATCAGTGGGATGACGGCGGCGCCGCGCACGAAATTCTGGGCGTCGGACACGCGGCCGACAAATTCGACGCCGGGATGGGCAGAGGTGATATCCGACGGCATGTTGCCGGCGACCCTGATGCGAAAGCTCCGGCGAAGATGCGGCACGACTTTTTCCAGGAACCAGTCGAGGCCGATGCGGTTCGGCTGCCAGGTCCAAGTGCCGATCAGCGCCGCGTCGCAATCGATGCGGCGCGGCTTGACCGGCTTTGGCGCCGTGGCAGTGGTCACCAGCGGCAGCACCGCCGAGCGGTCGTCGCTGGCAACGCCGAGTGCGGCGCGGTCTTCCTCGGCCAGCGTGAAGACGAAGCGAGCCCGGCGGCAGAGCCGCTCCTCCATGGTCTTGAGCAGCCTGGCCTCGCGGGCAAACAGCAGGCGCTGGAAGCGACTGTTTGCTGCTGCCGCATTCTCTTTGGCCGAACCATGTTCGACATTGTGGGCGACGAAAATCGAGGGACGGTCGGCGAACAGTTTTTCAAAGGCGCCGGCGAACTGCACCGAATTCAGGACATAGCCGTCGAAGGGACCGGCGCGCTCGATCGCGGCACGGACTTCGCTGTCGGAAACCGCGCGCAGCTTCACGGAAGCGAAGGTGAGCCCTGACAGCACCGCCTTGCCAAGCCAGGCGAGCTTCTGCCGCGCGGAGGCGCTTTCCGTGCGCACGTCGACGGCGCCGAGCACGATGGTGTTTTCGGGGTCGCTGGGCGCCTTGCCCGGCCAGATGAAGCCGATGACGGTGACGCGCACGCCGGCGCGCCGCAAGGCGGCGATGATCGCAGCATTGGCGATCTCATAGCCCGAAGCGAGAGCGCCGTCGGGCACGATCGATGTGGCGAACAGCAGATGCATCTCACCTATCCAGGCGTCAGCCACTAGCAAAGCTGGGTGAACCCTTGATTAAATCACGCAACGCAACGGCTGAAAGGCGCGGACCGGCAGGCGCCGCTGCGAAAGGTGATTAACGAAACGTTATCGTCGCGGTGTTATCGAAAGCCAGATTCAAAACATGCGGCTGGAGCGGATGATCCCTTTGCCATCGGACGGTTCGGTGTCGATTGCGGGACGCTCTCCGGGGCTCGCCGCAGAGACGATGGAAGCCGTCGTCACGCTGCCGACCTTCAAGCGGCCGCAACTGCTGCTCGAAACGCTGGCGTCGCTCAAGGCACAGCAAACCAGCCGGCGCTTCGCCGTCATCGTCATCGAAAACGAGGCCGAGGCGCGTGAGGGCGCCCAGGCGGCCGTGCCGCTGTTCGAACGCGACGATATGAAGGGCATGGTCATCATCGCGCATGAGCGGGGCAATTGCAGTGCCTACAATGCCGGCTGGCAGACGGCGATCCTGCATTTTCCGGATTTCCGCCATTTGCTGGTCATCGACGATGACGAGATCGCCGACGCGGACTGGCTGGAGCGCATGTGCAGGACGGCGGAGACGCTTGGCGCCGACATTGTCGGTGGCCCGCAAGTGCCGGTGTTTACCGATCCTGCTCACGCCAAATGGGCCGAGCACCCGGTGTTTGCGCCGCCCTATCGCCAGACCGGGCGCGTGGCCGCACTCTATTCCTCGGGCAACCTTCTGGTCGGGCGCAATGTGCTCACCATCATGGGGCCACCCTTCCTCGACCTGCGGTTCAACTTCATGGGCGGCGGCGATTCCGACTTCCTCAGCCGCTCGGCGCAGAAAGGTTTCGTGCTTGGCTGGTGCGCCGAGGCAAAGGTGCGCGAAGGCGTTCCGGCCCGGCGCGTCGAGGCTGACTGGATCCGCGCCCGATCCTTACGCAACGGTGTAATCTCGACGCTGGTCGAAAAGAAGAAGCGCGCCGGCACGCCATTCGCCGGCGCCAAGGTGTTTGCAAAAAGCCTGGCGCTGCTGATAGCCTCGCCCGTGCGCGGCGCAATCAAATTGGCGCGGACAGGATCGCTGTCGACGGCGCTTTACCCCGTCTATGTCTCGCTCGGCCGCGTGCTTGCCGAATTCGGATACGCCAATGAGCAATACAGGCAGCCTGAGAAGAACTGACGAGCTGCTGCTGGGCGGCATCGTCACCCGCGACGGCGTGGCGACGGCGATTGCCGCGCTGTTGTTTGCCGTCGTCATCGTGTCGTTCCGGCCGTTTCAGCCGGCAGGCGCGGAACTGACCGGCGACGGCGGCGACATCGTCAACCAGCTCGGCTTCAGTTCGCTCGGCGCCATTTCGATCTTCTCACTGCTGACGTTCGCCGACCCCAAGATGGTGCGCTCGCTGCTCAGCCCGTCCTGGATCCTGATGCTCGGCTTTTTCATGCTTTCGGTCATCAACGCGACCGACCCGTCCTCGGCCATGCGCGCGGCCTTCTTCACGCTGCTTGGCGTTCTGACGATAGCGACGGTCCTGGTGCTGCCGCGCGACGGCGACAGTTTTTCGAAAGTCATCATATTCTGCGCGATCGTCGTTATCGGCCTGTCCTATATCGGCCTCATCGTCTTTCCGCATGAGGCCCTGCATACGGCCGATTCGCAGGAGCCCGAACATGCCGGCCTGTGGCGTGGTGTGTTCGCCCACAAGAACATTGCCGGACCAATCATGGCCTGCTTCAGCTTCGCCGGCCTCTATCTCTTCCGGCGCGGCCAGAAATTCTGGGGCGTGGCGATCTTCGGCGCGGCGATGATCTTCATGCTGCACACCGGATCCAAGACGACGGCCGGCCTGGTGCCGTTCTCGATCCTGATCGTCGTGCTGCCGGGCCTGATCGGCATGCGGTTCGGCACGCCGGTCCTGTTTGCACTGGCGATCATTGCGACGGCCATCGGCACCTTAGGCATCGTCTTCATCCCGCCGGTGAAGGAACTGGCGGCCATCTATTTCCCCGACCTCACCTATACCGGGCGCACGACGCTGTGGGAGTTCTCCGGCGAGATGCTGGCGAAGAAGCCCTGGACCGGCTACGGCTATGAAAGCTTCTGGGGCACGCCGCTGCTGCTGAGCCAGGACCAGCCCTTCGACCGGGCCTGGGACATCCGGACCATCGTGCATGGCCATGACGGCTATCTCGACATTGCGGTGCTGATGGGCATCCCGGCGCTGTGCGTTGCCGTCTACACTTTCCTGATCGCGCCGCTGCGCGACTACATGCGCATCCCGCCGCGCAAGGAGAACATCTATCTCGGTGACTTCTTCATGATGGTGGTGCTGTTCACGGCGCTGAACGCTTTCCTCGAAAGCTTCTTCTTCCACCGCGGCGACCCGGTCTGGCTGTTCTTCGTGCTCGGCGCGCTTGGCCTGCGGCAAGTGTCGCTGCGGCCGATCGCGGTGCGCCGGCGACCTTGACCGGCTGGCCTGATCCAGCACCCCTTGAGGGGCTTTCCCGTCTGCCCGCTAGCGTCTAAGGAGAACCCTTGTCTCGGAGGGCTCTCAATGACGATCAGGCTTGTTCTCGCCGGTTGCGGCAATATGGGTTACGCCATGCTTGCGGGCTGGCTGAAATCCGGCAAGCTTGCCCCGCAAGCCGTGTTCGTGGTCGAGCCCAATGCCGAATTGCGCAAGCGCGCCGAGCACCTCGGTTGCAGTGTCGCCGCGGACGCGAACGGGATCCCCGCCGACGCAGAGCCCGACCTCGTCGTCATCGCCGTCAAGCCGCAGGTGATCCGCGACGTCACCGCCGCCTATAAGCGCTTCGGCGACGGCAGGACCACCTTCGTCAGCATCGCCGCGGGCACGCCGGTCGCCACCTTCGAGCACATACTCGGCCATCTCGCGCCTGTTATCCGCTGCATGCCCAACACGCCGGCCGCGATCGGCAAGGGCATGATGGTGGTCTATTCCAACCCGCTGGTGACCGACGACATCAGGCGTTTCGTTGCCGAGCTGCTGTCGGCGAGCGGTGTGGTGACGACGATCGACGACGAAGGCCTGATGGACGCGGTGACGGCGGTTTCGGGGTCCGGTCCGGCCTACATCTTCCATTTCATCGAGGCGCTTACGGTTGCAGCCGAGAAGGCCGGGCTGCCGACCGAGACCGCCAGGCTGCTGGCCATGCAGACCGTCTATGGCGCTGCTGCACTCGCTGCCGAAAGCGGCGAGGAGCCCGGCGTCCTGCGCCAGCAGGTGACCAGCCCCAACGGAACCACGGCAGCCGCCCTTGCCGTGCTGATGGGCGAAGACCGGCTGACGAAGCTGCTGACCGAAGCAGTCGAAGCGGCACGGCTGCGGTCGGTGGAATTGGGGAAGTAAACCGTTCGCAATACGTCAGGGCTGTAGGTGGCCCGTGTGCTCCTGCCTTAGCCCCGGGCCAACCGTATCAGCCCCACTTCATTTCACCCTTGGCGACCTTTGCTCCCAGTTCCAGCGACGAGACGTCAATAATATCAGGATAGCGCCGCTTCATCGCCGCAATCAGTTCCACGCTGGATTTCGATTTCCCGGCTTCCTCGTTGAAGGCTTCGAGGTAGGCGCGGGTGAATTCCACGGCCGCAAGACCGTCCGGCGCGCCGGCTACCTGATGGGACGGCACCACGATTTTGGGCTTGCGCGCCGTGATTTCATCAAGCGCAGCAATCCATTTTTTACGGTCGTCTACGGTTGGCTCGTCGGCAACCCAGACATGCACGCCGGACGAGATCAGCACGCCGCCAAACACGGCTTCAAGGCTGGGCACCCAGAGATAGCGGCGGTCTTTCAGATCGGCGACGGTGACGATCTCGATCTTGTTTCCTTCGATTTCAAGTGAGGTAATATCGGAAGCCTCGGGAATGACGACATCCGCCAGGACCTTCGGTCCATTGTCCTTGAGCTGCGGGCTCCAGACATCGAGCTTGGCTTGAACATTGGCTTTGATCGCCGCCACCGTTGCGCCGGCTGCGATGATCTTGGCGCCGGGGAATTCATCCGCGACGGGACGCAGGCCGAAATAATAGTCAGGGTCGCTGCAGCTGACGTAGATCGTGGTCAGAGTCTTGCCCGTCGCCTTGATCGCATCCGCGACCGCACGGCCATCCGACAGCGTAAATCCGCCATCGAGGAGGATGGCTTCCTTCTCACCGGTCAGCAGCACCGGCGTGCGGCGGAAACCCTTCTCGTCAGCCTGAAAATAGGTCCATTCCAGCTTGGCGGCGGCCTTGGCTGCAAAAGCCAGAGGCTGAAGCATGGCAACCATGCCCGTTGCCAGAAGGGTTTTCATTGTTTCGCGTCTTGTCCAAATGGTTTGCAAGATTTCAACCTCAATGGGGTTCAACTGATCGTTCGGAGATTGGCATCTCGGCATCGTTTGAAAAACCCGGATCAAAAAGACAGACTATATGAATGGATCATACAATCGCATCCGATGGTCTGCGTCGTCAGCACGAGCGCAATGATCAGGCGTGTTGCGCGAGCAGGTCAACAGCCCCATGGCGCGACCGCGGCAGCATTTGGCCTGCTGGGCGGGAGCGGCTGACGAAGCTGCTGACCGAATCGTGGATCTGGGGGAGTAGGATCAGGCCAGATCGGTGTGGGAAAAGCCTTTCCCTTTATAGAGCGAGGGCATCCCACGGCTTTTTGCCGAGGCATATGACAGGCAGTCAGCGAGGTTGAGCTGAGCCGGGTGGCCGACCTTTGCCATAGTTCGAAAAAGCCTGGATCGCGAGCTTGGCATCACCTCTTTCGATCGGAACCACCTCGATCGCGGCTTCGCGCAGGAAGTCTCCTATTGCCCTTTCGGCGAGAGCGGCTCCACCACCAACTTCGACGAAAGCCGCATCGCCGCTTCGAGCACGACCAGCGGAGATGTTATCCGTATCGAGGCCTGCCCGATCCGGCGGCTCCAATCGGCGGCGTCTTCCTCTCCGGCGAGGACAGCGATCACCACCGAGGTGTCGATGAACATCAGGAATGTCCCCACATCTCGTCGATCTCATCCTTAGTCAAATCCCTGCCGCCGCTTCCCGCCTTGGCCTTCAGATCGTTCGATATGGCGGCCAGCCGCTCAGCCAGCGGAACTCGTTCACGTTCGCGCTGAAGCTCGGATTCGAGCGCCTCGATCACCGCCTCGGTCATTGAAATCTTTCGCTTTTCGGGAAGCTGCCGGGCGAGGTCACGGGCGCGCGGGTCTCTGATCTGGAGATTCATCCTGGAAGCCTCCGTTCGGTGCCACTACAACATAGGGAGTTGTCATGACAAGGCCAGCCCGACTGGCCTGTCATCCAATCTCAGCTCCCGTACAGCATCTCATCCTGCAGCTTGCGCAAAGCGAACAGCCTGGTCGTGCGGTCGGGTGTGGCGTTGTCGGTGGTGATGAGCTCGCCCTTCCTGACCGGCTTCAGCACCTTGCCGCCTTCGAGCAGGCCGACCGCGACGGCGCTGACGGCGCGGGCCTCTTCGACGGTCATTGTCCAGGAGCGGTAGCAGGTCTCACCGATGGCATCGAAGGTCTCGCCCATGGCGAGATCGCGCTTGGCGACCGCGCAGACCTCGGCCACCGGCTTCGGCAGCGGCACCATGTCGGGGCGGCCGTAGAGCATGATACGCGCTGCCGTCAGCGGCACTTCCAGCGAGGTCAGATGGTAGGGCCGGAAGAAGCTGTAATAGGGGCCGTGGCCGATATGCAGATCGTCCATGCGCTCGACGATGCGCGGATGCGTCGCCTCGACGATGACGAACACGCCCGGCGCCACACCCTTGCCGATCGTGTAGTCGACAACACCCTTCTTCGACAGGATGCCGCCATCGGCGCGCGGTATCAGCACCTTGGCCAGCTGGTCGCGGTCGGCCTTGGGCCCGTGCATGCCCGGCACATCGGGCACCAGCCCGGTGGCGTTGGCGATGGCGCACATCTCGACCATGGTTTTCGAGCCGTCTACGAACTCGACCAGCATGCGCGGGTTCATGTTGCGGCGAAGGGCTTCCTCGCGATAGTCATCCGGAACGGCATCGTGGTTGAGCGGGTTGTTCTTGCCCTTGCCAGCCGAGACGATGGTGTAGCCGAGCGCGGAGGCAAACTCGATCAGCTCCATGCAGCTCGACGGCTCGTCGCCGGCGCCGACCGAATAGACGACGCCGAGCCGGTCTGCCTGCTGCTTGAGGTAGCGGCCGATCGTGACGTCGGCCTCGACATTCATCATCACCAGGTGCTTGCCGTGCTCCATCGCCTTCAAGTCGAAATCGGCGGCGACACCAGGCTTGCCGGTGGCGTCGATCACGACGTCGATCAGCGGATTGGTGACCAGCATCTCGTTCGAGGTGATGGCGATTTTCCCGGCCTCGATCGCCGCGGTGACTTTCGAACCCATGTCGGCCTCGACCGCCATCGCCTCGTCGCCATAGGCGATGCGGATGGCGTCGCGCGCCGTGTGCGGACGCCGCGTCGAGATGGCGCAGATCTCGATACCGGGCATCAGCATGCCTTGCGTGACCAGGTCGGTGCCCATTTCGCCGGAGCCGATGACGCCGATGCGCACCGGGCGGCCCTCGGCGGCGCGCCTGGCGAGATCGCGGGCCAGTCCGGTCAGGGCGACATTGGTCATGCAAGCGTGTCCACGGCTTCTTGATTGCAGGCGGGAATAGCAGGGAACGGCCCCGCTTTGCCAACGAAACCAGCGGACGGCGGCAATTTCTCCGGCAACAGGCCCGGCAGGTGAGGCCAACCCCAGTAGAGGCTGATTGACCCGCCTCGGCGTCAAACCACCCTGATATAGCTCGTCATGCCGGTTTTCTGATGTTCGATGATGTGGCAGTGCAGCAGCCAGTCGCCGGGATTGTCCGCGACGAAACCGAGCTGAACCTTCTCGTTGGGCTGCATGAGATAGGTGTCGGAGATGACCGGCTGAACCTGGCGTGTCGACGACGACAGCACCTTGAAGCTCATGCCGTGCAGATGCATCGGATGCGATTGCGGCGTCAAATTCTCCATGTCGATGACATAGCTTTTGCCGAGCTTCAGCTCGGCCAAAGGCGCGGTCGGGTCCGGCGTGTCGCCCGGCCACGGTACCTTGTTGATGGCCCAGAAGGAGTAGCCTAGCGTGCCGCATATGCTGTCGCTCGGCACGTTTTCCGCCGTGGCGCTGAGCGAGAGCGCGATGTGTTTCGCGCTGGCGAGATCCACCTCCGGCACCGGGTTGGCTTCCAGCGGTGCGAGGTCGCGCAAATCGCGCTTGAGCGAGCTGCCGGTGGCGCGCAAGGTGGCGAGGACCTTGGGTTTGGTGCCCCTGATGTCGCCCAGGCTGACAATCGCGCCCTCCTGGTCAGGCATGCGGATGGCGAGCTCCATGCGCTGCCCCGGTCCGAGCAGCAAAGCATCGGGCGCAAAACGCTGCGGCACCGGATTGCCGTCCAGCGCGATGACCGCGGCCTCCCCACCCTCGACGCGAAAGGCGTAGATGCGGGTGACATCGGTGATGGCGACCCGCATCCGCACCAACCCGCCGGCCGGCGCGTCGAATTGCGGCTGGTCGAGCCAGTTGGCGGTGCGCACCGTGCCATAGGTTCCGGTTTTTGCGGCATCGCGCGGCCGGAATTGCTGGATGAACTGTGCGTCGTCGCCGAGGCGCCAGTCGCGCAGGTTGATGACGGCTTCGGCGTCGAATTTTGGATCGTTGGGGTTCTCGACCACGATCACGCCGGTGAGGCCATGGCCCATCTGCTCCAGCGTGTTGCAATGCGGGTGATACCAGAAGGTGCCGGCGTCGGGCGGGGTGAAGGCGTAGTCGAAATGATCGCCGGTGTAGACGTAGGGCTGAACCAGGAAGGGGACGCCGTCCATCTTGTTCGGAACGCGAATGCCGTGCCAGTGGATCGTCGTCGGATCGTCGATGCCGTTGACGAGACGCGCGGCAAAGGGCTCGCCTTTTTTCATCCGCAGTACAGGCGGCATGCCTGATTCACCATACGTCAGGACATCCCGGGTCTCGCCCGCATCCATGAACCTGGCCTGGATCTTTGCCGTCTTGAGCACCACCGGCTCAGGTGTGACAGCTGCCCAACCGCTGAGCTTGGTCATTGCTGCCAGCCCGACGCCGCCACCGCCGGCAACCGCAGCCGTTTTCAGAAGCCCGCGGCGGGTGAATAGGGTCATCTGGCGCTCCAACGGAATATGATTACCTGTCGTCCTGAATGACGGGTGGCGACCGGCGCACAAGCCGATACTGCCACATCGCATCTCTGTCATGCCATGGCGAGCCGGTGACATCTGCTTGCGCAACAGCGTGAACGCTGGCGTGCCCACCATTCGCCCGCATCCGGGAGCGCGGGCTCGGGTTAATGCAACTCGGCCAGCAACGCCTGTGCCTCGGCGAGGTTCTTTTCGGAACCGGCGGCGAGATCGTCCATCTTCTTGTCACGGAAGATGACGAGCGCGTCCTGGCATGCGGCGATCGCTTCCTGTGCCATCGCCTCGTCCTTGTGGGCGGCGCCCAGATCGACCAGCACGTCGCACAGGCTGTCCTGCGTGAAGGCGACAGCCGGCACCGAATTGATCTTCTTTTGCACCACGATCGCCTCGCGCAGGACCAACACCGCCTCCTCGAAATGCGCGACATTGTTTTCGGCGCGGCCGGCCATGGTCAAGGCATAGCCCATCTCGTTGCGCGCATTGGCCCAACGTTCGGGATCGCGGTCGCGACCGAGCTGCTCGGCAAGCGCCCGGTTGACGACAATCGCCTCCTCGTACAATTCAGCCGAAGGCTCGCGGGCCGCGATCATGCTCAGCGTCTGCGCGAGACTGGTCTGGTTGGTGATCCAGAGATCGGGATCGCGGGCGATCGTTCGCACCGTGGCGAGGTCGCGGTAGATCTGAGCGGCTCGTTTCAGCTTGCCGACATCGTTCGCCCAGTAACCAAGACTCGACAGCCCGCCAGCGAGATTGTTCTGATTGTTCTCCCAGACAGCCAGCGCATTCTCGCGCGTTACCACGCTGAGCGCTGCGTCATAGGCGGCAATCGCGCGGGTGAGCAACTCGACGTCCTTGCCGTCCGCGGCCATCAGCAAGGCATTGCCGATATCGCCCTTGGTGCGCGCCCATTGCATGCGGTCGGGAAAACCGTCGTAGATCCGCGCTGCCCTCTCGAAGCTCTCCACGGCCTTGGCGTAGAACGTGGCGTCGCCACCAATCCGGCCCTGGCTGTAGAGGGCAAAGCCGAGGTCGTAATTGATATTGGCCCACTCCTCCGGGTCGGCGTCCTTGGAGTAGGCGGGGAGCGCGGCTTCCAGCATGTCGGCTGCTTGCGCCAGCAAGTCCAGGTTGGATGTATTGTCGCCCAGGATCGACAGGGTCTGGCCGAGCACGCGCCGCGTCTGGCCGATCTCCGTGACATCACCGCCTTTCGTCTGCCCGTCGAGCGCCGCCCGCAGCGCGTCGACCGATTGCTGCAGCAGTAGATCGTCAGAGGCCAGCTTGCCTGACATCATCAATGCGCAGCCGAGGCGGAATTCCGTCTTGGCCCAATTGGCTGGGTCCTTGTCGCGGGTGCGAACCCGGAGCACCTGACCGTAGACATCGATCGCCTGCCGCAGGATCGAGATGTCCCCCGCGCGTTCGCCCCAGTTCGACAGCGTGCCTGCAAGGCTGTAGCCGATCGAAGCGAACTCGCCCGGCGCGGCGGTTGCGGTATAGACCTCCCATGCCTGACGATACGCGGTCACCGCCTGAATGTAGTAATCGGTTCCCGTATCGAGATCGCCGAGCGTGTCGTTGACCGATCCCAGATTCTGCTGCAGCGAAGCCCAGTCAAGCGGCAGTTTCTCACGCGGATATTCGGACAGAGCGGCCTGGTACGCGGTGGCTGCCTGCAGCAGCAGTTCCTTGTTCTTCTGCTTGGCGCCGAGGCGCTGCAAGGCGTTGCCGAGCGTCAGCTGGCCGTTGGCCCAGCTCGCCGCGGCGTGCTCGCGCGTCCAAACCGTAAGCGATGCCAGGGCGGCGTCGCGCGCCTGCTCAAGCGTGGCGACATCGCCGGTAATGGTTCCGATCGATTCCAGCGCCGTGCTCAGATTATTCTGGATTGTCGCCCATTGCGCCGGCGCACGTTCCCTGGTCATTTCGCCGGTCGCCGCCTGATAGGCAGCAACCGCCTGCTGCATGGTCGCGATATCCTTTTCGCGCTCACCGAGGCGGTAGAGCGCAGCACCCAGATTGACCTGGCTCAGCGCCCAGTCGAGCGGCACGCGCTCTCTGTTGTATTCCGTCAATGCCGCACGATGCGCCTCGATCGCCGCGCGGAAACTGTCCGATGTGGTCTGGCGGTCGCCGATTTCGGACAGCACGATGCCGAGATTGTTCTGCGTCGCCGCCCATTCAAGCGGCAGTTTTTTCGACGACTGTACCTCGAGCGCCGAGCAGAAGGCCCCGACCGCCCGCTCCAGCAGTGCGGTGCCGTTCTCGCGCTGGCCGAGCCGCCAGTAGACAGTGCCCAGATTGCCATAGGTCGAGGCCCAGTCGTCAGGATAGGCGTCATGGGTGTAGACGGTCAGCGCCTGCTCATAGGCGGCAACTGCCTTGTCGAGGTTTTCGCGGCCGGCTTCCCGCTCGCCCAAAGTGGCAAGCGTGGCGCCCATATTGTTGTGGGTCGCTGCCCAAAGCAGCGGCGATTTCTCGCGGGTTACATAGGTCAGGGCCAGTTCATAGGCGGTCAGGGCCTGGCTGAGGAACGCATTGTCGCCGGAGAAATCGCCTTGTTCGGACAGGGCGTTGGCCTCAGCCGCCTTGTAGAAAAAGGTGTCCTCGTCGCTCCATTTCGCAGCCTGCTCATAGGCCTTGGCGTAATCCTGCGCCGCCTCCTTGAAGTTGAAGGAGATTTCATAAGTCCTGGCACTGCTGGCGAAGACCTTTGCGAATTCCAGCCGCTTTGCCTTCAGCTCGGCCTCGGCCTGATCGACGGTCGTCGACAATTCGCCGACGCGCGCCTTGGCCTGCTCGTGGAATTTCTTGGCGGCCTCGAGCGCGCCTTCCTGCACCGCCTGTTCGGCGAGCTTCGACAGCCTGGCGATTTCAGGATCCGGGTTTATCAAGGTCGCCTGTTCGGCCAGCACCTGTTTCAGCCGCTCGGTCTGGCCGCGCAGCAATTTGTCGAGCTCGGTCGGGTCCTTGGGTATCTCGACGCCTAGCGTCTTCAGCATGGCATAGAGCGCATCCATCGGCACCTTGCCGTCACGCGATATGGTTTCGATCTGGCGGCGTTCCGGATCGGGCAGAGTCGAGATGGTCAGCAGCAGCTGGCGACGTTCTCGCAGGATTTCGCCCTCATCGCCTTTCGGCGCCTCGGAGGGGGTGCCGAAATAGAGCAGCCGGCGCAGGCTCTCATTGACCCAGGGCCGCTGCTGGCCGTTGGTCTTGAGATAGACCTCCTCGCCGATCATGCGCAGAACGGTGCCGAATTCCTCGCCGCCCACCATGTCGATGTGGCGCAGGATCGCTGCCGCATAGGGGCTGTTGCCATCGGCCGGACCGTCCAGCGCAACCTTGCCGGGCTCGGCGGCAAAGGCGATGACCTGGCCGAGGCTGTCGTCGACCGAGCCCTTGGCCTCGGCGCCGCCTTTCAGGGAAACCACGCCGCGCGTTTCGCCGAGACCGCCGGCGCCGATCGGCTTGCCTTCGTCGCCCGGCGCCAGCTTCAAGAGCGTGCCCGGCGGGAACGGATCGTTGCGGCAGGCGTCCAGCAGAACGATGGTGACCGGCACCTTGGCCTTCAGTTCGGCGACGATAGACGACAGCGGCACCAGCTTTTCGCCGGCATTGTCGAGCGCCGAGATATCGGCATCGACAGGGACCAGATAATTCTCGCCGCCGGCTTCGATGCCGTGGCCGGAATAGTAGATGATGGCGACATCGGCGCCCTCGGCATCGTCGACGAAGCCTTCGAGATCGCGCCGCAATTTGCGCGCGTCGCGGTTGGTGGCGACATTGGTCTCGAAGCCGAGCCTGTCGAACATCTCCTCGATGGCGCGGGCGTCGTTTTCCGGATTGGGCAGTTTGCCGACATGCTGGTAGTCGGACTGACCGATGATGAGCGCGACGCCTTTCAGCGCCTTCGGCTCTTCAGCCAAAGCGGGGCCAAACGCGCATAGGCACAGCGCCAGTGCCGCAGCAATTGCCGCGCACATGCGCCCTGTCGCACCTGCCGTTCGCCCAAAGAGCATTCTCTACCCCAAAACCCAACGCTATCTTCCGCAGGCGAGATGGCATCATGATGGCCGGCCGATGGCAAGTCCTTGGGCGAGCTGTGTTCTTGTCGTGGATATGCGTACGAGGCGGCTGGCTTTCAGCGTGCGAGCGGTAGTGTTCAGCATGCCGGATACGGCCAGTCCGGCCTGTTCATGAGTTGACAGGTCCGGACTTGTTGAGCAGTCGTCCGGCCCCGTAGAACCTCTTTCTCTCAATGTTTCCGGGCGAGGGGGCCACGGTTGGATGCGCGGGATTGGCACTTTTACGTCAGCCGGCTTTTTTGGTCCGCAACGAGACCCCGACTTCGCGACTGCATCTTTTAAAATCAAAGGGAATGAACTGGTGCTGCGAGAGAGGATTGAACTCTCGACCTCTCCCTTACCAAGGGAGTGCTCTACCACTGAGCTACCGCAGCCGCTGATGGCGGGGCTTCTGCCATATAGAACCGGCAAGCGCAAGGCGTCTGTGAAAGGCTTTGCCAGACAAGTTTCGCTGACATGGCGGCGCCACAATGCTAGCTATCCCTTGAACGGCAGGCCCTGCCAGTTGCGGGCGGGACGGAACGATGGACGAGAAGACAATTCCACCGAAAAAGGCTGATCCGGAAAAAAAGGACGGGACTGACCGCAAGGACCGTCTGGCCGAGCAGCTGCGCGCCAATCTCATGAAGCGCAAGACGCAAGCGCGCTCGCGGCGCACCGGTGATCCTGACCAGCGGCCCGAAGGACTGCCGGCTGCTGAAAAAATGCACAAGGACTGACCGATATCAGCCACACTGGCCGGTCACCTTGGCCAAAGGGGCTCAGAAATCCTATTTCTTGAACCAAGCCGGCCAATGGTCTAGACGGGCCGATACTCAAACTGACGAAAACCGGCCTTTCGGGCCGAGGGGACATTCTCTCATGGATCGCATCAGAATTGTCGGCGGCAACAAGCTCGCCGGAAGCATTCCGATTTCGGGCGCGAAAAACGCCGCTTTGCCGCTGATGATCGCCTCGCTGCTCACCGACGACACGCTGACGCTGGAAAACGTGCCGCATCTGGCCGATGTCGAGCAGCTGATCCGCATCCTCGGCAATCACGGCGTCGACTATTCGGTCAACGGCCGCCGCGAAAAGCAGAATGAGGGCTATTCGCGCACCATCAATTTCTCGGCCCGCAACATCGTCGACACCACCGCGCCTTACGAGCTGGTGTCGAAGATGCGGGCGTCGTTCTGGGTGATCGGCCCGCTGCTGGCCCGCATGGGCGAGGCGAAAGTGTCGCTTCCCGGCGGTTGCGCCATCGGCACGCGCCCGGTCGACCTGTTCCTCGAGGGCTTGCAGGCGCTGGGCGCCGACATCGATGTCGACACTGGTTATGTGCTGGCCAAGACCAGGAACGGCCGGCTCGTCGGCAATCGCTATGTATTCCCGAAAGTCTCCGTCGGCGCCACCCATGTGCTGATGATGGCGGCGGCGCTCGCCAAGGGCGAGACGGTGCTGGAAAACGCCGCCTGCGAGCCCGAAATCGTCAACCTCGCCGAATGCCTCAACGCCATGGGCGCAAAAATTTCCGGCGCCGGCACGCCTGTTATCACCATCGATGGCGTCGAGTCGCTGTCGGGCGCGCGCGTGCGCGTCATCCCCGACCGCATCGAGACCGGCACCTATGCCATGGCGGTGGCCATGACCGGCGGTGATGTCGTGCTCGAAGGCGCCCGCCCCGAGCTGCTGCAGACCGCGTTGGATGTGATTGCCCAGACCGGTACCGAGATCACGCCGACCAATTCCGGCATTCGCGTCCGGCGCAACGGCGCCGGCATTTCGCCGGTCGACGTAACGACGGCGCCGTTCCCGGCCTTCCCGACCGATCTGCAGGCGCAGTTCATGGGCCTGATGACCATGGCCAAAGGCAAGTCGCGCATCACCGAGACCATCTTTGAAAACCGCTTCATGCATGTGCAGGAACTGGCCCGGCTCGGCGCCCACATCACGCTGTCCGGCCAAACGGCGATCGTCGACGGCGTCTCCAAGCTGAAGGGCGCACCCGTGATGGCGACCGATCTGCGCGCCTCGGTGTCGCTGGTCATCGCCGGTCTGGCGGCCGAAGGCGAAACGACGGTCAACCGCGTCTACCACCTCGACCGCGGTTTTGAGCGGCTGGAAGAAAAGCTCTCCAATTGCGGCGCGGTGATCGAGCGGATTTCGGCTTGACCGCACGGCAGTTGCTTCAGACAGACAGGCGTCTGGTGCTACCTTCATTCGCTATCAACACTTCAAACCTGAGGCCCTAGCCTCGGGTTGGATTTGTGTCGCGGTTGCACGGACCGGAAAGACCGCCTAACAGAAGGCTGAAACCAACTTTCAGGTGTGCATTCGGCATGGCAGCCCTCAAACTCATTGCGCTCGACGATCAGGATCTGAGCATCGTCTCGGCTCACGTCCAGGACGCCGTGATGAAGGTCTCGGATCTCGAATACCTGCCTTCGGCCAAGCGTTTCATACTGACCATGAACCGCTTCGTCTGGGAGGCGAAGTCCGGGCTGTTCAGCCAGCACAATGAGCGGCGCCAGGCGGTGTTGCATTTCGACCGCGTGCTCGGCGCCAAGACCAGCGGCATTGCCCGCGATCGGCCGGCCGAGGTGCTGTCGCTGCTGGCAATCAGCTTTATCGAAATCAGCAAGCCGGCCGGCATCGTCGAGTTGGTCTTTTCCGGCGGCGGCGCGATCATGCTCGACGTCGAATGCATCGAGGCACGGCTTGCCGACATAGGCGGCGCCTGGGAAGCCACTTCGCGTCCGGTGCACAGGGTCTAGAGCATGATCCCAAAAAGTGGGTGCCGGTTTTTGTTGGACAAAACGGGAATCGTTTGTCCAGAGATCTTGCTCCAACAAAGGGTTAGATCGTGATGAGATTTCAACCAAGTCTCATCACGATCTAGACGCAGCCGATGGCCATTACGCTTATCCAGTCCGATGCCGGCTTCGAGCAGCGTTTCGCCGCCTTCCTGACCACCAAGCGGGAGGTATCGGAGGACGTCGACACTGCCGTGCGCGCCATCATTGCGCGGGTTCGTGCCGAGGGCGACGCTGCCCTGGTCGACTACACGCTGAAATTCGACAAGGCCGACCTCAATAGCCTCGGCATCGCCGTGTCGAAGGACGACATCGCGCAGGCCTACAAAGACGCCGATCCGCAGACGGTCGAAGCGCTCAAATTTGCCCGCGACCGCATCCGATCCCATCACGAGCGACAAATGCCCAAGGACGATCGCTATACCGATGCCGCCGGGGTCGAGTTGGGTTCGCGCTGGACGGCGATCGAGGCGGTCGGGCTCTATGTGCCGGGCGGCACGGCAAGCTATCCAAGCTCGGTGCTGATGAACGCCGTGCCGGCCAGGGTGGCGGGCGTCGAGCGCATCGTTATCGTCGTGCCGGCGCCGGGCGGCATCATCAATCCGCTGGTGCTGGTGGCCGCCGATATATCTGGCGTTTCAGAGATTTACCGCGTCGGCGGCGCGCAGGCGATTGCCGCCCTTGCCTATGGCACCGAAACGATCCGGCCGGTCGCCAAGATCGTCGGGCCCGGCAATGCCTATGTCGCCGCCGCCAAGCGCCAGGTCTTCGGCACTGTCGGCATCGACATGATCGCCGGACCGTCTGAAGTGCTGGCGGTGGCCGACGGCAGCAACGATCCCGACTGGATCGCCGCCGATCTTCTGGCGCAGGCCGAGCACGACGTGTCGGCGCAATCGATCCTGATCACCAACGATCCTGCGTTCGGAAAAGCAGTCGAACAGGCGGTCGAGCGCCAACTGCTGAGCCTGCCGCGCGCCGAGACGGCGGCTGCCAGCTGGCGCGATTTCGGCGCGGTGATCCTGGTGGAGACCATCGAAGCCGCGCTGCCGCTGGTCGACCGCATCGCCGCCGAACATGTGGAACTCGCCATCGACGATGCCGAGGGCTTCCTGGCCAGGATGCGCAATGCGGGCGCTGTGTTTCTGGGACGCCATACGCCCGAAGTCATCGGCGACTATGTCGGCGGCTCCAACCACGTGCTGCCGACGGCGCGTTCGGCGCGCTTCTCTTCGGGCCTGTCGGTGCTCGATTTCGTCAAGCGCACCTCGATCCTGAAGCTCGGGCCGGAGCAGCTGAGAGCACTTGCGCCGGCGGCGATTGCGCTGGCCAAGGCGGAAGGCCTCGACGCGCATGGCCGCTCCGTCGCCATCCGGCTGAACATGTAGGCGGCGATGGCGGACGGCGATCAAACCCGCGCAAGGCTGATCGATGTCGAGCTCGACGAGTCGATCGGCCGTTCGACGCCCGATGTCGAACATGAGCGCGCGGTGGCGATCTTCGACCTGATCGAAGAAAACAGCTTTCAGCCGGTCAATGATGACGGCGCCGGGCCTTACCGGCTGAAGCTGTCGCTGGCCGAATCCCGGCTGGTGTTTGCGGTCGCCCGCGAGGATGGCGCTGATGTCGTCACCCATATCCTGTCGCTGACGCCGCTCAGGCGCATCGTCAAGGACTACTACCTGATCTGCGAAAGCTATTACGACGCCATCCGCTCCTCGACGCCAAGCCATATCGAGGCGATCGACATGGGCCGGCGCGGCCTGCACAATGAAGGCTCGCAGACGTTGATGGACCGGCTGGCCGGCAAGATCGACATCGACTTCGACACGGCGCGGCGGCTGTTCACGCTGGTCTGCGTGCTGCACTGGCGGGGTTAGACCTGACTGGGGCGCCCCGCTCGATCCTGTTCTTGTGCGGCATGAACGCCGTGCGCTCACCGATGGCCGAGCAGCTGGCGCGGCGCATGCTGCCGCCGGCCACTTTCGTCGCCTCTGCCGGCGTGCACAGGGGCGAGCGCGATCCGTTCGTCGACGCGGTGCTGGCCGAAGAGGGCCTGACGCTGGGCGAGCGCCAGCCGCGCTCGATGGACGATCTCGAGGACGATTATTTCGACCTTATCGTCACCCTGGCGCCGGAAGCCCACCACGCCGCGCTCGAACTCACCCGCTCGCTTGCCGTCGACGTCGAATACTGGCCGATGCCGGATCCGACCGATGTCGGCGGCAGGCGCGAGCAGATCATGGCCAGCTATCGCGACGTGAGAGAACGGCTGAAAGCGCGCATCAGCCGACGTTTTCTGCTTCCGGAGGTAAAAAACGCGGCGGATTGATGCATGTCGCTCAAAAGCGGTCCCGGTTTTGAGACAACGACATGCATAAAACGAAACCTTGGAGCGCGTCGCATATGACGCGATCTAAGCGTGTTCACAAGCGCACGATTATCATATAGGTTCCGCCGAAATTCCGGCCTGGGCGCTCCAGGGCGCCGGAACTGCAATCCAAGCAAAGGTATCGAATGCCGAAGGAAGAAGTCCTCGAGTTTCCGGGTGTCGTGACGGAATTGTTGCCCAACGCGATGTTCCGGGTGAAGCTCGAAAACGAACACGAGATCATCGCCCATACGGCTGGCCGCATGCGCAAGAACCGCATCCGTGTGCTGACCGGCGACAAGGTCCTGGTCGAGATGACGCCCTATGACCTGACCAAGGGCCGCATCACCTACCGTTTCAAGTAACAGTCCGGCGCGAACCGCGATGAGCATCCTGCAGAAGCTCGTGCTTGCCTCTGGTTCGCCGCGCCGGATCGAACTGTTGCAACAGGCCGGCATCGAGCCGGACCGCGTGCTGCCAGCCGATGTCGACGAAACGCCGCTGCGCGCCGAACATCCGCGCTCGCTGGCCAAGCGGCTGTCGAAGGAAAAGGCCGAGAAGGCGCTGGCCTCGCTGAAAAGCGAGGAAGACTATGCGCCAAGTTTCGTGCTGGCCGCCGATACGGTGGTCGCGGTCGGACGCCGCATCCTGCCCAAGGCCGAGACGCTGGACGACGCCGCCAATTGCCTTGGACTGCTTTCGGGCCGTTCGCACCGGGTCTATTCCGGCATCTGCCTGATTACGCCGGGCGGCAAGCTGCGCCAAAGGCTGGTTGAATCCAGGGTACGCTTCAAGCGGCTTCCACGCGAGGAGATCGACGCCTATGTCGCCTCCGGCGAATGGCGCGGCAAGGCCGGCGGCTATGCCGTCCAGGGTCTCGCCGGTTCGTTCGTCGTCAAGCTGGTCGGCTCCTACACCAACATTGTCGGCCTGCCGCTCTACGAGACGGTGGCGCTGCTTTCGGGCGAAGGCTTCAAGGTCCACACCAGCTGGCATACCGCGCGGCCATGAGCCTGGACGATAAGGTCACACCACTGCGCCCGAAGCGCCCCTGCCCCGAATGCGGCAAGCCGTCGGCGCGCGAGACCTATCCGTTCTGCTCTAAGCGCTGCAAGGACATCGACCTCAACCGCTGGCTGAAGGGCGCCTATGTCATCACCGCGCGGGATGACGAGGACGAGAGCGACGAGCCGAAGTAGGGTTTGGGCGGTGCCGGCCGCGCAATTCCACTTCGCCGACCTTACGCAATTGCTGCTTTGCCGGCGTCGGTATTGTCTGCGACAATTGCCCCGGAAAATCAGCGCTTAGGCGCTGGACAGGCCGGATTCCCGTGCTATAACCCACGCGCTTTCAAGGGGTGCCCCACGGCGCTTTCCTGAAATCCGGTCAGGCGATGTCTCGTTTGCCGGCGAGGCCCAGATAGCTCAGTTGGTAGAGCAGCGGACTGAAAATCCGCGTGTCGGTGGTTCGAATCCGCCTCTGGGCACCAGTTTTCTCTGAACATCAAGGGCTTGACTTCCTGGCGCCGCACCGACGGATTCNCCCAGATAGCTCAGTTGGTAGAGCAGCGGACTGAAAATCCGCGTGTCGGTGGTTCGAATCCGCCTCTGGGCACCATGCCCCCTTCTCCCGGCACTCCCTTTCACCGAACCTTCTACGCTGCAGCTTCTGCAACCGCTTGGAATTGTTGGTCTTTTGCAGTCGCATTTGCGCGGTTAAGCGGGACACGGAGCGCTTCAGGAGCATTTGGTCCAACGAGGCGGGGGGATGGTATTTCCGTTGGTATTCGACATCCTGATGGTATCGAAACAGCCAAGGGAGACCTGACGAATGCCCCTCTCCGACGTGAAATGTCGAAATGCCCGCCCTGCTTCCAAGCTCGTGAAATTATCTGATGGGGGCGGGCTTCAGCTATGGGTACAGCCCACGGGCTCTCGCCTCTGGCGGCTCGCCTACCGCTTTGACGGCAAGCAGAAACTGCTCGCGCTGGGCAGCTATCCCCTTATCTCTCTCGCCGAGGCACGGGAGGCGCGCGATGACGCTAAAAGGCTTCTGCTAGCTGGCGTCGACCCTGGAAAGGAACGCAGCTTGCGGAAGGCCGATTCGGCAAAGGACTCCTTTCGCTCAATAGCGGACGAATATGTTGACAAACTAAAGAAGGAGGGACGTGCCGACCGGACGATCAGCAAGGTCAAATGGCTGCTCGACTTTGCCTATCCGATAATCGGCGACAAGTGCATTCGGGAGATCGACCCGGCCACCATCCTTACCGCCCTCCGCCGCGTGGAGGTTCGCGGTCGATACGAGTCGGCCAGGCGACTGCGCTCCACGATCGGCAGCGTGTTTCGATACGCAATCGCGACCGCACGCGCCGAGACAGATCCGACCTTCGCCCTCAGAGGCGCACTCATCAGTCCGACGGTAACGTCTCGCGCCGCGATTACCGATCCGAAGGCCTTGGGCGGTTTGCTGAGGGCGATCGATGCATTTGACGGACAGCCTACAACCCGGGCCGGTCTGATGCTGATGGCGCTGCTGTTTCCCCGCCCCGGGGAGCTTCGCGTCGCTGAATGGGAAGAGTTCGATTTTGAAAGCTCGGTGTGGACCATCCCTGAAGCACGCATGAAAATGCGACGGCCGCACCGCATATCCCTATCAAAGCAGGCGATCAGCGTCCTGACTTCACTCAGGGAAATTTCTGGTGGTGGATCGCTGCTGTTTCCTAGTGTTCGATCGGCTTCACGTCCGATTTCCGACAATACGCTAAACGCCGCACTACGTCGTATGGGTTACGGCAAGGAAGAAGCTACCGCGCACGGCTTTCGAGCAACGGCATCAACTTTGCTGAACGAATGCGGCGAGTGGCATCCGGACGCGATAGAGCGGCAGCTGGCCCACATTGAGAACAACGACGTTCGGCGCGCCTATGCCCGGGCAGAGCACTGGGAGGAGCGCATCAACATGATGCAGTGGTGGGCCGATTATCTGGATGAACTCAAGAGCAAAAACCCGCGGGTGAACTCAACCGAGGGACGCCGCAAGCCTGCTGTCCATACAATAACGCGACCATCCACTTTGAACCAAACAGCGGCCGTTCATCAAAGGCCGATACAAATCTCCAACCGCCGGAAATCATACTGACCGTCGAAAAACGCCGAAACTCGTCGCCAAGTCGTAGGCCCGGAGGGGTCAACTTTCTTTCCAGGACACTATTAAGGTTAGCGGATGATGACGGTTGGTTTGGGGCCGAAAGCAGATAGCCTGTTCTCAGGATAATGCAATCAAGAAGCGGGCATTGCGTCGCACATAGTCGAGGCAGCTATGTCGCGCTCTGCAGGCAGAGCCGCCAAGGCCGCGAACTGGGCCTGCGCGGTTTCGACGAGCGCTGCCTACCTGAGCCGCCGGCTAGGCTGGGTGCGTTTCTGCACATGGTCATGTTGGCTAGCAAGCTCTCTGTCTTATGATTTGCGAGGATCGACCTGGGAAGAGTCTCGGCGATGATCTTCCTCTTCGGATAGTGGAGTTTCTACGAAGGCTATCGGGCCGCGATCTTCAGTTCCCCGGTGGCGACCCTGCCGACAAGATTGCGCATCACGTCGAACGTCAGAAGGTTGACACTGCCATCGGTAACCATGCCTACCGCAACGTCCGAGAAGTGCTCGGCGACGAAGCGCACGACCGCAGCTTCCTTCTTGGGTAGCGCCGAGATCAGGCATGAAGCGTTGCTGACGATCCAGGTGTCGCCGGACTTGTCAAACCGGAAGGCGACATGATCGGTGCCGTCGGGATACTTAATACTGCCCATGGCGCAAGAAGCGATCTTGCCGGCTGATTTCGTGGGAGCGTTCAGGAACATCTCAAGGCTATCGATGTTCCCAGGGTTATAGGAATGAACTACGACAGCCAGGCCGAAATTCGGCGTTCCGCTGGATTTGTCGATCTTGACGTCGAGGTCGGTGACATAGGTCGAGTCGCTGCCTCCTTTTTGCGTCTGTCCCTCGTACGCGTGTACCTTGAACACGGGCACAAGCAGACCTGCCTGTGCCGCGGCATCGTTCGGTACGTTCGAGACGACCGCCACCTCGGTTGGCGGCTCGATGAATGTTCCCCTCTGCAAACCAGCGGTTGTCGGGTCCGAGTAGAGCGCGAGGAAGGACCGCACTGTCGCAACGCTTAGGTCCCGAGGTGCGACGGCTGCCGGCAATGTGCGGCAACTCAGCGCCATTTCGCGGGTGCGCTCGCTGGGACGCCCGTCCGGCTTGCCGACGTCACAGCCCAAAGCATTGAGGGTCACCTGCAGCGATTTGAGCGCGACGGCGTCGCCTAGCGTGTAGAGACCATCGCGAGTTGCGGCCCGTCTGACCGCCGCGAAGTATAGCGACGCGTCTCTGACCCGAGCGACCGCTTGGGTGCAACAAAGATAGATGCCAAACTTGGCGTAATTGGTGCTCTCAAGTCCGGGGGTGAAGGTCGGTCCACGCCACTCGGTCACTAATTTGCCATTGAGGTACACCTTAACCCGACCGGAGCTGTCCTTCGCCCACTTAATAAATAGCTCGAAGCGGCTCCACTTGCCGACAAGGTTCTTGAAATCGGCGACCTTGAGGCGCGGACCGGGCGTGCAGTTGTAGTTTCTGAGCGCGTTACTGAATGCAAGGTAGAGAGAGTCATCTTTGCCCGCGAAATTTGCGAGTGAAATGTGCTGGCATTGTTTGTTGTGAAAGTAGAATAGTTGCATGTAACCGTCAGCTTGCTTTATGCCGTATGGGAAGTCGTCAGGTAAGTAGACAGCGAACCCATACCAGCCCTGTTTCGGCTGCCCATTGCCGTTCTTTTTGGTCGCAAAGACGTTTTCACGAACTTGCGACCGTACCGACTGCTCGTCGCAGTCGTTAGCTGGAGCATGCGGCTCATAGCGCCGTGGATTGCAATAACCTGAGGGGATCCGAAAAGAATAAACCTTGGAGGTCGGCGCCTCGCCGGTTGGGTCATCGATGATCGCAACGGACTTGGGAGCACTCAACTCGTCGATTACGAGAGGATCGAAACCGGTTTCTTCGGCGGCCTCCAGCCGGCCCGTGGCATAACTCACAACCGCAGTCACAGCCAAGGCTATAATAACGTTGAAACGCGGATGGAGCATCGCACCCTCCTCTCGATTTTCCAGCGCGTCCGCGCTTGACATTCAATTAGACATCGGCTGATGACGCCCTTCGTTCGCCTGATACTGTGCCCTTGTGCAGAAATCGACGAGCTCGGATCATCGTTAGCGCACTTACAGTCCACCAAACCAAGGCCTTGCAGTTTACCTGATGCCTGGCGATGGCGACTCTGAGAATGGCGCCGCTACGCCGTTAGCCAGTCGCTCCATCATTCGCGGCGCGGCTGCTAGCCAATAACTCATTGCTGTTTTGTCACAAGCTGATGCACCAAGGCCAACGCTTGACGTTTGCAACCGCTGCTTACCATCCATCCAAGAACTTCCAGCGGATTTTCAAGAACGTTCTTTGGAAACATTTTAATTTCGATCGACGCCGATGTCTTGTTGGTCTCGACGACAACAGATTTCACCTCGGGAGGAATACGGTCTGGAAGAGAGTAAGTGAGCTTGCCTGCGCTCCAGACTATGCCGTTGAACGGCTCACCGTCGCCGATGCGGATTGAAAAAACCGCGCTCTGACCTATGCCCTCGCGCGCAAGAACCATAACACCATCGCGGATGCAGCCCGGGGCGGATTCTTCGATGGACACTGCCCAGGGGTCGTCGAGCCCGCTCGGCGTGGAATAGTCGCTAGTGGTGCGCGAACCGCCGATGGACTCCGTTCTCTTGCGCTCGTTCGCCAAGAGGACGGCTATCAGGTCAAGCTTTGAAGGGCCTTCCTGCGCTTTGGCAGTCCCCTGTAAACTGCCGGACGTCAATGCATCCTCAGTTACCACGAAGGAATCTGGACCCGAAAGCGCGTTCACGCTGCCGTCCTCGCCGAGCAAAGTGACGACCGTACCGGCTGGCACGTTGATGACGTCGCTTGGCATAAAGAGCTTGCCTGGCGGCAGTTCATCCACCGCCGGCTCAGCTGACAGGACCACATACTGGCTGCCGGCGACCGCGCGTTGCGCCGTCACAAGAACGGCCGCGGTGAGGGTCAGAGAGGCGATTTGCGAGATCGGACGCATGAGGCTCATGTCATTGATGACCCTATTTGTCGGCAAGATGAATGTCTGCTCGGAAGCGTCCGCTTGCAAGACGGCTATGATGAAAAGCGATCAGGGCGTCTTGTGGATAGTTTGTGACCAACAGCTCAAATGCCGCTGTCGCGAGCTTATCGTCGGTGCCAAGCAGGGCGTACGCCTTTGCGTATTCCTCGCAAAGTATCGTATTTTCTGACGTTCGGCTCATTGCCTCGAAAGCCTCGATGCCTTGGTTCTTGCCCTTAAGGTGCAGAACTCCCGCAGGCCGCAGCAAGAAGCGCGTTGCTTGTTTCGCGACTTCCGCGCTTATGCAATTTTTCGTGCCGATGTACTTGTTTGCGCCCTCCAGTCGGGCCGCAGTGTTTACCGTGTCTCCAATAGCTGTGTAGTTGAAGAACCGATTTCCCCCGAAGTTGCCGACGATTGCAGGCCCGCCATGAATACCTATGCGGGTGGATCCGAGTGAATGGCCCCGTCGTGCCGATTTCTCGCGCAGCCGCTGCGCGTGGTCCTGCACAGCAAGTGCCAGAGACACCGCCCGCTCCGCTTGGTCATTTTGTGCTGCCGGAGCCCCGAAGAAGCCGACCACCGCATCGCCGATGACCTTGTCGATGGTTGCACCATGCTCGACAAATAACTCGCAGAGCCCGTTCAGATATTCGTTCAATACATCTGCGAGCACCTCTGGCGCGAGTTGCTCGCTGAATGACGTAAATCCCTCGACATCCGTGAATACACAGGTGAGCTCACGCTTCTCGCCACCGAGATGGAGAGCGTTGGGTTCCTTGACAATCGCTGCAACAACGGCCGGACTGACATATTTCGAGAACGCGTTCAGAATGAACTGGCGAGCCTTGGCGTCCCGTCTCCAAGCCAGGAAGCCAACGAACGCCGACAGGCCGACCACAAGCAATGCAGGGGCGACCATCGGAACGAGGATTGCGAACCGCGCGAACGCCCACGCCTCACTGATCCATACCAGCAGCACCGTACAAGCGACCGCGACAGGTTTGAGGACCACCGGGATCGGCCGCGAAACGATCCATAAGCAGAACAGCCCGACAAGAAGCATCGGCGCATAGCCCACTGCAGGCCAAGGGGTCGTTATCCGATTCCCGGACACGAGCCTGGCTAACGAATGGGCGTGGATCGCGACGCCAGGGAGGACACCGATTTTCGCCCCGCTCAACAACGCGAACGGTGTCGGATGACGGTCTATTTGCTGTAGGTCTACACCGATAAGAACATATTTCCCCTCGAACCAGCTGAGCGGTGCCAGCGGAACGGCCTGTGCCGGATAGGTTGGAAAGCTGAAGGGCAGGCTGTTCCCCGTGCGGTAGTAGACCATCTCCTCCGGCGAGTGGCCGCCACCAACGCCGGTGGATGCTGCGATCACTGCAACAAAACTTGGCATCCAAGCGCCGCCGCCTTCTCGACCGGGGAAGGCCCCACGGACCACGCCGTCGAGATTGTCATGCAACAATGCTGCAAGGCCCCGCTTTGCCGACGGAGCGAACGCGTTTAGATAGTCGGATTGTCTTTGGGTAAGGCCGTCAGTCCGCGAAGCCGAGGCGATCACCACAGGCACACGGGCGGTTTCAATGGCAGTTTCGAGGCGGGCATCCTTTTCCGGCTCTGTTGCCTGGTCGAACAGTAGGTCGATGCCGATGGCGAGAGGGCGGGCGGACTCGATCCGGGCCACCATGTCGGCCAAGAAGCCACGGTCCAGTGGTGAGCGGTATGGAAAATTCGCCAGGGTCTGTTCTGTTATTGAGACCACGACGATGTTGGGTGGAGCATGGGTGAACGGCGAGATCGAGACCATCATCACGTCGCGCAGGATGTTCTCCAACGGCGGTGACACGAGAGCGGTCCAGAGGCCCAGCAGAACCAGATAGGCGAGCGATGCGGCGATGCCCCCTCGCCGCAGGCTGACGATCCGGCCAAGTGTCCGCACGCCGAAATACACCCCTTAAGTGGAAGCGCTACTCGCTGCCAGCATACCCGTTCAGGCGCATCAAGCAATTGTCGCCCGTTTGCATTGGAATGCACGACCCCAGCACCGAAACGGTGTCCGCCAATCCATCTCAGAGTCGCAGGCCACTCGTCCGCAGCCCGGGGCATAGCTCTTTTCGGTTGCATTAGCCTCTGCTACAAGTTCCCTTGGGGAGCCGTTTCGCCATGCGCAGCGCTTTCATTCTCTTGGTTTTATTGTTTGCCGCTGTTTCGGGACAGGCAGTCGCCGAGAAACGCGTTGCGTTGGTCATTGGCAATTCTGCCTATCAGCATGCCGTCCAACTAGCCAATCCGAAGAACGACTCCTCCGACATAGCTGCCAAACTTGAAAGCCTTGGGTTTCAGGTCGTGAGCGACCAGGACCTCGACTTGGCGGGAATGCGACGCACAGTACGCAACTTCTTGGAGAGGCTCGACGGTGCCGACATGGCGCTTTTTTTCTATGCCGGACACGGCCTGCAGGTGAATGGCAGCAACTATATGGTGCCGGTGGATGCACAGTTGTCCAGCTACAACGACCTCGACTTTGAGGCCCTGCCGATAGACCTCGTACTTTCGGCGATGGAACGCAGCACGAAGGTTAACCTCATCTTCCTCGATGCCTGCCGGGATAATCCGTTTGCGGAGAAGCTTTCCCGCTCCATGGGGACGCGCTCCGGTTCCCTAGGGCGTGGTCTTGCCAGACTTGGCAGCGGAGTCGGGTCGCTAATCGCGTTCGCAACGCAACCAGGTAACGTCGCGATAGACGGGGCGGGCCGGAACTCTCCGTTCACAACTGCACTGCTCTCGCACCTCGGCACGCCTGGGCAGGATATCATGCGCGACCTCGTCGATGTGCGCCGCGATGTGCTGGCCGCCACGGATGGGAAGCAGGTGCCGTGGGAAAATTCGTCGCTTACGGGAGAAGTCGTTTTGAAGCCTCTCGCGGCAACGGCCGAGCCGAAACAGGCGTCTGCTTCGCTTCCGCAGACTGCGTCGCCAGACAACGCGGTCGAGCTAGCCTATTGGGCGACCATCAAGGACTCAACCGACAAGAGCTTCTTCGAGGCGTATCTACAGCAGTTTCCGACGGGCGTCTTTGCGGCCCTTGCCAGGCTAAAGATCGACGGTATCGCCAAGCGTTTTGAAGCGGAACGGCAGGCTTCCACCAAACAGGTGGCGGGACAGCCAACGACGGAGCGCATCGCTAAGGCAACCGACAATACCAAGGCGATGGAAGTCGCCAGCCTTGAACAACCCAATCCGCTGCCGCAGTCACCGGCAGGCAACATAGACGCTGGCGAACTTACACGGGCCACTCAAGTGGAACTGGTTCGCCTGGGGTGCCTGGCCGGCCATGCCGACGGCAAATGGGGCTTGGGCAGCCGCAAAGCACTTCAAGACTATGCCGGCAGGCAAGGTGTCAAGCTTGCATCATTGGAACCGACAGCGGAACTTCTGGAAAGACTAAGGGCGGTCGGAGCTCGTATCTGCCCGCTTATTTGTGAAGACGGAATGAGGGTGCAGGGCGATCATTGTGTGCCCCAGACGAGCGGGCTAAGCGCCTTTAATGGCACATGGAAATTAGTCAGACGAGCCACCACGGACTGCGGCGATTGGCGAGAACTCTCAACACGCGTTTTCATAAGAGATGGCAGAGTATCGTCTGACTCCGGATTTACAGGAAGCATTTCCAGCAGCGGCGCCGTCAATATGAAAAGCACCTTTGTATATAAAGGAAGAACGGGCGGGAACACCCTGAGCGGGGTCATAAAGGGTGACAACGGAACCGGCAGATTTAAAGGGACCGGAGCTGGCAGCGGGTGTTCAGGAAAAGTTATTATGGAAAGAATGTAGAAAGGGCGGAGTCGGCCGTCGGCCGCACTTCTGTTGAAAGGCCGATGCTACGAGGCCAGCAACTGCAAGAGCTACATAGGAGTCAAGAGCCGATCTTAAACATGAACGGCGGTCGTATCGTCAAGCTCATGGAGTTCGCCAGCGGCGTCAATGTCGGCAACTGGTGCAAACGTGCGGCTGCGGATGTTCGCTCGGATGTCCGCTTTTGGGATGCGGTTAGGGTCTGCTCAACGACGGATATTGGGCGCATTGCGGACTGGCAGGTTTGGGGCCGGAACCCGTCGGTCCGCTATCGGGGCGAGCTCGGCGGATAGCCGCCATTCGGCAGACGACGTCTGAGCGGACGTTGAGGCGGGTTGCATGCATACGGATGACCCGGGGCTGCAGGGCAGACATGCCCTGCACGAAGTCCTTGTCGAACCGTGGCAGTGCAGGTCCGCGATCTCGAGCATCCGCTAGGCCAGATGCTGCTCCAGTGCCCCATGCGGGTAAGCTCTGCCTCGCTATCACCCCTTCACTGAGCCCCAGAGTGACGGCCGGATTCGCGCGCGCAATGGACGCGTGCGAGACGCTGTTCGATGCTGGCTCTTATGGCGCTGAGGAGGCTGCAACGTGGCGAGCGGATGCTTGCCACTTATTGCGATGCGCTCCGGCAGGCACATGATGCCATGATCGGCACCTCTGCATGCGCCAGAGCCTGATTCAACTGCTGTCGGACCTCGATGATTTCTACCGCGCCACCACGTCGGCTAAGGCATTCAAGCAGGCCGTGTAGGCTCCAGACGTTGCGTGGGTGTTGGCAAGGACGCGGCAACGTCGCATCAAGCCCAAGGTCCGCGCGATAGACAGCCTCAGCTTCGCCATATAGTCCGGCATCCATCAGCAATGCGCCAAGCGCGTGTCTCGTCGGCTGCATCCAACCCCATGGCTCATCATAGAGCAAATTGTCGTCGAGATCGACCGCACGCCGCAGGAAGTCCAGGCCTTCATGGACGCGACCGGACTTGTAGTGCAACTCCCCCAGCATCATCGCTTCGGCAACCTCGAGGATATCGGCGCATGGGTTGTTGAACAGCATGCGCTCGGGTTGCACTGCATCGCGCGCGGCCGCGAAAAGGCTAGCGCTTTCCTCTGCCTGGGGGATTTTACCGAGATTGGCCAGAGCTACGGTGCGGGCATAATGCAACAGGACGGTGCTGAACGAGTAGAGCTCAGCATCGTCAGGGAAGGCCTCTTCCAGGATGCAGGACCAGCGGCCAAAGCGGATAAGTACGTGCAACTTCATCGGCGCGAAGGCTTCAAACATCTCTGGCATGTAACGCACCACCGGCTCCGGCAGGTTTTCTGCCAGTGCCCTCGCGGCCTCGAAGGCATCCGAAGGGCGACCAAGAAACATGGCCCCGTAGATTTGAAAGTGAAGGTTGTGGATGCGGTAGACAGTGTAAAAGTTCTCACCGCCTGCATGAGCGAAATATGAACGATCCACCTGAGCCGCCTGCCGATTGCGCACCACGACTTTGTGGTAGTCGCCGCAAAGCACGTCAATATGCGTCGCCATATGCACAAGATGCCCAGAGTCTGGCACTAGGCGCACCAGCCGATCTGCATGCGGCAAGGCTTTTTCTGGCGTCGACGACATCTCCATCAGATGAATATAGAAATGCAACAACCCCGGATGTCCCCAGGCTGCTGGCTGGGTCGTGAAGGCGCGGTCCAAAGCCGCGCGCGCTTCCACCGTCGAGGTGCCAGCCGAAGGCTGCCCGGTCCGAGTATCCCACAGCGCCCAAGGCGTGCGGTTGATCATTGCCTCGACGAAGATCGCGGTCACATCCAGATCGTCAGGGAACCTCTCGTACACTGTGCGCATCGCATCAGCGAAATCGTCATTCCAAGGGCCATAATCCGCAATCTCTGGATCAGTAGGGAAGCGCGATGTCAGCGCATCAAGCAAGGCGCGCTCGACTTCGATTGCAGACAGATCGCACGCTTCCGCCAGCAATACATGCGCCCGCGTCAAAGCGACAATACGCTCTTCAGGCCCGAAGGAGGTCCATAGCTTGTTGTAGTTTGGACCCAGACAGTGGGCAATTCCCCACCGCGCCATGACGTTCGAAGGCGCCACCTCGAGCGCGCGCTCGTAACAGGCAATGGCCTCTTCGTGGTTAAATCCGTATTGCCAGATCAGTCCCCGGTCGAACCACATCTGCGCCTCGGAAAGCGTGTTGTCCAGCCGGCGGGAGAAGGTGCCTAGATCGAAGTACGTCATCGTATCCAACTCCATGGCTGTCGGCGACTAGCCGCCCAAACTACATCAAACCCCCGAAGGAAGGGAGTTCGACTTCAGGATGCCGCCCGATGTCACCGTGCGATCTTCATCAAGAGCCGCGATAGGTGCGCCCATCCCCGCCCCGACGCCGTTTTCGGACCGGACCGACAACGATTTCCCCTCAACGAGGAGCGATGTGGATGGACATCTCTGCATTCGCTTTGGGCGATAAGCCGGACTGAGACAGTTTACCCGATCAGCCTCAAGGGCTGACGCTTATCAATATGCGATGTGAAACACGGATCGTAGTCTGAACTGGGGCCGGAAGCGGGCCGTCAGCTTTCGGGGCAATCGCGTCGGCAAGCCGCCGTTCCACTGCCGACCCTTTTCAGACGTTCGTGAGCTAAGCAGAACGAGCCGGAGACTGAGGTTCTCGTTCCAGCGACGCTATGCGAACGGATCCACGTTCCCTGGAAAGCTTGCGAAGCCTTCCATCCAACTGGAAGGCAAATGGGTTTGCCCCAGGATCATCGACCCACTTAGGATCCGCGATCTGATCAAATTGTCCAGGGAGCTCGGTATGGTCCACCGGCTCCGCTTTGGCCAACATATCGGCGACAAACACTTCCAGTTGGACGCGAAGGCGGCGTACAAGAGCTTCCACGAATGTGCTGCGGGCAGCCCGGCTTGATGCGCTTGATGTCGATGTCCAGGCGCAGCCACCAGACCGACAGCCTACTGAGGTTGAACAGCGCGTTGGGGCTTGCGAAGGGAACGCCATTGTCGGTGCGGATCGCGCTGGGCAGGCCGAATTCTTTGAGAAGGCTTTCGAACACTGTGAAGGCATAGGCTTCCTTGGTGGTCGACAGCGCCTCACTGGCGATGAGATAGCGGCTGGCGAAGTCGGTGATCGTCAGCGGATAGCAATAGCGCCGGTCGGCGAGCATGAACTCGCCCTTGTAGTCGGCGCAACACAGCGCGTTGGGGCGACAGCCGCTTGAAAGCGCTGTCCCGGTCGCCCTGTTGCGCCGCCGCTTGCGGTGCTCGACCATGCCGTGCCGATCCAGAACCGCATGCACCGTCGAGATCGCGGGCCTGTGCACATCGGGGTACAGCCGCGCCAGCCGCTCGCGTATCTTCGGCGCAACCCATGTCGGCTTGTCTTGCTTGAGGCGCACAATCAGCTTCTCGATTTGAAACGAAAGCTGATTGGCCTGGCGATAGGGCCGGCGCGATCGATCCGTCAGCCCCTCCAGGCCACTATCGTTGTAGCGCGCGAGGATCTTGTAACCGGTCTTGCGCGAGATATCGAACTCCCGGCAAAGCACCGCCATCTTCTCGCCGTCCAGCAGCCGGGCGACGAACTTCAGCCGCTCTTCCATGACGTTACACTCCTTCCAAGGCACCTTGTCTCCTTGCAAAGGGCCAAAAGTGTAACCCATGTCTCCGGAATGAACTGTCACCCATCTCTCGGGAAGGCACAATAAAATCAATATATTACGGAGATAGATTGCATGCGCCATTCCCAAGGTGGCGAGGATTGCAACCATATTGCCACCATTCGGGGACGACTGTAGCGTCCATCCTCGGACAAACGGCGATAGGCCTTTCCTAAGATGCCAACAGGTGATCCGCTTTTGGCGGTCGGTGGCGGTTTTGGACGCCGCGCCCTTTGCTGTCTCCCTAAGAAGGACTACTCCTATTCATTCTGGTCCCTTTGATTGGGAGTGTTGATGATAGGGGTGTGGTACCGACTATGGCGGTGGCTTCTGGATTTGGTCGGGGTTCAGCCTTCGAACGGCATTGAGACGCAGATGAAGATCGCTTGCTTGGGTTGGGGGTCGTTGGTTTGGGATCCAAGAAACTTGCCATTGTCTGGCGAGTGGGAAAAGGACGGCCCGATACTACCAATTGAGTTTGCGCGTGAATCAGGCCGAAAGCGCATAACTCTCGTGATCGCCAACATTCCGGAGACGGTGACATCCTTGTGGGCGCTGATGAAGGTCGATAGTCAGGCCGCCGCAATAGATGCTCTGGCCACGCGCGAGGACATAAAAGAAGAGAACATTCAGTATTCAATTGGTTGGTGGCGGAAAGCAGATGGAGCGTCAAATGGGCGAGGTGCACAAACCATTGCGGCATGGGCCCTGGCCCACAACCTTGATGCAGTGGTGTGGACGAACCTGAAACCCGGACTGAAAGGTAGTCCCAACGTCGTGCCGCAATACACTGCTGTGCTCAGGCACTTCAGAGACCTGATTGAAAGTGGTGATCACGCTGACGCCGAAGCATATGTACGCAAGACACCTTCACAGGTTATGACGCCGTACCGGCGCCGGCTGCAGGACGATCTTCGCTGGACACCCATTCCAACATAAACTCTTAGATGGGACATCCAAATGTATCAACGTCGCGCGATGCACCCATTAAGCAGATCCCTGAAGCCGCTCGCACGGGAAACAATAGAGACATTGTGGACGATTTTCGTCGCGATCGGTGAGCATTGGTCCCTTGAGGACCAGCCCACCGGCTATCGACTTCGTTTTGAAACGTTCCTTGAGAACAGGACAAACTTGAATCCCGTGTATGAGGGTTACTACGTCGACGGTGCGGCATATTTTGAAAGCTTGACCGCAGACATTGGACCGGCGGCAGCTCTCGAACGCCTCTTTGCCCAGAAGCCGCGAGTGGTCCAATCGGGGATCCCAGCCACGCGACTTGAGGCGGTACAGCGGTTCGTGGTGAATGAATTCATCTCTCTCCGACTGGCTCTCGGAGGATTCAAGTCCTTCGGCGCGATCAATTATCGGGGCTATTTTGGCGGCGCGAATATCGATGGGGAGCCAACCCCATATCGGGAGCGATAAACGATGAAAGTCGGTACTGTCATCGTCGGCTCCGGTGTGGCTGCAACCGCCGTCGCTCAGAGGCTTCTTGCAGATAACCCGCAAGCGTCGGTGCTCATTCTTGAGGCCGGCGTCCGGGTCAAGACCAAGGATTTTGGCTTGTGGGAGCAATACATGCTGACCCGCCAGACGCCGTACGAGCAGTACACTGATCTGCCATATCCACAGCGCGATTTTCCAGGTGAAAACACTAGTGCGGGTGGCACGGACATGCCGCTCAATGGTGCCAGAGTCTTCGCGTACGGAGGATCGACCCTGCATTGGGGTGGCTGGGCGTTCCGGCTGAAGCCTGAAGACTTCCATTTGAGGTCGAATACCGGCGAAGGCATCGACTGGCCCTTCGACTACGATGAGCTTGAACCATTCTACTGCCGTGCCGAACACCATTTGGCAGTATCGGGGGATTCTCGCGATCCTCTGCTCAAGCGCAGTCGCGACTACCCGTTTCGCGAGTTTCCTTTCACGTTGATGGATCGCCCGATCGCGGATGGACTCAAGAAGCTTGATTTCGATTTTGGCCATTTGCCGATAGCCAGGCGCGGCGTATCGGGTGAACCGTCGAGGCATGCTCCGTGCCAAACAACCGGAACCTGCAAATATTGTCCTTTCGGTGCGCGCTACGCTGCTTGCAACTACCTCGATGATTTCATCGAGTGGAACGATTGGCCTGGCCTGTCGGTGCGGCTCGGCGCCATCGTCGATCGCATCATCACAGACGGAAAGCGTAGGGTCAAAGGTGTAACATTTTGGGATCGCGAGACCGGAGCCTCTCAAGATGTTGAGGCCGATCGGGTGATTGTCGCCGCCGGCACCATCGAGTCTGCCAAGCTGCTCCAGCGCTCTGTTTCAGATGATTGGCGAAATGGGCTTGGCAATAACCATGATCTGGTGGGTCGGTATCTCGTTACGCATCCTTACTTTACTTTCGAAGGGCTGTTGCCTGCCAATCCGCTTCGTCTCCAGGCCGAGATGGATTTTCCAACCCTCGTGTCGCGGCACTTTGACAGCGAACCCCAGCAAGCTGCCGGAAAATACGTGCTCGTCTCACCCCCAGACGCCGTCGGATTTCGACTTGCCGATAGCCTTCAGAAGGGTCAATCTCGCGCCGAGATCGACGCGGCGCTCACAGGTCGAAATGGCGTTCAAATCCACGGAATGATCGAGGTCTTTGGACGCCACTATAATCGGGTAACTGTCGCCAAGGAAGCGAACGGCAAGGTCAAGTACAACCGGGTCGGGATACCAATGACCCAAGTAGAGTACACCAAAGACCCTGACTTTGACCAACGAATGAAGGATGTCGAAGCGCAGGTCGGCGAAATACTAAAAGCTATGGATGCACCCCCCACGGGGACGAAATCATTGTCATGGCGCGCAGATCACGCTGCCTCCGTCTGTAGGATGAGTTCGAGGGAGCAAGATGGCGTGGTCGATGCCGATCTGAGAGTTCATGGGATCGACAATCTATATGTGATCTCGAATGCTGTATTCCCAAACATCGGCGCAATAAATCCGACCCTGACGCTCACGGCTCTGGCTATCAGGCTCGGGGATCATTTGAACGCGGGAGGCGGCGTCTAGTGAACGAAGCTGAAAGAGAGGAGAAGCACCGAACGCTGCTGGCTCGACTGCAACTGGCCTTGGAACTGGAGTGGGCAACCCTGCCCCCATACCTCGTGGCCCTTCTCAGCATTAAACGAAGTTCTAACCGGGTAGCGGCGGACCTCATCCGTGGTGTCGCGATGGAAGAGATGCTTCATTTGGCCCTGGTCGCAAATGTCATGAATGCTGTCGGCGGTCGTCCGTTCGTCGGAAAGTCGAACTGTCCGAGATACCCTCTAACGATGACGTTTGAGGGCCGACCCTTCGCTGACCGGACGTTTCCAATCAACCTGGAGCGATTTTCCAAGGCATCGATGGTTACTTTCATGAAGATCGAGCAGCCACAGCAACCTGTTACCAAGACGGCATGGTTGCACGACGTGATAGATGTCCCCGCACCCACCATTGGGGAGTTCTATGGTGAGATCGTCTCTCTGTTGGAGGAACTCGATGCCGCGCTTCCAGGCAAGCTGTTTAGCGGCGATCCCAGCCACCAACTCGAGAGCGATTTTTTCTGGGGAGGTGGTGGAACAATAAGGATTGTGACCGACCTTGAAAGCGCAAAGGCCGCCCTGAGGACGGTGGTGGACCAAGGTGAAGGCGCGTGGCCTTGGACCCAGGATAGGCTCGCGGCCAGCGTCGACCACCCGCTCGATATGGGTCACTACTACCGCTTCAGCGAAATCTTCTTCGAACGGCACTTTTCAAAGACTGACAACCCCGGCAAACCGCCGACAGGCATCGCGATGCCTGTCGACTATACTGCGGTGTATCCGATAAAACAGAATGCCCGGACAACGGATTATCCCAAGGGTTCCAGAATAGCGGCGCTGAACGACGCCTTCAACAACCGATACACCATGATGCTGCGGCAACTCGGCGAAGCGATCAACGGCACGCCCAATGCGCTCTACACCGCGATCATGAACGGTATGCACGAAATGACGTCGATCGCACGCGATCTCATGGAGGCTCCGATCGCCGACTCGACTAGTGGGGAGACGGCCTGCCCGACGTTCGAGTGGATTGACTAAAACTGAGCCGCGAAGAAAAAGACAGAGATTGGGATACAGGACCGCTACGTTTGCAAGGCGGACGCTCGGAGACCCTAGCCGGACCGAAGAGCCCCTTATTCAATAAACGGCCTGAAATTTCAGTTCTCCCCTCGTCCCCACTTTAAGGCTGTAACCCGTCCTTGATCGCCTGAGGAATGTTGCGCTGGCCCGCAAGCGCTGGATAATAGCCGGGATCGCCCGTGACGGTCAGTTCATCGAGTTCCAGCGGCTTCAAAACCGCTGGCGCCTTTGTGGCCGTCGGCATCGCGGACATCCGGATCGTTCCGGGCAGCGGCGCCTCGCTGTCGAAGCGTGGGCGCAAGTTCTCGTCCGGCGGCTCGTCTTGGTCCAGAACGAGAGTCCAGTCGGCCCGCGGGGTCGGACCCTGTCCGAACACCCTCCGTCGCGCGCCGTCCATTGCCATCGTCATCAGTGGCGACGGTGGCAACTTGGCCTGCTTCTTTGCCAACGTCGGCAAGTTCTTCATCGCATTACTCAACCTCTTGGTGGCGACCTTCAGCGACAGTCCCGCGACGATCTCGTCGGCGTTGGCATCGTCGAGATTGAGATAACGCGTCTCACCCGCAAAACTGATCACCTCCCCTGTTCCTGAAAACCCCGCCGTCAGTTTCTTGATCGCATAGCGAGGCAAGCCGTCGATCACGACGAGGTCGATTCTGGTCTCGTCCGCCTTCAGCAGATGCTCATAGGCATCGCCGGCCTTGCCCCTAACCAACACCAGATCGGCATATTTCCCGGCTTCGATCGAGCCGAGATAGCGGTCCCACCGCAATAGGCCCGCCGCCACAATGGTCGCCATCGCGACGATATCGCGATCGGAAAACCCGAGCGCCTGTACCGAGTTAACCACCCGTACCACCTTCAACTCGTGTAGCAAATTCTTGCTACCGCTCGGCGACCAATCCGAGCCAAGCCCGATCCGCACGCCCGCCGCGCGCGCTGACTTAATGTCGGCCGTCTGGCCATAGAGCATGAAGTTTGACAGCGGCGACCACACCATACCTGCGCGCACTGCGGCCAACCGGTCGAAATCCTTCCGCGTCAGCGCGTTGCAATGAATTCCGGTCAGCGACGCCGCGATCGCCCACACATTGGGACTAATCTCTAGGTCGAGGAAATGCTTGCGCGCGCTCGCATCGATCCCTTCGCTGAGATGCATCAAGAGGCATGGAAAATCCTTCAGGTAGCCGAGGAAATTGTCTTTGTCTTTGGCGGCATAGTCCGGGATGCGCGCCTTGGCATCGGGCAGTGTGCTGTCGAGACTCTCCTCGACGTTCCGAACTATTCCTCTGTACTGTCGCATCAGTCCCGGCGCGCTGAACAGGGTGATGCCCTGTGACGTAGTCGTCCCGCCCATTAGGCATTTGGCCTCCGTGTAGCGGGCAATCGCCGGTGCCACGCCAGGCGTCTTGCCCAGCACGCCCATTGGTCCGCTCACGCCGGCCTGGTAGGGAGGCGAGCCTTGCCACTGGCCGCGATTGCAATAGAGCTTAGGGACATCCCAAAGCTTCAATATGTCGTAGCCCAGGTGGTTGTGGAGCTCGATCAGCCCCGGATAGAATGTTCCGCCGGTGTTGATGGGCGTCATGTGCTCGAACCCCTGCGGTGGCGTCGCCGCGGCGTCGAGCACCGCCTTGATCCGGTTGCCTTCGATCCAGATCACCGCGTCCTTGAGCACACTGAACGCCGCGTCCATCTGCACCACACGCCCGCGATAGGCCCGCTTGCTCGCCTGCATTGTCGCCCCTCCTTTGGTTCAGACCGTCTTCGGCGCCGTCCAGATCAATGTATGCCGGTCGTCCGGCCGCGGCCTGCTGACGCTCGCAAACTTTGCCGGAGTCTGCGCCCTGAGCCACGCATCGTCGCCGACGAATGCCGGCAAACCATAGGGGAGGTCGCGCTTCGGGATGGGCCGGTAGTCGGCTTCCGCCACCTGCGCCTCGTAATTGGGAAGGGTAGTATCCCCATCGGCGTCCGGCGTGACCAGTGCGCGCAATTGCGTGATCGCCACGCGCCAGCCATCGGCCAGTGCCGCCGGGTCACGGCTGCTCGGATGCGGCAGCTTGAACACCGGAGTCGTGCCTTTGCCCGGCCATTTGGTTACCGCCTGCTGCGCCTGCACTCCAAACCCGATGATCGCCTGCACCCTGGCCGTCTTCGCCATGTCGTAGAGCGCGTTCCGCCATGCCTTGTGGTCAGGCGCATCGAGCACATCGTCGCCGCCAGCGGCTTGGCTCGGTATCAGCGCCAGCGCATAGGCATTGAGACAGAGATAGGATCTAGTGAGACCGAGTTTGGCGAGGAATCCCTGAACGCGCTGTCCGGCGTCGCCGACCAGCGTCCGTCCGACCAGCCTCTCGGTCGCACCCGGATCAGACGCGATGCACAGCACCCGTGCCGACCCATCGAGCCGGCCGCGGTAGAACACCGGCCCCCAATCGTACCAGAAGAATTGCTTGAAGGGCGCGTAGTCCGGCATCGCTGCAAAGTGTTGCGCAAATGGATCAGGTGGTCCGTGATCGAATTCTACACTCAAGCGACGCCTCGCATAGTTGGATACTGCGCAATAGAAATAGTGCCATCTGGTCCACAGGCGCAAGCTCAGATCAGGCTCCCTAATGCGCCAGAGCACGTCCGCGGAAATCGTCCGCCACCTATATGCTCTCATCTGTCCCGATCGCGACAGCCAACTGGCAGGCGGACTGCAAGAATATCGGCAATGTACCGAATAAAGACAACCCTGAGCCACTGCCGGGAATCGCGGACCATTGCCCGTTGATCGTAACATTTGGCATCTAAGACGCGATCTCGGAACAGCCGAGCGGCGTGCCCTTCCGCTCGGGCTGGTTCACAGCAGCAGGGCTACCAGAGACGTTATTCGGAAGGACTCCACCGAAGCGGACGTTGCCCCATGGCCACATCTTACCCGAGGTGGATGCCCCCTTTGGCGGTGTTTATCCTCCCATGCGTCTCCACGACAGCAGACGCCAATTATGTAAAATACAGTTTAACCATCTATACTTAACAAGGCTATTGCAAATCCTTGTAAGTCGTGCAAAATAACGCAGGAGGGATTGTTTGTATTTCTTTTTAATTGAGAGGCGACCGTGATGCGTGAGGTTCGCACCACGGCTGCGTTTGCGGCTTTGATTTGGCTTTGTGCCTCATGCGTTGCTAGCGCAAGTGGCCCTGGAGGGCAATATCCAGCAATCGGCAGCCTAGAAGCCTGTCCTGCGGAATCCAATGCTGCCAAAATCGACAAGGCAGTTGCATCGGACAGTGTCAATCCGCGGGCTGGCCGCTTGATTGTGAGTTCTAAAATGGGGGATGCACTATGCCGGACAGTGAGGACAAAGTTGTCGACAATCCAACTTTCCTGGAACACATCAAATTTTTCTTTGAAGCCATAGATGTGGATCATATGGCGCCGCGTGGCGTCGATCTCGCTACCTACGACGGGGTAAAGGCAAACGCCACCTCAATCTACTCCCAGACCAAATCCGGATCGATGCCTCCGGAACCGGAAAGGCGTTGGTCGCAGAACCGCGTTAAAACGTTCAAGAACTGGATCAGTGGCGGATTTCCGATGGGAAACGCGCCAGCGAAGGTCCTGAAGACAATGTCCAGTTTGGCGGCAACCGCCCGCGGGGCGTTCCGACGCGATGCCGAGAACATGTCGAAGGAAGAAGTTGAAAGACTCGCACTAGCCTTTCGGACGATCATGGAGCGTTCGCCAGACCATCCGCAGAGCTATTTTGCGCTCGCTGATATTCATTGGTTTCCGACACCGGTAAACTGCCTTCATCATGAAGAGCGATACAATCCCTGGCACCGCATTTTCATCGACCGCTTCGAGGCGGGTCTCCAGTCGGTTCCAAAGTGCGAGGATATCAAGCTGCCCTATTGGAACGTCGTCCGTCAGCCGCCAGCGTGGATGTTTCAGCCGCCGTTCGACAGCTACACTTTGCAACGCGACGCTGCGCCACAGTACCCCGCCGGCACGGCGACAAAACGGCACTCCGCCAAGAAAATCCATGCCGAGATGGTCGATCGCGATGTCGAGGGGACCATAAAGGGCGCGCTAGATTCCCCGACGTTTGAAAGCTTTACCCAGCAGATCGAGCAAGCGCACGACGACGGGCACGTGTCGTGCGGTCCTGCGATGCAAACACCCGATATTGCGGCCTTCGATCCGATTTTCTGGCTCTTCCATTGCAACTGGGAGCGCATGTGGTGGGCATGGCAGCAGCGCCACCAAGCCGTGTCGCTTGAAGACTTTCGCAAGACGCTCAGCATCCCGGACATGGATTGGCTGGATGTAGCTCCCTTTAACGAACTGAAACCGTTCACGGAAACAGCCGCTCAGGCGATCGACGCGTCGCAGTACGCCTATGAGGATCCGGCGGCGTCGCTGTTCAGCGCCTTGGCCAGGGTTGCGCGAGGCAATATCTCGGCCGATCAGTCGTTCAGCATCCCGCGCAAGGCCAGGCTCTCCATTCGCGTGAAAAACATAGCACGCCTGGCCATATCCGGCAGTTTTGAAGTCCAACTCCTTGCGGACGGCAAGAGAGTTGCGCGGCACGCCTTTTTTCAAGGGACCGAACCCAAAAAATGCCCAAGCTGTGTGAAACGCGAGACCGTTAACGTCGATCTGAGGGCCAATCGTTCGGACGTGGCCGGCAAGAAGCTCGAGGTACGCATCGAGGTGCTTGGCGCGAAAGGCAAGGACCGTGTGCTGGCCCTAAGCGAAGTCGGAAATCCAACGATCAATATCCGGGAATTGCTCGTCGCCGAGTAGGAAGGGCCTCCAACGAAACTTGGAATTCCTGATTATGAAGGCGTCAATCTTTTGGACATTGCCGGCCCGTTCGAAATGTTGGGGCGACCGAGCGCGATTGTGCGGTCGGCCATCGCGTCGGACCATACCCGACGTGTGGCTATGGGTTTGGGGCTTTCATGCCGCCGTCTCCGTGCTGACAGGCCACGCCGGCCTTTGCTCGGCGCGGCTTCGGCAGCCTCCGGCGCGGGCACGATGATTGCCGGCGCGTTGGACGTCACAATCGATCGGCGACGGGACCGGGTCGTCTTCGTTGTGGATGTAGCGCATGAACATCGCGACGGTCTTATCGGCGGTCGGAGCCATGCCGACCTTCAACGGCACACCGGAATTGGCGATGTCCGTCGCCGCGGGTGACTAGGCTGGAGCAGATTGAGGGGAAATCCGGAGTGGGTGGCGCCCAAGGCAAAGCCATGCCGTAAGCCCTTGGGGCTCGCTGATCCCTCGATGCTCTCCTGTGCCACTGCCCGTTTGACATTGCGCCACGCCGTCGTTCGGCTGAGCGGACAAGCTGAGCTTGGCCTGAAAGGCCACCCAAGGCCCGCTTTGGGCCAAACCCGGAGATCATGTCGCCCAAGCCGAACGTCTCCTTTGAGGAAACGGCGAGCCTGATCTTAACGGCCGACGTTGGGCGCATTGCTGACCTTCAAAGCGTTGGTGCAGGCCTCTGCGCCTAGCAATAAACGACATGAACCGGGAATCTTCCTGGGAGGAGCGGGGAACTCGATGCGTGACTCTTGGGGAGATGCTCGGGATGGACCTCGAGAAGCGTGATTTTGATCTGCGGCTTACACCTGTTGCAGTCGAAATTGAGCTTCAAGGGATCCACGCCGCCGCCATTAGACCATCATCAGGTCCGCGGACCGGCAGTAGCGGACGTTGCCGCAGCTGCACTCGGCTTTCACAAGCATGTTGTGCCGGGTCGCCTTCCCAGAGTGTCGATCGGATCGTGCGCCATAGTGAACAAAAATGAGGAACATATTCCTGTCCAGTCAAGAGGGATTGACTACCGTGTTCCTATTTTGTTCACTGCGGGCAAATTGGAGACAAACCATGAAACCGACGATTGCGACTGAATCCGAACAGCCCGAAATCTACGCCACGATAAGGCGCGAGCTGCCGGCCATACATCGCGCTGTCAGCAAGATGGGAAAGCAGATGCGCGGCCTCTCACCTCTCAGCCAAAAGGCGGCCATCGCTGAATTAACCGCCATATGGTGCCTGGCGAACTATCCCGCATGACCTTGATCGTGCATTGTCTTTGGCAGAGGCCATACATGACAGGGCCACTCCGCGACGACAACGCGTCGACAATCATGCATGTGAACATGCCGGCTGCGGCAAGGATGGAGGCTTCGGATTTGCAAAGCCGCGCATGGCATCGCACTGGTTCTGCATGGAAGACCGGAAATCAATGACGGTTTCCTCTATCTGTGAGGCCGAGGAAGCGCTCCTGGGGCAGTGGCCAAATAAAGAAGCGGCGGCCTATAGGAATGCGTGCCGATTAATTGCGGAGGCCAAGGATGGAAGCTGCAGTCCGGCCGTAGCATTTGCGGCGTTCAAGGCCGCCGCTATCGACCAGCNGCGGAGGCCAAGGATGGAAGCTGCAGTCCGGCCGTAGCATTTGCGGCGTTCAAGGCCGCCGCTATCGACCAGCGCTTGCTGCAGCCGGCCAAGACGGAGTCCGGCGCTCGGCATGTCGGACAAGTGCCATAAACCATCGTGATGATGAACCGCCGTCTCCTAGGCGCGTCGCTCGCTGATTTCGTCAAGTTGCTTGCTTCGGGGGAGCTTCCAATCCTAGACGAGAAGACTGATCGCCAGCGAAAGCGACGGCATCTGCTTCATATTCGAATGCTCGGGAATACGTTTCACCGTTCCTCCCTATGATGCGAACAACCCACTCGCCCAACGAATGGCGGATCTCTAGGAAGAGGGAAGACGAAGACGGCGGCCGGTACGTGACGCTGTCCAATGCCCTCGGGAGGCTTGTCCCGCCAAAATCGGCTCCATCATCGGAGGAATGAACTTCACGCATGCACTGACTCCCGAGACCGCGAGTCAATTAGCGCGTGCTTAATTAGTTCCGGAGCGTTTTAACGAATCGTTGACCGCGCTGTCCCAGAATAGGACGGCGCGGTCAAACCCCAACCTTGGCTGCGCAGGCGGCTNTTAACGAATCGTTGACCGCGCTGTCCCAGAATAGGACGGCGCGGTCAAACCCCAACCTTGGCTGCGCAGGCGGCTTCGGCATTGAGTTCCACCCCGAACTGTCGGAGCCGCCACCCACCCCACACTTATACCAGCAATGGTTGAATCAACCGTTACTGCACGTGCTTTCCATGGCGCTTCCCTGAGGTTTATCGACTTCTGGGTACGGAAATAGCAGATGGCGCCCGTCGCCCCGTCCTCGACGCGCTCGACCAGGCCCAACGCTTCCATGTCCTTGAGCCGCCTCGACAAGAGGGCGGACGAGACGTTGCCCACCCCCTTGCGAATGTCATTGAAGCGGGTCGAGCCGTTCCAGAGTTCGGTCAGGATTTGGATCGTCCAGCGGGGCTCCAGGAACTCGCAGGCGTGCGAGATCGGGCAGACCAGTCCGTAAGGCCGTCGCGTCATGGCTGACCGCTCCTTTGCCGCAGGTTAGGCCTTGCGGAGCTCTAAGGCCAGTTCACAGTCTGAAGCGGAGTGCTTCCGAAGGTGCGCTGGCCCCTTCCCGTCCTCTGCCATGATGGTGGTCGTCATTCGTGCATCCCCCAACGGAGGCTACCATGACCTGGCGTAACATTACGCAAACGACACTAGGCGAGACCGCACTGCGCGTGCCGCGCACTTTTTTTGATCCTCCGCTCGAACGGCTGCTGGCCCTTGTCTGTGAGTGGCGGACCCGCCGCAACATAAAGCGTGGGCTTGGTCACCTGTCCAACTTCCTTCTGCGCGACGTTGGCTTAACCAAAGCAGACGTCGAGGCGGCCTGCGCCGACAGTTTCGATACATCCGCCTCTCTCGCGCTTAAGAGTGCAGCGCAGAACCAGACGGGAATTTGGTGAGAAGGGAAAGCCCCGCGGGCTGAGCCCGCTTGAGGGCGGCAATTGATCAGCCGAATTAGGGCCATTCTTTAACAACGATTTTGAGGCGCAACCGCGGCGTCCGGCGTGGTCGCCGGCGATGTCTCCATTCGGGCCGCTGCAAAATTGAACTCTCTGGTCGAGTTAAGGCGCATTGCTGACCGGTAGATTTTTTGAGCCGGTAGCTGACCGGCAGCTTCGGTCTGCGAATCTTCAAGGCCGGACATTCAGGGTTGGCGTGGGCGCGTCGTGACTTGACCTGAGGGGGAGCTTAGCGCACTCGACAAAGGGTTCCAGCTTTCAAGTGGTCGGCCTAGTCAGGATCCGATCATCGCCAGAATGGCTTTGCAAGTTCAGACTCCACTTCGTCCTCCGTCAATCCAATATCGTCGATCATGTGCGGCGCTACCCCCGATAGTCGCGCTAGGTCACGGCGGTAGAAATGCCGTTGCCGCCATCTTGAGACATAGCGAGCTATTCTGATTGCTCGAACCTCATGGGACAAGTCCTGAAACGTCGATGCAAGAAGATTGTTGCTCACCGTCAGGCCTCCGTGCCAACCTCGCGCTTGCAGATGACAGCGTAGGCAGACAGCGTACCGGCTACAAACCAGTCTTTCTCTGGGATAGGCTCAGAATTCCTGAGGTAGTGACAGTCGATGCGTCTCCCTTCACTCAATGCGCTTCGGGCCTTTGAAGCAGCCGCGCGCCACGAAAGCTTTGCGCGCGCGGCTGAGGAGCTATGCGTGACCGAAGGAGCGATCAGCAGGCACGTCAAGCTGTTGGAAACAGCATTGCAAGTGGAATTGTTTCGACGATTGCCGCGCCGGTTGGTTTTGACCGATGCGGGGCGCAATTTTCAACCGATCCTGGCGGCCGCGTTCGAAAGCATTGCCGCGGGAGCTCAAGACGTGCAACGCCAGCCTCGGCATCTGAAGGTTATCTGCCCGCCCACCTTCTCCATTCGGTGGCTGCTCCCGCGGCTTGACCGTTTCAAGCAGCAATGGCCTGCAATCGGTATTCGGGTAACGACCGCTCCTTTTGACTGGGAAATTTTCTTCGGAGGTGAGTTCGATCTCGCCTTTGACTGCGGTTATCCAAATCGGCCGAAAGATATCGAGGCGGTGTTGGTGTTGCAATCGTTCGGCACCCCAGTTTGCTCTCCAAAGCTACTGGAGAGGGGCGTGCCAATAACGTTTCCTGCCGACCTGGTTCACCATAACCTGCTGCACGAGACGCCTGATCGGCACGATTGGAAAGTTTGGGCTGGGCGATTTGCGCCGAACCTTCTTGACGTGAACTCGGGTGAGGTTTTTCCCAGTGCCGATATGGCCTATCGTGCCGCGGCCATGGGCCAGGGCGTCGCGATCGGAGACCTCTCTGTGCTTCACGACGAGATTGCCAAGGGAGAACTGGTGCTGCCGTTCAAAGATATGCAGATCTCTGACGACACGGAGGCCTATCATTTGTGTTGCAGAAAAGATTGCTGGACCGACCCTCGTATCGCCGCGTTCCATAAGTGGGTTTCGGACGAGGCCACGTGGTCCTGAAGCCCGGGACGGTCAGGCCGCTGCCCGCCTCGTTGCGGTCGTTAGCCCTTCCGGCAAGGAAAGCTCCGGTCCCAAAGCTACCGCTCGAAACAATCAAGGCCGCATCGGGGCCTCCGATCCTGACTACATTCAGGATGGCCAAAGCGGCTTCACCCGCTCAATCCGATACCTCTTCTCGAACTCACGGAGCACCATTTCGAGCGTTGCCTCAAAAGCACTCTGATCGAACATCATCGATTTCTTTGCCTCGTGAAGATAGCGCCAGTCGGTGAAGGCATCTTGGTGTTGATACAGAATGTGACGAATGCTGTACTCGATGTAGAAACCATTGGGATGATACGGGACCACTGACCTTTTGAACTCCGCGTCGAGTTTCTCTTGGCTTTCGGGCTTTAGGCGATCAAACAGCCTTATCAGGTTGTGCGATTTGACGACTTTTGGATTTTCGTGGTCGAAGACGAACCACGCTTTGAGTGCCAGCTCCATAGAAAGCGCCAAAAGCATCGGTTCAACACCGACGTGTTCGCGTTCGCTCAGGTCTGCATGCTTTCCGAATTCTCGGCTTGGAAAGCTCTGAGTTTTTCGGAAGATCGCCTTTGCGGCTTCCCCGATCCTAATGGCCGTCGATAAGCGCGCACTCATTAGGGGTCCATTAGATTGATCTAAATTAACGCCGGAGCTGAGCTGAGATATTGCAAGAACGCAATCGCTTAGGCCAGGAGGCACGGAACACAACTTACTGACGACAAGTTAGAGTTGAGTTCACCGCCGGCGACCCGTTTTCGGAAGGTGGGCGAACGACCGGAATGAGGCGGCGGGTTCAACCGGTCGTCGCAACCCGCTTTAATCTGAGAGGATGAAGAGGTGTTGCATGGTGACGTCACGGATCTGGTTTACGTCAGCGCAGAAGGTCGAGCTTTGGGAGCGATGGAACCGAGGTCAGAGCACTTGACCGCCGGAACAAGACCGGCGTTCAGCGGATCGTATCCTTACGCAGCGGCATTGCTCCGTCAGCTAGGCGTAGAGGGGCCTTGGCGCTCGGGCTGGCGGAACGCGAAGAGATCTCTCGCGGGATCGCGGCGGGTCTTGCGATCCGCGCTATTGCACGAAGTCTCGGGCGATCCCCATCGACAATATGTCGCGTTATCTCGCGCAATGGCGGTGCACAAGCGTATCGTGCAACCCGGGCCGACAAGCATGCTTGGGTGCGAGCGCTGCGCCCGAAGCAGTGTCGCCTGGCAAGCTCTGGGCGGCTACGATGGCAGGTGGCGCAAAAGCTAGCGCTGCAATGGTCCCCGGAGCAGATAGCGGGCTGGCTGAGGCGAGAGTACCCAGGCGATCCAAGCATGCGGATATCTCATGAAGCGATCTATCGCAGTCGATTCATCCAGTCGCGAGGGGCGCTCAAGAAGGAACTATCAGCGCACCTGTGTACCAAACGACAGATGCGGCTCGCAAAAGGCGCACAGAGCCGGACGGGGCAAGGACAAATACTCGATATGATCTCCATCCGCGAGCGCCCCGCCGAGGCTGAGGATCGCGCCATCCCAGGCCATTGGGAGGGTGATCTGCTCACCGGCGCGAACGACACGCACATCGCCACCCTTGTCGAGCGACACAGCCGGTTCACGATGCTTGTAAAGGTGGCGAGGAGGGACTCGGCCACCGTCGTGGCGGCCCTTGCCCAGACGATCGGCACATTGCCCGAAGAGTTACGACGCTCGCTAACGTGGGACCAGGGCAAGGAGATGGCTCGGCACATGAGCTTCACCGTTGCAACCGATCTACAGGTCTACTTCTGCGATCCGCGAAGTCCCTGTCAGCGCGGCAGCAATGAAAATACCAACGGTCTGCTCAGGCAGTACTTCCCGAGAGAAACCAACCTCTCCCATGTCTCGCAGGCCCAACTCAACGCCGTCGCCCTGCAGCTCAATCAGCGACCCCGAAAACCCTGGACTTCGAAACGCCGGCCGATAGGCTACAGAAGGTGTTACGATGACCGGTTGAACCCACCGGCGCAAATTGGTCACGGCTCCACTCGTGAAGTGGAGCCGCACCTGATCAAACCTCAGTTGCCTCGGAAAGTTCGAGAGCATCCTCAACATCGACTCCCAGATAGCGGACCGTGTTCTCGATCTTAGTATGACCGAGCAAAATCTGGATGGCTCGCAGATTTTCCGTCGCTTTGTAGATAATCGAGGCCTTGGTGCGACGCAGGGAATGGGTTCCGTATTCCTCTGGTCTATGCCCGATCGCCTCGACCCATTCGTCGACGAGGCGTGCATACTGCCTTGTACTCATGTGAGCCCTTGGATTGATCCTGCTCGGAACGCTAATCATCGACTGTTCCGCCGCGTCGCTCCAGCCATGCGAGAAGGCTGGAGCGTACGTCGCTCATCAACTCGAACTGAACAGGTCGGCCAGTTTTCTGTTGGATGACCATCGCGCGAGTTCGGACTTCCGGCCCTACCACGAGGTTGCCGATTTTGATCTTGACGAGATCGCAGCCGCGCAACTTGCTGTCGATCGCCAAATCGAAGAGCGCTCTGTCTCGCAGACGCAGCTCTCGATCGAGAAAGAAGCGTATCGCCCATATCTGTCGAGGTTTCAGAGGTCGTTTCGTCCCGACCTTCTTCCCGGCATTCCATGCCCGGCGGTCGGAGTCGGTGAGGTCGTAGCACGAGTGTCCCATTTCGCTTCTCCTGCAGCCATGATTGGCCACCAGAGAAACGCCGCTAGACTGTTGCGGGGCCGGCAGCTGACTGGCAGCTTTTGGGCTGAAGTCGTGAATAGGCGGACGTTTCGCTGCCGTCCCATTGACGACGTTCGTGTCTGGTCATGGGAGCGGGCGAAGCTCCTCCCGTCGTCGGCCATCACTTCAGATCATCAATTTGCGCGTTGCGGTTCCACTCTGTCGTCCGGGATGCCTAGCAGGTGACATTGCGACGAAAGCTGACATACCGAGTCGCAAGCAATCGAGGCCTGCTTTCCCCTGATCTAAGGTAATCTTAACTGGTATGCGTTGAACGATGTGGGTGAAATTGCCGGCCGAGTTGTCTGCCGGTAGGAGTGCAAACTGTGCCCCGCTGGCTGGCGACAAGCTCTCAATGCGTCCCTCCCGGGGACGGCTCGACTGATACTGCAATCCTGCCGCCAATGCACAACGCGGCAATCTGTGTCTCCTTGAAAATTGGCCACGACCTACGCTCCGAGGAACGACGGCGACCAACAGAGTGCCTGCGCGCACATGCTGCCCGACTCTTGCCTGACGTTCGCCGACCCAGCCGTCACGCGGCGAGGTTATGATGCGCATCGAGCATTTGGCGACGATCTTGCAAAGAACGAGGGTTAAAAACACTCGGTCATGTATCGGTTGAACGACGCCATGAATGAATGCCATATGGCATTGGCTTTGTGGGGAGCGAACTATGAAATATCTTGGGGCAACCGCATTGGTTTTCTACGGTGTCGTTGCGGTCAGCGGAGCGCAGGCCGCCTGCTACGACATCTCAAAAGGGCAGCCATCGCAGCTGAGCGGCCAACTCGATCGTCGGATACTTCCCGGGCCGCCGAACTACAAAGACGTGCAGGCAGGAGATCAGCCCGAGCCGACTTACCTACTGGAACTGGATGCCGACATCTGCCTTGAGGGCGCGGACTTTGCTGATCCCGCATCCAGTTTCCGCGAGGTTCACGTCGTGCCGGTGGGCGGTATGGAAAGCGCCATGGCATCGTTGATCGGACGCCGCGTGACTGTCGGCGTCGTTGATCGATGGGCTGCAAATAACGCAAATCACCGAGCCCCGCTCATGGCCGTTGTCGGGAGCATCGCGCCTGAAGAGGACATCACTGAACAATATGGCACTGCCGCGACTGTCGTGCGGGCGTTTTATCTGGCCCTCGGCACTGGGGACGGCAAGGAGGCGGCGCGGTTTGTAGTTCCAGAAAAGAGCACCAAGGGTCCTCTCTCAGCAGCCGCCCTGAGTGGCTTCTACGGAGGGATGCAGGCGCCCCTTAAGCTTCTCGGCATACAAGCGAAGGCAGAAGACTTGTTCTTCGTCAGCTATGCGTTCAGGAAGGGTGCGACGACATGCACTGGCCGCGCCGAAGTGAGGACAGTGAATGAGGGCGGCAAGGACTACATCGAAGGCATAAAGGCACTCGATGGCTGCTGATAGGATCGAGCCGTTGAAGTGTCCATTCGGTGGGGCTTACCTTCGCATATTAGCGTCGAAGGGTCTTGGGACATCCCGATCACGATTTTTTCGGTTATCCCAACGGCATCGGTTCGGATTTCGCCGCGCTGCCGGTCCCGCAGTGAAGCCGAGGCATTCACTCGTGACTAAGCCATATATCGATGCGGTAGCGGTCAGAACCTTGCATGGGCAATAGACCGTCCGCGCGCGTTCCCACTCCTGCAGCACGAAGGATCGGACGCATCTCCTCCAGCACCGCTCCAATTCTCCATTCCTCGGCGCTCGGCGAGGCATAGCCAACGGCCTTGGGCACCAGCGCACATTGCGGTGTGGTGTTCCTGTCAAACTGTTCAATTCTGCCCGGAATGACGCGCAACGATTCAAAAACATATCCGTTGATCGAACTGCGAATTGAGGCCGCATCGACCGGGGCTCCGCTGCAGACATTGATATAGACCCAGCCTATCGGCCTCGGGTCGCCAGGAATCGATCGATAACTCACCTTGCGGCCACTGATGTCTGGCGGCTCCGAGCGCACAACTGCGGGTTTCGGCTGGACGGCGGAAGGCGCCTCGGGTGGATTTGAGGGAGGACGATAGCCGGCGACCAGGTTCCGCGTGGCTGCCGTCGAAAGCCGATTTTGGCTGGCGGAGCCTACGCTCGCCAAAAGCCGACAAACGCCGCCCTCGGTCGAGTGGTCAAACCCAACGCAGCCCGAACGCGAGGTGCAAAGGGAACGACACGCCTCCAAGGGTGCGATGACCTGCGCGCTGACGAACCCGTTCAGTGAGGTCCCGGGATAGTCGAAGAACACTGCCGTGGTTTGCGCGCCGATCGGTTGAATGCCGACTAGAAGGACGAGAGTTGCCAGAGACGACCCGGCGACTCCGAGCACGAACTCTTGGAATCCGCAGCGAAAAAGATGCGCAAACATGTTTCCCCCGGCCGCTGTTATTCTGTTTCAAGTGGACTTGATCGCCAAGTCAGCGAAGTTCGCCGGCTTGATGTCATGACTGGCGACGTGAAGGGTCGAACTAGACGGCCAGCCAGGATTCTCATGACAGGTCGCGATCTTTCCTGTTGCCTCATTTTTCTTTGCCGTAGGCAATGCCCCTTTAGGGCTCGGCAATACCAGCCCGGCGCCACCGTAATTCTCCAGAATTTGCATTTCCAGCTATAAATGGGGGATGAGCACCGCGAAATTGGGTTCAAGATAGAAACGGTCGCCAGGACGTGAAATAGGCTGCGAGCCCGCTACAGGTTAAGCATCTGAGTCGAATCTACTTGAGGGCTCGTTGACACTGCGTTTTTTACGTCGAAATATGAGGCCGGGGACGCCGCATGGTCAACGATTTATTGCGGCAAGGGGAAGGTGCCTAATGGCTCGGGGGGGCAATGTCCACTTCGTTCGTTCAACGTCCGCGCGTGCCGTGGACGTGTTGGCTGTCGCAGGGAAACCGCTGTGGCGCGACTGCGAAACGGCATTCGCCCGCATAGATGAACTGTGCGGGGACAACACCTCGCGGCTGTTCGCGGAACCGAACGCCAAGGAGCAGGAGGGCGGCCGCCTGGTCGTGGCGTGGTTCAGCAGCTTCGACGAGGAGCCGAAGCAACTGGGCGAACTCGATCGGGGAAAACGGTCGCGGATCGAGTCGAACTTGGCCGCGCGGATCGAGGCGCTTCGACCAGCCCTGGCGGACCGGGAAATCGGCGGGACCGTTGGGGCGATGCTCAATGTCGCGGACGAAGCCTCTATCGTCGCCGTCGGCGAGAACGCCGTCCTCACGAATTGGGGAGTGCTGCCGGAGGAAGCCCGCTCCTCCCGCGCCGCATTCGTGCGGCACAGCGAGCAGACAATTGGCCCCTACCTTCCAAGCGGCATGTCCCCCCGGGTGCCTGGTCAGGCGTGGGCTGCCCTGGGAGGTTTCGCCACTGCCGGACTGTCTCCCCCGCGGCGCGTGATTGCACCCGAGGCCACCGCAGCATCCACGCAAGAGGCTCAATCAACGGCGCCAGCTCGACACAAACAGTCTTGGCTTTGGCCCATAGCTGCCCTTTCGTTGGTGTTCGCCGCCTGCCTGATCTACGCGGCCTCGCCGGGCAACCTCGTTTATCCGGAAGCGCTCCCGCCGCCACCGACAGCTCCACTCGTGAACAACGAGGAGGTCAACCGGAGCCTTGAAGAGCGAATCGGCAAAATGAAAAGGGAGCTCGCAAAGGCTGCATGCGAGGCAGATTCATCTGTTCTCGGTCCGCCGCTCCATGAGTCCGGCGGTGGAACAGAAAACGGCGCGTCAGGAGCCGCCCGCGGGCAGGCGCCTGCCCCCGGCTCACCGCATTCGCTTCTCGCCGCCCTAGACTCGGCGACGGTCCTCGTGCTCGCACCCTCGGCGGACTCCCTCAGCACTGGAAGCGGGTTCTTTGTGAGCCAGAGGGAAATCCTCACCAACAACCACGTTGTCGAGGGCGCCGGGGGGACGGTATTCGTCGCCAGCAAGGCACTCGGGCGTGCGGTTCCCGCCCGTGTCGTTGCAAGATCCGCAAGCAGCGAGACTGGAAATCCGGACTTTGCCCTCCTTCGGGTGGATGATGCCCCCAGCACTGTGAGGCCCCTGCACCTTTCTACGGAAATCGCCAGGCTGGACAGCGTCATCGCGGGGGGCTTTCCGTCATTCGTGATGTCGATGGACAGCACTTATCGAGCGATCCTCAATGGCGACACCACGGGGCTTGCCAATCTTGAGATGGTCGTCACGCAGGGCAACGTCATGGCCATGCCTCAGGGCGGGGCGGCAAAGGTCATTACCCATTCCGCGAACATTTCCCCCGGCAACAGCGGAGGTCCCCTTTCGGACGCCTGCGGCCGGGCCGTCGGAGTCAACACCTTCATAGTCCTCGACGGGGGGAACGTTCAGAAGCTGAACTTCTCCCTCGGCGCGAGCGACGCCATCCGGTTCCTGTCAGCCAACGGCGTGACGGTGGCCGGCGCCGATCAGCCGTGTAATCCGGCCACGGGAATAGCCGCGGCCGCAGGGCCAACGGAAGGCCCTGTCAAATGAGCCAGTTCGTCGCGACCACGACCCTCAGCCTGATGCGTTCCCTCGGGTCGACCGCGGAGCGCTCGGTCCATAGGCTTCAAGCCGTGCTCGGACGGGAATTCCCCGGGGGCATAGGGCTCGAGCTGGCCGAACCGGTGCCGCGAAAGGACGGCTCTGGGATCGACTGGTATACCGAGCGCGACGAGCCTCTTGTCCGGCTGACGGACCTCCCGCCCGAAACGGCGTCCGTCTACAAGGCGCGGCTCGACCAATCCGTCCGCGCAGTTCTTCGTGCGGCCGCCGCGCATGAGGCTCGCACCGACCCGGCAGCCCGCTCGACGGCTACTGCGCTGCGCAACGCGGTGACATTCCCCGACGACGAGAACGTATGGGTTTCCGGCGGCTCCGACGGGAGCGACGGAGTGCTCGTGCTTACGGCATGGGGTTACGAAAAACATGACGCGGAAACCAGCGGCAAGGGACAGATTGCTGAAGCCGCCCGGGACCGCCCGCCGACGGCTTCTGTTGCGGACACAGCAACGGAGCGGCCCGTGCGATCTGCTGGACCTGCCTGGTGGCAGTCGGTCGCCCGCAGGCTTCTTTGGCTTGTTCCCGTAGCACTCGCGGGGGCGACCGCGTGGCTGCTGCTCCCGGCTTGCGGCTTGGTCCTTCCGTTCGGAGTCACCGCATTTGGAAAGGGCGGAGGCGCTTACTGCGCCCTTGCGGCGCCGCAGCCGACTGTCGACCATAGTAGCTTGCGCACGCGGGAACTCATGTCGGAAGAAGCTGTCATCGAGGAGCAGCTGCGGCGGCATCTGAACTCGTGCCAGCCCCCCGCTCCGGCGCCAAGGGCCGAGCAGACTGACCCAGCGCAGGAAGCAGACAATCGCGTCGAAAGCGCAGGCGGTGCGGAAGGCCAGACGCAGGTGACGCTCATCTGGAACAACCGGACCGACCTGGACCTCTTCGTGAAGTGCCCGGACGGCGGAATGGTGCTTCTGGACGGACAGCCGAAATGCGGGGGCGTGCACGACATCGACATGAATCTCAATGGAGAGAGCACCAAGCCGGTCGAACACATAACGTGGGCGAGCAAGCCACCGCCCGGACACTACGAGGTCTACCTGAGAATGTTCAACAAGCGCGGAGATCCTGCCCGGCGGACGGATTTCAACGTCATCCTCAAGAAGGGTGACGCCACTCAAAGCTACCCGGGCAGCGTGACTGAAGAGTCTCACGACGCGACGCAGATGAAAGTCATGGAGTTCAATGTTCCATGACTGCAGCAAGCCGCCACCAGCCTGACAGGACGAATCGATGCTGACCAACCTCGCCGATTTCAGCGACGGCTTCACGCTGGTGCCGGACAGCGGCCTCCAGTTCGTCGAGTTCGGGTTTGACTTCGACGCTTCGCCGCGTCTTACGAGGTCGTTCATCGAGCGTGTGTCGCCGGGCGAAACGGGGTCGGATGGAAAGACGCTGATCCGCCTGCTTCCGAACTGGAACGATGACGACCCCGACTCTGACCAGCCGCCGTATCCCCCGAGTGGCGACGACGTGGTATACGACATCGCGAAGTCGAGGGCGCTCGAGACCTTCCTCGACCGCTGGGTTCCGGTGCCGTTCTTCAAGATCGAACCCGGAAAGGACTCGCTGGGCAACGAAATTTACGCACAGGGCCCGACCGACTGGGTCCGGGTAAGGGTTACGGAAACCAGGAACGCCCATGGCGACCGGAAGGGAACGCACAGGGCAATCTTCGCATTCGACAGCTCGCTTGCGCCCCGCAAGACGAACCGTCCCTATCTCGCGCCCTGTCCGGAAGACGCGATGCGGACAGAATCGTTCCGGTTCGTCAGCCAGCTTCCAGACGTCATCTCGTTCCTGTCCCATAAGGTCGACGTTCCCGGACAAGGGCCCGTGGACGCCCAGAAATGGCTGGACGATTGGCTGAGGGACATCCTCCACTCCTTCAAGAAGCTTCAGAGGAAGGGCAAGGAGCTGAGGCCCGATGACTTTCCTTTCCAGTTCGAGCACCTCGCCCGCTACATAACCTTCGTCCAGTTTCTCGCCAGCGTGATCAAGCCCGTTCGCGTCACCCTCATCGACACGGTCAGCGACAACAGGAACGTCCATCCAGTCGACGTCGACCTGGTGCTCGACATCGGGAACTCGCGGTCGTGCGGACTTCTGATCCAGTCGTTCCCGGACGACGTGAACGTCGACCTCAACAACTCCGTCGTGCTGGAATTGCGCGACCTTTCCAAGCCCGAACTCGTCTATCGCGATCCGTTCGAAAGCCAGTGCGAACTGGTGGCCGGGGAATTCGGAGCGGAAGACATCGCCAGGCGGTCAGGCCGACCGCGGGCATTCTTTTGGCCAAGCCTGCTCCGCATCGGCCCCGAGGCCTCCCGCCTGCGCGGGGAGTCGGAAGGCACCGAGGCGGCCACGGGGCTTTCTTCGCCGAAGCGGTACCTGTGGAGTTCCGATCCGGTTCTCCAGGAGTGGAAGTTCCGCTCGGCCTCGGCGGGCCATGCGGGAACCGAGCCGCTGATCGAGCGCTCCATGTACCGCTTCATAAACGACCGCGGCGACGTCCTCGAACAGCTCGAGAGCGACAGGCGCCAGTTCAGGTTGAAAGTCAAAGAGAGCGAACTGCAGACGGCGAGCCGCTTCTGCTTCTCGAGGTCGTCCTTCTTCACGTTCATGCTTGTCGAAATCATTGCGCAGGCGATGTCGATGATGAACAACCCCGGCACCCGCCGGGAGAGAAGACTCAAAGATTCTCCGCGACGCCTGCGCAGGATCATCCTGACGATCCCGTCAGCGACCCCGATCCAGGAGCAGCGCATCCTGCGGTCGCGCGCAGAAGCCGCGGTCAAGCTTCTCTGGTCCCTGTCGGGATGGGGCGACAGCGACAGCGGCATAAACAGCCAGCGTCCGGAAATCCACTGCTCCTGGGACGAGGCGAGTTCAGTTCATCTGGTCTATCTCTACGGCGAGGCCGTGCACAAGCTGGGCGGGTCGATCAGGACGCTGTTCGACATGCTCGGCAAGGACAGGGAGAGGCCGAAGGCGCTCCCGGCGTCCAAGGCCAAGGAGAAGCTCGAACGGTCCCTGCGCGTCGCCAGCGTCGACGTGGGCGGCGGCACCACCGACCTCATGGTTACGACCTATTTTCAAACCGACAATGTCGCCCTTTTCCCCGACCAGAACTTTCGGGAGGGATTCCGTATCGCGGGGGACGACCTCCTCAAGGTGGTTATCGAGCGGCTTGTCATACCCAGGCTCGAGGAAGGCCTGGCTCAAGCGGGCCTCCCGAACGCGCGGAACTATCTCAAGGACCGCTTCGCAGGCGACAACCCGAACATGTCCGAGCAGGAAAAGCACCTGCGACGCCAGTTCGTTCTGCAGGTTCTGCAGCCAATCGCCATCGCGGTTCTGTCCGAATGCGAAGCGATGCCTGCGACGAGCCGCAAGACGGAAATCCGGAAGGCAGGCAGTTTCTTCGAGACCGGGGGACGAACGACGGCCGGAGGCGACATTCCGGTTGACGCGCGCATCCTCGGATATCTCAAGGACAGCATAGGGGCTCTGGGAGCCGGAGAGTTCACGGTCTCCGACTGCGACATAGCAGTCGACCCGCTGGCGGTCGAAGAGTGCGTCCTGTCGATCTTCGACGGCGTGTTCGACAACATCGCGGAAGCGATCAACCATCTGGACGCTGACGTGGTGCTGCTGACCGGGCGGCCGATGCGCCTGCCACAGATGATAAGCCTGTTCATGAACAAGATGTCGGTCCGGCCTGACCGCGTCATTCCGATCAAGGACTATCGCGTCGGCACGTGGTATCCCTTCCGGGGCGTCAGCAACACGCACATCGACGATCCAAAGACGACCGCGGTCGTGGGCGCAATGCTGTGCGCGCTCGCGGAACGGCAGATCACCAACTTCACCCTCTATTCCCAGTACCTCAGGATGAAGTCGACGGCCCGGTACATCGGTCGGCTTCAGGGCAGCTCCGTGCTGCCGGACGAAACCCTGCTTTTCTCGGACATCGACCTCGATGCCGCAACGGCGGAAGCCGAGGCGGAATTCGACTACCACAGCCCGCTTCGCATTGGCTTCAGGCAGCTTCCACTGGAGCGCTGGGTGGCGACTCCGCTCTACAAGCTGACCACCGCGCAGACGCGATCGGCGCGGAGCGTGCGAAAGCCGGTCCGCGTCACGATCGCGCGCAATGTGCAGGTGCCGGAAGACGACGAGGCGAACGAGATCGCGCTTCTTACGAGCGAGGCGACCCGCGAGGAGTTCGTGGTTCAGGACGCGGAGGACGCCGACGGCTCTCCGGTCAAGCGCATCATGGAGCTGAAGCTGGACACGCTCGCGGTCGAGGCGGGCGACGGCTACTGGCTCGATACCGGAATTATCTCCATCCAGTGAAAGCTGAAGGCATGCGTAAAGAGTTGAAGAAGACCTGCGACACGGCGCTGAAATCGGCGCAGGAGGGCCTTGTCTGGATCGGAGCCTCAGCAAACGCGGAGCGGGTCGGCAGCACGCGCTCGGGCGCCGAGCAGCAGCTCAAGAAGTCGATCGTTGCCACCCGGAAGGCGATGCTGGCCATAGACCGCCCCATGTGCGTCGGGGTGTTCGGCCCCAGCCAGGCTGGCAAGTCTTATCTTGTGTCCGTCCTGGCCCGCAATGGAAGCGCGCCCTTGATGGCTCGCTTCGGCGATCTCGGGCGGGAGGTCGATTTCATCCGGGAGATCAACCCCGGTGGCGATCGGGAGTCGACCGGGCTTGTCACCCGCTTTTCGGTTCGAGAAGAGCCAAGTCCGCCCGGCGCGCCCGTTGTGCTGAGGATGCTGAGCGAAACGGACGTGGCCAAGGTCCTGGGCAACAGCTTCTTCCTTGACGGAGACGCGAAGAAACGCGCGCCGCTGACTTCCGACAGCGTCCTGTCCACCCTGGAAAGGGCGAAGAGCCGGGCTATGCCGCAGGCAGCGACGGATGGCCTGGCCGAGGAGGACGTGTGGGACCTCCAGGAGTATTTCGAGAAGCAGTTCGCCGGGTTGCCGAACATCGAGACGCTAGGGGCCTACTGGGAGGAAGCGGCCTTCCTTGGCTCCCGGCTTTCCATTGCCGACCGCGGCGACCTTTTTTCCGTGCTATGGGGCGGTCTGCAGAAATTTACCGATCTCTTCGTCGAACTCGTCACCGCCCTTGAGAGCCTTGGGTTCGCCAAGGATGCCTACTGCCCTGTCGAGGCGCTGGTTCCCCGGGAAAGCAGCATCATAGACGTCGAGACGCTGCGGGGGCTCGGAAAATCCGGCCAGGACGAGTTGCTGATCCGGCCAATGAAAGGATCGACGGTTTCGTTGCCGAGACCCGTTATCGCCGCATTGGTGGCTGAACTCCGGATTGCGATATCGGAACAGCCATGGCCGTTCTTCGAGCACACAGACCTCCTGGACTTCCCGGGCGCTCGCAGCAGGCAGAAGGTGGACCTTCAGGCCTTCATCGAGGGCAACCCCGACGCGCTCAAGGAACTCTTCGTCCGGGGCAAGGTTGCCTACCTCTTCGACCGCTACGTTGCAGAGCAGGAGCTTTCGAGCATGCTGCTGTGCATCAAGCCCTCGAACCAGGACGTCGCGACCCTTCCCGACATGATCGACGACTGGATCAGAACCTCGCACGGGGAAAGCCCGCTCGATCGGGCCCGGACCGAGACTGCGCTGTTCCTGGTGCTGACGATGTTCGACATGCACTTCAGCGAAAAGGCGGGCGAGGAAGGACAGAGCCTGGCGGATCGTTTCAGCGCGCGCCTGGGCGCCTCGCTAACGCGCTTTTTCGGCAAGGCCCACAAGTGGCCGTTCGAATGGATGCCGGACAGGCCTTTCAACAACTCTTACTGGCTGCGCAACCCGAACTTCAAGGCAGAGTCCCTGATCAAGTACAAAGGCGGCGTGGAGACCGAGATATTGCCCGACAAGGTCGCGAAGGTCGCCGCGCTGCGCGAGGCGTATCTTCAGGTCAGTGAAGTTCAGCAGCACTTCCGCGAGCCGGCCAAGGCCTTCGACGAGGCCCTCAGGCTGAACGATGGCGGCGTAAGCTATCTGGCGGAGAACCTCGCGGCCATCTGTCGTCCCGACATCAAGTATTCACAGATACGAGGCCGCGTCGGGGACATAGCCCACGATATCCGCCGTGTGCTCGCTCCGTATTTCATCGAAAGCGACATCAACAAGCGGATAGCCGAGCGTCGGGAAGTCTCGGACCAGATTCTCGCAAACTTCACCGAGGTTTGGGAGCGGGACCAGTTCGGGACCGCCATGAAGATGCTGCAGATATCGCAGAACGGAATCTCCGAACACCTTCACATCGAGTACGGCAACCGCCTCAAGCGGCAGAACGCGCCGGAGGAAGGTTCCGAAGGACGGACAGACGCCGCGGCGAAGAAGCGACCTGCGCCTCCGCGGCCCGGCGCCCCTCCATTGCCCGGCAGCAAGAAGAAGGTGGCCGCGGCCGTGGTTTCCTCCGGGGAGTCGGTTTCGCAGAAAGCGCTGCCGCGCGAAGCCTATCTCGCCCGGTCAGCCATCAGGCATTGGACGGACGGCCTTTTCGCACTCGCGAGAAACGACAATGCGTTGCAGGCCATTGGCCTCGGGCAAGAGTCCGCAAGCGAGTTGGTCGCCGAGCTTACATCTGCCGCGCGGCGATCGGGGCTCGAAGAGCGCATAGCCAGGGACCTTGCCAAGCTCTCGGGAAGTTCAGTCGAAAGGTCCGACATCCTGCTCGAGAAGGCTGGCTTTCTTGCCACGAGCCACATCAACCGTTTCGTCAGCACGCTTGGCTTCGACGCGATGCCCGAGAACAAGCGGCCTCTGGCTCCTGACGGCACTGAGAACGGTGAAGTTAGGGTTTTTGCCCGCCGTCCGAGCGTTTCAGACTGCGACGGGCTTGGGGTGGAGCGGCGGAACTTCTCCTACCTCGCGCTCTCGGAGTGGATGTACGCCTTCCACCAAGTGGTTACTGACAACGTCCTCTCGGGCGAAGGGATCATTATAAACGTCGAGGAGAACGAGCGCCTGAGGGCCATACTGGACGCGCTCGATGAGTCCGCGCCGCTGCTTGGTGCGCCCGTTGGGACTGCTCGATGAACAAGGTTGCGGTCAAAGTCAGCGAGGACGAGACGCGCCTGTTCGGGCATGCCCTGATCACGTTCCCGCAGGAACTAGGCAGCTCTCCGGGGTTGCGACTGTCGATCATGCGCAAGTCCAAGGACGCTCCCTATCTTGGCGCCGCCGGATGGCAGGCGCGTCCCGCAACCGTAGAGGCAGCGGTCGTCAGCCGCGGCGCGAATTCGGCCACGCTGGTCGTCGGACCCGAGGTCTGCGACCAGATCCCGGTCGACCTGCAGGTGAAGATCGAAGTCGAAGGCCATGACATTGAGGGGAGCGCCTTCTGGCCGCCGATCCCACCTAGCCCGGGAGCTTGGTCCCAGGAACTGACCCCTTTCAAGATGTCCATTCCTCAGGCTATAGAACGGGAGCTTGAAGAGGCCCTCGAACAGGTTGTTGAGCTGCCACGGGTGGTGGAGCCGAAACCCCAGCCTTTGGCCCAGCCGCCAAAGAAGAGGCGGTTCTTGTACCTACTGATCCCGTTGGCGCTGCTTCTGGCAGGGGGAGGATACTACATTGCCGACAGCAGGGGTTGGTTCAACAACCCCGAGCCTTTGCTCGCGCGTTTCGAGAGGCTGAAGCTGACGGACACTAACGGCGTTGAGCTGTTCGCCCTAAGCGGCGAGGCATACCGGGAAGGCGCCCGCGGAATCGGCTTGCAGGCGATCAATCTTGCGATGGAGCGGGGCAACAAGGACGCGAAACTCGAGATTGCGCGCTGGTACGATCCAAGCTCCTTCGAGCCCAGCAGAGCAGATCGACCGGATGCGAACAGGGCGGCGAGGGCCTATTTCGAACTGTCGGTAGAAGGCGAGACAGCGGCCAGGGAAATGCTCCGCTCCCTCTGCGCGAAGAGCGCGAGTTCTCCTCAAGACCTTGGGTTCAATGGGTTCCTGAAGGACACTTATTGCGAGGGGACGCTGGAATAATGATTGAAAATCACAAGGTCCGGCAATTCGCCGCCTATGGAACCGTCAGAGGGACAATGGCATGCTGAAGAGCAGCTTCGACAAGTATTTCCTCCACTTCAGGGGGTACATGGCGGCCATGGCTGCTGCAATCTTGCTGGGCATGACCCTGTCAGCGGGAGCACAGGAAAATTCCGCGGCGAACGAGCTTTTCAACTACCCGGACACTCTGCTGAACGGGATCGTCAGCGCCCAGTTTTCCAAGCCGATAGAAGAATGCCGGAAACTCTGCGAGGCGCGTTCGGGATGTCAGGGGTTTGACCATTCTCAAAAGGACGAGTGCCGCCTGTTCGCGAGCGTGGGCGCCGGACGCGTGAACGTGGGTTCGACCGCTGCGACGCGCAGCCTGCTTTCGAATTACACCGACCCGACAAATCCTCCGCTTGCAGCCAGGCTGGCGAAGCTCAAGGAAACCGACACTGACGGCCATGAACTCTTCGCGCTAAGCGAGGAGGCTTTCAAGCGCGGAGACCGGAGCGTCGGGCTGCAGGCGATCAATCTCGCAATGCAGAGAGGCAACCAGGACGCGAAGCTCGAAATGGCGAAATGGTATGATCCAAGGACCTTCGCGCCGGACCGCGTGGACGCGATCGACTCCAATAAGGCGGCGCGTTCGTATTTCGAACTCGCGCTAGAGGGCAATGCGCAAGCCAACAACCTGCTGAGCTCGCTTTGCGTCGACGCTAGCGACACGGGCTCGAACCACGCCAACGCATACGAGAATTTCCTTCGCACCACCTACTGCGAAGGGTCGATCAGTCCTTGACCCAACCGCTCTTACATATCGGTTTCATGGGTTGGGCCAAGGGAAGCGGAATGCAGCGGAGGCGGCATTGGTTGCGCGTGGTCGGAACAGCGTCGGCGGCGTTTCTGCTGACATTTTCGCTTGCGATGCCTGGAATTGCTACGCAGGCATTGGCGCAGGCGTCAGGAGGCGAACTTCTCGAATATCCAGAGACCGCATTGAGGGGAACCCCCAGTGCCGAGTTCCGGCGACCTTTGGACGACTGCCGGAAAATCTGCCTGGAGCGTTCGGGCTGCGCCGGGTTCGATCACTCCTCTTCAACCAACCTCTGCCGTTTGTTTCCAGCGGTCGCCTCAGCACAACCTGACCCGCTCTCGACCGGCGGCACCCGCCAGCGGATTCCAGGCTATCACGATCCCGCCAATGCCGAGTCCTGGTACTATGCGTCCTTCAGCGGGGTTGACCTTTGGGGGGGCGATCTCGTGTCAAAAGGCATCGATGCGCCCAACGCCGAAAGCTGCTCGGCTCTGTGTGACAGCCGAACCTCCTGCCGGGCGTTCACCTACAATCAGGAGGTGAATCGATGCTTTTTAAAATCGGGCTTCGATTTCGTGCAATCCTACCCTTTGGGACGGTCCGGCCTCTATTTCAAGGCTAGACCATCGGCCCCTCCTCCGACCTTGACTGCCGACTGGGAGCTTTTCACCCTGAGCGGCTTCATTGGAAACGGCATGGAATCGCCTGCGATCTCCTATCAGGAATGCATGGGGCAATGTCACTCGGACGGTGGATGCGGTGGGTTTACGTGGGTGACCGTGAGACCCAACCGATGTTTCCTGGTCCAGGGAACCAACCTGTACCCGGTGCGGCGAAAAGGCATGACGTCGGCGCGAAAAAACAGCCGGACGGTCACTCCCGACTTTGTACATCCCGTCGCTCCGAGGGATTAAAACATGCCGCCGCGGATCGCATTTCTCACCGCTGTTGCCTGCGCCTTTTTTGGCCTTTCCTCACCGCTGAAGGCTGACCCCCCAGTGCCGAGAGCCCGCATCCCAAACGTCGACCTGCATCGCATAATCGAAGACGCCAGGCTGCGTCAGATGATCGGGCAGATGGTGCTGGTTGGCTTTGTCGGCAGCGAGCCCGGTGCCGAGGGATACGCGAGAGTCGTCAGGCAAGCGGAGGAAGGAAAGATCACGGGCGTCATTTATCTGGGGCGCAATATCGACGGCCTGAAGCAAGTGCGGCAACTGAACGAGGGCCTGCAGCGTTTCGCGGCAAGCCCGCTGCTCATCGCTGTCGACCAGGAGGGCGGCCGTATCCAGAGGTTCACTGGAGCCATGGGGTTCAACGAGACGCCGAGCGAGGCGACTGTGGCTAAGTCCATGAGTCCAGACGAGGCCAGCGTGATTTACCAGGACCTCGCTTCCGCTCTCTCGGATCTGGGATTCAACCTCAACTTGGCTCCCGTCGTCGATGTCAACGTCAACCCGGCAAATCCCATCATTGGCAAGCTTGGCAGGAGCTTTTCCGCCGATCCGCAGACGGTCGAGGCATACGCGAAGGCTTTCGTCGAAGCGCATCGGGCGAAGGGAGTGCTAACGGTCTTGAAACACTTCCCTGGGCACGGTTCCAGCACCAAGGACAGCCACAAGGGCATGGCCGACGTTTCCAAGACATGGAGCGATAAGGAACTTCTCCCCTACAAGAACCTGATCGCGTCGGGAGATGTCGACATGGTCATGTCCGCCCATGTGATAAATAACAAGCTTTCCTTTTCGGCCCAAATCCCCTCCTCGCTTTCCCGCGCGACGTTAACCGGGCTGCTGCGGGACAAGATGCACTTCAAGGGCGTGGTTATCAGCGACGACATGCAGATGCAGGCCATTACCGACACCATCACCTTTGAGGACTCGGTGCGCCGAGCCGTTTTGGCAGGGAACGACATCCTGATATTTGCCAACGACAAACATCCAGACCCCCTGGTCCCGGAAAAAGTTGCCGCCCTCCTGTCCGAGGAAGCGCGCAAGGACCCGGAAATGCTTGAGCGGATACAGAAATCCTACGAGAACATCATGCGCCTGAAAAGGAAGCTCGCACCGGCCGTTTCCGAGGACACGACCATTTTACAGGAACGGTAGCGCGAGGCTGAGCAGGCGAGGAGGAAACATGCTGGCAGGTGGTCTTCGTCGCGGGATGGCGGGACTTCTTTTGGGACTTGCGGGCGCGCTTGCTGCTGTCGTGCCGCCAACGGGGATTCTGCCAGCGAACGCGCAGTCGACAGGAGAGTTCTTCAATTATCCACAAACCCTCCTGAATGGTACCGTCAGCGCGACGGTCAGCGTGCCGCTGAAGTCGTGCAGAAACCTCTGCTTCGCGCGTTCGGGATGCATCGGCTTCGACTACTCGTCGTCCGACGGTTTCTGTCGGCTGTTCGCGAACGTGGCTGGCGCGGTGAGAGCCCGCCACACATCGCCGGAACACGCAGTCTCGTCATGGGCTACCGTCCGCCAGCCAATCCGCCAGTCGCAGCTCAACCGACATCGCAGCCGAGCCAGGGTGCGTCGGAAGCGGAAGCGACGAAGCAGAAAAGCGCCACATCGCAAAAGACTGGCAAGCCTGCGGCGATCGTCCGAGCGAAACCAAGACGTAAAAAACAACGAGAGGCGACAAGTCAGCGGCCGGCAGCAAAGTCAAAAGCGGCCTCACCAGATCCGACCTCCTCGGCGTCGAGGGCACGTCCGTCTAAGTTCCGCATCTGCAACAACCATTTTGGGACCTTCTCGGTTCTCGCATCCCGGAAATGTCCGCTGAGCGGTCCCGGAAGCTTTTGAGGCTCTCTTCGGAAAGCGGCGGAGAAAGGCAACCAATGTCACAGATGAACAATCCGCAGGTGCTCCAAGTGTCCGAGCCACCATCGGACATGCATCCTGCGTGCCCGCGGAGGTTTGCTGATCGCATTCGGCAATTAAGCGGCAGAACCGTTGGACTACTGATAGGGTTTGTGGTCGCATTTGCGGCTGCTGTTGTTCCGCCGGCCGGAGGTCGGCCCGCAAACGCGCAATCGGCCCAGGAGCTCTTCCGCTACCCGCAGACCTTCCTGAACGGGGCGGTCAGCGCCACGGTCAGCGTGCCGCTTGAGGCCTGCAGCAAGCTTTGTTCCGCGCGCTCGGGGTGCGCGGGCTTTGATCATTCGTCGCATGGCGGCGTCTGCAGGCTGTTCTCGAGCGTAGCAGGCGCGCAGGAAAGCCAAGGACACACGGCCGGCACTCGCAGTCTGGTCACTGGCTATCATCCACCAGTCAATCCNGGAGGCGGTGGCCGTCGCGCCACCATCCGGATCTTTCAGGCGTTTCCTCAACAGGGATATAAAGAGTAAGGCCGCAGAGACCCGTCAAGCTGACAACGTGGAACAGTGTGAATCCATGTGCCGAGCTTCGGAGAGCTGGTGCAGGGCTTTCACTTACGACGCGTGGAACAGAAAGTGCTTTCTCAAGGAGCGACAAGGCCAACTTTTGATGAACGCCCGCGCTACTAGCGGCGTTATCTCGGGAGATGACATGCCGCCGGCGTCGAGTGCGGCTCCCTATTTCGAGTATTTCAACGGCAAGGCTTTTTCAGGCAACGGGTTCCGGGTGCTGAGCGCCCGCTCTCGCAACGAGTGCGAACGGGGCTGCTCGGCACTGGACCAATGCATCGCCTTCGGATTCACCCAATCTCAGCAGCGCTGCGTCCTTTTCGACCAACCGGGCGAATATTCAAGCAGTCGGGGAACTGACAGCGGAGCAATACGCCAAGACTAATCAGAATGTGAGCTAGGGATCCATGGCCAAGTCGGCGAACGGCAGCTCCCGGAATCGAGATCCGGCGATCGAATGACTGAGATTGGGCGCATTGCGGTCCGGCAGCCTTGGGGCCGCATGCGGTCTGACCGCTTATAGAATTTTTGGGGATAGATGCCGTTTCGACGACGCTCAAAATTATGCTTCGTTCGATCACGTTGCGCATTGACCCCTTTCGACACCGCGAGTTGTCAACAACGTGCGACGCGAAGCTGCTGCTGTCTCCGAGGTCGCGAACCGCAACTTTTCTGGATCATGTTCGCCGTTCGAGGGGTGCGGCGGCTATTTTGAGGCGGGCACGGCCCCTCCTGCACTGTCCTCCGTCTTGTCCGTTGCGGGCGGCGCGATAAGGTTTCGTCTGAGCACGTCACCGAGTTTGAACGCTTCGGCGTTCGCGTCGAGCAACTCGCCCGCACGCGCCAACACGTGCGAGTCGAAACTCGCAAAGCCCAAAGGGACCGGCAAGCCCGATTGTTGGCCGATCGGCGCGTGGACCGTTGCGGCGACGAAGGCACCCGGGACGAGCAGCATTTCGAACCCGCCGGGAAATACACGGGCGTTCGACTCGTACCCGCGGGTGAAGGCTTCCTTCACCCAGCGCTCGGGGCGCTGTGCGGTCAACGAAATCGTCTCTACGTTCTGCCGCACACTGAGATCCTCGTTCAAGCGATTGATCTGTTCGCGGAACTGTTCGACGATTTCGGCCATGATCGAGGTGCTTCCCCAAAGTGGGGCCTGGGGCACCACCCAATAGATCGCAGCTGCGGCGTGGCGCGTTTTGCGCAGGCCGTAGCTTGCGACATCGAACAGCCTACGCGCATTTTCCTTGGTGAATAGGCTGCCGATGATCGGCACGGTCGGACGGTCAGCACGGACGTCGCCGTGGCTCGTGAAGGCGTGTCGATAGAAGCGCTGCACGCTTAACCCATCGCGGCGCGTCCATTCCTTAAGATAGTCTTGGGCAAGTTGGATCAGGAGCTGGTATGCCTCGCCATCGTCTTCCCGCCGCGCAACAGCCATGCGCTCGAGCATCTCGGCGACCGCAAGCCCCACTGCCTCACGATCTGACAACTCGTAGTCTGACTTCCACTCGGAAAGGTCGATGTCGGGTAAGGTTGGCTTGAGCCCCGATGACATCAACCGGACGCGCACGAGCGTCGAAAAGCGCTCCTCAGCCGCCACCCCGTCGATGGAATAGAGCGTGCGTCGCGGGGTCGAGATTGGATCGATCTTCAGCGCGAACTCGCGAAAGAACCGACGGAACGACGACGGCACCCTTTCCGTTGCCGAGCTGACTTGCTCAACGTCGGCCAGCGGCAGTTCGGGAAGGTTCCGCTCGAAGTAGCTCAGAAATTTCTTTTCGGCGGGCGCCAGCGAGATGAGGTCGAAGCCGACGCGTGCGATCTTGCGCTCGACCTCGTAGATAAGTGGTTCTTCGACACCAGGGCGGAAGAGCGAAAGCCCCGTCTGTGTCAGCGTGATGCGTCCCTCGCTCCGACGGATGTAGTCGGCGTCCTCGACCTCGTGGAAAACGTAGGCCATCTCGCGCCGGCTATATCCGAAGAAGGACTGGACCGCTTCCTCTGTGCAGCTTCCCATTGCGCGGACGAAGCGAATTAGAAACTCGGCTGTCACGGAGACCTTGCCAACATCAGCGACTTTGTGCTCGACGACGAACCGACGACAGGGCAGCGTTAGGTCGATCGTCGCCAACTGGAGCGGGCCGTCCTCCGATTCTTCGACGAGCCCCTCGCGCACGGGGCCGAGCGTCAGCTTACTGCGGGGCTGGACGGTCATTGTGCCTTCTCCAAGGCGCCATCAATGGGCGCGGCGTTGAGCCGATTCTCCAGTAAAGCCATTGCATCTACTTCCCTTGCGTGCCCGTATTCAACGTTACTGGCAAAGGCCCGCGCGATCCGGTCCATCGGCCCGGCCTCCTCCCATCGCTTCAAGCTACCCACGATAACAAGGCGGTCCATCGCGCGGCTGATCGCGACGTTGATGCGGTTGGGCCTTGCGAGGAATCCAGGCCGAATTGTCTTGAAGCCGCCCTGCACGGGCCCGTCCCAATTATTGCGAACAAGCGACACGATCACGATGGGGTTTTCCTTGCCCTGGTAGCTGTCGATCGTGTCCACCTTCATCGCGGCTCGCAGCGAGGGATGGATCGGTGCCAAGGCGATTTTGCGCCTCACGAGGTCACGTTGGGCCGAATAGGCGCAAATGATCCCGATGCCATGGGCATGCGTTGCTTGTTGGGCAAGCCAGTCGAGGAACAGCTGGCATTCGCTCCATCGCTTAAGAAGGCTTACGATCACGTCTGCCTCAACCGTATTGGTCAGGCTCTTGCGATGATTGGGATCGGCTTGCTTGGCGCGCTCGCCAAACGGCGCCGTGTCGAACCACGTGACAGGCGCGCTGAGGTCGGCAGGTAGCGCTTCTGCGTCGATGATCGGCGTCACGCGACCATGCTCAAGGCGCTTGCCATAGAATGACCGCGAGACAATCTCACCGATCGGGGGGAGCATACGATATTGCCGTCGCAGCGTGTGACCCGCGGCAATCCCATAGGGTGTCTCGAAGATGCGCTCGAAGTCGCTCCTCGCAACCTCCGCCACGCCCACGCCGAGGCGCTCGGCGACTTCGTCGACCACTGACTCCGGATGCTGTGGCTCAAGCTGTTTATGGTCGCCGACGAGTACGATCCATGCGCCCGCCTGGATCGGCACCGCGAGCTCGCTGGCGGTGCAGCGCGCCGCTTCGTCGACGATCACGAGGTCAAAGGGTGTTGAGGTCAAGCCAAGCGCCGATCTGCCGAGCCCCACACAGGTCCCAGCGACGATCTGGCGCGTTCCGGCGAGGAAAGTTTCGAGGCTCCGTTGCTCGGTCGAGACTGTTCCCACGAAGTCGCGTGCTAGCCCTGCGACTGCCTGGAACCTAGCAACACGGTCAGCGCTCGGGCGCTCGCCCTGCGGCATGGCCTGGAGGCAGGCGTCGACAATCGTCGTGACAATCTTCTCGGCCGCCAGGTCGGCGGGCAGCGTGTCGTCTATGCCAAGCGGCAAGACCTGCTGGCTGATTGTCTCGCGAAGCGCTGTTACTCGTTGCGCCGAACTTTCCTCGTCCTGCAAGCTGGCCAGCCGGGCCGCGACGGGCCTTATCGCAATCTCGACATGGGTCAGCGCGTCGGTCAGCGCCTCTGGAATGCCCAGTCCCTGGGCGGCGACGGCCAAGCGCTCGCGCATCTCGGCACGGAACCTATCCTTCTGGAGCTGCTCGACTCGCTCGACGTGGAATGGCAGCAGGCGGTCTGAGACAACACCCTCGTTGCCGACGCGAAGGATGCTCGGTATCTCACCCGCCCGAGCGAAGAGCTTAAGCACGGCCTCGGCGGCATTGTTGACCGCTTCATGCGCTTGGCTTGCGAGCAGGACATTGCGCGCCAGCCCCAAGGTGAGAGCGGCATGCACCAACGCCGCAATGAAGACCGTCTTGCCTGTTCCCGGCGGCCCCTGCACGAGGGCGAGCGGGCGTGTGGCGAGCACAGCTGACAAGGCCTCGGCCTGCTGGTCATTGAGCTCGTACTGCTCCTTCAACTTTTCGACCGGCTGGCGATCGGGCAACGACTGCGGTGTTGCCGCGGTGCGCGGATCGAGGATTCCGATCAGGTTGCGCGTACGCGAGGTGCGCCCGACGATCCGCCTGACCGCAGCCTGGCGACGGTCGAGGCTGGTCTCCTCCATGCGGCTCCGGAAGCGAAGCTCGTCGCCCTCCTCCACTAGCGGCGGTCCGTTTCGCTGCTCCGGCCGCATGCTTTCCAGATAGAGCGTGTCAGGCTTGGATCGCTGGAGGTCGAGTTGGCCGACGGGCCGCCAATTGCCTCGGCGGTCCTCGCGCTCGACCATGACACGGTCACGCCGATTGTAGTCAAACGACCCACTCAGCAGGTCAAACTGGACCTTGTGCCGGTTGATGCTTATGTCGAAGACGCTGTCCTCGGCAACCTGCCCATAGGTGACCAACTCCCGCTCGGCATCGACGAGGATCCCCCACAGCATCGCCACGTCTACCTGACCGTTCGGCGGTGGCTCAGCAGCGATCGCCTCGATCAGGTCGTCCTCGGGCGACTCGCCTGAAACGATGTCGCGTTGTTCGGCGGGCTGCTCGCCCTCCGCGCTCACCTCGGCGTCCGTCGCCCTGGGCTGCGTCGGACCCAGGGCCGCAGTGACATCCTCGCGTTCGAGCAGCGGAGTGAGGTCTTCCAGATTGGTAACTGGACCGTCCTCGACGATGATGGCAGCTTCGAGTGACGCGAACTCGAACCTCTGGAAAAGCCTGATCCTTGACTGCTCCAGAGCGCGCCGGTTGAGCCGGTAGGGCTTTCCGTCAGCCCCGATGCTGACCTCAAGCTCCTCGCAGGCCCCGCGGATAATGAGCGTACGTCCCCAGGGGGCGCGGCGCAGGAAATAATGGCCCTCGTCCGGTAGCAAAGGGCCTGCCCCTACGTGTGGGCTAGCGAGCCGGATCGTCGCCAAGTCCGCGTCGTGCGGCTCGCCGGCCGCCAGCACATCGATCAAGGGAAGCAACGTCGCGTTCGCCGGGTCGTCGGTTCGCACCTTCGCGATTGCCTCGCGAAGGCGGCCGGATATTCTCGAATCGCTTCCGGCGAGGAGCTCCTCGCCGATGACTGTGACCGCGAAGCAATCGCGTTCGAAGCGACCGCCGCTCTCGGGGGCATAGCGCGCAGTTACAGTGTCGCCTTCGGTGGCCGTCGTAAAGTCACTCAGGTCGACGATAACCGGGTCGCTCGGTGCTGCGGGATCGACGAGGATGTTGGCAGGTTTGAGGTCGCCATGCGCCAGGCGAAGGGTGTGCAACTCCTCGACCCGCCGGGCAAGAGCGTCGATTAATTGAAGCCGCGCTTCCTCGCCAAATTGCTCCGGGTGCTCCGCCATCAACAGCGCGAGGTCGGGGCGATCGATCCACTCCTGGATCATGACGATCGCATCGCCCAGCCACATCGCACCCAGAATTTTCGCGCATCCCTCGGGCTCGACTGCCGAGAGCTCGGCGAGCTGATCTAGGAAATCAAGGATGCGCGATCCTTCCTTCTTCTGGTCGCCCCACGAAGCACGCTTCCAGACCTTTACCAGCACCTCGCGACCGTCCTTGCAGGAGCGCCACAAGGCGCGCGTCTCGTCGTCTCGCAGGATCTCGGCAGGCGGATAGGCCTGGAAGAGAGCCATCTGACTCTTGATCGCGCCGCGATGCCGCTCAAGCCCTGCTATGACTTCCGCAGGCGTGGGCCGGATGGCGACTGCAGCGTTGAAGGCCGTCAGCGCGTCTCCCGCGTCCTTGAACCGGTGCATTGGGTCGGGCGCGAGCGCGGACGCCAGCCAGCCGTAAAGTTCGACGTAGTCGGATGCCTTGTCGCACTCGCTGTCCCACTCGGGAATTCCGCTCGAGGTTGCAGGGCCCGTGCCCAGGAGGATGCGGTGAATGGCGGAAGCGGCGAGGAACACGTCGCGACGTTTAGGGGTTGTTTCGACTCCGAAGATGTCCTCTGGCAGCTTGCCTGTTGACAGAAACTGGAAGCGCGACTCGCCGAGCGAGCGAACATCGGGGTAGCTTGCCGCCATCAGGTGCGAGAGCCGAACGGTTGACGGTCGCTGCACCCAGACGCTGTGCTGTCCGAGGTCGAGGTGCGCTGCCTCCGCGAGGTGAAGCGCGTCGAGGGATGAGAGCAATTGGCGAGCCAGTTCGATTCGATCGACCCGGCTAAGGTCAGCTAGCTCGGAGCTGCCAAAATCTGTCAGACGGTGAAGCCGGCGCCGGCGGTCATAGACCTCCCAGTATCGTACGCCGAAGGTCGGGTCGCGCGTCTTGCCGCCGACAATCACGCTGTCGCACTGTTCGCTTCGGTCCTGCAGGTAGGCGATGACCTCCTGCTCGCGACCGGCGATCTCGCTACGTCCTTCTTCGGTCTGGAAGCGAGTTTCCGCCTTGGAGAAATCCCATAGCCGCAGGACTCCGAGGGTTGGCGACTGCCGTTCGTCGCTCGCCTCGAACTCCGCGAAGATTCCCTCGGGGTGCTCGAACACCGGTGCGGCGGACGTGGCATAGAAGCCACCATAGGTCCGTCGGCCAGGTACGAAGACGCCCTTGCTCATATTGAAGAACTTCGAGAGCTGGTCCTTCCACTCCGCCGAGGTCAGGATGCCAGCGGGTGGCCCTTTGCCGAACACCTCGATCCGCTTGGGAACCGACTTGAGCGAAGAAGTGAACGCCGCGACGGGCATTACCGCCCGCCGCTCGGTCTCCGAAATGCCGCTGAGGTCTGTGGCCTTGGTCAGGACCACAAGGCCCTGTACCCTAGGGACGATCGGCTTTGCGCCCTTGGCGTGGCGCTTGAGGTGGGCCTCGAGCTGAATGAAGACGTGGCGCGCGTTGGCAGATATCTTCGCGACCGGCGACGGGCCATGGTCCCGCCCGGCGTTGTACCAATGCCCATCGCGGCTCTCGATCGGGCCGAACCAATCCTTGAGATCGACGACCAGTATGCGGTCGTCCGCCACGATGATGACGTCGATCTCGCGGCTTGAGCCGGGCGCGGTAGCAAGGTCGAGGTTCGTATAAGCGAACCAGTGCGAAGGCAATGAAGCTAAGGTCTCGATGCCCTTCACCTCGCGCACATGTAGGCCGTTCCCGCAGTTGATGATCTTCAAGCGAATTCCCCCGAGCCGCTACCGCGGCCACTCCAGATGTTAGCTTTCGTTTTTGCGCTGGCAACTTCCTTTGAGCAGGATACGCGCCTTGGCGGAAGGGGGTAGATCATAGCGAACAATGTTGTCCAGAAGATCGCGGGCCACTGGCGCGGGTCGACCGACTACGTCGCAGTCCTCGACCGAACGGCGGCTTCGGGGCTCTGCCGTGGACTATCAAGATGGCGATCGGAATGTCTGCTTCCAGGCGAAGGCAAAGTTTGCCTCACCGTCCGAAATTGGGCGCGAAGCAGCCTTGGTCAAGTGAGGCTCTCAGCAGTGCAGCCTCCAGTGATCCACAACACAGCCCAACTAAGCCAACTGTGCACCGTGCGGCATTCATCGCCGCCGCAGCGCGATACCGCCCTGTTGCCGACCTTCACAAGCACACCTTCCTTGGCCTCGATGTCGGCAAGTTCCCCCCTCGCCGCCAACAACATCGCGCATTGGCCGGCATCAATCATCTCCTGTGCGGCGCGGCACAGCCGACAGGTCTTGCCTTGTCCGGAACCGAAAGTGGGGCTTCGATCGACGCCGGCACGCCCCGCACATCCAATGGTCCGATCATATCTCGCCACCTGCAGGGCGTCTCGATTTGACGAAGAATCCACGGTATGCGCCGCGCCAAGGTCAGCCGCGCAGGATGAGATCGACCGCTTGAAGCAGGGCGTTTGCGAAAAGCGACACGCCGACCCCGTGCCTAAGCCGAGGAGCTGCGCCACAAACGCCTTGCGCTTGACGGAGATCTCCTCGCGCTCATCGACGAGTTCGGCCAGCATAGCATCGATCTCATCGGTGATTGCTGCCTCCGACCAGCCCGCCACTATGAGGGTCGCCAGAAACGCCACACTTCAGGAGCGTCCAAGGTCTCGACGATGTGGCTGAACACCTTCCGGTGATATTCTTTCCGTCCGCCAGCGAAAGCGCAGCTCTAAGGTATCGAGATCCGCTGGACCTTTGCCATTTCGATGCGCGTTGCCGATTGACTCGACGAACTTTGCGAACGCATCCGTCCCATCGAGATTGTGATGAACCGGAATTCGGTTGGCTGTGCACCATTGCCCGCGGCCTCAAACAGATCTGGCAGCACCTCTTCAACGATCGTGCGCGAAGTCCAAGGCGCCATTCCCCGGCGGATCTTGATTTAGTCGACCCTGCGGACCACAGGTTGGAGCGTCTGGGCATCGCCGCCTCTCGCGCGCTCGACGACGATGCGGACGCTGGCACCGTCGCGGTTGGCTACCACTTCTTCGATCATTGCGGTGAGGCCGGCCTTCAACGTTGCAAGCAACTGGTAGAGGACACCGGAAAAGTTCCATTTCCCGACCGTCAATGCGCCGCCATCGCGCTGGTTCGCCATGCAAACGTCATATCCGCGACGCCCTCGAACCCAATCCCTAAGCCGAATTATACCGGCGCGATCGATTGAAATGGCGACTGACGCGTATGGCTTTTTGAACGCCGTCGAGTACAACTCTCGCTATGGGGATCTCGCTCTATCGACAGTTCCGGAAAACCTTAAAGGGGACGCCGCTCACCGGGCGCTATATGCCCTACAATTGGTCGAACTTGCCCAATCCGATTGGCGTCCAATGGATGGCGTATTCGTGGATGCTCGACGAATTTGGGCGTGAGCTCGCCAATACCATCAATAGATTTACCAACGACGTCCATAGCCTGACAGCTTGGTCAAGGGTGATCCAGTCGCTAACGCAGAAGAAACAATTTGACGCGACCCATGAATTCATCGACACACTCGCCACCAACGCCTTGAACTCTCCCTATGTAGTCAAGGGGCGCTTCGGCTTCGCCGCCGCCCATCTGTGCCATCAGGCGAATATGCTCAAGCGGCCAGCCACCTGGAGCGACGACCTGCCGCTCGACTACGACATCTATCCCCACGTGGCTGACAAGTATGGCAAGTCTTGGCGAGGCTACAAAGGACTTAAGCGCGCGCTTGACGCCATTGGCGCAAGTGCCTTCCGCGGTGGCACCGACGATTTCCGCAATGCCTACAATCATCGTTTCTCGCCGCGGTTTGTGGTTGGAATGACGCAACTCGTAACGCGGATCGTCAACGAGAAGACGGGCCAGGTCCGTTACGGGTTCGGCGGACGTGAGCCGCTCGACCTTGCCAAGATTGTGACCTTGCTGGAGCGAGAACAGATGCTGTTCTACGTCGCGTTCGCTAGCTTCCAAGAACTCGTACGCGAACACGAAGCGGCAATCCGAGAACAAGCCCAATGCTAGTCAGCGAATGTTCAGTGGCGCAGGGGGAGTGCGCCGATCTGAGGGGTGCATTCAATATCTGCGTCTAGAAACTGCCGTCCGGTGCGGGCAACAATTCTGTCTGAAATCAGATCCTGGACAGAGTCGTTCTTCTATTGCCGGCAACAAAGCGCAATGCGGGACAGAAAGATTGGTTGGAATGATGGATTGGCTCCGGAGGGGCGGCGGTCTCTTGTCGCCGTCGTCAGCGCATTGGATTCATCGGCCATGACGAGTGGTGAATCTAGGCTGGCTGGTTTTCTGTCTTGCTTGCTTATCACCCCTTTTTCTCCCACAACTGACGGAACGTGCCTTGCTTCGTCAAGCTCCCTTTGGATATAAGCCACACAAGGTCGACCTTGGGAGGAATGTAACGTGCGAAAAGTTGAGACGGCGCTCAAGCTGCTTTCGATGACTTCAGGCAACGGTCCCGACTTTGCCGGACATTGGAAAAACGAGCTTGGTTCGAAGATGTTTCTTGCCGTTGTGGGGAACAAAGTGTCCGGTTCATATACGACCGCGAAAAGCGGGAGCGGGAAGTCCTTGACCGGAGACGTGGCCGGATTTGTAAATGGCGATCTAATCTCGTTTGTCGTCGCCTGGCCGGTAGCAGCGATAACTGCTTGGGTAGGGCAACTGACTACCGCTGCAGATGGTTCAGACGTTCTCGACACTCTTTGGCAGATGACGCAAAACGTTGCCGATGCCGAGGAACCCGACGATATGTGGGCTTCAATCAACGCAGGTGCGGATCAATTCGTTCGGGAATAGCCGCTGCCAGGTTTCGGCTGTTGCTCTCGCTCGAAGGTTCGGCGATGGTGGACCTGTGATCTGACGAAGGCTAGAATAGCCGGTCTTACCTGTCCCGGATGTATAAGTTCGTCAGACCATTTGGCGCACCGATTTTGACCGCAGCTTGCCAATTGCGAGGATTTCCGCAACTTGGCAACAAGGACGGCGTCTGGCTGACCTTGTTCCTCGACCACCTGGCCCGATCCGGATCTAGCCGCCGAATTGGCAGCGGTGCCCTGGGCGCGCCTGGGTATCAGGACGGTGATTTCAGCGGAGAATCGTATGACGAGGCTGCTGCATCAGACGACCGAGGGGCTGAGCGAAGTGGCCGTGCCTGACTTCACCTTGGCGCAAGTGCGTGAACATCTCCGCCGGTCCGGCCGCGATCCTAAGTTCCTCCCTGACGACGTGCTGCTGTCGCTTACACGTCCCACATTGGCGGCGATCTATTGCCGAATTCCCGGAAGCGAGCGCTGGGCCGGCTGTCAGCGAATATGAGCTAATCGATCGATATTGGCGAAGGGCGACGATAGAGAACCGCACCCAGGCGCGTTCCATGCCAGCGACGGATATGCTTTGCTCCGTCTCGCTGGCACGCTACTTGATGGGAGTGCGATCTATCCGTGGACGGCCAGCGTTGCTGCCAGACTGGCCGTTGCAGACGCGACTCGCGATCGGCTCATCACCGCCGGCGTGCTGCGTCCCGCGCAGAGTCGGCCGCCTACCTGTTGTTGGAGCTCATGCCGAAAGGGCAGCGGACGTCGTGCTGGGCGACCACGCCGCAGCGCCGGTTCCCGTTCGCCATCAAATTAGGCGCTTGCTGTGCCGTGCCGCACCACGGCGACGCTTGGTCGAGACGATCACTCGCATGAGCGAGTGCACAGACAGTTCAGACCGTCTGATGGTCGCCGAACTTGCGGGATGGATGCCGATCGAGGAGTCTGTGGAGTTTCTCGAAGGCTTGGTCGACGGCGAGTCAGAAGCGGTTGAAAAGGCGGCTCTGGTCGCGTTGCGACAGCAACAGGCCGACGCCGAGACCGCAGAGCGCATCGCCGCTTTGCCGGACCAACCGCAACCGCGGCAGTGGGCTTGGCTACATGCCCTAATTCGGCGTGGCGACCCCGCTCACCTCGCAGACCCCAAGCCATCCGCGTTCGATCCATGCTTTGCTTGACCATCTTGGGGAATATTTCCGGGAGGAAGCGAATTCGCTGCTCAAGAAATGATCGAAGGAACTAGCGGACGCGGCCGAAAGGCTCGAGAAAAACTCCCACCGGTAGATCGCACGCATGCACGGCCCCGATACATACCAGGCGAGGTGGGGACTGGCGAAGGACTATCCCGTGGTCGCCCTGAACTATTCGGCCGCCTGATAAGCGCTGGCAAAATCGTTAGGTTTGGGAAGGAAGGCTGCTCCGGCCAAGAAAACCTACCTCAACGCGTAAAGCGAAAGCCTGATCTCAATTTTGCGAAGCGCTCGCTGGGACCGGCCGCAACGCGGTCAGGATCAAGAACCTAGCGTGCGACCAAACGACACCAAGCGCTACCCGTTGTCCAGCGTGGAAGATGATTGCCTTCGTGGTTTCTCCGACGCGCCAGCGCCCAGTAAACCTTCCTTTCTGGCCTTGGCAAATGCCCGGTCACCTTCCAGAAATCCGACCAGCATAAAGGGGATCAGTTCAGCCACGGTTTCGGACTCGCCATAGGTCTGACGGTAAAGTGCGGCATAGTCATTAAGTGCTTGGCTCAAGTCGGCGCCAACGGTGATGGTGATCTTCGAAGGTGTCCGGTCCGGAAGTTTTCCGAGTTTCAAATTAGCCATCAAGTCCTCCTGTTCACCCCGTATATGGCCGCAACACGAGGTCCTTGTGCACGACGACGCGCAACGGCCAACCAGGGCGGACAGTGATCGTGGGTTGGACGTTCAGGTTCTTTTCCGTGATCCGTTGGCCGGCTTGACTGACGTTCTGCTGGGCGGATTCACGAATTGCCTTGACCAAGTCGCTTTCATTTTCCCCAAAGCTCAACTCGGTACCAACCCCCAGCAATGTGGCCACCGCGACGCCTTTGATCAGCTGCCAAGTATGGAAATCCACTTTGTCCTCGAGCCCGGCATAGCCGGCCGCGTCGGTCACGGGCAGATTGTCGATTTCGGTAGAGGAGCCGTCCGGCATCACGATGCGTTGCCACACCAACAGAGCGCGCCTTTGCCCAAAGGCTACAACGCTGTCGTAGGTGCCGATCAGCCGTGAGCCCTGCGGGATGAGCAGGATGCTGCCGGTGACGCTGTCGTGCACATTCTCGGTGATCTGGGCGACGACAAGGCCGGGCAGATCGGAATTGATGCCGGTGATCAGGCTTGCAGCGATCACGCTACCGGCCATGATCTGATAGGGCGAAGCCGGCGTCTGCAGTGCATGCGGGTTGTAGATCCCGCCGGTGTTCCGTTGATCGATGAAATCGAGCTTGCGCTGTTGATTGTTCTGGTCGCCCTCGGCCGGCGCGACGGAAGCTCGCTGGCCTTCGGTATCTGGCTGCGGAGACGCCGTCTCGAAAGGCGAACGTCCGCCCTGCCCATTGCCAAAAGCTTCCGTCTGCTGGGGCCGGTTTTCGATGCGGAAGAGGACTTGCGACTCGCGCGCCTCAATCGCTTGTTGTGCAAGCCGCTGCGCCTCGGCGGAAACGTCTTGCCCAGGTGCGATGCCAAGCTGGCGCTGGTGCTCGAGAATAGGACGGCCGAGATCCCCGGGCAGCGGCGGTCCAAGCACCGGAGCCTTCGGCTTGCTCCCGGAATAGTCCTTGGGCAGCGATTCAAGTCCCTCGGCGGTCGGGTTGCGGTCGGTGCTGTAAAGCTCTTCAGCCTGCTGCTTCAGGCGCAGTGCCGGCCCCTGCAGCGCCATCATCGTGACGCCAAAGATGGTGGCGGAGCCAACAGCTGCGATCGCGACGATTATGCCGCGCTTGAAGCGCACGGCCCGGCGCGGTGAGGCCCGCAGCTGCAGCTGTTCGGGATCGAGTTTGGGCGGAACATTGGGGCGGGACGTGTCGGTCATGAGCCTCCCCTCACCTGCCAAACCGCGAAAAGAGCGATATCCGCCGCGGCAGTTGCCGTCCGTCGGTCCTGGTGATGCGCACCACCTGCTGCTGCTTGGCGCCGAGACGGAGTTCAGCCGCGGCAAAGAGGCGCTCGACGATGTAGTAGTTGCCGTGCATCCGATAGTTGACGAGCTGGTTGTCCCCGTCAGCACCGACGATGAAGAGCGGTGGCGCCTCGCCCTGATCAATGCGCTTCGGGAACTCTATGTAGACCTTGCTGCCATCATCGAAGGCGCGCGTCGGTCTCCACGGCGGCGTGTCGCCGGTGATCGAATAGCGGAAGCGGATGTTTTCGAGTGCTACGTTCGAGGCCGCGGGCATTTCAGCCTCTGCCTGAGCGTTGCGCCGCCGAAGCGCCACGAGTTGGTCTTCGCTGTAAATCCAGGAGAGCGCCGCCATGGCAGTTTTCTCAGTGCTTTGAAGCTGCAGGTGATAGGATCGCCTGTCCGTCGTGATGACCAGATTGGTGGCAAGCCCCGGCGCGAATGGCTTCACCAGCACATGAGTGCGCTGGTCATCGCCTGAGCCACTAACGGTGTCACCGATCACCCAACGGACCGTATCGCCGGCTGAGACCGAGGCCAGCTTCTCGCCCCGCTGCAATGAGATATCGGTGACGCGCTCCGGCGCGGCGTAGAGCTGGTAGAGCGCGCCGTCGGCAAAGGGGTAAACCTGCACCGCATTGACATAGCCAAACTTGGTGGGTTGTTGCGTCGCCGCCTTGTTGGCATCGGCGACCTGTTCTTCCGGCGAGCGCTTATCTGGGGCGGGCTTGCCGGGTGCGGGCATCAACTGACCAGGCAACGGTAACGGTTTCGGCACTTCCACGACCTTGACCGGCTTCTCCGGCGCCTTCTCGATCGCGGCTGGTTTGAAGTCCTCGTGGTCATAGGAAATCTGAGGCGGCGGCACTGGCTTCGAGGCACAGGACGAAAGAACCGCAGCAGACGCCGACAGGATCAAGGCAGCACGAAGCAATGGGGCTCTATTTGTCATTGGCGGGCTCCTTAGGGGAAACGGGGGTTGGCGCGGCGCTGTCGAGCTCGCGCGACCAGTCGATGGCGTTGATGAAGACGCCGAGCGGGTTCTTGCGCAGCTGCTCGGTTGTCCTAGGCGGGCGGATGAGGATGGTGAGGATCCCGATCCAGCGCGTCGTGCTGGCGAGGCTGCCGCGCTCGAACACCTGCTCGGTCCATTTGACCTGGAACGAGCTGTCGGAAGCCCTGACCACGCTGGTCACCTGCACTGACACGCTGCGCGTGCCGATTTGGCCGAAAGGGTCGTTCGCCTTGGCATATTCGTTGAGGAAGAGCGCCGCTCGGTCGGTGGCAAAGTCGTAGGCCGACAGCCAATTCTGCCGCACCAGAACCGCATCGGTGGAAACCGAACGGACATTCTGGATGAAGCGGCTGAGATGCCAGGCGATCTGGGCATCGTCGGGCTGGTAGTTTTGGACTGCCGGCGCGACCGCGTGCGCCTCGCCAAAGCGGTCGACCTCGACGACATAAGGCACGACGCGGCCCTGCATCGACTGCCACAGAAGCCCACCGGAAAGCCCCGTCGTCAGAGCCAGGCAGCCAAAGGCCATGAAGCGCCAGTTCTTGGCCTGGACGCGCGCCGTGCCGATGCGCTCATCCCAGAGTTGGCTGGCCTTCTGGTAGGGTGTTACGGGTTCGGGCGTCTTTCCATAACGCTGAACGGGTCGCTTGAAGAGCATCTAGTCTTCCTTGTCATTGAGGGAGGGATTGGCGCCGCTTCCGCCCCGATCTCCATCGCGCACCGCCTGCGTGGCAGCATTGCGATGGGCGCGTGCGGTCTGTTCGGAACGCAGACGCCTTGCCCAGACCGGCGCGGGGTCAGAGGCTGCAGCGGGCGAGGTTCCTGTCTTTGACTCGGTCGGCATGCCGCCGGTCGCGGTCCAGCCGGCATCGCGACCGGCGTCGGCACTACGGCGGAATGGTTCTGCTGCGGATCGCATTCCCCGCATCGCGGCGCCGCTAGCGGCACTCGCAACCCCATGCAGCCCAGCAGCTACCCCGGACAGCCCGGACTCGGGCGATGTCGCGCGCCCCGTTTGCCAAGCGACGGTGGCAGCGGACCCCATGGCGGCGCCGGCACGGACTGCGGCGAGGCCGCCGCCTGTTGCCATGCGCGCGCCGGCAAACGCAGCGCCTCCGGCAACGAGCGTTGATCCAGCTGCGGCCGCCGTTGTTCCAAGTGCCGCGCCGGCGCCAAGCTGCGGCGCGCCGGAAACAAGACCCGAGGCAATCCCGGGGCCGAAAATGCCGAGCCCAAGCAGCGCCAGCGCACCCAGCACCTGAGACATGGCCGCCGCCAGGTCCGGCTCCTGGCCCTGCAGGGCGGAAGCGAACTCGCCAAAGAGCGTGGAGCCGATGCCGACGATGACGGCAAGCACCATCACCTTGATGCCCGACGAAATCACATTGCCGAGCACGCGCTCGGCCAGGAACGCCGAACGGTTCCAGAGCGCGAAGGGCACCAGGACGAAGCCGGCCAGCGTGGTGAGCTTGAACTCGAGGATGGTGATGAAGAGCTGGATGGAAAGAATGAAGAAGGCGATGAGGACCAGGAACCAGGCCAGAAGCAGCACGAAGATGGTGAGCGCGTTACCGAAGATCTCGGGGAAGCCTACTAGCTGGCTCGCTTGATTGAGGAGCGGCCAGGCGCCCTCGAAGCCGGCCGCGGCAATGCGGCCTGGCCGCAGGAGACTGTCGGCGGACAGGTTGCCGGCCGATGCGTTGATGCCGAGACCGGCAAAGGAGCGGTAAATTATGTCGGCGAGGTTCTTGAAATTGTTCAGGACGAAGGCGAAGGCGCCGACATAGAGCACTTTGCGAACAAGCCGGCCGAGAATGTTGGGCTCGCCGCCGAACGCCCAGACCAAGCCCGCGAGCGTGATGTCAATGCCGATCAGAATGGTGGTGAGAAAGGCGACGTCGCCCGAAAGCAGACCGAACCCACTGTCAATGTAGCGGGTAAAGGTCTCCATGAAGCGATCGATGACTCCGAGGTCGTTCATGTCGCCGCCTTCCTCGTTGTCTTGAAGAACTGCCGCTCAATTGCCGGGATAAGCCGTGCCGGTGCCCAGGAAACGCTTCGTCGTCTCGCGAGCGGCTTCCTCAGACTGCGCCTTGCGCGCCGCATCCTCGGCTTCGGCCCGGAACTGGGTCGCAAGCAGCGTCTGGATCTGCATCTGCTGCTTGGTCGAAAGCGCGATCAGCTGATTGGAAGCCTGGCTTGCCTCGAGGGCACCTGCCGCGCCCTGACTGCGATTGACGAGATCGGTAAGCAGGTCGCCATCGGCCTGCACGTTCTCGACGATCTGCGACTGCGCGCTCATGGTCTGGCGGAACGCCTGCATGGCGCTCTGCCAGCGCTCGCGCGCGGCGCTCGCGACATCGCTGACCTTGATGGTGGCGTCGTAGCTTTCCGGATATTGCTGGCGCCACTGGTCCTGCAGCTTGTCGAGATCGAAGCTCAGGCCGCTCGCCTGGGTCATCAGACCGTCAATCCGTTGGAGCGAGCCGGTAAGCTGGCCCACGGAAGAGAAATCCAGGCGCTGAAGGTTGCGCGCCATGTTCTGCAGCATGGTCGCCTGGTTCTGAAGCGACTGGATTTGGTTGTTGATCTGCTCCAATGCGCGTGCTGCCGACAGCACATTCTGCGTATAGTTGGACGGGTCAAACACGATGAGCGCATAGGCCGGCTGGACGTAGTCAGCCATCGGTTTGGCAATCAGGGAAACGGTGACTAGGCTAGTAAAAAGGCGGCGTCCGATCATGACGATTGCTCCTTGTTAGGTTGAGGAAATTGCTGGAGAAGCTCGGCAGCCCAATCCAGGCCGCGCGCACTGAAGAAACGGGCGGCAAAGCTGCCCTGCCCTTCTTCGGAAAGAATATTGTCGATCAGGGTCTGCGCGGCCGGGTCGGAGGCGCCGCAAAGCGCAAGAGCAATCGGGCCTAGCCCGAGCTCGAAGAGGCGATTGCCGCGGCGCGACTGCAGATAGTAGTGGCGCTTCGGCGTGGCGCGGGCGACCAATTCGATCTGTCGCTCATTAAGACCGAAGCGCTCATAGGCTGCCCGTGCCTGCGGCTCCACCGCACGATCATTGGGGAGAAAAATGCGCTGCGGGCAGCTCTCGATGATTGCGGGTGCGATAGAAGAGCCGGCGATGTCGGCAAGCGACTGCGTCGCGAAGATGACGGAGACGTTTTTCTTACGCAGCACCTTAAGCCATTCGCGGATGCGGGCGGCAAAGAGCGGGTTGTCGAGATAGACCCAGGCCTCGTCGAGCATGAGCAGCGTCGGCCGCCCGTCAAACCGGTCCTCAAGACGATGGAACAGATAGGTGAGCACAGGCAGCACAGCGCCTTGGCTGTGCATCAGCTCCTGGGTTTCGAAACACTGCACATCCGAGATGGCCAGCCGGTCGTCATCGGCATCGAGAAGGCGGCCGAATGGTCCGTCGAGCGTGTAGGGCATCAATGCCGATTTGAGCGCATTGGACTGAAGCAGGACCGACAGGCCAGTCAGCGTGCGTTCCTGCGCCGGCGCGGTGGCGAGGCTGGTGAGCGCCGACCAGATTGCCTCCTTCACCTCCGGGGTGACGGTGACATTCTCGTGGGCAATGAGGCCGGCGATCCATTCGGCCGCCCAGCTCTGTGTGGCCGGGTCGTCGATGTGGCGCAGCGGCTGGAAACCAAGCGCACCATTCGCACCCAACGCATGGTGGTCGCCGCCCATGGCAAGCGCGGCGGCGCGGGCCGAATTGCCTTTGTCGAAGACATAGATTTGCGCGCCAGCGTAGCGCCGGAACTGCAAAGCGATCAGGGCAAGCAGAACCGACTTGCCGGCACCGGTCGGCCCGACAATCAGCATGTGGCCGACATCGCCGATATGGGTCGAAAGCCGAAACGGCGTCGAGCCGCTGGTTTCGGCGAAAAGAAGCGGCGGAGCGTAATCGCCGGTGACCTCGGCAAGGTGCTCGTTCTCCGCTGGACCTGCCCACACGGACGACAGCGGCACGAGATGGGCAAGGTTAAGCGTGTGAACGAGCGGCTGGCGAACGTTGGCGTAGACATGACCCGGCAATGAACCAAGCCACGCTTCGACGGCATTGATGCTTTCGCGAATGGTGGTGAAGCCGAGCCCGTTGACGATCCGCTCGACGGCGCGAAGCTTTTCCGCGGCGGCTTTACGGTTCTGATCCCACACCGTCACCGTTGTGGTGAGATAGCCGAAGCCGACATGATCGCCGCCCAATGCCTGCAGTGCTGCATCGGCATCGAGCGCCTTGTTGTCGGCGTCGCTGTCGACGAGAGGCACCGGTTCGTTGGTCACCACCTCGCGCAGAATAGCCGCGATCGATTTGCGCTTGGCAAACCACTGCCGCCGGAGCCGAGTCAGCGTCTTCGTGGCTTCCGCCTTGTCGAGTGGAATGAAGCGCGTCACCCAGCGATAGGCGAAATCCTGGTTATTGAGCACATCAAGGATTCCTGGCCGGGTGACGTTCGGAAAGCCGAGAACTGTGAGCGTGCGCAGATGCTGCTCGCCCAGCATCGGCTCTAGGCCGCCGGTCAGCGGCGCGTCAACCAGGACGCCGTCGAGATACATTGGCGTTTCCGGCACGGCGACCGGATGACGGCGTGTCGAGATCGTGCCGTGCAGGTACGTCAGGGTCTCGGCATCGTCGAGCGCGCGCACCTCGGGCACGAAGCCCGAAAGAAGATCAAGAACGCGGTCAGTCTCGTCTCGGAACCGGGCAAGCTCCTGGCGCCAGTCTCTTTCCCCTCCCAAGTCATGCGAGTCGACGAGAGCACTTTCCGCGCGCGCTTGGCCATCGGGCCCAGGCATGAAGACCAAGGTCAGATGATAGATGCTCTCGAAATGCGCGACCTTGCCCTCGAAGGCCGCGCGCCGTTCCTCATCGATCAGCCATGAGGCAGCATCGGGAAGGGCCGAGCTCGCATAGCCCAGCGCTTCGATGCGCTCGGCCTCGAAGAATAATGCCCAGCCAGAGCCGAGCCTTCTCAGCGCATTGTTTGCCCGCGCGCATATGCCGATGAGTTCGGCCTCCGTCGCGCTTTCAAGGTCGGGGCCACGAAACCGCAATGTCCGTTGGAAGCTGCCATCCTTATTGAGCACGATGCCGGGCGCGACGAGTGCTGCCCAGGGCAGATGGTCGGCAAGCCGGTCGGCTTTGCCGCGGTATTCGGAAAGCTTCAGCATGCAAGCCAGCCCTTTTGACGAAGATGACGGACAAGCACGCTGGCAAAATCCGGATCACGCCGTGCGGCAAAGACCGCGAGCGTGTGGCCGGCGATCCAGAGGATCAGACCGGCAATCCACTGCTGCAGGCCTAGGCCGATGGCCGCGGCCACCGTGCCATTGAGGATCGCCACCGCCCGCGGCGCGCCGCCGAGCAGGATCGGCTCGGTGAGCGCCCGATGGACCAGAACCTCGAAGCCTTCGATATGCTGCTCTCCGGTGCTCATCAGACGACTGCCCCGCCGCCAAAGGAGAAGAAGGAAAGAAAGAAGCTCGAGGCCGCGAAGGCGATCGACAGGCCGAAGACGATCTGGATCAGCCGGCGGAAACCGCCCGCCGTGTCGCCGAAGGCAAGGGTCAGACCGGTGGTGATGATGATGATCACCGCGAGGATCTTGGCGACCGGCCCCTGCACCGATTCCAGAATCTGCTGCAGCGGCTGTTCCCACGGCATGCCGGAGCCGGCAGCGTGGGCCTGGGCCGTGAGAAGAAGCGCGACGGCGGCGAACGAAAGAAAGCGAAGCTTCTTGCGCATGAGGTGACCTTTCAGAGCTGCTGGAGTTGCGGAAGTGTGAGCGGGGTGACGGCGTAATCGCCGCTGCCGTCGAGACCCGTGACCTCGGCGATCGCGTCAACGCGGCGCGCGGGTCCTCTTCCGGCAATAAAGATGACCAAGTCGACGGCATCGGCGATCAGCCGGCGGGGAACGGTGACAACGGCTTCCTGGGCGAGCTGCTCAATACGATAGAGTGCGGAGCGTGCCGAATTGGCGTGAACCGTGGCAATGCCGCCGGGATGTCCGGTGTTCCATGCCTTCAGCATATCGAGCGCTTCCGCGCCTCTGACTTCGCCGACGATGATGCGGTCGGGCCTCAGCCGTAAGGTCGAGCGTACGAGATCGGCGAGTGTGATGGAGCCCCGCCTCGTCCTCATGGCAACGCAGTCCTTGGCCGCGCATTGCAGCTCGCGGGTGTCCTCAATCAGGATCACCCGCTCATCGCATTCGGCGACTTCTGCCAGTAGAGCATTGGTAAGTGTCGTTTTGCCCGACGATGTGCCGCCGGCGACCAGGATGTTGCGCCGCTCGCGCACTGCCTTCCTCAGGGCATCAGCCTGCAGCGGGAGCATGACGCGATCGGCGACGTAGTTGGCCAGCGTGTAGAGTTTTGCCGCCGGTTTGCGGATGGCGAAGCATGGCGCCAGCACGACCGGCGGTAGCAGACCCTCGAAGCGCTCGCCTGATGGCAATTCGGCACTGACAATCGGACTATCTGCATGCGCCTCGGCGCGTACATGGGAGGCGACGAGCCGGATGATGCGTTCCGCCTCGGCAGGATGCATATGCACGCCTGTATCGACCCGGCCTTCTCCCAACCGGTCGAGCCTCAGCGCGCCGTCGGGGTTGACCATCACCTCGATAACGGTCGGATCGGCAAGGGCCTCGGTGATCGCGGCGCCCATGGCTGTGCGCAGCATGGCTCGGCGGCGGTGGTCCGCTGCGGGATGAGAGTTCATCCTTCGCCTCCGTTGCCATTGCCGTGACCAAGCGAGCGCTTCCCGGAGGCTATCTGGCGACCGACCTGCTCGACGAATTTGTCAAAGCGCTCTTGGGCGATCGCCTGTGTCGCCCGATCCGGAATTGGCGTGTGCGCATGAAGCGTGATTGAAAAGCGGATTAAGAGCGCCAGGCTCTCCAGAGTTATTTCGGCGTCGCGCCTGACATGGTCGAGATCGCGGGAAAGACGGTCCAGCCGCTTGCCGTAGCGCTGGTCGAGCTCGTTTTCACCACGCCGTTCGATGAAGGCCTCGACCGCTTTCGCGACGATTGCCGATTTCGTGGTCGACGGGTTGCGGCTGAGGGTTTCCAGCTTCTCGCTCAATTCGGGTTCGAGCAGAAACTGGTGGCGAATGCGATGGGGCTTCATACGTCTCGTTCCGACTGGCCGGCGCTGATGCGCCGGTGCGAACGAACATCGCCGAGATCCGCAAAATCGCTTATGGGCGTTATCTACGCCGAGATACGCCTCAGTTGCGGAAAGCGTTCAGAAGCCGGGGATGATGTCCTTGTCGTCGCCCCTTCCCTCGCTGAGGCCGTAGGCGCTCGCCGCGGTAGAAACCCGGTCCATGACGCGCTTGTCTGCGAGTGCCTCGGCGTCATCGTCCGACAGATTGAAGAGGTCATCCTGATCAGGCTCCCGAGAGACGACGACGTGGTCTTCAGGCAGGCCGGGATGACGATGCTGTTGCACGCCGCTCCCTTCTTCGATTGCCGCGCCGGCGTGTTCGTCATCGGCAGCGAGACGGCGGTCAACACTGCGGACTTGTCCGCTCCAATCGTCGGGGCGCGACGCAGGACAGTCCGCGTACAGACCGTCGCGCAACACCGGCGCCGGCAGCACCCGTTCGGTGAAATTCGGATCCTGGTAATAGCGCAACTTCTGGGCGCGGATCGGCGGCAACCCCGAAACGAGGATTAATTCGTCAGCTTGCGGCAACTGCATCACTTCGCCAGGCGTCAGCAGCGGGCGAGCAGTCTCCTGGCGACTGACCATGACGTGCGAAAGCCAGGGAGCCAGCCGGTGGCCGGCGTAGTTGCGCATGGACCTGAGTTCCGTCGCTGTACCGAGCGCATCCGATATGCGTTTGGCCGTGCGCTCGTCGTTGGAGGAAAAGGCAATGCGCACATGGCAATTGTCGAGAATGGCGTTGTTCTCGCCATAGGCTTTGGAGATCTGGTTCAAGGATTGCGCGATCAGATAGGCGCGGATGCCGTAACCCGCCATGAAGGCGAGCGCGGTCTCGAAGAAGTCGAGGCGACCAAGAGCCGGAAATTCGTCCAGCATCATGAGCAGTTGGTACTTGCGGCTTTTCTTCGGGTCACCTTCCAGCCGCTCCGTCAGTCGCCTGCCGATCTGATTGAGCACCAGTCGCACCAGTGGCTTGGTGCGCGAAATATCCGATGGCGGCACCACTAGATAGAGCGACATCGGTCGTTCCGCATCCATGAGGTCGGCAATGCGCCAGTCGCAGGCCGATGTTGCCGAGGCAACCGTCGGATCACGATAGAGCCCGAGAAACGACATTGCGGTCGAGAGAACGCCAGAACGCTCGTTCTCTGACTTGTTCAGCACCTCGCGAGCCGCCGAGGCCACGACGGGATGGACCCGAGGTGTGTCCGCCGTGCCGAGGTGGTTGGTGGTCATCATCCGCAGCAGTGTCGCGGCAAACGAGCGTTGCGGATCCGACAGGAAAGTGGCGACGCGCGCGAGCGTCTTTTCTTCTTCCGCGTAGAGCACGTGCAAGATGGCCCCGACCAAGAGTGAATGACTAGTCTTCTCCCAATGATTCCGCCGCTCCAGCGCGCCTTCCGGATCGACGAGAATGTCCGCGATGTTCTGAACGTCGCGGACCTCATCTGAACCCCTGCGCACTTCCAGCAGCGGGTTATAGCGCGCCGATCTCGAGTCGGTCGGATTGAACAGGAGGCAGAAAGAGAACTTCGACCGCCAGCCGGAAGTCAGCTGCCAGTTCTCGCCTTTGATGTCGTGAATGACGGCCGAGCCGGTCCAGGAAAGAAGCGTTGGAACGACCAATCCCACGCCCTTGCCCGAACGTGTCGGCGCAAAGGCCATGACATGTTCCGGCCCGTCATGTCGCAGATAGTGATCCTTCAGTTTGCCAAGGAAAACGCCGGCCGGCTCAAACAGGCCTGCCTTCTCGATTTCCCGAGCCGCGGCCCATCGTGAGGAACCGTAGGTGGTGACCAACCCCCTCTGCCGCGCGCGCCAGAGGGAGCCAGCTATTGCGGCCGCACACCCCAAGAATCCGCTGGCTCCGGCAAGCATGCCGGCCTTGTCGAAGACCTCAGGCGCATAGGCGTCGAAGTGAAACCACCATTCGAACAGTTTCCACGGCTTGTAGATCGGCCGGGCCGCCGCGGCAAACCATGGCGCGCCAAGCTGCGGCTGAAAGTCCAGCATGTGGGCGCACCATTGCGTTGCCGCCCATACGCCAACGACGACGATGGCGAACACAACTACGATCTGGCCGACAAGGAGCTTCGTCGGTGTCACGGGCACAGCCTCCACTGTTTGGTAGTAGATGGAAGCAGCATGACGTGACGTTTCAGAAAATCGAAGATACCCAATATACGCGCCCGTGCGATGCAGTGAACGTTGCAGGCTTGGAAGATTGGGCGCCAAGAAGTGTCATCGCGAAGGCGACGAGCGAATGACTTGTTTGGGGCCGGTGGCAGACGGTACGCTATCGGGAAGGTCCAGCGAGAAGCGGACATGCTAACGACGAAAGAACAGGTCCGGAATTGGCCCTAAGCTGACATCATCAGCTTTCCAAGCTTACGACAAGGGTTCGATTCCGTTCACCCGCTCGAGCACTTAGTTGATCTCGTGCGCTGGCAAGAACTTGGCACGAGAGTCCGACCACGCGCTCTTTTCGCCAGGCGCGCATTGAACTGCGTTAGGGCTGGGGTTGGGAGGCGTAGGTGGTGCGCTCACAACGCCTATCCGTTACAATTGCATGCTCCTCGGAAAGATTACCGGCGGTGATGACGGCCCGCAGTACAGCTCTACCACTACTGCTGGTGGTGTATCCGTGTTCGGTGGCTCGGGCGGCGCCGGAAATGCGATACTAGGAACACAGCCTAGTGGCTGGCGGGGCGGGCGGCTATGGCAAGAGCGGGCGGTGCGGTGGTCAGGCCAATGCCGCGTCATGACACTATAGACGCCCTTTATGCCTGACTGTCCGGGGTAGTGTGCTGAGAGTTCAGCAAATTCGCTGAGAGGGGGCGGTCATGGCAGGCTGGTGATTGTTCACGTCACCTGATTCCCGCGAAGGAACGCCGCCATGACCAAGACTGAAGTTAAGACCGCCAGCGCTGCCGTCAAAGACATTTTGCTTTCGAACCCGGATGGATTG